>CAVVPI010000019.1:0-10685 GCA_963750055.1 uncultured Actinomycetota bacterium | reverse complement strand
CAACCGGGGTCTGGATCAGGCCACCGGTCGGTAACGTATTCTTCATCGGTGCTGATGACTATCTGGGTCGTGAGGCGCTGGAACGGTTGGTGTCGGCGGCTGACAAGCATGGCTCCGATGTGGTGCTCGGCAGGACAATCGGGTCAACAGCCGCTACATCCACCAGGCGGTCTTCGCCCGTAACGAGGTCGAGATCGGACTCTTCGACTCCGCGCTGCCCTGGTCGCTGTCGAACACCAAGCTGTTCCGGCGAGAGTTGATCGAGCGGCATGGGCTGCGCTACCCCGAGGACATGCCGGTCGGCAGTGATCAGCCGTTCACGCTGGAGGCCTGTTTCCGGGCGAAGCGGATCTCGGTCCTCGCCGACTATGAGTTCTATTACGCGGTACGTCGACTCAACGCCCACAACATCACCTACCGCTCCCGGCACGAGGAACGGCTCCGTTGCGTTGAATCGATCATGGTGTTTGTGGCCGACCTGATCGAGCCGGGTAAGCAGCGGGACGCGGTGCTCCTGCGACATTTCACCTGGGAGGTCGCCAGCTACTCGAGGACCACTTCCTTCGGCTCGACCGGACTGTGCAGGAACGGGTGCTGGCCGGGGTCCGGACTCTGACCGAGCGGTACCTCACCGACGAGATCCGGGTGCGGTTTCTGAGATCGAGGCGCGACTGCGGCTTTGCACCGCCCAGCGCGGCACCGTGGAGGATCTGCTGGCGGTCATCGACAGGACGCCGAGCAGGGCGTGCCGCCGACGATTGTGGATGGCGAACGCTGGTATGCCGGCTATCCCGGCTTCCGGGACGCCCGGCTGGACGTGCCGGACAACTGGTTCGAGGTCACCGAAACCGCCGCGGACTGGCTGGCCCGGATGGACGCCGCCTCGGTATGGTGGGGGTCCGCCGCCGACGGCGGCCGGGTGCTCACGATCACTGCCCGGACCCCACGACGCGATCTGACCGCGCTGAGTTCGGCCTGACCGGGCTGAGTGCCGGGGAGATGGCCGGCACCACGATGGGGATCAACCAGGACGACGCCGGGACAACCGTGCGGGTGCAGTTCCGAGTCGACCGGATGGTCGCCGACACCGCGCCCGGGGGAGAACTACACCCGATACGATCGAAGCTGACCGCATTCGGCGGTTCCGGCTCGGCGCCGTTACGCGCGCCGACCCGACCCACCGCACCGCGTTTGATCTTCCGGCGGGGAATCCGGTTCTATCTGATCACCCCAACCATCAGTCACCGAGGCCAACTCGTGATCGCCATCGCACCTGTCACACCCCGTCGGGTGATGGCCCGGCTGCGGCGTAGGCGACCCCAGGGAGGAAAGTAGTAGGCATGAAAATCTGCGTCGTCGCACTTGGCAAGATCGGTCTGCCGCTCGCCGTGCAGTTCGCCAGCAAGGGCCACACGGTCATCGGTGCAGACGTGTCCGAACGGGTGGTCGGGCTGGTCAACGACGGCGCCGTGCCCTTCCCCGGCGAAGCCGACCTGGATGTCAAGCTCAAGACCGCGGTGACGGCCGGATTGCTTTCCGCCACCACCGACACCGCCGCCGCGGTGGCCGAATCAGACGCGGTGGTGGTCGTCGTGCCACTCTTCGTCGATGCTGACGGGGTGCCGGACTTCGGCTGGATGGACAACGCGACCCGGTCCATCGCCGCGGGCTTCGCCCGGGCACGCTGGTCAGCTACGAAACCACGCTGCCGGTGGGCACCACCCGTAACCGGTGGGCGCCGATGCTGGAGCAGGGCTCCGGCCTGACCGTCGGCCGTGACTTCACCCTGGTTTTCAGCCCGGAGCGGGTGCTGACCGGTCGGGTCTTCGCCGACCTGCGGCGCTATCCGAAGCTGGTCGGCGGGGTGGACGAGGCGTCGGCCAAGCGGGGCGTCGAGTTCTACGAGGCGGTGCTGGACTTCGACGACCGGCCCGACCTTCCCCGGCCCAACGGCGTCTGGGACCTCGGCTCGGCCGAGGCGTCCGAGCTGGCCAAGCTGGCCGAGACCACCTACCGGGACGTCAACATCGGCCTGGCGAACCAGTTCGCCCGGTTCGCCGACACCGTCGGAGTGGACGTGACCAAGGTGATCGAGGCGTGCAACACCCAGCCGTACAGCCACATCCACCCCCCGGGGATCGCCGTCGGCGGACACTGCATTCCGATCTATCCCCGGATGTACCTGTGGAATGACCCGGCGGCCACCGTCGTCCGGTCGGCCCGGGAGGCCAACGCGGCGATGCCCGAGCTACGCCGTCGACCTGCTCGCCGGCGGCCGTCGGTGACCTGACCGGGGCTCGAGGTGCTGGTGCTCGGCGCGGCCTACCGGGGCGGGGTCAAGGAGACCGCGTTCTCCGGGGTTTTCCCGACCGTGGCGGCGCTGCGCGCCCGGGGTGCCCGGCCTACGTCTCAGACCCGATGTACACCGCCGACGAACTGACCGCACTGGGTCTTCCGCCGCACGCCGGTGAGCCGGTGACCGCCGTGGTGGTCCAGGCCGACCACGCTGAATACCGCACCCTGGGCGCCGTCGACCTGCCCACGGTACGGGTGATGGTGGACGGCCGCCGGGTGACCGATCCGGCCCACTGGCCGGACGTACGCCGGGTGGTTATTGGCGGCTGACGAGGAAAGCGACAACCGGGCCGGGCCCCAGCCGAAGCGGATCGGCCAGGGCCCGGTTTCGTTTTGTGACGCTAGCCGACCGTCGGTGGCGTCTGCGGATCCCGTGAGATCACCGCTCCGCTGGCGTCGACCCAGCCCTTCGGCCGGGCCGGGTTGCCCGCCACCAACTGGTATGGAGCAACGTCCCGGGTCACCACCGAACCGGCGGCGATCATCGCGTACTCCCCGATCTCGATGCCGCAGACGATCGTGGCGTTCGCGCCGAGCGACGCCCCCTTGCGGATCAGGGTCGGCGTGATCTGCCAGTCCGGGTTCTGCGCCCGGGGCCGGAGGTCATTGGTGAAGACCACGCACGGGCCGACGAAGACCTCGTCCTCGATCGTGACACCCTGGTAGACCGAGACATTGTTCTGAATTTTGACCAGGTCACCAATCACCACGTTGGCGTCGACATAGACATTCCGCCCGATGACGCATTCGGACCCGACCTGAGCGCTGGACCGGATGTGCGCCAAATGCCAGACCTTAGTGCCGTCACCGACTCGGGCACCGTCCTCGACGTCGGCCGTGGAGTGGACGAAGACCGTGGCGGGCGGGGGAACTGTTTCGTTCATCGCTCAACTCGCAGGATCAGGGGCGCGCCAGCGCCACGTTCAACGCAGGAGTGATCCGACGGACGACGGGAGCAGCGTGCTCCCCGATCGCCTCGGAAGACGTTACGTCGGAGGGGTGGTTATCGCGACAGACCTTACCGCCACGGCCGGACAGCGACCGTGGGCTGGTAGAGCCGGTAGGCGCCGATCTCGGCAACTGTCGCGGCGATGTCATGCTCGCGCAGGTAGGACCGGAACGCCACGTCCGCCGGGCCGTCGGTGGCGAAGACGAACGCCGGCCGGTTGGCGGCGTGCACCTTGACCTGGTACGGCGGGTAGCGGTTCTGCCCCGGCCGCAGATTCGGCCCGAGAACCGCACAGATGATCCGTTCCCGGGTGGTGAAGATCAGCCGGTTGCAGGTCCAGTATTCGCCGTACACCCGCCGGATTCCCGCCTGGCGCAGCGCGTCGGCCAGTTCCCGGGGCTGGCGTTCCTCGGCGCGGATCGTCGGAATGTGCGAGATCAGCAGCCCGGTGGTGGCCAGCATGGTCGCGCTCACCACGGCCAGGATCGCCCCGGCGAGCAGCCCGGACCCGCGCCGGATCAGTGCCGCCGAAACTCCGTGCCAGGGATGCGCCGTGGTGGGTCCGCGCCGGGCCGCGCGCGCGGCCAGCCAGAGCGGCCAGAGTACGGCGGGCAGCGAGATCTGCAGGATGGAAAGGTACCGGGCGCTGGCCAGCGGGGCGGTGGCGGCCAGCGGATTGCGGACGTAGGCGAGCAGGGCCAGTGCGGCGGCGACCGGCAGGGCGAGCTGGACGACGTACCGCATCCGCTGCTGAACCTCGACGGACCCGCCGGGCACCGCGCCGTCGGCCCGACGCAGCCCGACCACGGCGAGTACGACGGCGACCAGCAGCAGCGCCAGATACAGCACTCCCCAGGACATCTGCCAGGGCGCGCAGCCATCCGGTGCGACAGAGGCCGGTGGCGAGCGGAACCCCGACCAGCACCGCGCCGTGCAGCCGGTCGGCCAGCGAGGTCACCGTCCCCTCGCCGCTGCTGACCTGCATCAGTACGGAGATCGAGTCCTGCCCCGGTGGGGCGGTCAGGTTGTCCACGATCAGCGGGGAGAGCCCGAGCAGGAAACCGCCCAGCAGCAGCGGCGTGGCCGGCCCGAACAGGTCCCGCCAGCAGGCAGACCAGCAGCACGGTCACGGCGACCACCAGGTACGGCAGCACCAGCCAGTCGTCCCAGAGACAGAGCCCGGCCAGCAGCCCGAACCCGGCGAAACCCAGCCAGCGGTATCGGATCCGCCGCTGCGCCGAGAGCGAGCGCGATCAGTAGTAGCAGCACCACCGCTGGCTTGATCTCCGGACGTCCGCCGACGGCGGTGATCTGGTCCCGGACCACCCGCTCCGAGCCGAGCGCCAGCAGCCCCACGGTGAAGGTGGCCAGCCACGGACTGTAGAGCCGCCGGGTGAGCCGGTACACCAGGTAGACGAAGGCCGCGTAGAGCAGGAGCAGCGGAAGCCGCAGCAGCACCCAGTTCGCCCCGAAGAGGGCGAAGAGCGGGGCGGCGAGGTACGACTCCACGGTGCCCATGTAATGCTGCCCGTAGAGGAAGATCGGCAGTCCCCGACGCTCGGCGATGTGCATCGCGGCCAACCCGAAGGTGGCCTCGTCGCTGTTCGAGCCGGGCACGGTGAGCAGCACCAGGGCCAACCGGTAGCCCAAACCGACCAGGCCGAGCCCGAGCGCCACCAGCGCCGGCCGGTCGAACGACCGGATCGACCGTCGCCCGCGCGGCACCGTCAGTTCGCTCACTGTCGCCAGCCCTGTCGTTGTCCTGTTCGAAAGCCTTCCACAGTGCCGACGGTCCGGTGTCGGATTCGGCACGGTCCGATCCGGGCACCGACTGCGGCCGCCCCGGCAGCGGATCACGTTCCGTGGCCCGCTCCGATGATCTATGGCAGGGTGACAACGTGGCCCTGATACCTGCCGGCCCGGTGCCCGCGCGCCGCCTGCATCGAGCGGCGCGGTTGGAGGACGCGGTTCACCAGTTCGTCGCGGGCCGGTTGCGGCAGCGCGGGTGGGATGTGACGATCATCCCGTACGCCGGCTATGGCGCCCCGGGCTGGGCCCGGGTGCTGGCCCGGGTGCTGCTGACCCGGCTCGGCACGCGACCCCGGCGCCGGCCGGAAAAGGTACGCGGTTGGCGCAGCTTCGCCACCCTGCCGGTCAAGGACACGCCGGTTCTGATCGAGGCGGGTGGGCGCCGACACGAGGCGCACACCGACCGCAGCGGCTTCGTCGACGTACGGATCGAAGCGGACCTGACGCCGGGGTGGGACACCGTGCGGTTGAGTTCCCCGGGCGGCGAGTCGGTCGAGGCCAAGGTCCGGATCGTCGAGCCGGGCATCCGATTCGGCATCCTGTCGGACATCGACGACACGGTGATGGTCACCGCCCTGCCCCGGCCGCTGCTCGCCGCGTGGAACACCTTCGTCCTCGACGAGCACGCCCGGATGGCGGTGCCGGGCATGGCGGTGCTCTACGAACGGCTGGTCAACGCCCATCCGGGCGCGCCGGTGCTCTACCTCTCCACCGGGGCGTGGAACGTGGCGCCGACGCTGTCCCGGTTCCTGTCCCGGCATCTCTATCCGGCCGGCCCGTTGCTGCTCACCGACTGGGGCCCGACCGCTGATCGGTGGTTCCGCAGCGGTCGGGAGCACAAGCGGGCCACCCTGGCTCGGCTGGCCCGGGAGTTCCCGGAGATCCAGTGGCTGCTGATCGGCGACGACGGGCAGCACGACCAGGAGATCTACGCCGAGTTCGCCGCCGAGCATCCGGAGAACGTGGCCGGGGTGGCGATCCGCCGGCTCAGCCCGACCCAGGCCGTACTGGCCGGAGCTTTTCCGGCACCGGCGGAGGGGGAGCGGGCCGGTGTGCTGCTCGGCGAGAAATGGCTCTGTGCCCCGGACGGCGCCGGCCTCTGGCACCTGCTCCAAGGCGCCGACCTGGCGTAACGGCGACTCGGGCCCCGCCCTCACCAGTCGGGTTGGCAGCACGGCCGGGGCGGACCATCCCCGAATGGGCAGGAGATCGGCCCGGGCGGCGACCCTCTGCGGTCACCGCCCCGGTTCGTCAGTGGTCAGTCGGGGTTGGCCGTCGCGATGCCCGGGTGCCGCCCGGCGTCGTTCATAGCGACGGGACGAGCAGGGTTTGCGCCGGCTGGGCGGTGATCGTCCCGGTGCCGCCGGTTAGGTTGCTGACCAGCCACGCGGTAGCCGTCCGGCCAGCGCCAACGGTCCAGAGATCGGCTGTGCCGTCGGCGTTGATGTCCGCCGCCCGCAGTTGCAGCGTGGCGCCCGGATTCCAGTTGGTGGCCAACTCGTACGGCGTGTAGGAGAGTTCGCCGGTCTCCAGGTCCATGGCGAGATCGGCCCAGAGGTGCAGCGCGCCGGTGTGGCGGTTCCACAGGAACATCGAGGTGCCGCCCGACAGTTGCGCGGTGCTGATCGTCCAGTTCTCCCAGTCGCTGCCACCAGTGGGGGTCGCCGCGTTCGTTTGAATCACCATGATGTAACCGATTGTTGAACCCAAATTGGGATAGTAGGTCAGGTGGTAGCCGTTGACCGGGTCGCCACTGGTGCCGATGAGGTCGGGATGGCTGAGGCCCCGCTTGCCGCTGTCACCAGCATTGGCAAGTTGGAGGGGCGAGTTGTCGAACTCGTCGAGTAACTGTTCGGCGTAGATTCGGAACTGATTCTGCAGTGGCTGAAGGACCGAACCGTCGCCGTTGCCCCCCACGATGCTGGCCATGCCGGCACGGTCGCCGGTCGGTAGGTAGATGAGGTAGTCCTCGAAGCTGGACCCGGTGAACTTCCCGGTGATCACCTGAGCGCCGTCGAAGCTGCTGGAACCCTCGGAACCGAAGCCGTTGCCGTTGACGCCGATATTGGTGGCCTCGGCTTGCGTACCCGAAGTGCCGCCGGGCATGAGCCAGAGACCTGAGGGGAGACCATGCGTGCCGCCGACGGCGACCAGATCCGCTACGCCGTCCCCGGTCAGGTCTGCGTCAGCGGCTGGCGGTGGGAAATCCGAAAAGAAGTGGAGGCTGGCGCTCTCGCCGAAGTTACCACCGACGGAAAGGCTGGTCACGGTGAGGATGTTTGTGAAGCTCCTCGGCGTGATGGTCATCGTCGCCTTGCCGCGGATGGCCGGCACCTTGACCGATGGCCCGCCGTTTACCTGATAATGGTAGCTGGCCGGGGTAGGCCCGCTGGCCGGCGGGGAGATCGAGACGGTGGCCGGGGTGCCGATCGTTGTGCCGACCGGTGCCGTAAAAACGGGGGCATTCGGGCGAGTTGGGTCGAACTTGAACCGGCAGGTGCTCGACCACTTACTGGACTTTTGGAAGTCGGTCACCCGTACCTTCCAGGAGAACTTGGTGACGCTGTCCCCGGCGGCCGCCCTGAGGATGGCGACGGGCACGACCAGCACCGCTGTCGTCCCTGAGCTGTAGGTGAGCAGGTGCGGGTCCGACGTTACGAGCGGGTTTTCGGCTGCGTCAGCGCTCCGCCAGAGGACGAAGTTGACCCCGAGTACGCCGCCATCCGGGTCGGACACGGGCGCGTAGAGGTAGACCGCCTGGTCGCCAATGATCGTGGGCGGTTTGGCTGAGCACTCGGTAGCCGGAGCCGTGGTCAGGCTGGTCGGAGTGTCCGGCCGCTGATTATCCTGTTTGGTCCCGGTGATTCCGTGGGATCCGCTTGCTGCTGGCACCGTGCCGGCCAGCGGGGCGGAGGAGTCTGCCGCGAAGCCTGGGGTCGCCGGCAGGAGTGCCGTCGTGGCCGCCAACAGGGCGGCACCGGCAACCCGCGCCATGCGGGTCCGAATTGGATGAGGGATGTGGTGAAGTGCCACGGGCTACCTTCCGGTCGTCGCGGACATGGCGCTGATGCCTGTTGCGATACACCTACTTCGTGTTAGTCGATTTCACCAGCCTGTCATCCCCATCGATCACTGCGATGTTTGGTTGCCCGGTTTGACCTGCTTTGCTTGATCAAGTGTTATCCATTTGTGATTAGCGTGTCTACATGGGATAACGGTCATCTGTGGTCACAAGACGACCGCCGCTTCGCCAGCGACGCAATCTGCAGGCGCCCTGTGTCAGCTACGCTCCCGCCATCGTGGGTTGTCACGGTGCCTGCTTCAGGAGTTTGGATCCGAGAGCATATTCCGGGAGCCGCCCAGGAAAAAACGCTTGCATAATGCTGTTGGTCCTACCTGGATCTGCTGTAGGGCAGAGGCGGACTGGCGTGTTTGAGGGCGGGTGCTTCGTCGCACAGCATGGTGATTTGCCGTTCGACCCTGGCGTTACGGCTGCGGTAGGTGCCCACCGTGCTGCTTCTCCACTATTGACTCGTCGTACATCTCGGGTAGGTGGATGCGGGCGAGCGGGATGCCGGCGACGACCAGGCGGGGGAGCGCGTCGTGGATCATCGCGGGCGGCCCGCAGACGTAGATGTCGTGCTCGGGCCAGTTGTGGCGTAGCGCGACCCGGATCGCGGTGCCGCGTTCGACCGGGTGCGCCAGTGACGGATCTGCGGAGAGCGCGGGCAGCACGGTCAGCCACTCGTACGCCGCTGCCACTTGTCCAGGGTGACCGCGTCGTATAGCTCCTCGATCGTGCGGGCACCGACGACGAGGGTCACCTGCCGGCCGTCGTTCCCGGCCTCGATCACCTGCTCCACGATCGCCCGCAGAGGCGCCAGGCCGGTGCCACCGGCGATGAGCAGCAGGTCCCGCCGGCCGGTCCGCCCCGGGGACCAGACTACGGCCGGTGGCCGGGCCGAGCCAGAGCCGCTGACCAACGTCCCCGCTCGACCAGATGTCGGGAGAGGATCCCGCCGTCGACCGCCCGGATATGCAGGTCGATAGTGCCGTCCGGGCGGGGTGCGTTCGCCGGGCTGTACCACCGCCACACTCCAGGCCGTTCGGGCAGACTCACCGGCACTGCCTGACCGGGACGGAACAACAACGGCCGATCGGGGCATACGCTCAGCATCGCGATGCCCTCGGCGGGCCGCTCGTGCCCGACCAGCTCCGCCGCCCACCACGCCGCGACCGTCCCCGGCCCGCCCTGCGGCGCGCAGCAGAGTGAAGCACATTTCCGGTACGCCGTATCCCACGCCGCGGTCAACTCGTCGGGCCAGGCGGGCCGGTTCGCTTCGGCCAGCACGGTCATCAGCTCTTCGCCGAGGCTCCAGAGATCCCCGGGCAGCAGGAGGTGACGCCGGATCCATCGACCGAGTACGGCGCAGTGCTGCTGCCTGGCCGGCCGGGTCGTCCACTCCGCTGGTCAACCGGCCGAGTGTGGTGAAGACCAGTTCGTGATCGATTGACCCGCCTCGGAACAACCCCGGCGAATGCCGCCGCACCCGCCCCCGAAATCGCTCTGCGGCCTGCTCACCCCCGTCGGCGAGCGTTGCTGCCCAGCTAGCCGCTAACTCAGAGCCGGTCACCGCATGTCCTTCTTTGGGAAGTTCCTGCCGTAGGAGTTGCGCTGGTTGCCGTACCGGGTCTGCCACTCACGCAGCGCTGCGCGGATCCGTCCGGACTCCTGGCGTACGCGGTCCAACTCGGCTTGGAGGTTGGCGACCTCCGAAGCCACTCGGGTCAGGAATTGGCGGACCTCGTCCGGGTCCAGGCCGCGCTTCCCGAACCGGACCCACCCGAAGCGGGCGCCACGGATTTGCCTCGGCCCGAGTCGGACCGGTCGCTGGAAGACCGGGCCTCCGCATCGCTCGCCCACCGGCTCCCCGGGTACGTGCGGTACTGACATCACGATCTCTTCCTTCCGTAGTGGCATGTGCTCAGCCGCAGGAAATCGGCGGAGGTGAGGGGTAGCAGCACGGCCTGGGCTTGGTGCCTGACCCGTTTAGCCAAAGCGGGCGCATGAGCCGTGCGTGGGGTGTCGGTGGGTGGGTGGTGACGACTGGCCAGTCACCCGCCGGTTTGAACCTCCACTGATTGGGCATGCTCGCCATACTCCAACTCGACTAGGCATGCGTCAACCCCCAATAGGCAAGCGAAAAAGCTGGCGGCCGGAAGGTCGGTGCGATGGAGCTAGAACTGTGGGCTGCGCAAGAGATCGGGAACTACCTAGGTGTGTCCCGGCAGCGTGTCTCGCAGCTGGCATCCCGGCACCACGATTTTCCGCAACCGGTGGCTGAGCTGGCGGTAGGTCGGATCTGGCACGCGGACGCGATCCGCGCGTGGGCAGCGAAGCATGGCCGGCCGATCCCACTCGATGAGCCAGACGAAGGCGAGTAGACCCTTCATAACGACGAATCGAAATCTACCGCTGGGTGATGTCCTTGGTTGGTGCTGTGGGATGCTCTACCCGGCTGGATCATGACGATGGCATTGTCGACTTGGTGCGTGGTGCTTATTCCGGCCG
>CAVVPI010000018.1:307500-347399 GCA_963750055.1 uncultured Actinomycetota bacterium | reverse complement strand
CCGTAACCGGCTCAAACGTATGCAGTACAGACCCACACTGGCCGACGGGTTCCTCGCCGCCACCGGACTCGCTCCGCCATGAACCAGCAGACCCTGACACCGAAACCTCAGTACGTTGCCGTTCCTGGTGTTCTCGTGGTG
The DNA here is from genome assembly GCA_963750055.1 of uncultured Actinomycetota bacterium. Lineage (GTDB taxonomy): Bacteria > Actinomycetota > Actinomycetes > Mycobacteriales > Micromonosporaceae > CAVVPI01. The sequence continues at coordinate 347,258 of CAVVPI010000018.1, read as the reverse complement.
GTGCAGTAGGAGCCGCCGCGTTGGCAGCCGGCAGCCGTGGGAGGTGCCATCGTCATCAGGAATAGCCGCTTCGCCTGACTCCGTTCGGTCATCACAACATGGAGGGATGCGCGCGGATCGCGGCAGATCCGTGCACCTGATCTTGGCTTGAGCGTGGCCTCGCTAGACCGACGCTTCACAGAGCAACTTCGGTTGAGTAGCCGTGATGTGCCGCGAACAAGCGAAATCTGTGGTGCAGCGCCGCATTGTCGTGCAGCATGTCGGGGTGAGCTGGGTGGCGAACCTGATGATCCAGGCTGACGGGGCGGACCACGGCACCGTGCAGTCATTGAGCAACTGGCTCGAACGCGAGGCGCCGCAGAGGGCTGAAGCCGGCCCGGACGGGTATGGCAGGCAGGCTCGCGGGGTCGGCTCGTTAGAGACGCTGACCGATCCGCGAGCCAATCATTGGGGTGGTTGGAAGAACCCGGAGTGCGAGGTCTGGGCCGGCGCCCTCAACCACGCCGACCTGGATGCGCTTCTCACCCAGATCCGGATGATGCCCTGGCGCTACCCGGCGCGGGTGCAGGTGTTTCTGATGGACCAGGAGGAGTCGTACTTCCGGCTGTACATGTTCCGCGATGGCACCTGGAATCAGTACGCTCCGCCGCCTCCACCCGACGCCGATGATCAGCATGCCTGGTGACCCAGTCAGGCGTGGCCGACTGTCCGGATGCCGGCTCGCCAGACTCGTTGTGAGGGTCGTTAGCTGGCGCTGATATCGGCACGACCGCCCGTCGAGCACCAGGGCGCATCCGTCACACAGGATGACGCGCGGTCGGCGGCATGAGAGTGAATCCTTGCTAGTCGCACGCAACCTCGTCCCGAGGGTCATGATCCGAGGAGGTCGAGGTCACGAACGCAGAAGCCGTGGTGTGCCCACTCCTCGTCCAGTACCACCTGAACGCACTCCAGCACCGACTTTCCCCTGGCATACGGCGGCCAACCCGGGCCCGCCGGCACCGGCGCGGGCGCCGAGAGCTGATCGGCCGTCACCGTCGACAGCCAACGCTCTAGCTCAGCGCCTTGCACGTCTCGCGCGGCCAGCACCTCGTCGAGACTGGGGGCCGCCGCCCGGTCCAGGCCCTGCTCCTCCTGGTCAGGGACGAACTCGGACGCCAGCCCGATCGCGGTGAACGGCGCGGTCGATCCCAGACAGCAGCGGCGGAACCACGAGTCGTGCACGAACACCAGATGGCGCTGGGTCTCTGCCGCCGACCACTCGCCGCCGACGCGCTGCTGCTCCGAACCCGTGGGCATCGCCCGCAGCCGCTCGATCGTCTCCGCCCAGCCGGCCCGCAGCTGCCGGACAGCCTGCAGCAGGTCGGCCGGATCGGCCGAGCGGAGCAGCAGCCGCACCGGATACCGGCGGTCAAGCTCGGCTTCGACGTACGACGTCACCTCGACCCCGTTGACCACCAGATTGGTGACCAGCCCGTCGATCACAGCGTCCCGCATCACCACCCCGACCAGACGAGCGCGAGTCAAGTCACACTCGCGGAACTCGGCATCAGTCAGATCCTGGTCCTCGAAGATCGCCATGCCGGGCAGTATCCACCGGCGTACCGACAACCACGCGGTTACCGCAGGTAGAGGATGCTGTAAGCCGGGCCTGGAGGCTGTCAGCGGAAAACACGCCGAGCCGGCGACCCTGCACCATACTAGACGAGGTCAACGTTCGGCGAGGTACACGCGAGCGATCGTCGATGTCCGGATGAGCACGTGGGCGTGTCATAAGCAGGCACTCGCTGAACGTCCTCACATCGGCAGATCCGGAAGCCGAGCGGTACACCGTATTCAGGACCTCCGGTATGCAGGGTGCCGACCGAGACCGTCACCAGATTCAGCGCGGCGACCGGGTCGGCCCATGACCAGCTGAACATGCTGTTCAGCGCGAGGCCGGCGAGGAGTGCGGCGGACAGGTCAGTCCCTGGGCGGTGGGAAGGCGCGGTTCTCGTCGTAGGGTGTCCGGTTGGTGAGGCAGTGGTGCAGGACGCCGACGAGTCGGTTGAACAGGTGGCGTTGCGCGGCAGCGTGCCGGTCGCCCGGCGGTTCGTTGACGGTCGTAGTGGGCGCGGCGGCCGGGTGAGGCGATCAGGGTCGCGAAGGGCCTCGGTCAGGTAATGCGCCGCGGCGCAGTCCGCGTCCAACAGCCCGAGCAGGACGACGGCCTGCCAGCCGAACGCCTGCTCCACCTCGGGACGCTGGCGCAGTTGCGGTACCCGTAAGGCGGCGGTGATGGCGTCGATGCCCCCGTTTGCGGCCAACCCCGCGCAGCACTGCGGCCACCGCCTGGACTGTCAGGCCAGCGGTGGCAGCCGGTGTCGGCGCGAGAGCGAGAACCCGTGGGGCCATCGGCGCGGCCAGGCCGTCGGTGCGGTTGACGAACGCGGCCAGGAAGGCGGGGTACCCCCGGGTCGGCGCGATAACCCGTACAGCGCTCGCAGCTGCGGGAACCGTCGGCGGATGGTAGCGGTTGGTGCGGTGGGAGTTGATACGGCCGCGCAGGCCAGCGCCCATGCCTGCGCCGGATTGGGTGCCGCAGCCGGACGAAGCAGGAACCCCTGGGCAGCCTCCGCCATGGAGGCTCGCCCGCATATTCACCCCACTCTCCACCCAAGTGCGGTATCATTAAAAGTATCAATCCGTCGAAGAGGAGGTGGCCCGTGATCGGCGATCGTTGTTCCAGCCGACAAGCGACCAAAAGTCTTCTACGGGATCGACCCGCGAATCCTCGAACGCCACCTCCCCCGCGACCACTCCGGCCACCTTCACGACCACCTCTGGTACGCCAAGGTCCTCAACGTCACCGGCGAAGACCGCCAGCGGACCTACCACCAGCCCCTGATCGAGAAGAGTCCGTGCAACGCTCCAACGAGTTGCGGATCGGCCGGAAGCTGACGTCGGTTCCGGCACCGCTACCGGTTCAGCAGGTCGCCCGCGAGATCCCATTCCGGCGGGTCCGTCCACTGCGGGCCGGTCACCGCCCGCTGTTCACCGTCCGGTAGCGCCTACGACTACTCCCCGGCCTACGCCCATGGGCTAGCCGACCCACTGGTCCCGGCGGCGGGGAAACAACCGGACTGCTGATAGCCAACTGGGTTACCAGCTGGGGGTTCGTGTCGGGCTGTACCGGCAACTGCCCGGCTAACACGATCTGGAGATCATGCACCGACGACCAGTGTCGGCGTCGATCCGCGTGATACGCACCGCGCGGACCGACGCGCCGGACGTTCCGGGTCGTTACGAACCGCTGGAGTTCGATGCGACCGCCAAACGGTCCGCACCGGACAGCCGTAGCCGCACCTGCCTACTGGTAACCCCCAGCGCTGCCACCGGTAACACCACACAACAGCCGAGCTTGCCGCCCGAATCCCCACCGAAAGCAGCGCCAGCAAGAGCGTCCTCAATCCCTCGCCTGATCCGGAGTTCTCATGATCCTGCCGACCGATCCGGCCACCGATCGGCCCATCCCCGACCCGCCCGACCAACGACCTGTCTACTCGCCGGTCTACCCAAGGCTGGTGCCCGGCTGCCCGTCGGGTCGCTTGCCGCCTGTCGGGACTGGGGGCAACGCGATGCTTAAGCGTTCCCCCACCGCCGCCAGGGCGACCACGGATGGCCCGCCCGCGCCTGATCGCCGGACACAACGCAAGGTAGCCCGGTCCGAGCAGGAGCGGCTGACCGCCGACGCGGACCTGGACCGGCGGAACCGGGCCGCCCTGCTGAACCTGGAGTTGCGGGAGCGCCGGGCCGAGGCCGAGCGGCGCAGACGAAAGGCCGACCAGCGGGAAAAGACCAGCCGACGCGAAGCGCGTAAGGCTCGACGCGACGGTCGGAGAGCACGCCTGCGTACGGCCATCCCGGTCTGGGCCGATCGGGCGTTGTTCATCGGCCCGATCGTGTTCCCGATGGCCGTGGCCTGGGTAGGACAAATCCAGTTCGCGCGCGACGTCATGGGCTGGCCCCTGGCCGGCGCGGTCGTCTTCGCCGCCGGATTCGAGTTGTCGACCGCCTATGTGGCACGGCTGGACTGGCTCGCCCGCGCAGGCGGCGACAACACCGCCCTGTTCCGTATCGCGACCTGGCTGTTCGCCGCAGGCGCCGCGGTCATGAACTACTGGCACGCCGCCGACCCGGGATTCCACCCGAACGGAGAAGCCGTCTCCTACAGCACCATGTCCATCACCGGCGTGATCCTGTGGGAACTCCTATCAATCTACCGACACCGGGGCATCCTGCGCGCCGAAGGGAAACTGCCACCCCGACGGCCCCGGTTCGGCGCCGCACGACGGATCTGGTTCCCACGCGTCACACACCTGGCCACCCTGCTGGTCGTACGAGACGGGCACACCACCACCGAAGACGCCTGGAACGCCGCCCTCGCCCAGGTCGCCGAACACGGCACCGTCAGAAACGCGATCGCCGTACTCCGCGGCAAAAAGCTGACCACGACCACACCCGAGAAGATCGCCGCCGTGGCCGGAGCCGACGAGACTGCCAGGCCGCAAACCCCCGCAAAGGATGGCGTCGAGACCCGTCTCGACAAGCGCCCCGGCCGGGTCCGCACAATGATCAACCGCTTGGTACGTCGAGACGACACCACACCGGAAGCGACCCCATCGGACGAGACACCGTCGATCGAGACCAGACAGACCCGGCGCACGACACCGACCAAGACCGAGTCGAGCCGACAGCCAGAAACCGAGTCTCGCCGAGACGAGACAGGCGAGACAGCCAGCCGCCCCGAAAAGCCCACACAGGAAGACCTGGCGGAGACGAGCGAGACTCCCCCCACCGAGACTGTCTCCACCGAGACGACGGGCACTGGTCGACGTATCGGACGGCGTTCGTCTCGCCGTAACCGACGAGACAGCGCCCCAGGCGAGACCAAGAAACAGATGATCGCCTACGCCCGCGAGCGGATCACCGCTGGCGAGACATCACCGGCGCGGACCTCGATCGCGCCTTCCGGACCACCAACTACGGAGCCCGCGTACTGCGCCAAAGCGGTCTCATCCGCAGCTGACCACCACTGCTACCGCTGTGCCTCCTGGCCGAGACTGCCCGGCCAGGAGGCACAGCCGTCTCGACCGCCGCGTTGACCCCAACGGGCGTCCACCGAGACACCCGCCATCGAGACATCGACGGTACACCGAGACGAGACACGTCCACGCGCTGCGCTGGACGGAGACAGCATGCCTGTACGGAGACGCCCGCCACGCCACTGTTCGCCGAGACGAGACATCGCGCCCACCTCGATACAGTGAATCCCACCCGTGACCGGGGCCAGCCGGTTCCCGTGATCGGTCCGCCGGTGCAGGGCCGCGAGCATGCCGTCCGTCTCGACCGAGACGGACGGTTCGGATCATCAACCAGGGAGCGTGATGGAAGTACGGGTGGTCAACGGCCGACGCTGCACCAATCGGCCTGGTGCCGCCGAGTACCTCGGCCGCAGCCTGCAGACCATCAACCTGGTCGCCTCACCCAAGCGACGCGCCTCAACCGGCTGGCCCGCCTACACCGGCAAAGAAGACGGGCATGAGTGGTACGCGCTCGACGACCTCGACGAGTTCCGCGTCTCCTACATCCAGGCCAAAGAACGCGCGGGCAAAGCCCAGGTGCACCAGGTACGACTCGATGGGGACCCGGACGAGCTGATCACCGCAGTCGAGTTCCGGAAGATCATCGGAGTCGGGCACGGCGTGTGGTCCAAGTACGTCGGGAAGAGCGAGCCCGCCTGGAAGCAGGGCGAAGACGGCTACCTACCCCGGCCAGACGCCGAAGAACCCGCTCCCCGAGGCGTGATCCGTAAGTGGAAACGCCACCGCGCCGAAACCTGGATCAACAACCGTCCCGGATCAGCACCAAGCCCAGGACGCCCGAAGAAAACGCCGGAAAACCCCGACCGGGAGGAATAGCCCGCGGGCGAGGGGTCTGGCTTGCGGACCGGCGCCGACCGCGGCCCTCGACCCTTGTCTCGCCGGATCCGCCCTGCCGACTACGCCGCTTCGACGAAGAGCGACCTGTCCACCGCGAGGAGTTCGGCGCGACGGTCGGAGAGCACCGCGTAACCTCGTCGCGCCGCCTCATACACAACGTGCGCGAGTTCCAGGTCGCCACCGGCCTTCGGAAGCAGAGCCGTCACCGCGGCCCGGTCGGCGGAAGCCAACACCGCGAGCCAGGTACTCGAATGGCAACGTAGAGCCAACAGCTGGTCGAACGCCTCCGGCACGACGTCCAACGCGACAGCGAGACTCGTATCGCAGATCAACACCGTCTGTCCCCGCGCTCGGCACGACGCGATAACCGACCGCACGAAATCGTCCCCCTGGGCGAACGCGATCACCGCACCACTATCGAGCACCCATCCCCCCAGTGCGTCGAGACTCGACATCATGACCGGACCCCCACCCACCGGGAATCCACAGTCACCCGTTGTGGTGTGGCCTGGCGTCTGCTCCTGATCCGATTCCTCATCCCGCCGCCTCCGCCCGGCGTCCGGCCCCTGCGGCCGACGCATCGGGCACCAGACTGGGAAAGACGTGTTGACCAGGGCGCTACCAACCAAATCCAACAGCGTTACCATGCCCGCTACCGTCGGCATGGATGCTCAAGCGGCTCGTTCACCCGGACTGGCCCATACCCGCAACACGGCCAACTGGACTGGCCTCTATTCATCGAGCCAGTCCGGCATCAGCCCCTTCAAGGGGCGGCTGGCCTCAGTCCGGTTGCTCACAAAAACGGCGCTGCTGGTCATCCCGCCCCGAAACTTCGGAGCGGAACAACCAGCAGCGCCATCACGGTTCCCGAACATGCCACGAAGGTGTGGCACTCGCCCGCCGAGCGCTATTCGACGTCGAGCAGCTTGAGCAGCGCCGGAGTGGGGACAAGATAGCGGCGACCGACACGCAGGACGCGTACCGGAAACTGGCCGGCCTTGGCCAGGTCGTAGGCCTTCGTACGCCCGATGCCCAGGATCGCCCCGGCGGTCTCCACATCGGTCGTGATACCCAGGGCACGCACCGCCTCAACGGTCCACACCCGTGCCGTGCCCTCCTGATCCGGCTCAAGCCCACTGGTAGCGGTGATCGTGATTGTCATCGTCTGCTCCCCTCGCCGTGGCCGTTGGCGCACCGGTGCCAGCCGGTGTCGCCGCTGACCATGCCGTCCAGGGGTTGCCCGTAGCGCTGCCAGAACCGCGGTAACGGTCACCGGTAGCGGTAACGCCAACAGCCATCCGCGATCATGCGCGACCGCAGCCGGACACCCGCCGACTCCGGTATCAGGCCGCGTTACCAGAAGGCGACCAGGTCGCGGCGTCGCCGAGCACGGACTCCATCAGCTCGGCGGCCTTCCGCTCACTCTCCGGCAACACATGGGTGTAGACCTCACGAGTGGTCCGCCCGTCAGCATGACCGAGCCGACGCTGCATCACATGCTCCGGCACACCCGCATCCGCACCGGTGGTCGCCGACGTGTGCCGGGCATCGTGCAACGAAATCACCGGCACCCCCGCATCGGCGCACGCCTTCGCCCACTGATCGGTGAAGTACTTCGGGTAGTACGGCTCCCCGTCCTCTCGACAGAACAGGTACCCACCGTCGTGGTAGATGACGCCGTTGGTCGCCTTCTCCACCGCCTGGCGTTGCTGATGGGCCCGCAGTTCAGCGACGAGCCCCGGACCGAGCGCCACGGCCCTCTTGCTCTTGCCCTTGGGTGCCTTCTCCACCACGCCGTTGCTGGTCGTGGTCCGCTGCCAGTGCAGCAGCAGCACCCCGCGCTCAAGGTCGATCCGCGGCCATTTGAGACCGGCCAACTCCCCTCGCCTGGCGCCGACGACGATCGCCAACGCCCAGGCCGCCCGCAGACGGTGATCGGCGTGATGCGTGAGGAACTTGGCCGACTGCGCCGGGGTCCAGATGCCCTTGCGGCCCATCGCCTCCCGCTCGGCCGGCCGGGGCTGCCGTACACCGTCGACGTTGACGCCCAGATCACCCAGGGCCTTCATCAGGATCCGGTGCACGATCCGGACCGTGGTGGGCGACAGCGGCCCGCCCTGCTTGCTGCCGCTCTTGAGCAGCTTCTTGTAGAGCTCGTGGATCGCCCGCTTGTCCAGGGTGTAAAGCTGCCGCCCGCCGATGTGCGGAACGATGTAGCAGCGGATCACATCCCGGTAATTACTGAGCGTGGTCTCCTGGACGTCGAGTTCACGTTCGTTGAGCCAGCTCTCCAACTCCGCCGCGACGCTGCCGTCGGCGGACAGGTCCGCTCCACCGTAGGTGGCGCGGGCTTCCTCCTCCGCCTTCAGAGCCGCGGCCTGGGTAGGGAAACCCTGCCGCTTCTGCTGCCGGCGTCGACCGTCGGAGTCCGGCGGGAGATCGATAATGAAGTACCAGCGAGTCTTACCGTTGGCGAGGTCGGTAGTCGTAGACAGCCACGCGGCTGCACCTCCGCGGTAACGGGAACGAGGGACGCAGCCCACGTTAAGCGATCTCCGTTACCAGAGCGTTACCGCAAGATCACACATGATCTTCTATATCCGCTGGTCAGTACCAGTCGGGACGGCCGGATTCGAACCGACGACCCCTTGACCCCCAGTCAAGTGCGCTACCAAACTGCGCCACGTCCCGTTGCGGCCGCATAGTTCCTTGTGCGACAGCCGGTACAGCGTAGCGCAGACCGATTGTCTCGTGCACACAGCCCCTCACCACGTTCCAACGCGCCGCCGGGCCCATCATGACGGGCCCGGCGGTCGTACGGACTCAGCCGTGCGCCTTGCCTCGGCCACCGGGGCCGATCCGCTTCCGCGGTCGGACCGAGACCTCAACCGGGCTGCCCTCGAAGCCAAATTCCTCGCGCAGCTTGCGCTCGACGAACCGCTGGTATCCGGCGTCGAGCGGACCAGTGGTGAAGAGCACGAACCGCGGCGGCCGAGTGCCTGCCTGAGTGGCGAAGAGGATCCTCGGCGCTCGGCCACCACGCACCGGGTGCGGCGTCTCCTGGACCAGCGCGGTGAGCCACTGGTTAAGGTGGCCGGTCGGTACCCGGGTCTCCCAGCTAGCCAACGCGGTGTTCAGGGCAGGCGCGATTTTTTCCATCGCCCGGCCGGTCTTCGCCGAGACGTTCACCCGTAGCGCCCATGGGATCCGCCGCAACTCCCGCTCGATCTCCTTATCGAGGTAGTAGCGTCGGTCCGCGTCAACGAGGTCCCATTTGTTGAATGCGATCACCAGCGCCCGGCCGGCTTCGGTGACCATGGTGAGGATGCGTTGATCCTGCTCACTGATCGGTTCGCTGGCGTCGAGCAGCACGACCGCCACCTCGGCCGCCTCGATCGCTCCAGCGGTACGCAGGCTCGCGTAGTACTCCGTACCGCTGGCCTGGCCGACCCGCTTTCTAAGCCCGGCCGTGTCGACCAGTTGCCAGGTTTCGTCACCGATTTCCACCAGGCTGTCCACCGGGTCGACGGTGGTGCCGGCCACCGCGTCGACCACCGCCCGATCCTCCCGGGCCAGCCGGTTGAGCAGGCTGGACTTGCCGACGTTCGGCCGACCGACCAGGGCGACCCGACGCGGGCCGCGCGGAGCCGCTTCACTAATTGGCGGCGGATCCGGCAGCACCGCCAGGATCGCGTCGAGCAGATCACCGGAGCCGCGACCGTGTAGGGCGGAAACCGGGTACGGCTCTCCCAGACCGAGCGACCAGAGCGAGGTGGCCTCGACCTCGATGGCCGCGTTATCAGCCTTGTTGGCGACCAGCAGCACCGGCTTGGCGCTCCGTCGCAGCATCCGTACCGCCGCCTCGTCGACGTCGGTGGCACCGACCACGGCATCGACCACGAAGACGACCGCGTCGGCGGTGGAGACCGCGATCTCAGCCTGAGCCGCGATAGCCGCGGCACGGTCGCGCGCGTCCGGCTCCCACCCACCAGTGTCCACCACGGTGAACTGCCGTCCGGCCCACTGGGCGTCATAGGGCACCCGGTCCCGGGTCACCCCGGGGATGTCCTCCACAACCGCCTGTCGCCGGCCGATGATTCGGTTGACCAGAGTCGATTTACCGACGTTGGGGCGACCGACTACGGCCACGACGGGCACTGGTCCCGTCGGCTCCGCCTCGTTGACGTCCGGCTCCCGCCACTCGACCCAACCATCTTGCACGTTCATGCCGCCACCTCGTTACGCTCGCCGGCGCCTCGAGACTCCAGCACCCTGCACAAATAATCGATCCACGCGTCCCGCCAGCTCATCAACAGAGCCGCCCGTCGAGCAACTCACGCAGCTTGGCGACCACGTCATCGATGCCCAGTGCGGTGGTGTCCAGCACCACCGCGTCAGCGGCCTGTTGCAACGGATCGGCGGCCCGGGTGGAATCGAGCCGATCCCGACGGGCCAGATCGGCCGCGGTGGCCGAAAGTTCTGCGGCGTACTCGGCGCTGCGCCGCTGTGCCCGCGCCGCCGAGGAGGCGGTCAGGTAAACCTTCAGGTCGGCGTCCGGTGCGACCACCGAACCGATATCCCGACCCTCCACCACGATCCGTCCGGCGGCGACAATGATCTCACGCTGCAACGCGACCAGCACCTGTCGGGCAGTGGGCACCGCCGAGACCGCAGACACTGCGCCGGTGACCTCTGGGGTACGGATCTGCTGGTCGACCGCCACCCCGTCGACGCTCACCCTCGGCGCCTCCGGGTCGGTCTCGATCTCCAGTTTGATCTCGCCGGCCAACTTGGCTACCGCCTCTGCGTCCTCCGGGTCAACGCCGGAACGCAGCACAGCCCAGGTGACTGCCCGGTACATCGCGCCCGTGTCGAGGTAGCGAGCGCCCAAGTCGCTGGCCAACCGCCGAGAGACGGTGGACTTCCCCGAACCGGACGGGCCATCCACGGCCACCACACATCGCCCGGTTCGTACCTTCTGCGCCACCGTCTCTCCTCCGTGGTTCAGGGGTGATAGTGCCGGACATACCACCCAACCTGGGCGGCGGTTCCGGCCGGGCATGCGTCGCCCCGCTTGTCGTTGTCCATCATGCCCCGTCGCCCGGAGCGGGCCGCGCCCGCCACCGTGCCGGCTGCCCAACGGTGGTTGAACCGGGACAGAACAGATGCCGTTGGCTAACCAGGGCAGCCCGGATCAGTCGCCAACCGCCTTGAAGAGTGCGGCGATCTCGGCATTCGTGAGTCGCCGGGTCCGACCGGGACGCAGATCACCCAGCCTGATCGGGCCGATGGCGGTACGGACCAGTCGGGATACCGGGTGGCCGATCTCGTCGAAAAGGCGTCGGACGATGTGCTTGCGTCCTTCATGCAGAATCAGCTCTACCTGGGCGGTACGTCCGAGGGTGTCCACCAGTCGGAAGTCGTCAACCTTCGCTGGGCCATCCTCCAGTTCGACACCTGCCTTCAGGCGCCGTCCGACGTTGCGTGGCAGCGGCCCGGCGACCTCGCAGAGATAGGTTTTCGGTACCTCGTACGAGGGATGCATCAGTCGGTGCGCCAAAGTGCCGTCGTTGGTCAGCAGGAGCAGGCCCTCGCTGTCGGCATCAAGCCGGCCGACGTGGTAGACCCGCTGCTCCACCCGGCCGAGGAAGTCGGCCAACGCGGCTCGCCCCTTCTCGTCGGCCATGGTGGAGACCACTCCACGCGGTTTGTTCATCGCCAGGTAGACCAGGCGGGTGTCGGTGACCAGTCGTTCACCATCGACGTGAATCACAGTAGTGGCCGGGTCCACCTTGTCGCCGAGCTGCGCCACTCGCCCGTCCACCGTCACCCGGCGTCGGAAGATCAGGTCTTCACAGGCCCGGCGGGAGCCAACTCCCGCGGCGGCGAGCACCTTTTGTAGGCGTTCGGAGCCGGGGGTGGCGGGGGCTTCATCGCGGGGCATCGGTTATCTCTTCCACGTCGTCGGGTAGGAACGGGGCCAGCGGCGGCAACTGGTCGACCGTGTTGAGCCCAAGCTTCTCCAGGAACAGGGTGGTCGTCCGGTAAAGGAAGGCACCGCTGTCCGGCTCGGTACCGCACTCTTCGACCAGGCCGCGCGAGACAAGGGTACGGATCACCCCGTCACAGTTCACACCCCGGATGGCGGAGATCCGTGATCGGGTCACCGGTTGCTTGTAGGCCACCACCGCCAGGGTCTCCAGCGCCGCCTGGGTCAGCCGTACCGACTGGCCGTCGAGGATGAACCGCTCGACGTAGCTGGCGTACTCCGGACGGGTGTAGAGCCGCCAGCCGCCAGCCGCCAGCCGCAGCTCGAACCCATGGCCGGCCGAGGTGTAGTCCCGGGCGATCCGTTGCAGGGTGTCCGCGACCCGCCCGGTCGGTTGTTCCAGCACCTGGGCCAGTACCAACTCCGGGACCGGCTCGTCCACCACCAACAGGATGGCCTCCAGAGCGGCGCGTAGCTCGGCGTCGTTGACCAGCGCCGGCCGGTCACCCGCCAAAACACCGGACCGCTGCTTATCTGGTGCGGCCGGAGCATCCGCCGGTACGTCGGTAATGGCCTTGTCGGTTGGTTCCAAGATCGTGGCCGCTACCGGCGCAATCCCGAACCGCTCGGCGCGCGGCTCTTCAGGGTCGGCTTCCGTCGACGGGGTGGCGCGTTCGCGTGCCCACGGTGGCACCCAGACGGCCGCCTGGTCGGCGAGGGAGTCCCGCCGGTCGTCGCTGCTCATCCGGGCTGCTCCTGGGTCGCGTCGGTCACGGTCGTGTCGGCCGGCGGGGCGGCGGATCCGACGTACTCGTCGATATCCGGCTCAACCCCGCCGTCGGCCGGCCCGGTCCACCGTACGGTCAACTCCCCCAGTGCCTGAATCTGGGTAAAGCTGACCAATCCCTCGCGGTAGAGCTCAAGCAGGGCCAGGAACCGGGCCACCACCTCAAGGGTGGACTCGCAGTCCGCGCAGAGCAGCTGGAATGTGGCGGTGCCGATCCGGCGAAGCTTGTCGCGCAACACCGCGGCGTGTTCCCGGACGCTCACCCGCACCTGGTGGATGTGGTCGATGGCCACCACCGGGACCGGTTTCGGGGTCATCGCCTTGATCGCCAGCTTGAGCAGCCGTTCCGGCCCGATGCCGAGCACCAGGTCGGGCAGCGCCGCAGCGTACCTCGGTTCAAGGGTGACCGACCTCGGGTAACGCCGGGAGCCGACCGACTCCAGCACGGCGATGTGCGCTGCGGCCTCCTTGAACGCTTTGTACTGCAGCAACCGGGCGAAGAGCAGGTCCCGGGCCTCCAGCAGGGCGAGGTCCTCCTCATTTTCAACCTGGGCGGCGGGGAGCAGTCGGGCGGCTTTCAGGTCGAGCAGGGTCGCGGCCACGACCAGGAACTCGCTCGCCTCATCCAGGTCCCAGTCGTCGCCCATCGCCCGGATGTAGGCGATGAATTCGTCGGTCACCCGGTGCAGGGAAACCTCGGTGACGTCGAGTTTGTGTTTACCGATGAGCTGCAGCAGCAGATCGAACGGGCCGGTGAAGTTGGCCAGCCGTACGGTGAAGCCGGCGGCCGGTTCCGGTGCGGGTGGATCAGCCAGCGGGCCGGTCGGGTCCGCTGCGACCGGATCCATGGCAGCGGATTGCGTGGTAGGCACGTCGGCGGGAAGGCGGGGCACCGGACGACCGTAGTCGACCGGCCCTGGAGGTCCGGGCATGCCGGGTTACCGCTCGGCCTGCGCGGCGATCACCTCACGGGCCAGTTGCCGGTAGTTGCGGGCCCCGGACGATGCCGGGTCCAGCGTGGTGATCGGCGCGCCGGCAACGGTGGATTCGGGAAACTTGACGGTTTTGGTGATCACGGTCTGGTAGACCTTGTCGCCGAACGCTTCCACCACACGCTGCAGCACCTGCCGGCAGTGGGTGGTACGGCTGTCGTACATGGTGGCCAGGATGCCCTCTAGTTCAAGATCGAAGTTGAGCCGCTCGCGCACCTTGTCGATGGTGTCCAGCAGCAGGGCCACTCCCCGGAGGCTGAAGAACTCGCACTCCAACGGAATCAGCACGCCATGCGCCACGGTGAGCGCGTTGATGGCGAGCAGCCCCAACGACGGCTGACAGTCGATCAGGATGTAGTCGTACTCTTTGCGGATCGAGCGCAGCACCCGGGCCAGCGCCATCTCTCGGGCGACCTCGTTGACCAGTTGGATCTCCGCCGCCGACAGGTCGATGTTGGCGGGCAGCAGGTGCAGACCGGCGACGTCCGTCTTGATCAGGACATCCTCGGCCGTGACATCGTCCTGCATGAGCAGGTTGTAGACCGACAGGTCCAGATTATGCGGGTTGACCCCCAACCCGACCGAGAGCGCACCTTGCGGGTCAAAGTCGACCAGCAGCACCCGGCGTCCGTACTCGGCCAGCGCCGCGCCCAGGTTGATGGTCGAGGTGGTCTTCCCGACGCCGCCCTTCTGGTTGGCCAGCGCGATGATCCGGGCCGGGCCGTGCCGGTGGGTGGGCATCGGCTCGGGAATCGGTTTCCGCACCGTGTACGCGGCCGGATCAGCCGGTCCCAACTCCGCGCCGAGGTCCAGGGCGGACTGCTGCTCACGCAATGTCGAGGTCCACGCCTCAGCACGGTCACCGTTGTCAGCCACGTCCTCGTACGCCCCCCTTCCGACGACTACTCGGCGTCGGAGCCGATTGGCGTCCCGCGCGGCGCCTCCGCGAACCCTGATTGCCATGCACGGGGCCGCGCCGATGCCGACTGTACGCCACGTTGCGGCAGCGCTGGCGGCACCGTCTCGGCGTGTCGACACGGTAGCGACCCGAGGTAGAGTCGCCGGTCAACCCCGGGCTCGGGGATGCGCGGTCGCGTAGACCTCCCGGAGCCGCTCGACGGTCACCAACGTGTAGACCTGGGTGGTGGTCACCGACGCGTGACCAAGCAGTTCCTGCACCACTCGTACGTCCGCCCCGCCATCGAGCAGGTGGGTGGCGTACGAATGACGCAGGGTGTGCGGCGATACCGCGCGCGCCCCGTCAACTGGCAGACCGGCCTGCTGGGCGGCCCGGCGCAGAATCGCCCAGGCGCTCTGACGAGAGAGTGGGCCCCCTCGCGCGTTCAGGAAGACCACCGGGGTGCCTGAACCCGCGGCGGCAAGCGTTGGTCGTGCCCGCACCAGGTAGGCCCGCAGGGCTTCGCTGGCATAGTCACCGATGGGGACCAGCCGGGTTCGACCGCCCTTGCCGCGCAGCAACGCGGTGCCCCGCTCCGGATCCAGATCGTCAACCGCCGCGCCGACCGCCTCGGAGATCCGCGCACCGGTGCCGTACAGGAACTCAAGCAGTGCCCGGTCACGCAACTGCGGTGCCGCCTTCGGACCGCTCGTCTCAACTGGCGCCGTGCCCTCCAGCAGGCGGATCACCTCGGTGACATCGAGCGCCCGGGGCAGCCGACGCGGCGGTGCGGGCGGACGGATATCCCGGCAGACGTCGTGCGCGACCAGACCCTCGCGAACGGCGAAGCGGTGCAGGCCACGGAGCGCGCTCGCGGCCCGGGCGGCGGAGGCGGCGGCCAACGGCGGATGTGCCTCGTCACCGTCGCGGAGCCGGGCAACATGTTGGGCTACGTCCGCGGGTCGCACGGCGGCGAGGTCCTGGATTCCGGCAACAGCCAGCGTTGTCAGGTATCGATCAAGGTCCCGACGGTACGACGTCAGGGTGTTCGCCGACAGCCCACGTTCGACGGTCAGGTGGTCGAGGTAGCTACCCGCGGCACGGCGCAGCAGCGCTGACGGTTGAGGACCGTCAGCGGCACGCGGCGGTTGCGCGCTCCGCCCAGGCTTCACTGTGCCGCGCCTCGGACAGCCGGTTGCCGGAGGACCACCGCCGGTGGTACGCGCTGTGCACCGCGCGCTTCGGTCACCGGCCCGGAGGTGAGCCGTCCGGCCAGGGTGGACTTGACCATGCAGGCACCTCTTTTCCGAAGGCGGCCGCACCCGACTGTCCGGCGCGTCGGCTCCGCTGCCGCACCAATCCGCCAGTCCCTCGGCGGTAGTCTAGATCCGCTCGGACCATCCAACCGCGAGTCTGGCGACGACGAGGAACCTGCGCCGACCAGCTACCGGCCGTCACGAGTCCGAGCATCTATCCGTTTTCGGACTGGAACACGATCCGGTATGGACCGAACGGATGATCCTTGTGGATCATTGTCCCACATTTTGGGCACCGCTATCGAGAGAGTCACCACAGGTCACTAGGGTGCCCCCTCATGACCACTCCTCAATACCCGCACGCTGGCGGCGTTTCAGACAAGAGCAAGATCGTCGCCGGAGTCCTCGGCATTCTCCTCGGTAGCTTCGGCGTCGGTCGGTTCTACATGGGCCACACCAAGATCGGCGTCCTGCAGCTCGTGGTGACCGTGGTGACCTGCGGTATCGGCGGCCTCTGGGGTTTCATCGACGGCATCATCATTCTGATCAACGGCGGAGTCGACGGCCAGGGTCTGCCACTACGCGACTAACCTGTACCGACACTCGGGGGAGGGCGGTCCGCCCTCCCCCGTACTCCGGTCCGCGATCAGCCCGACAACCCCGGCAGCGTCCCGTCGGCCGGACGCAGGGACGACCAGCCCGAGTCGCGGGCCCGGGCGGCGGCGAGCAGGCCCGCCACGCAGGACGCGTTAGTGATCTCCCCGGCCAGGACCAGGTGGACCGCCTCGTCGAGGTCGACCCGGGCCACCTCCATCTCGGCCTCCTCGTCACGCCGTACGTGCCGTTGCTGGACCGGCACCTCGGACAGATCGCGGGCCAGGAAGATCCGGATCAGCTCGTCCGAGCAGCCCGGCGAGGGGTGCAGGTCAACCAGAAGGTCGATCCGGCCGGCGACCAGGTCGGCCTCCTCGGCCAGTTCGCGCAGCGCGGCCGCCGACAGCGCCTCGCCTTCGACATCGACCAGCCCGGCGGGCAGTTCCCAGACTGCCCGACCGAGGGGATGGCGGTACTGCCGAATCAGCACCACCCGCCCCCGGTCATCCAAGGCCACCACACCGACCGCCCCGACGTGCCGCAGGTAGTCGCGGGCCACCACCCGGCCGTCGGGCATCAGCACCTGGTCGGTGACGACTGAGAAGACGTTCCCTCGGAACCGTTCCAGCCGGGATCGCACCTGATATCCGTGCCCAGCCGTCGACGCGGTCATGCCACCGCTCCGTTGTGCCCGCTCATGACGCCGAGTTGGCCTTCGCCGACGCGGCCCGGTCCGGGCGGCTCGCTCGTCCGCCCGGCTGCGCTCCGCCCGCCGGTCGGGTCGGCGACTCCGATCCGGCCTCGACCTCCGGCACCTCCGACCCGGCGCCGGACGCCGAGCTCCCGACCGACGGCTCCAGATCGACCGGAAGCTGATCGGCCGACGAGTAGCTGACCACCGCCTCGACGAAGGCGCTGAACAGCGGATGCGGCCGAGTGGGCCGGCTCTTCAGCTCCGGATGTGCCTGGGTCGCCACGAAGAACGGGTGCAGTTTCCGGTCGAGCTCCACGAACTCGACCAGCCGCCCGTCGGGCGAGGTTCCGGAAACGTTCAGACCGGCCTTCGCCAGCAGATCACGGTAGGCGTTGTTCACCTCGTACCGGTGCCGGTGCCGTTCGCTGATCTCGGTGCCGCCGTACGCCTGGGCCACCAGTGAGCCCTCGACCAGCCGCGCCGGGTACGCGCCCAGCCGCATCGTGCCGCCCAGGTCTCCCTTGCCGGCCACGATCACCTCCTGATCGGCCATGGTGGCGATGACCGGATGCTTGGCGCTCTCGTCGAACTCCAACGAGTTCGCGCGCTCCAGCCCAGCCAGATTGCGGGCCACCTCGATGGTCATGCACTGCAGGCCGAGGCAGAGGCCCAGAATCGGGATAGCGTTCTCCCGGGCGTACCGGATCGCACCGATCTTGCCCTCGATGCCGCGTACCCCGAAGCCGCCGGGGATGACGACGCCATCAACCCCGGCCAGCACCGCTGCGGCGCCGGACGGCGTGTCGCACGCGTCGCTGGGCACCCAGTGGATCTGCACCCGGGCACGGTGCGCGAACCCGGCCGCGCGGATCGCCTCACTGACCGACAGGTACGCGTCGGGCAGGTCGACGTATTTGCCGACCAGCGCGACCCGGACCGTGTGGTGCGGATGGTGCACCCGGTCGAGCAGGTCGTCCCAGCTCTGCCAGGCCACGTCCCGGAAGGAGAGCCCGAGCCGCCGCACCACGTAGGCGTCCAGACCTTCGCGGTGCAGGACCTTCGGAATGTCATAGATGCTGGGCGCGTCCGGGGCCGCGATCACCGCCTCGCGATCGACATCGCAGTACAGCGACAGTTTGTGTTTGAGCTTGTCAGGGATTTCCCGGTCCGACCGGCAGACGATCGCGTCGGGCTGGATACCGATGTTGCGCAATGCGGCGACCGAGTGCTGGGTCGGCTTCGTCTTCAGCTCACCCGACGGGGCGAGATAGGGCACCAGCGAGACGTGCAGGTAGAAGCAGTTGTCCCGGCCGATGTCATGCCGGACCTGACGGATCGCTTCCAGGAAGGGCAGCGATTCGATGTCGCCGACCGTGCCGCCCACCTCGGTGATCACCACGTCCGGCGCTCCGGCACCCGGATCAGCCGGGTCCGGGTCGGCCATCGCCCGGATCCGGGCCTTGATCTCGTTGGTGATGTGCGGAATCACCTGGACGGTGTCGCCCAGGTACTCGCCACGCCGTTCCTTGGCGATGACCTCGGAGTAGATCTGGCCGGTGGTGACATTCGCCTTCCCGGACAGCGCCCGGTCCAGGAACCGTTCGTAGTGGCCCACGTCGAGGTCAGTTTCGGCGCCATCGTCGGTGACGAAGACCTCACCGTGCTGGAACGGGTTCATCGTCCCAGGATCGACGTTGAGGTAAGGGTCGAGCTTCTGCATCACTACCCGGAGACCCCGAGCGGTGAGCAGATTGCCGAGGCTGGAGGCGGTCAGGCCCTTGCCGAGCGAGGAAGCAACTCCCCCGGTGACGAAAATGTGCTTGGTCGTCCGTGCTGATGGGGCCAACGCCTGCTCCCGTGGTCGTCCGTTGCGGTCGTGCAGACCGGCGTATCGATCAGGTAAATGATCACGCGATCCACGGGACTCCACGGTAACACCTCCGCCAGCAGGTGCGCGGGCCACCCGGACCCCGTCACCCATTCGACGGCACTGGTCAGCGGGGCGTCACCTCGGTTGACGAACCGCCGGCCGGAGCGGCGGGCCGGGTCCCCGAGGCCGATCGGGCGACCGGACCGCCCCCGGTCACCGCATCGGGCCGGGTACCACCGGCCGTCACCGGCAACGACCCGGACGGTCCCGGTAGGCCGTACGGGCGGGGCTCCGCCGAAGGCCGGGTCCGATCCGACGCGTGATCAAGTACTCGGAGGGCGGCCAGCGCCGCCATCGGCACCGCCAGCGCGGCCGCGGCACCAGCCACGTTGAGCGCCGATCCGCCGAACAGCCCGCCGAGTAGCGATGCCACCGCTATCCCGGCCATCCCGGCCCGGACCGCCGGATAGATCCCGAACAGCCGTTTGAGCCCACCCCAGGGCCGCAACAGCACAGCCCACACCAGGACCGCGCCGGCCAGCGCAAGCACAGTCAGCGGACTGCCCACGAACGCCTCCAGGTTCGCCACCCCGGATCGGTGCACGATCAGGCCGCTGGTGCCGTCACCAAGAGCACCCAGGAAACGCCCCAGGCTGCCCCGCTCCTCCACCGTCCGCCGCACGTCGAGCAGCGCGAACCCGACGGTCACCGCGAGACCCGCGACGGTCGCCCAGGCCAGTCGACCAAGGGTCAACCAGCCGCCGGTGCTGATCGCAGCGGCGATGCTGACCCCCGCGGTCAGCGCGACCGCGCCCACCGGATCGGCACCCAGGTAGGGGCTGCCGACCACAAGAACACCAAAGCCGCCGAAGAGCACCACGACCGCCGGTCGCCAGCTGCGCCGCACCTGCTGCGCCAGACACCCGGCCGCAAGCAGAGTGCCAGCGATGAAGGTGCCCAGGCCGACGGTACCGAGCCCGGCGTACCGACCGCCTTCCAGGGCCGAGTAGCCGGTGACGCCGTTGAGCTGCAACCGGGCCCCGGTGAGCACGTCAGCGCCGGCCACAAGCACCGCCAGCCCGGCGGTCATCAGCATCGGCCCGAGGGTCCGCCGGTACGCCCGGGCGAGCCGGACCCCGGCCGTGCCCGCTCCCAGGAGCAGGACAGCGACCACGCTGAACCACAGACCCGCATGCTCACCCCGCCACCAGGGCACCACGTCGGCGAGGAACGCAGCCGGGATGGCCAGCGCGGCAGCGATCAGTAGCAACTCCACTGTTACGACGACGCGCCGCGGTACCTGGCCGGGATCGCTCGGACCGGCGTGGCGCCGGGCTCGGCGCAGCAGCGGCACCACGGCCACCGCGAGCAGACACTGCAGGCCGGCCAGCAGTCCGAAAAACCAACTCGCCACCCGCTGCTGGGCTCGGGCCTCCCGGTCGGCATCAGCCGGCTGAGCAATGGCCCTGGGCAGATCGGCTGGCCGGTCGGGCACCAGGGTCGCCGGCTGACCGATGAAGAGTCGCTGTGGCATCGGTCGGCCGAGTGCCGCCAGCGCGGTGGGGGCCAGATCGACAAGTTGTACGTACCCGTCGCGGCCGGTGGTCGGTGACGTGAGCCAGCCGGCGGCCCAGCCCGGACCGTCGGCGATGGCGACGTGCAGCCGGGACGACCGGTCGGTATCGGAGACTCCGGCCACCAACACCAGAGAGCGCTCTGGCCGAGCGGCCAGCACCCGCGCCAGTGCGGTGTCCGCGTGCTGGGCGGCGACAGCGCGGGTCGCCGGATCGTCACCGGCGACCGTGCCGAGGTCGACGATGCTGAGCACGCAGGCGGCGAGCAGGTCGGCCGGCTCGGCCGGCAGGTCCGGCTCGTACCGGTCCACTCGACCGAACGGGCGGGCGGCAGCGACCGCGGCGCCTGGACCGATCGCCACTGTGCACCGCACCGACTCGGCCAGCGCACCGGGGATCGCACCCCAGGGCAGCTTCTCCCGGTTGTAGCTGACCGCGCTCCGCTGGTCGGGCAGGTTGGCGCCGATCCCGTCCGGCTGCTCGACGAGCACCTCCCGGGCCGGGCAGCCGTCGGCGGTGCCCGGGTTGCCGTCCCAGCCAGCAAAATTTCCGGCGCCGATGGTCAACCAGCCATCCACCGGGCAGGTGGGCTGGTGGGCCGACCGCACCGAAAGCGAGCCGATGGAACCCTGTTCGGCCAGCCGCCACAGCGTCGGTGTGCCCTTCGGGTCGACGTCGTCCCAACGCAGTCCCGCTACACCTACGATGATCACATAGTCGGCGGACTTCTCGGGCGCGCTGACCGCCGGACGGACCGCCAGGGCCGCCACTGCCAGGGCCACCACGACCGCGGTCAGCAGCACGGGTATCAACCGGCGCAGCATCAGCTGTCTCCCGGCGCCAGGTCAGCAGTCCGATCGACGGCCGACCGGGGCGGCGGGCGTTGGCCCTCGCCGCCGGATTCGACCGGTTCTGAGGTCAGTTCGGTGTAGAGCGCGGCGAGGGTGGCGACCGTGTCTGTCTCGGTGGGCCAGGTCGCGGCCCGGGTAAGGCCCCGTTGGGCCAACTCGGCGCGGCGTACGTCGTCGGCGAGCAGACCACGCACGGCCTCGTCCACTGCGGCGCTGTCACCAGGCGGCACCAGTACGGCTCCGTCCCCAACCAGGTCAGGCAGGCCCCCGACCGCGGTGGCCACCAGCGGCACACCGGCGCGCAGCGCCTCCTGCGCGAAGAGTTGACGTGCCTCCCAGTCACTGGTCACCACGGCCAGGTCGGCACCGACCAGCAGGTCAGCTATGTCGGCACGGTGGCCAAGCAGGATGACCGGGGCGCGGGCGGCGGAAACCCGACCGGCGAGTTGCAGGTAGCTCGGGCCGCTGCCGGCGATCACCACCACTGGCGGTGGGTTCAGGGCACGCCACGCAGCGGCGGCGTCAACCAGCACGTCGTACCGCTTCTGGGGGTGCAGCCGGCCAACCGACAGGATCAGCGGTTGGTGCGGGGCGATGCCGAACTCGGCCCGGACGGCTGCTCGGCCACGTCGGGGTGCCGGCAGGGCCGGCGCGGCGACCGGTGCCAGCCGGGCATCCGCCGCGCCGAGCGCGGTGATCCGCCCGACCAGATCGTTGGAGGCGCCGAGGGCGACCTGCGCCCGACGGGCGACGATCCGCTCGACCAGCCGGGACGCCCTTCCGCGCAACCCACCACCGAGCACCGCGTTATGCCAGGTGACCACGAGTGGCGCGGCAGGCCGGGCCAGCACGGCCACCAGGCCAGCCCGCAGCCCGTGCGCGTGCACGATATCGACTGGGCCGCTGGCCCCCCGGTCGCGCAGAGCACGCCGCAGCGCGGCGACCGCCCGGACGTCAGCCGGGGTCGGGTTCGGCGGTATCTCCACCGATACGAATCGCGCACCGGTGCCGGTGAAGTCGAACTGTTCCTGGGTCGCCGCCGGACCACACACGGTGACCGATGCACCCCCGGTTACCAGCCCCCGGGCCAGTGAGGCGATGTGCTGGCCAACCCCGCCGGTGCTGGAGGCGAGCACCAGGACCACTCTGCCGGTCCACTGCGAGACCGGCGGCCCGGTCGTGCTCACCGTTCCCACCTTCCGGCCAGGACCGCAGGGCTGGCAAGCTCGCTCCTCGCGCTCACCGCGACAACGTCTCCTTCCCGTCGCCCTGGCCCGCTGCGACCGGCCGGATCACGTTGGTCCGTGCCCTTGCATCGGGTCGTGCCAAGCAACCGGCGCCGAAACTTCAGAATCATCGGCCGTACGTCGTGCCGGTCCAGCGGGTACGCCACGGTGAGGAACACCGCGCCCACGACAACTCCGGACAGCATGCCCTGCAGCAGCGCGGCCCACTTCGTCGGGGTGCCATCGGTGAATCCGGGCAGCCAGTAGGAAACAGCGGCACCGGCGACCGCCGCAACGGCACCGGCGAGCCCGCCGACCAGCGCAGCCCGG
This sequence comes from uncultured Actinomycetota bacterium, assembly GCA_963750055.1. Lineage (GTDB taxonomy): Bacteria > Actinomycetota > Actinomycetes > Mycobacteriales > Micromonosporaceae > CAVVPI01. Next base: position 324,216 of record CAVVPI010000018.1, on the reverse strand, counting down.
GTAAGACCGGCGAGCGCCCGTGGTCCGTCGGCGCGGACCACCACTACGACGAGCAACACCCCCAGCACCAGCATCCCGATCGAGTTGGCCAGGGCGACGGCGAATACCCGGTACCCGACCGGGAACACGGCGGAGAGCGCGAACGCGGCGACCGGCACGACGAGCCAGCCGGCAGCCGTCACGGCCGAGGCCGCACGGGTGCCCCCCCGGGCGTAGAGCGCACGGGTCAGCACCGCGAAAAGGCCGTAGCCGAGCAGTCCGGGTGCGAAGCCGGCGATAGCCACCACCGAGGCGATGCCGGCGTCATCCCAGAAAAACCGGGCCACCGGTCCGGCGGTCGCGATCAGCGCCGCCGCACCGAGACAACTGAACAGCAGCACTCCGCGGGCGGTTGGCGCCAGGGTGTGTCGATAGGTCTCGTCATCGCCGGCGGCGTGGGCGGCGGCGAGCGTCGGATACGCCGCGACGGCCAGTGGCACCGCCAGCACCGCCCAGGGCAGCAGGTAGAGCGCCTGTGCCAGGTTGAAGACCACCGGCGCACCGGTTGGCCCGCCAGCGACCCGGTTGATCGCTACCAGCAGCGCGATGTTCTGAGCGGTGACGGTAACCGCACCGGCCATGACGAGGCCGCCGATCTTGCCGCGCGCGTCATCGGTGAAGGCGTAACCGGGTCGGATTCGCAGCCGCAGTCGGCGCAGCGGGATCAGCAACGACAGCGAGAGCACCACCACGCCGAGGGTGGTGCCGGCGGAAAGGATCAGCTCGCCGCCGCGGCCGACCTGGGCGATGCTGACCTGCCCCCCCTCGACGACAGCGAAGGCAAGATAGACGCCTGTCACCGTCAGACTGGACAGCAGCGGCGCGACGACCGGCCAGGCGAACCGCCGGTAGGCCTGCAGGACACCGGTGAGCACGATACCGATGCCGTAGAGCGGCAACTGCGGCGCGAAGACCCGCAACATCCGGGCACCGGCGGCGATTTCCGCCGCCGATCGATTCTCGGCGAGCAGCCCGACGATGGGCTCGGCGAAGACTGCGACGGCGACCGCGACCGGAATGAGCAGGGTCAGCGTCCAGGTGAGCAGTGCCCCGGTGGTCGTCGACACCGCCGTTCGGTCACCGGCCGCGGCAGCTGCGGCGAGCAGCGGAACGACGAGACTGGCCAACGCCCCACCAGCGACGATCTCGAAAATGATGTTGGGGACCGTGTTCGCCACGACGTACATGCCACCAAGATCACTGTGCTCGCCCATCAGCCAAGTGAAGACTGCGGTACGGCCGAAGCCGGCGAGCCGGCTGGCCACAGTGAGCACGGCAATCAGCGCGGCCGCTCCGGCAACCCGTCCGGTGCCGGCGAGGGGTGCCGGGGTAGTCACCTCAGGAGTGTCGCCGGCCCAGGGCGTCCAGTTCGCGCAGCCCCCGGGTGTTCTGGATCACCTGTGTGAAGCTGACCCGCTCGCTGGCGGCGGTGAGCGCGCCGACCACGGCCAGGATGCCCGCCCGCCCAAGCGGCCCGGTCCGGGCAGCCAGTGCGACCCCGAGTAGTGCGCCGAGCGCGTTCGCGCCGCTGTCGCCGAGCATCACCCGCTCATCCAGGTCGTCGGGAAGTAACGCCGCCGCCGCACCGACCGGGCCGGCGGCGAGTCCGCCGACCGGTCCGGAAAGCAGTGGCACACCCAGCAGCACCCCCGCCTTGAGGGCTCGGCCGGGCCGCAGATCCAACAGGTTGACCAGATTCGCGGTACCGGCCACGACTCCCGCGCCGAGAAGCACGTCAACCACCCGCCCGATGGCGCCCTGCCGGCTGCGGTGGCGGTGCGACCGGACGGCGGGATCCGCCGCCAGTAGGACCGCAGCGGCGAGACCGGCCCCGCCCACACCAGCAATCTTGACCAGCCCACTGGTGACTCGCCCGTCACGGAGCGCGGCCAGGTGCCCGGCAAAGCCCTTGGCCGCCTTCTGCTCCGGCCGCGCACCAACCACGTCGTCGTAGAGCCCGACCACGCCCGAACCCAGACCGGCGACCAGCGTGGCGGCGGTGGCGGGCCGACTCTGCGCGCCGATGGCCCCGGCCGTGGCGGCACCAACCGCGAGCGCCGGCCCAGCGGCCAGCGTGACGGTACGGCCCCGAAAGTTTGTGCGTGCCAAGTCAGCTGCCCCCGGCGCCGCCGCCGCTGCGCGCAGCGCTACCCGGGCTGCCAGCGCACCGGCCCCGAACACCAGCAGGCGCCCGGTGATGCCCGAGACTCCCACACCTCGCCTCGCCCCAGGGCGTCGGGCAGCGCCTGACCGCACCGGTTGCTTCCAGCGCCCGCTCACGTGGGCCGCTTCGGCAGGATAGAGCCGGCAGCGGCACCAAGGCCGAAGTGCCCGACCCTCTTGAGGATCATCTGGTCGGTGAGGGCGAGCACGGTAGCCACCTGACCCGCGGGTGTGTTGGCGTTGTCGACGGTGGAGATCCTCTTGACCAGCGCCGGATCGCCACGGACCACCGCGACCACGTTGCCCCCGTTGCTGCCACTGCCGGCCAACACGGTCACCCCGGCCTTGTCGAACTGTTCTACCAGCCGGACCACCGACTGGTCCTTCTTGGCCGCATCCCGATCGACATAGGGCTGCCCGGTGACCATGACCACCGCCTCCGCTGAGCCGGTGACCTTGTCGCTGACGGTGATGTATCCCGCATTGCCATACTCGGCGAGAACCGCCCGACGGTCGACATCGTTGACCGCCGGGCTGCCTCCGGGGCGATCCAGCAACGCGCTGGCCAGCAACGCGCTGGAGGTCTCGACGCCGTCACTGTTACCGGGCAGGCCACTGTTCGGGATAGTGGGCTGAGCAGCCCGGGCGGCGAGCCCGAGCAGCTCAAAGCCGTTGTCCGGGTTGACGAACTTGTCCTGCACGTCAATCCGTCCAGTCAGCGTTGCACCAGCCAACCGCAACCGCTCAACCACGCCGTCCACGTGCTCCCGCCCCGTGGGAAGGGTGATCAGCAGGACCCGTCTGCCCGTCAGCGTGCCGGTCAGCAGCCGGGGTGCCGCCTCATTGACGAAGTCCTCCTCGCGTTTGATCTGCTCGTTCAAGCTATTGGCCGACTCCCGCAACTGCTCGTTGCTCTTGCGCAGCGCGTTGACGGTGTCCTTGAGGGAGTCGGCCACCGGACCGTTGAGCGCGGCCGTGCCGACCACCAAGCCGATGGCCAGCGCGAGGAACACCGCAGTGAGCGACACCACGTGGTAGCGAAAGTTGATCACACCTACAGCCTCTTGATCAGTCGCGGGCTAGAAAAGCTGTCCGAGCTGAAACACCAGATTGTCCCACCACTCGGAAGCCACCCCGAGGTAGGCCTTACCTACCGTGGACACCGCCACGGCGGAGGCCATCGCGGCCAGGGCGGATAGCGCCAGCAGCAACAGGGCCGAGCCGGAAATGCTCTGCCGGTAGAGACGACTCACCCCCTTGGCGTCCACCAGCTTTCCACCGACCTTGAGCCGGGTCAGGAACGTTGACGCCATGCCACCCCGCCCCTTATCCAGGAACTCGATCAGGGTCGCATGGGTGCCCACCGCGACGATCAACGAGGCACCCTTGCCGTCGGCCAACAACATGGCGAGATCCTCGCTGGTGGCGGCGGCGGGGAAGGTCTGCGCGCTGACGCCGAGCTGGTCGACCCGGGCCAAGCCGGGCGCCCGTCCATCCGGATAGGCGTGCACGATCACCTCGGCACCACACCGCAACACGTCATCAGTGACCGAATCCATATCGCCGATGATCACGTCCGGTGTATAGCCCGCCTCAACGAGCGCATCCGCCCCACCATCGACACCAATCAGCACCGGCTTGAACTCGCGGATGTAGGGACGCAGCACATCGAGATCAGCCTTGTAGTCATAGCCACGGACCACGATCAGGCAGTGCCGCCCATGAATGACCGTATCGATGTCCGGCAGTCCAACCCCGTCAAGCAGCAACTCACGCTCCTGCTTGAGGTACTCCATGGTGTTGGCGGCGAACGCCTCCAGCTGCACGGAGAGCCCCTCACGGGCGTCGGCCATCGCCTTGGCCACCGACTCGGCATCCTGCCGGCAACCGTGCGCAACCGGATCGTCACCGATGAACACGGTGTTGCCGTCGACCCGGACCGCATCACCGTCACGGATCTGCTGGAAGACACCCTCACCCAGATCATCGAGGAGCGGGATACCGGCCTTGATCAGTACCTCAGGGCCGAGATTGGGATAGCGACCGGAGACCGACGGCTTGGCGTTGAGCACCGCTGCCACCCCGACCGCGACCAGCGAGTCGGCGGCAAGCCGATCCAGGTCGACGTGATCGATCACGGCGATCTCACCCGGACGCAGTCGACCAACCAGGCGCTTTGTCCGGCGATCAAGGCGCGCGGTACCGATAACTATGCCCGGTTCCGCGCTCCGGGCCCGGCGCAACGTGGGAAAACGCATCCTGACCATCCTGGCACGTGAGGCAAAGCTTTCTGTCGCGACATGCCTGCACACCGGCCGCCTCACCTAAGGGAAGCACATCCGACCCAACCCTGCTGTGGTTGTGATAACCCGGTTACCCTATGGTCGACGCTCCCGTGCCGCCACGGCCAGGAGTTCCTCGGCATGGGCGATACCGAGATCGGAATCCGGCAAGCCGGCGAGCATTCGAGACAGTTCCCGGGCCCGCTCTGTGTCCTCCACCACTCGCACCCCACTGGTGGTCACCGCTCCGCCGGTGTCCTTTGCCACCACCAGATGCCGGTCGGCGAACGCGGCAACCTGCGGCAGGTGGGTCACCACCAACACCTGGTGACTCCGGGCCAGTCGGGACAACCGGCGTCCGATCTCCACCGCGGCCTGTCCGCCAACCCCCGCGTCCACCTCGTCGAAAACCAGGGTGGGCGGACCGCCGGAACCGGCGAAGACCACCTCGATGGCGAGCATCACCCGGGACAGCTCACCGCCGGACGCACCGCGCTGCAACGGGAGCGACGGCGCCCCCGGATGCGCCAACAGCCGTAGTTCCACCTCATCGGCTCCGTCCGGACCGATACCGACCTCGGTACCATTCACCGCCAGGGTCGGCTCCGCCCGGCCGGTGGGTCGGGACAGCACCGCAACTTCGATCCGGGCGTGCGGCATGGCCAGCCCGGCCAGTTCCACCGTTACCTGTTCAGCGAAGTGACGCGCTGCGGACCGCCGTGCCGCGGAAAGTTGCCCGGCCAACTCGGCTACCTCGTCGGCCAACCGCTGCCGCTCACGATCGAGCTCCTCTAAAAGATCATCAGAAGTCTCCAGCCCCGCCAGGCGAGCAGCAGCCCGATCCGCCCAGGCGATCACCCCGTCGACATCGTCGGCGTACTTACGGGTCAGCCCACGCAGGGCCGCCCGCCGCTCGTAGATCATCTGCAACCGGGCCGGATCCGCATCGAGTACGGCGAGGTAGCTCGACAGCTCCGCGGCTACATCGCCGACCAGGGTGGCGGCCTCCTCCAGCCGCAATGCCAACTCGCCGAGCGTACGGTCGACCCCGGCCTGCACCTCCAGGGTCCGCCGGGCCTGACCGAGCAGGCTGGTCACGTCCGGCGTGTCATCCACCGGCTCCGCGCCGCCGGCCACGCACTGGTGTGCCAGCTGGGCCGCGGCACGCAGCCCCTCGGCGTGCTCCAGCCGCTGTGCCTCGGCCTTCAGTTCGTCATCCTCACCATGCCGTGGGCCCACCCGGGTGATCTCGTCCAGGCCCAACCGCAGCAGATCAGCCTCCTGGTTACGCTCGCGGGCGTTACGCCGCCGGTCGACCAGATCGTCGGCGACCCGCCGCCACTGGAGGTACGCCTCGCGTAACTTTTCCAGCAGCTTCTCGTGCTCGGGGCCGGCGAACCGGTCCAACGCGGCACGCTGCTCAACCGGGCGAAGCAACCGCAACTGGTCGGACTGACCGTGCACCGCCACCACCCGCTCACCGATCTCGGCCAGCATTGACACCGGCATGCCGCGACCACCGACGTGAGCTCGGGACCGCCCTTCGCCGGTCACCGTCCGGCTGAGCAGCACCGACCCATCGTCGTCGGGCTCCGCACCAGCATCGGCGATCCGGGCGTGCAGCACGGTGGCGATGGGTTCAGCCAACCGCAGCCGGCCCTCCACCACCGCCCGTCCCGGGTCGGCGCGGACCCGTCCGGCGTCCGCCCTGCCGCCAAAGAGCAGACCAAGGCCGGTCACCACCATGGTCTTACCCGCGCCGGTCTCACCCGTAATGACGTTCATGCCACCGGTCAGCGGCAGCGTGGTGTCCTCGATGACGCCCAATCCGGTGATACGCAGCTCTTCCAACACAGCCACCGACAGTAGTAGCGGAGCCCGACACTTGACCACCCGGCGGGTCCGCCGACCGCCGATCAGTAAGCCGGACAGCACGTCAAGGCCGGGAAACGCTGTCGCCCGTCACGCGTCGGCCCAGCTAGCGGCGGCTGCCCCGCCATCCATGCACCGGCAGTCCGAACTTGGCCACCAACCGATCAGTGAACTGACGAACCCGCAGCCGAACCACCCGTACCGGCAGTGCCCCCCGCCGTACACACACCCGCGCCCCCGGCGGCAGGTCATAGACCCGGCGACCATCACAGCTGAGCACCGCCAGGGTGGTGAACGGGTCCACCGTGATCGAAAAGCTGGACGTAGGCGCCGTGACCAGCGGCCGGCTGAACAACGCATGCGCACTGATCGGCACCAGCAGCAGCGCCTCCACCTCGGGCCAGACCACTGGCCCGCCAGCCGAGAAGGCATAGGCGGTCGAGCCGGTCGGTGTAGCGCAGACCACCCCATCACAGCCATACCGGGACAGCGGCCGACCGTCCACATCGACGAGCAGCTCCAGCATCTGCGCCCGCTCGCCCTTTTCGACGCTCACCTCATTGAGCGCCCAGGACTCAATCACCGACCCACCGTCAAACTCGGCACGGACATCGAGGGTGAGCCGCTCATCCACGGTGTAGTTACGATCGACCACGTCCCGGACCGCCTGATCCAGGTCATCGATTTCGGCTTCGGCGAGAAAACCGACCTTGCCGAGGTTGATTCCCAACAGCGGTGCCTTCGCCGGCCGGGCCACTTCGGCAGCGCGTAGAAATGTCCCGTCGCCGCCCAGGGCGAACACAATCTCGGCCCCCTCGGCCGCCGCTAGCCCACTCACCGGCAGCACGCCCGGCAGGTCAAGATCGTCAGCTTCCTCGGCTATGACACGCACCTCGAAGCCGGCCGCGATGAGGTCCGCTGCGACGGTGCGGGCATGCTCCGTACTGCGTCGGCGGCCGGTGTGCGTGACAAGCAGTGCGGTCCGCCTCATCGGTTCTCCTGCTTCGTCGCCAGCGCGACTTCGGCCGCCCCGTTCGGACCTGCCGCGACGACTGAGCGCACCTGTTGCTCATCCACGACCGGCCCCCCGCGACGCAGCCAGATGAAAAACTCCACATTGCCGCTCGGGCCGGGCAACGGACTGGGCGCAACACCGGCCAGTCCAAGGCCAAGGTCAGCAGCGACCACGGCCACATCCAGTACAGCCTCGGCACGCAGCGCCGGATCGCGCACTACCCCACCCGACCCCACCCGCTCCTTGCCGACCTCGAACTGCGGCTTGACCATCAGCACCAGGTCTCCATCGTCAGATGTGCACCCGGACAATGCCGGCAGTACCAGCCGCAATGAGATGAACGACAAATCGGCCACGGTCAGCTCCACAGCACCACCGACCAGCTCAGGCGTGAGGGTACGCACGTTGGTCCGTTCGAAGACCCGGACCCGGACGTCCCCGCGCAAGGCCCAGGCGAGCTGGCCATACCCGACGTCCACCGCGATCACCTCGGCCGCGCCCGCGCGCAGAAGTACGTCCGTGAAGCCGCCGGTTGAGGCCCCCGCATCCAGACACCGTCGACCAACCACCCGTAAGCCCTTCGGCACAAAACCGGCAAGGGCGCCGGCAAGCTTGTGACCGCCACGGGAGACGTACTCCAGGCTCGGGTCATCACCGAGGACCCGGACCGCGTCGGCCGGGTCAACCATCGCCGCTACCTTACTGGCCAACAACCCGCGGACCTGCACCCGCCCGGCCTCAACGAGGGCGGCGGCCTGCTCGCGTGAGCGGGCCAGGCCGCGACGGACGAGTTCGGCGTCGAGCCGGGTACGACGTGCCATGTGGCGGCTCTTTCAGGGGACGGGGCTCAGGCCTGGTCGATGGTGGCGAGGGTGTCCTGCAGCATTCGGTACGCGGCTTCATATTGAGCGATCTGATCGGCTGGTGGTAGTTCGACGGTGTTGGCGATCATCTCGACAGCCAGGTTGACGACGGGGTGCCCGAACTGCCCGGTCGTGGCGTCAACCGCCCCTGGACCAATCACTGGTGATTTTGGCCGGAACGACCCACGCCCAGGGACCGGCATGTGGTACGGCCCGGAAGCGGATCCCATGGTCACTCCGTCGCCTCACTGTGCCCACTCCTGGCACTTTTCTTCGCTGGCAACGGTAGCTTCTTGGCCTCGACGCGCTTCGGCTCGGTCTGCCCCGTCTTGGCGCGCATACCGCCGGTTCGGCCTGCCGACTTGACCGCAGTCTTCTTCGCCACGGCTTTCTTCGCCACAGCCTTTTTCACCACCTGTTGCGTAGTAACCGCACCGGCAGCTTTCTTCACGACTGCCTTCTTCGCCACGGTTTTCTTCGCAGTCGGCACCAGGACAGCCATCGACGCGGCAGCGGCTGTCGTGCTCGGTACGCCCGCCTTCGCCTCGTGCAGTTCCCGCTCCAGTTCGCGTACCCGCGCGGTCAGGTCAGCGACCTCCTCGGCTGTCGCCAACCCCACCACACCAAGCGCCCGGTCAACCTCGAACCGGACAATCTTGGTCAGGGCCTGCCGATTGGCAATACCCGTGGTGATCAGTTCCTCGGCCAGTCCCTGCAACTGGCTCGCGGTAGCGCCGCTCTGACCAACCAGCTTCCTGGCCACCGTCTGAGCCCGCTTCTTTGACGCTTCGGTCAGCCCGAGCGCCAGCTCAAGGTAGGCCCGCCACGCGTCCTGCATGCCCGAATCCTTTCCCGGTGCCGACTGTTCAGGTTGTTACGCTACCGGGCGCCAGTCGCGCCGCAGTGCGGTACGGTGCCTCGGGAAAACGCGTGGCGTGCGGCAAGGAGGCAGCTTGTGGCCAGTGTTGACGAATGCCGGCAGGCGTTACATGACCTGGCGGCCCGAATGGCGGCCAACGCTGGCCAGGTACGCGAACGAGTCAACCTGGAACGGACACTGGCCTGTCGAATCACCGACCTGGGCACCGCCTTCCACGGCCGGATCACCGGCGGACAATTAGTCGATCTTACCGATGGTGATGATCCGAACGCACAGGTCGCGCTCAGCGCCACCAGTGATGACCTGATCCTGCTGGTCCGAGGCGAACTCGATGTGCCAAAGGCACTCGCCACCCGCCGGGTCTCCATCAACGCCAATCCGTTCGACCTGCTCAAGCTCCGCAAGCTGTTCTGAGCTTCCGCTCAACCTGACAGATCGAACTGGCGTAGCACGGTTCGAGCAGCCTCGGAGCCCGACTCGACCTCGAGCGTCGAAGAGCCCGACCAGGCTACTGCGCACAAGATCCGCAGCGCATCAAGCGGCGCGCCCGAGCCGGTGAGCCGCACAGCAGTGCCAGTGTCAGTCACCCGCCAACCGGCAGCGTCAACCTGACCGGCTGCTTGCCCCACCCGCCCCGGCATGCGGACCACGCGATCCGGGTTGAACAACCCACTCAGATCCTTGGCCAGATGGGTAGGCCTGGCCGAGGGCGGAGCGGCAAGCAGATCCGCCGGCGTACTCACCCCGGTTAGGACAAGCAGGCTATCCATTCCGGCCCGGACCGCGCCCGCGATGTCGGTATCCAAGCGATCACCGACCACCAGCGGTCTAGCAGCGCCCACACGCCGGGCAGCAGCCGCGAAAAGGGTCGGCTCGGGCTTGCCAACAACCAGCTCCGGATCCCGGTCCAAGGCGGTCCGCAGCGCTGCGACCAACGCACCATTGCCGGGCAAGGGACCACGCGGACTAGGTAACGTCCGGTCGGTATTCGTCACGACCCACCAGGCGCCGGCCCGCACCGCCAGGGCAGCCTCGGCCAGTTCTGACCACCCGACCTGCGGCCCGTAGCCTTGCACCACCGCAACCGGTGTCTCCTCGGCACGGGCGACCGGACGCAGCCCGGCCGCCCGCACCTCGGCGCGCAATGCCTCCGCCCCGACCACCAACACCGGCGCGTCAGGAGCGAGACGCTCGGCGAGAGCAACAGCCGCTGCGGCAGCCGAGGTAAGCACCTCGTCCGGCCGCGCCGGGATACCCATATTCCTGAGTAGGTGCGCGACCTCAGCCGAACGCCGCGACGCGTTATTCGTGGCGTACGCCAACGACGTGCCCTCAGCGTGTAACCGGCCAATCGCCTCTACCGCGCCCGGGATCGGCCGGTCGATAAGGTAGACCACGCCATCCAGGTCAAATATGACCAGGTCGTACCCGTCGACCAGCCGGTCCCGTGCCATCCCGCTCACGAACCGGCTGCCTCCGAACGACCGCCGGACGCAACCTGCCGTCGCACGGTATCCCCATCGAGGATCACCTCGTTCGGCACCGGCAGATCCGACTGTCCACCGCCCTCGGTTGCCGATCCATCGAGCAACGTCGACTCCAGAGCATCCTCGCCCGACGATGCGTCAACGCCGCTCTCCGCTCTCCCATCGCTGTCGCTCTCCTCGAAAAGCTCTTCCGTGGCGCTCTCGTCGCCGTCGACATCCTCGTCGAGGAGGTCCTCGTCGCCCTCAATCACCACACCATCGAGCTCCAGCAGCCGTTCCGCGGCGTCGGTTTCGGCATCCTGATCCACGTCCGCCGCTCGGGCGAACCACTCACGGGCTTCCTCCCGGCGCCCCACGGCGAGCAACGAATCCGCGTACGCGTAGCGCAACCGGGCCACCCACGCCTCGGTCGCGTCACCGGTCAGCTCACGGACCTGCAGCATCGCCACCGCAGCATCGCCCTGGCCGAGATCCTGCCGGGCACCAGCCGCCACGATCAGCAGCTCAATGGCCTCAGCGGAGTCAAGCAACTCGCGGTTCACACTCCGGTAGAGGTCAATCGCCCGCTCCGGCCGTCCCAGCGCCCGCTCGCAGTCAGCCAGCACCGCAAGGTGTGTCTGCCGACCGGTCATCCGATGATAGGTACGAAGCTCGGCAATCGCGGTCTGCCACTCACCAGCATCATAGGCAGCCAATCCAACCGCCTCCCGTACCGCGGCAATACGAGACGCCAGTCGGCGGGCGGCCAATGCATGCGCCAACGCCTTCGCCGAATCGTCGCCGATCAGTTGCCCGGTAGCGACAAGATGCCGGGCAACCGTCTCCGCGACCGGCTTGGCCAACGACAACAGTTCGGCCCGGACGGAGCCGTCAAGGTCCGAGGCAACAATCTCGTCCGGCAGCTCGGGACCAGCCTGCGCCTGCTCGGCCGGGCTCGCCGGGCCGGAACGCTCGAACCGATCGCCGCCGCTACCCTGGTAACCCTCTCCGCGGGCCCGGTATCCGCCATCTCGGTCCCGGTTGTTGTCATCCCGGCGGCGATCCTCCGGGCGTCTCCGATCGTCATAACGGGAGCGTTCGTCACGGTCCCGAGCCGGCCGCGCCCCGTTCCGATCCTGGGTGTAGCCGCCACGAGATTCCCGCTCACCATCACGCGGAGCACCCGAACGGAACCCACCCTCACGACGGCCATCACCAGCGCCCCGGTAACCACCCTCGCGGAACCCACCACGCTCACCATCACGCGGAGCACCCGAACGGAACCCACCACGCTCACCATCACGCGGAGCACCCGAACGGAACCCACCACGCTCACCATCACGCGGAGCACCCTCGCGGAACCCACCCTCACGACGGCCATCACCAGCGCCCCGGTAACCACCCTCGCGGAACCCACCACGCTCACCATCACGCGGAGCACCCGAACGGAACCCACCACGCTCACCATCACGCGGAGCACCCTCGCGGAACCCACCCTCACGACGGCCATCACCAGCGCCCCGGTAACCACCCTCGCGGAACCCACCACGCTCACCATCACGCGCAGGACCCGAACGGAACCCACCACGCTCACCATCACGCGGAGCACCCGAACGGAACCCACCACGCTCACCATCACGCGCAGCACCCGAACGGAACCCACCCTACGCTCACCATCACGCGGAGCACCCTCGCGGAACCCACCACGCTCACCATCACGCGGAGCACCCGACGGAACCCACCACGCTCACCATCACGCGGAGCACCCGAACGGAACCCACCACGCTCACCATCACGCGGAGCACCCGAACGGAACCCACCACGCTCACCATCACGCGGAGCACCCGAACGGAACCCACCCTCACGACGGCCATCACCAGCGCCCCGGTAACCACCCTCGCGGAACCCACCACGCTCACCATCACGCGCAGGACCCGAACGGAACCCACCACGCTCACCATCACGCGGAGCACCCGAACGGAACCCACCACGCTCACCATCACGCGGAGCACCCGAACGGAACCCACCACGCTCACCATCACGCGGAGCACCCGAACGGAACCCACCACGCTCACCATCACGCGGAGCACCCGAACGGAACCCACCACGCTCACCATCACGCGGAGCACCCTCGCGGAACCCACCCTCACGACGGCCATCACCAGCGCCCCGGTAACCACCCTCGCGGAACCCACCACGCTCACCATCACGCGCAGGACCCGAACGGAACCCACCCTCACGACGATCATCACCGGCACGCCGATAGCCGCCGCCTCCAGCGGAACCAGTCCGCTGGTCACGGGAGTCACGGTCACTACGGTAGGACGGGCGGTCGTCCCGGCGTGAATAGCTGTTTCGGCCACCATCGCGGCCGACACGATCGTCGTGACGTGGACGCTCTCCGTCCTGCGGTCCTGAACTCACGGGTACATCCTCCCTTATAGCGCCATGATCGGCGCAACGCAGTCAAGGGCCACCCCAATGGGTGGCCCTTGACTGAAAGATTGTCCGGCGGTGTCCTACTCTCCCACACCCTCCCGAGTGCAGTACCATCGGCGCTGGAAGGCTTAGCTTCCGGGTTCGGAATGTAACCGGGCGTTTCCCTTCCGCCATGACCGCCGTAACACTATCGACTTATCAAACAGCAACCACCACAACAGGGTCGCATGTTCGTTTGTCGGGAATCACACAGTGGACGCGTAGCAACTTTGTAGTCAAGCCCTCGGCCTATTAGTACCGGTCAACTGAACCAGTTACCTGGCTTACATCTCCGGCCTATCAACCCAGTCGTCTACTGGGAGCCTTACCCCATCAAGTGGGTGGGATACCTCATCTTGAAGCAAGCTTCCCGCTTAGATGCTTTCAGCGGTTATCCCTTCCGAACGTAGCCAACCAGCCGTGCCCCTGGCGGGACAACTGGCACACCAGAGGTTCGTCCGTCCCGGTCCTCTCGTACTAGGGACAGCCCTTCTCAAGTATCCAACGCGCACGGCGGATAGGGACCGAACTGTCTCACGACGTTCTAAACCCAGCTCGCGTGCCGCTTTAATGGGCGAACAGCCCAACCCTTGGGACCTGCTACAGCCCCAGGATGCGACGAGCCGACATCGAGGTGCCAAACCATCCCGTCGATATGGACTCTTGGGGAAGATCAGCCTGTTATCCCCGGGGTACCTTTTATCCGTTGAGCGACACCGCTTCCACACGCAAGTGCCGGATCACTAGTCCCGACTTTCGTCCCTGCTCGACCTGTCAGTCTCACAGTCAAGCTCCCTTGTGTACTTACACTCAACACCTGATTGCCAACCAGGCTGAGGGAACCTTTGGGCGCCTCCGTTACCCTTTAGGAGGCAACCGCCCCAGTTAAACTACCCACCAGACACTGTCCCTGAACCGGATCACGGTCCGAAGTTAGATACCCAAATCAACCAGAGTGGTATTTCAAGATTGCCTCCACCCATACTGGCGTATGAGCTTCACCGGCTCCCACCTATCCTACACAAGCTAATTCAAATACCAATGTCAAGCTATAGTAAAGGTCCCGGGGTCTTTCCGTCCTGCCGCGCGTAACGAGCATCTTTACTCGTAATGCAATTTCGCCGGGCCTGTGGTTGAGACAGTGGGGAAGTCGTTACGCCATTCGTGCAGGTCGGAACTTACCCGACAAGGAATTTCGCTACCTTAGGATGGTTATAGTTACCACCGCCGTTTACTGGCGCTTAAGTTCTCAGCTTCGCCCCGAAGAGCTAACCGGTCCCCTTAACGTTCCAGCACCGGGCAGGCGTCAGTCCATATACATCGAATTACTTCTTCGCATGGACCTGTGTTTTTAGTAAACAGTCGCTTCCCCCTGCTCTCTGCGGCCATACAACGCTCCACCCGCAAGGGGCTTCACGTCTCCGGCCCCCCTTCTCCCTAAGTTACGGGGGCAATTTGCCGAGTTCCTTAACCACAGTTCACCCGCTCGCCTCGGTATTCTCTACCTGACCACCTGTGTCGGTTTGGGGTACGGGCCGCTCGGAACTCGCTAGAGGCTTTTCTCGGCAGCATAGGATCACTGACTTCACCTGAATCGGCTCGGCATCACGTCTCACCCACATGCACCACGGATTTGCCTATGGTGCGGGCTACACGCTTACCCCGGCACAACCACCGGCCGGGATCAGCTACCTTCCTGCGTCACCCCATCGCTTGACTACTACCCACCAGGATCCCGCACAACCCACCATCAACCCGAAGGCCTCAAGCAAATCACACGGTTAGCACAATGAGGTTCATCATGGGCGTTCCTTCGCGGGTACGGGAATATCAACCCGTTATCCATCGACTACGCCTCTCGGCCTCGCCTTAGGCCCCGACTCACCCAGGGCGGATTAGCCTGGCCCTGGAACCCTTGGTCATCCGGCGGAAGGGTTTCTCACCCTTCTTTCGCTACTCATGCCTGCATTCTCACTCGTGCCGCGTCCACAGCTGGATCACTCCGCTGCTTCACCCCCGGCACGACGCTCCCCTACCCATCCACACACCTGCACGACAATCCGAAAACCATCGCGAAGTATAAATGTGAATGCCACAGCTTCGGCGGTGTACTTGAGCCCCGCTAAATTGTCGGCGCAGAACCACTTGACCAGTGAGCTATTACGCACTCTTTAAAGGATGGCTGCTTCTAAGCCAACCTCCTGATTGTCTGAGCGATCCCACATCCTTTTCCACTTAGCACACGCTTAGGGGCCTTAGCTGGTGATCTGGGCTGTTTCCCTCTCGACTACGAAGCTTATCCCCCGCAGTCTCACTGCCGCGCTCTCACTTACCGGCATTCGGAGTTTAGCTGATTTCGGTAAGCTTGTAGGCCCCCTAGACCATCCAGTGCTCTACCTCCGGCAAGAAACACGCGACGCTGCACCTAAATGCATTTCGGGGAGAACCAGCTATCACGGAGTTTGATTGGCCTTTCACCCCTAACCACAGGTCATCCCCCAACTTTTCAACGTTGGTGGGTTCGGCCCTCCACGCGGTCTTACCCGCGCTTCAGCCTGCCCATGGCTAGATCACTCCGCTTCGGGTCTAGGACACGCGACTGAACGCCCTGTTCAGACTCGCTTTCGCTACGGCTCCCCCACACGGGTTAACCTCGCCACATGCCACTAACTCGCAGGCTCATTCTTCAAAAGGCACGCCGTCACCCCAAAAATGAGGCTCCGACGGATTGTAGGCGAACGGTTTCAGGTACTATTTCACTCCCCTCCCGGGGTACTTTTCACCATTCCCTCACGGTACTTGTCCGCTATCGGTCACCAGGAAGTATTTAGGCTTACCAGGTGGTCCTGGCAGATTCACGGCAGATTACAGGAGTCCGCCGCTACTCGGGAACATCCACAGAAGACCAGCCACTTTCACCTACCGGACTCTCACCGTCTACGGTTGGCTTTCCCACACCATTCGGCTAGCAACTGGCTTTATAACTTCTCGGACGAGTGTCAGCCCGTCCAGCAGAGTCCCACAACCCCGACCACGCAACCCCTGACAGGTATCACACGCAACCGGTTTAGCCTCAATCCGCTTTCGCTCGCCACTACTCACGGAATCACTATTGTTTTCTCTTCCTACGGGTACTGAGATGTTTCACTTCCCCGCGTTCCCTCCACGCACCCTATGAATTCAGGCACGGGTGACACCACATGACTGGTGCCGGGTTACCCCATTCGGACACCCTGGGATCACAGCTTGGTTGACAGCTCCCCCAGGCCTATCGCGGCCTCCCACGTCCTTCATCGGCTCCTGGTGCCAAGGCATCCACCGTTCGCCCTTGACAACTTGACCACAAAGATGCTCGCGTCCACTGTGTAATTCTCAACAAACGACCAACCCACAACCCACAGCACCACACCAGCCAAGGAAACCCCTGCGGTATGCGGCACCAGGCCATGCCTGGCAAACCCGAAACAACAACCACCAACCCGAAGGCACAGCGCTTGTTCTTTCAGGACCCAACAGGATGCTCATCATTCACCACCAGCCGCACCAACCAGAACTTTCCACACACCACCCCAGAAGGACAATGCTGTACTCACCCGGCCGGCCGTTGCCGACAACAAACTCGCCAGTGTCTCCGCCAATCGAGCACCCCGACCCAACA
>CAVVPI010000018.1:0-305000 GCA_963750055.1 uncultured Actinomycetota bacterium | reverse complement strand
AACGACCCTCGTCCAAAGAGCGCCTGGCTGGCGGCGAGCACCTGCCGGGTCTCCTCCTCGCCGTGCACCAGGGCGGTCAACTCTTCGGCCAAGGCCCGCTGTCCGAGCCGGGCGGCGGGGCGCTCAACCGCGGCCTTCTCCAGCTCCTCGATCTCCGGCCGGGTCCGGAAGCTGAAGTAGCGCAGGTAACGCGCGATGTCCCGGTCATCGGCGTTGACCCAGAACTGGTAAAACGCGTACGGACTGGTCATCGTCGGATCGAGCCAGACCGCGCCGCCCTCCGTCTTGCCAAATTTCGTCCCGTCCGACTTTGTCACCAGAGGGGTCACAAAGGCGTACACCGGACCAGCCCCGCGCCGCCGGACGTAGTCCACCCCGGCAGTGATGTTCCCCCACTGATCCGATCCGCCGAACTGCAGCACGCAGTCGTGCCGGCGATGCAGCTCGAAAAAGTCGTGGGCCTGCAGCAACTGGTAACTGAACTCGGTAAAGCTGATCCCGCTCTCCAGCCGGGCCTTGACGACCTCGCGGGCGAGCATCCGGTTGACCGGGAAGTGTTTACCGACGTCGCGCAGAAACTCGACCACCGACATCGCATCGGTCCAGTCCAGGTTATTGACGAGCTGGGCCGCGTGCTCCCCGGTGTAGGTGACGAACGGGGAAAGCTGCTGCCGGATCCGCTCCACCCAGCCGGCCACCACCTCGGGCGGGTTCAGCACCCGCTCGGCGCTCTCCTTGGGATCACCGATCTGACCGGTGGCGCCACCGACCAGCATCAACGGGCGGTGACCGGCCAGTTGCAGGCGCCGGGCGGTCGTCACCTGCATCAGGTGACCGACATGCAGGCTCGGCGCGGTCGGGTCGAAGCCCACGTAGAACCTCACCGGACCGGAACTGAGCCGCTCCCGGAGCGCATCGAAGTCGGTAGAGTCCTGGATCAGGCCCCGCCACTGCAGGTCGTCAACCAGGGATTCCGGACCACCGGGCCGGGTGGGATCAAGGCTGCTTTCCGTCACGGTGCAGATTGTCCCTCATCCCACCTGGTCAGCCGTAACCGGTTTACCGACAACCGTGCAGCGCCGCTCGATCGTCGTCCCACAGATCCGTAGGCTGACGATCAGTTATGACCAAAGGCAAGCCGTGCGGATAACCGGCATGACAGCAGGCTTCGTGGCCCTACTCGGTCTGCGACTACACGAAAGCAGCCCGGACCGGGTGGTGCTCCGGTGGCGCGTCGGCCCAGAGTTGTACCAACCGCACGGTATCCAGGATGGCGGCGTCTACTGCGCGGTAGTGGAAACCGCTGCGAGCATCGGTGCGGCGCTCTGGTTCGGCGCTCTGGTTCGGCGACCGGGGACAGGTCGTCGGAGTATCGAACTAAACCGATTTCCGTCGTGTGGTACGGCAGGGCGAACTTACTGCGGTCGCCACCGCCGTGCATCGAGGTCGAGGGCAGCAACTGTGGCAGGTGGAGATCACCAACGAGCGCGACCGGTTGGTGGCTCGCGGCCAGGTCCGGGTACGGGTACGGAACCTCCCGTCGGTGGAAGTGCTCGGCCGTTAGAGTGGAGGCTCGTCGGCAGTTGGCCAACAACGCCGCGCACTCATGGCCTGCTCACAGCAGGTAGCTGCTTCTAGCCCGACTCCAGCGATCTGTCCGTTCGTCCGGGTGTTCGGCAGGGTATGGCAGTCAGTTACGACCGTCCCGAGTCGTGCTCCCGGGTACGCAATCAGCGCGCTCACCGTGCCACACCGAGAGTTGATTCGACCGGTTGAACGGGTAGCCGGGCGTTGACGATAACGCCGCCGCCAGGGCGCGGTCCGGCGGTGAAGCTGCCGCCGTACGCGGCGACTCGTTCCCTCATGCCGATAGGTCCCCGCCCGTGCGGATCGACCGTCGCGCCGCCCTGCTTCCGTCGTCGGTCACCTCGACCTGCACAGTGCCAGCCCGCACCTCGACCATCACCCGACAACCGGTCTGCGCGGCATGCTTGACCACGTTGGTCAACGCCTCCTGGACGATCCGGTAGACCGGCCGGCGTCCTCCGGCAGGTCTACCGTGCCGGCGACCGCACACCGGCTGCCAGACGTCTTTCTGCTACGTCGCTGCGGCGCCACCAGCAGGCAGGTGCTGCGTGCGGTGGCCGCAGAGTCGACGCTGGTTCACCATCGGCGCCGGACTCGGCCTGCTGGTCGCCCTGACCGCCAGCGTGCTCCCCGCCGGGTTGGCCCTGCGCAGTAGGCCAACCCGGAACGGATCCGCGTACCGGATCGAGTGATCATTAACATGGAACGCTTCGGCCCGACGGCGCATCAGGTCGGGCCGAGCCGGTCCCGCCTAGCGGTCGGCCTGCCCAGGCAAGCAGTCGGGCAGCGCCGAGAGCGCGATCCGCAGGTCGTCGATGATGTCCCGCGGCTCCTCCAGGCCCACCGCGACCCGCAACAGACCGGCCCGGATACCGGCTTCAGCCAGTTCTTCGGCGCTCTGATGGGCGAAGACCAGCGAGGCTGGATGGGTGATCAGGGTTTCCGGGCCCCCCAGGCTGACCGCGTTGCGCATCATCCGGGTACCACGCAGCACGGCACTCGCCGCCGGGACGCCACCGGCCAGTTCAAAACTGAGCACACCCCCGTACCCGCGCATCTGCCGCTGGGCCAATACCCGCTGCGGATGCCGGTCCAGCCCGGGATAGTGCACTGCGGTCACCGCGGGGTGGGCGGCGAGAAATTCCGCCACCGCCTGCGCGTTCTCGTTGTGCCGCCGCATTCGCAGTGGAAAGGTACGCAGCCCCCGGGCGAGCAGCCACGCTTCAAAGGGGTGACAGACCGGCCCCTGCACCCGGGCCAGTTCCCAGGCCCGCTCGATGAGTTCCGTCCGACCGGTGAGCACTCCCGCGGTGACATCCCCGTGCCCGTTGAGGTACTTGGTCGCAGACTGGACGACCAGGTCGACGCCGAACTCGAGCGGCGCGGTGTTGTAGGGCGTGGCGAACGTGTTATCGGTGATGGTCAGCGCGCCGCGTGCCCGAGCGGCGACGCAGACCGCGGCCAGATCGGTCAAGGCCAGCAACGGGTTACTCGGCGTCTCGGTGTAGACCACGGTGGTCCGGTCGGTCATCGCGTTGATCAACGCGGCCGAATCGGTCTGGTCAACCAGGGTCACCTTCACGCCGTACCGGGGCAGCAGGTCGGTCAGCAAGGTGAGCGTGGCGGTGTAGTGGGTGGTCTGGGCGATCACGTGGTCGCCGGCCCGGACGTTGGACAGCAGGGCGATCGTGATGGCGGCCATCCCACTGCCGACCAGCAGGGCTGCCTCCGCGCCGTCGAGGTCACGCAGCATCGCTTCGCACTCCCGGGCGTTCGGCGAACCGTACCGCGTGTAGTAGGTGGCCGGTGCGAATGCCGCCGCGATGGCGGCGGCGGAGTCGTCGCGCGGGAGTTCGTAGGTGCTGGTCTGGAAGATCGGGGAGGCGACGGGCGTTCCGACCGGCTGGTCGGCCGCTCCGGGATGGATCAGGCGGGTCATGTTCGCGTAGGTCACGCCGGGTCTCCTCGGGCGGATGCTTGGACCAGCGGATTGTCGCCCAGTATCGGTCCGGGCCGACGCGGTGATCCAGCTGCAATGATCTAGTAGACACCTCCTGCTACCGTCTGCCGCGGCGGTGCCGGTCGGCGGGCCAGCAGACCACGGAAGGAAAGCTCCATGGGACTGATCGACAAACTTCGCGGCGAACTGATCGACATCGTCGAGTGGCTTGATGACAGCCGGGACACCATTGTGTGGCGTTTCCCACGCTACGAGAACGAAATCAAGATGGGCGCGAAGCTCATCGTGCGGGAATCGCAGACCGCCGTCTTCGTCAATGAGGGGACGATCGCGGACATCTTCCCCCCGGGCACCTATGAGCTGGAAACCCGGAACCTGCCGATCCTTTCCACCATCAAGGGCTGGAAATACGGCTTCCACTCGCCGTTCAAGGCCGAGGTCTACTTCGTCAACACCCGCCAGTTCACCGACATGAAGTGGGGCACGCAAAACCCGATCATCGTCCGCGACCCGGAGTTCGGCATGGTCCGGCTACGCGCGTTCGGGGCGTACGCGGCCCGGGTTGTCGATCCCGCCAAGTTGCTGCGTGAGCTGGTCGGCACCGACCCGCAGTTCCGCACCGAGGAGGTGCAGGACTACCTCCGTCAGATCATCGTGGGTCGGCTGGGCAGTGCGCTGGCCACCGCTGAGGTGCCGATGCTCGACCTGGCCGCCCACCAGAGCACGATGAGCGCCCGGCTGGCCCCGGTACTCAGCGAGGAACTGGCGTCGGTCGGGATCGCGATTCCGAAGTTCATCATCGAGAACATCTCCCTGCCGCCCGAGGTGGAGCAGGCGATCGACAGGCGCAGCCAGATGGGCATCGTGGGCAACCTGGACCAGTACACCCAGTTTCAGGCCGCGAACGCGCTTCAGGACGCGGCACGTAATCCGGGTGGCGGTGCCAGCGAGGGCATCGGACTCGGACTCGGACTCGCGGCTGGGCAGCGGATGGCGGCCAGCCTGGCCCCGGGTGCCCCGCAGCCGGCCGCCGGCCAGGTGTACGCCGGCCAGGCGCCCGTCGGCCCGGTGCCGGGCCAGCCCGGTGCGGTCGAGCCGCCGCCGTTGCCGGTGACGGAACAGTGGTACCTCGGAGCCGGCGGGCAGCGGCAGGGTCCGTTCGACCTCGCCGGACTCGCTAGCCGGGTGAGCAGCGGCGAACTCACGCCCAGCACGCTGGTATGGAAGGCGGGCATGGCCCAGTGGGCACCAGCCCAGCAGGTGCCGGAGCTGGCCCAACTGATGAGCGACACCCCGCCGCCGCTGCCGCAGTAGCCGTGACCGACCACCCTTTCGTTGAAAGGAGCCCGGGTTGACCGGCCCGACCGCGATGGCCGACCCCAGGTCATCGCGCCCCTATCCGTGCGGCGGCTGCGGCGCACGACTGGAGTACGCACCTGGGACCACGGTGCTGCGCTGCCCGTACTGCGGCTTTGAGCAGCACCTCGCCCAACCTGAGCGGCAGGTGCGGGAACACTCCTACGCCGAGCTGACCGCCCTGCCCCGCAAGCCGGTGGCCAGTCTCGCCGCGCACGTCTTCGCCTGCCATCGGTGCGGGGCACAAACGCAGAGCAACGCGCTCTCAGAGAGCTGCCAGTTCTGCGGTACGGCGATGGTCGCCGAGGTCAACGCCAGTGAGCAGATCGTCCCGGAGGCGGTGCTGCCGTTCGAGGTCGACCGCCGGGGCGTACGAACAGCGTTGCAGGCCTGGGTGAAATCCCGCTGGTTCGCCCCGTCCCGACTGAAGAAGGTCACCGAGGCCGAGTCGGTCAAGGGCACCTACCTGCCGCACTGGACCTACGACTCGAAGACGGTCTCCAAGTATCACGGTCAGCGCGGCGAGTACTACTGGGTCACCGAGACCTACACCACCACGGTGGACGGGAAGACCCAGACCCAGACCCGGCAGGTCCGTAAGACCCGTTGGTATCCGACGAGCGGCACGGTCCAGCGTGACTTCGACGACGTGCTGGTGCCGGGCACCGGCCAGGTGAGCGGTAAGGACCTGGACGGGTTGGCGCCGTGGCCGCTGGAGCGGTCGTCACCCTTCCAGCCGGACTACCTGGCCGGCTATCAGACGCTCCGTTACGACATTGAGCCGGAGGCCGGTCTGGAGACCGCGAAGAGCCGAATGGCTCCGGTGATCGAGCGGGACTGTCGACACGATATCGGCGGCGACGAGCAGCGGGTGAACTCGGTCGACACCCGGTACTTCGACATCACCTACAAGCTGATGTTGCTGCCGGTCTGGATCGCCTGTTACCTGTATGCCGGGCGGACCTTCCAAATCATGGTCAACGGCCGGTCCGGCAAGGTGGTCGGAGAGCGGCCATACAGCAAGGGCAAGATCATCGCAGCGGTGCTCGCCGCACTGGTCGCGCTGACCGTGCTCATCGTGCTCTTCGCGCGGAACTCAGGCGGTGGGTGACCCGCACATGGCGGAGGGCGGGTGAGTGACCTCACCCGCCCTCCGAGCCGCGCGCTCCGCGTTACTGCACCGCCAACAGGTCGACGATGAAGCGCAACGGGCCGGTCGGCCTGCCGCTGTTCGGGTCGTCGCCGTATGCCTGCTCGGACGGGATGTCGAGCGCCACCCGGCTGCCGACCTTCACCCCGACCAGGCCCTGGTCCCAACCCTGGATGACGTTGCCGGCACCGAGCTGGAACGCGAACGGCTCGGAGCGGTTCCAGGAGGCGTCGAACTCCTCGCCGGTCCGGTACGAGACGCCGACGTAGTTCACGGTGATCTGCTGGCCGGCCTGCGCTGCCGGGCCGGTCCCCTCGATCAGCGGGGTGACGGTCAGCTTGGCGAGCTCGCCGCTGCCGGCCTTCGCCTCCGGCTTGCTGCCCAGTGCGGGATCCGCCCCCTCGGGCAGCGGCGGGAACCCGGGGGTGGTCGCCGCCTCGGTGGTCACCGCGGGTCCCGGGGCACTGGCGGTCTCGTCAGGCTTGTCGGAGTCACGTTTGTCGAACACGACGAACACCGTGATAAACACGGCGACCACCGCGAGACCGGCGAAGACGCCGGTGATCCGTTGCCGGCGAGCCCGCGCCGCGGCGGCCTGCGCGGCTGCGGCCTTGGCTGCGGCACGCCGCTCCTGCTTGGGCGTACGCGGCGGCGCTGCCGCTTCGGGACGGTTGGGGCTCTGGACCCGGTCGCTCATCTGATCTCGAACTCCTCGCCAGGACGGTCGGGGGGTGGACGTCCGCAGGTGGCGGACGGCCGGCGAAATGGCTCCGCACACGGTACCCGGGCCAGGGGGCACTGGCACCCCACCCTGGCCCACGGATCTTTCCGTACCCGATCAGCCATCCGGTCATCGCCGACTAATTCCGACAAACCAGCTGGGGGTGCGGCAGGAGCGGCCGCTGAGAGGTCTCGGTGCGGTCGGGGCGCCCGAGGACCTGGAACTGGTCCCCGGTGACCCCCGTCAGCGCGGCATGACCTGCTCGGTGGCCCATTCCCGCCAGCCGTCCAACTGGTCGGCGGTGGCCGCGAGCTGGTCGGCGACCGGACCGGGCCCGGTGGAGCCGGGAGTGGTCCGGGCCGCCAGCGCCGAACGAACCGACAGCACGTCGCGCACCCCCGGATCGAGGTGTTCGCTGATCAGCGCCAGATCGGCATCGGAAACCTCGTCCAACGCGCACTCCCGGGACACGCAGAGCGCGACCAACTTCCCGGTGATCTCGTGTGCGTCACGGAACGGCACCCCCTTGCGGACCAGCCAGTCGGCGACCTCGGTGGCCAGCGAGAACCCGACCGGCGCCGCCGCGGCGAGCCGGTCGACCCGAACCGTCATCGTGGAGATCATCCCGGCCAGCGCCGGCAGGACCAGGTCGAGGGTGTCGATCGCGTCGAACGCCGGTTCCTTGTCCTCCTGCATGTCCCGGTCATAGGTGAGCGGCAGGCCCTTGAGCATGGTCAGCACGGTGACCAACCCACCGATCAGCCGGCCGGACTTGCCCCGGGCCAACTCGGCGACGTCCGCGTTCTTCTTCTGCGGCATGATCGACGAACCGGTGGCGAAAGCGTCGTCCAGCTCAACCCAACCGAACTCGTGCGAGGTCCAGATCACCACCTCCTCACCGAGCCGGGACAGGTGCACCCCGAGCAGCGCGGTGACGAACAGGAACTCGGCCACGAAGTCGCGGTCGGCGACCGCGTCCATCGAGTTCGCGAACGAGGTCCGGAAGCCCAACTCCTTGGAGACCGCCACCGGGTCCAGCGGCAGGCCGGAGCCGGCCAGCGCGCCCGCGCCGAGCGGGCTCACCGCAGTCCGGTGATCCCAGTCGCGCAGCCGCTCCAGGTCGCGCAGCAGCGGATGTACGTGGGCCAGGAGCCAGTGTCCGAAGGTGACCGGCTGGGCATGCTGTAGATGGGTCATGCCGGGCGCCGGGGTGTCCAGGTTCCGGGCCGCCTGCTCAGTCAACGCGTCGGCCAGGCCGACGATGCGCCCGGCCAGGCCACGCGCGTGATCGCGCAGGTAGAGCCGAAGGTCGGTGGCGACCTGATCGTTACGGGACCGGCCGGCGCGCAGCTTGCCGCCCAGCGCAC
Source organism: uncultured Actinomycetota bacterium (assembly GCA_963750055.1). Classification (GTDB taxonomy): domain Bacteria; phylum Actinomycetota; class Actinomycetes; order Mycobacteriales; family Micromonosporaceae; genus CAVVPI01. Next base: position 296,859 of record CAVVPI010000018.1, on the reverse strand, counting down.
CGAGCCGTTCCAGCAAGCCCCGCTCCAACGCGGTGTGCACGTCCTCGTCCTCGACGGTGGGCCGGAACGTGCCGGCCAGCACCGCCGCCTCGAGATCGTCCAGGGCAGCCAGCATCTGGCCCACCTCGGTCGGGTCGAGCAGGCCCGCGGCGGCCAGCACCCGGGCGTGCGCCCGGGAGCCGGCCAGGTCGTACGGGGCGAGGCGCCAGTCGAACTGGACGCTGACCGAGAGCCGGGCCAACGCCTCCGCCGGACCGCCAGCGAACCGGCCGCCCCACAGACTCGTACGGGGTGCCGGCTGCGGCTGGTCGCCCCGGGCATTTTCGGTCGAGCTCTTGTCGTTCACACCGACCATTTTGGCGCTCACTACGCCCCGCCACCCAACCGGGCGTCCCGCGCCGCGGCCTGCTTGCTCGGCAGGCTCCACAACTGCACGAAACCCTTGGCCAGTGACTGGTCGAAGGTGTCACCGGTGTCGTAGGTGGCCAGGCCGAAGTCGTACAGGCTGGCCTCGGAACGCCGGCCGGTGACCACCGCGCGCCCGCCGTGCAGGGTGAGGCGAACGTCACCGCAGACATAGCGCTGGGTGTCGGCGATGAACGCGTCCAGGGCATTGCGCAGCGGGGAGAACCACAGCCCGTCGTAGACCAGCTCGCCCCAGCGCTGGTCGACCGAGCGCTTGAACCGGGCTACGTCCCGCTCAATGGTGACGTTCTCCAACTCCTGGTGGGCGGTGATCAGCGCGATCGCACCCGGCGCCTCGTACACCTCCCGGCTCTTGATGCCGACCAGCCGGTCCTCGACCATGTCGAGCCGGCCGATACCCTGGGCGCCCGCCCGCCGGTTCAGCTCCACGATCGCCTGGTACGGGGTGACCGTCTCACCGTCGATCGCCACCGGCACGCCCGCCTCGAACGTGATCACGACCTCGTCCGGGTCACGTGGCTCCGCCGGGTTGGCGGTGTACGAGTAGAGGTCTTCGATCGGCGCGTTCCAGATGTCCTCCAGGAAGCCGGTCTCAACTGCCCGACCGAAGAGGTTCTGGTCGATCGAGTACGGCGACTTGTGCGAGACGTCGATCGGCAGCCCCTTCTCCTCGGCGTACGCGATCGCCTTGTCCCGGGTCCAGGCGAAGTCCCGGGCCGGGGCGAGCACCTTCAGCTCCGGTGCGAGCGCGGCGATACCGGCTTCGAAGCGGACCTGGTCGTTGCCCTTGCCGGTGCAGCCGTGCGACACGATCGTGCCGCCGTACTTCTTCGCGGCGGCGACCAGGTGCTTGACGATCAGCGGCCGGGACAGCGCGGACACCAGCGGATAGCGGTCCATGTAGAGCGCGTTGGCCCGGATGGCCGGCAGACAGTAGTCGGCGGCGAACTCCTCCCGTCCGTCGACCACCTCCGACTCGACCGCACCGCAGTCCAGCGCCCGCTGGCGGATCGCGGCCAGGTCCTCGCCGCCCTGCCCGACGTCGATCGCCACCGCGATAACCTCGGCACCGGTCTGCTCGGCCAGGTAGGGGATGGCGACCGAGGTGTCCAGACCCCCGGAGTACGCCAGTACGACGCGGTCAGTCATGGTGTGATGCTCCTTCCAACAAAGTTATTTCCGACACCCCAACCCGCGCCATTACCGCTCAGGCTGGATATTGATCAAGGGCTTTCCGGACCGGGCACGGAAACCGCCCAGCCGGAGAGTTGTGCGCCAAGTGCCGCACCCCCGGTGGTTTCGCGGGCCACGACGAGGATGGTGTCGTCACCGGCGATGGTGCCGACCACTTCCGGCAGCCCTGCCCGGTCCAACGCACTGGCCAGGTATTGGGCTGCGCCGGGCGGAGTGCGCAGCACGGTGATGTTGCCGCTGGAGTCGACCCCGGTGAGCAGTTCGCGCAGCAGCCGGACCAGTCGGGCCGGGGCCTGCTCAGCGTCACGCAGCGGCCGCTGGCCGTCCTCCGGGATCAGATAGGTCCCGGGACCGTCACCGCCACGCACCTTGACCGCACCCAACTCTTCCAGGTCCCGGGAGAGGGTGGCCTGGGTTACCTGCACGCCATCAGCGGCGAGCAGCTCGGCCAACTCGGTCTGCGAGCGAACCGTTCGCTCCCTGACCAGCCCGACGATGCGGGCGTGCCGAGCGGTACGGGTCAGCGGGCCGGTCACGCCGATCCCCCCTGCCCCAGGACCAGGCCCGAGCCGGCCTCGCCTGAGCCGGCCTCGCCTGAGCCGGCCTCGCCTGAGCCGGCCTGGCCCAGCAGCCAGGTGAGCAGTGCCTTCTGCGCGTGCAGCCGGTTCTCCGCCTGATCGAATACCGCGCTCTGCCCGCCGTCGAGCACCTCGTCGGTGATCTCCTCACCACGGTGGGCCGGTAGGCAGTGCAGCACGATCGCGTCTTCGGCAGCGCCGGCCAGCAACGACTTGTTCACCTGGTAAGGCCAGAAGGGGGTACGACGGTCGCGGCCATCGGACTCCTGCCCCATCGAGGTCCAGGTGTCGGTGGCCACCACCTGCGCGCCGTTGACGGCCGCCTGCGGATCGCGCAGCACCCGCACCGAGCCACCGGTGCCGACGGCGATCCCGGTAGCCCGGTCAACCACCTCCGGCGACGGGTCATAGCCGGCCGGCCCGGCGATCCGCACGTGCATACCGGCGGTCGCCCCGGCTATCAGGTACGAGTGGGCCATGTTGTTGGCCGAGTCGCCGACGTACGCCAGGGTTCGCCCAGCGGTATCACCGAACCGCTCCCGGATGGTCAACAGGTCAGCCAGGAGTTGGCACGGGTGGAAGCCGTCGGTGAGCGCGTTGACCACCGGCACGCTCGCCCCGGCGGCGAGATCAGCGAGCCGATCATCACCGTGGGTACGCAGCACGATCGCCGACACGTACCGGGACAACACCCGGGCGGCATCGGCGAGCGACTCGCCGCGACCGAAGTGGGTCGACTGGGTGTCCACCACGACCGGGTGACCGCCGAGCTCGGCGATGCCGATGTCAAAGGAGAACCGGGTACGCATGCTCTGCTTGTCGAAGAGCACGGCCACCGACCTCGGTCCGGCGAGCGGCCGGAAAGCGTACCGGTCGGCCTTCATCCGGATCGCCAGGTCGAGCAGATCGGCCTGCTCGGCCGGGCTGAGGTCGTCATCCCGGAGGAAATTCCGAATCATGCCGGCGCTCCCTCAAGGGTTGTCATGGCTAGGGTCCCCTGCGTCGCGGCCACGTCCAGCGCGGCGGGCAGCGCCGCCAGGAAACCGTCGACCTGCGCGGCGTTGAGGATCAGCGGGGGCGCCAACCGGACCACGTTCGGCTGCACCGGGTTGGTGAGGAATCCGGCGTCGCGCAGCGCGGCGGCCAGCGCCTCGGAGACCGGCGCCCGCAGCACCAGGCCGAGTAGCAGACCGGCGCCGCACACCTGCGCCACCAGCGGATGTCCGAACGCCTCAACCCCGCGCCGGATCCGCGCACCGATCCGCTTGGTGTTGTCCAGCAGCCCCTCGTTGGCGATGGTGGAGATGACCGCGAGGCCGGCGGCGCAACTGACCGGGTTACCGCCGAAGGTGGTGCCGTGCGAACCAGGGCCGAACAACTCCGCCGCCGCGCCGAAGGCCAGACAGGCTCCGATCGGCAATCCGCCGCCAAGCCCCTTGGCCAGGGTGATCACGTCTGGCTCGATGCCCTCGGCCTGGTAGGCGAACCAGTGGCCGGTACGGCCGATACCGGTCTGCACCTCATCGAGCACGAGCAAGGCGCCGTGCTCGGCGGTAATTCGCCGGGCCGCGGTGAGATAGCCCGCCGGTGGGACGACCACGCCGCTCTCGCCCTGGATCGGTTCGAGGATCACCATCGCGGTCTGACCGGTGACCGCCGCCTCCAGCGCGGCCACATCCCCGTACGGGATGTGGGTGACCTCGCCCGGTAGCGGCCGGAACGGGTCCGTCTTGGCCGGCTGGCCGGTCAGGGCGAGCGCACCCATGGTCCGGCCGTGGAATCCGCCGATGGTGGCGACTATCCCGGTCCGACCGGTGAGCCGGGAAAGTTTGAAGGCGGCCTCATTGGCCTCGGCGCCGGAGTTGGTGAACAGCACCCGACCCGGACGACCGGCGAGTGCGAGCAGCACCTCGGCCAACGCCACCGGCGGCTCGGCGACAAAGAGGTTGGAGACGTGTCCGAGGGTGGCGACCTGCTTGGAAACGGCGGCGACCACGGCGGGATGGGCGTGACCGAGCGCATTGACCGCAATGCCGCCGAGCAGGTCAAGGTACTCGCGACCCGTGTCGTCGACCACCACGGCGCCTTCGCCGCGGACCAGGGCGACCGGCGGGGTGCCGTAGTTGTTCATCAGGGACTGTGACCAGCGGTCGACCAGCGAGGTCATGACGAGCTCGCCCCATCTCCGGGAACAACCATCGTGCCGAATCCTTCCGAGGTGAAAACTTCCAAGAGAGTTGAGTGGGCGACTCGGCCATCCACCACATGCGCTGCCGGCACCCCGCCCTGGACCGCCCGCAGGCACGCCTCCATCTTCGGCACCATGCCGGACTCCAGGGTGGGCAGCAGGTCAGCGAGCTGGTCGGCGGTGAGTTCAGAGAGCAGGCTGTCGGTGTCCGGCCAGTTCGCGTAGAGGCCGGGCACGTCGGTCAGGACCACCAGTTTGCGGGCCTGTAGCGCCACTGCCAGTGCGGCGGCCGCGGTGTCGGCGTTGAGGTTGTGCAGCACCCCGTCAACGTCCGGCGCCACGGTGGAGATCACCGGAATCCGGCCGGCTTCGATCAGGTCGGCTACCGCCGAGCCGTTGACCTCGGCCACGTCACCGACCTGGCCGATGTCGACCGGCTCGCCATCGATATACGCCGGCCGACGTACCGCGGTGAACAACCGGGCGTCCTCTCCGGAGAGGCCGACCGCGTACGGGCCGTACTCGTTGATGAGGCCGACCAGTTCCCGACCAACCTGGCCCACGAGCACCATCCGGACGACATCCATCGCCTCCGGCGTGGTCACCCGCAGCCCGCCCTTGAATTCGCTGGCGATGCCGAGCCGGGTCAACATGGCCGAGATCTGTGGGCCGCCGCCGTGCACCACGACCGGCCGCAGCCCGGCATAACGCAGGAAGACCATGTCGGCGGCGAAGGCCCGCTGCAGCGCCGGGTCGATCATGGCATTGCCGCCGTATTTGACTACCACCGTGGCGCCGTGGAACCGGGCCAGCCAGGGCAGCGCCTCGATCAGGGTGGCGGCCTTGATCTGCGCCTGGGTCAGGTCACGGGTCAGCGTGCTCTCGATACTCATGTCGAGTACGCCGAGTTCTCGTGCACGTAGGCGTGCGACAGGTCGTTGGTCCAGATGGTGGCCGCTTCCGTGCCGGCCCGCAGGTCGATCCGGACCGTCACCGCCCGCCCGGAGAGGTCGACCTTGCTCCGGTCCTCTGCGGCGGCACCGGAGCGACACACCCAGACCCCGTTGACCGCCACATCGATCGCATCCGGCTCGAAGACGGCCGAGGTGGTGCCGACCGCGGCGAGGATCCGCCCCCAGTTCGGGTCGTTGCCGAACAACGCCGTCTTGACCAGGTTGTTGCGGGCCACCGAGCGGCCGACCTCGACCGCGTCGTCCTCGCTGGCCGCGCCGACCACCTCGATGGCGATCTCTTTCGTCGCCCCCTCGGCGTCGGCGATCAGTTGTCGCGCCAGGTCCTGGCAGGCGGCCGTCACCGCCTCGGTCAGCTCTGCGGCGGTCGGTTCGACTCCGGACGCACCGCTGGCCAGCAGCAGCACGGTGTCATTGGTGGACATGCAGCCGTCGGAGTCGATCCGATCGAAGGTCACCCGGCAGGCCGCACGCAACGCCTCGTCCAGCACCAGGGACCCGGCGACCGCGTCGGTGGTGAGCACGCAGAGCATGGTGGCCATCGCCGGGGCGAGCATCCCCGCCCCCTTGGCCATCCCGCCGACGGTCCAGCCGGCACCGGCGACCACAGTGTTCTTCGGCCTGGTGTCCGTGGTCATGATCGCTTCGGCGGCCACCGGCCCGCCATCGCGGGACAGGCCGTCGACCGCAGCCCGCACGCCGGGCAGCAGCTTCTCCATCGGCAGCCGCTCACCGATCAGCCCGGTCGAACAGACCACCACCTCGCCGGCGCCGATGCCCTCGCCGGTGCTGCTCAACGCGGCGGCGGCCCGCTCAGCGGTGGTACGGGTGTCCTGGAAGCCCGGGGCGCCGGTGCACGCGTTGGCGCCACCGGAGTTGAGCACCACGGCCCGGACCCGAGGGCCACCGAGCACCTGCTGACTCCAGAGCACCGGAGCCGCCTTGACCCGGTTGGCGGTGAAGACCCCGGCCGCGTCCCAGCGCGGCCCGTCGTTGACCACCAGCGCGACATCGGCGGCGCCGCTGGTCTTGAGTCCGGCCGCTACCCCGGCCGCCCGGAAGCCCTGCGCTGCCGTCACGCTCATGGCGCCACCCCAAAAACAGCGAGGCCGGTGGTCTCCGGCAGTCCGAACATCAGGTTGGCGCACTGTACTGCCTGGCCGGCGGCGCCCTTGCCCAGGTTGTCCAGCGCGCTGACCACGATCAACCGCCCGGAGTCGACATCGACGCCGGCCTGCAGATGGCAGGAGTTCGAGCCGGCGGTGGCGGCGGTGTGCGGCCAGACGTTTTCCGGCAGGACGTGCACAAACGGCTCGTCCGCGTACGCCTCGGCCAGCACGGTGCGCGGGTCGGCTCCGCTATCGCCCGTCGGCAGCGCGGTGACGGTGGCCAGGATGCCGCGTGGCATCGGCGCCAGCACCGGAGTGAACGACAGACCCGTCGCGCCGGTCGCCTGCTTGATCTCGGGTACATGCTGGTGGGCGCCGACCTTGTAGGGCGACAGATCCCCCTTCACCTCGCTGGCCAACAGGTGTGTCTTCGCCGCCCGTCCCGCACCCGAGGTACCGGAGGCGGCAACCACCACCACGTCCTCGGGCGACGCCACCCCAGCGGCGATCAGCGGGGCCAGGGCGAGCGTGATGGCTGCGGCGTAGCAGCCGGTGTTCGCGACCTGGCTCGCGGCGGCTATCGCGCTGCGCTGACCGGATAGTTCGGGCAGGCCGTAGGTCCACGCCCCGGCATGCTCGCCGCCGTAGTAGCGGGCCCAGGCCGCACCGTCCCGCAGCCGGTGATCAGCGCCGAGGTCGACCACCTTGACCGAGTCGGGCAGGGCTGCGGCCAGCGCCGCCGACGCCCCGTGTGGCAGGGCGAGGAAAACCAGGTCCGCGTCGGCCAGGGCGGCCGGGTCGGTTTCGCCGAGCACCAGGTCCAGCCCGACAAGCTGCGGATGTACAGCAGCTACCGGCAAACCAGCCTGGCGGTGTGCGGTAACGGCCGACAGGTCGAACTCCGGGTGCCCGGCGATCAGACGAAGCAGTTCGCCTCCCGCGTACCCGCTTGCTCCGGCCACCGCGACCCGGATGCCCATATCCACCCCTCCCATGTCTATGCATGAGAAGGTATCAACATGCAGAGCTCTTTCGCAACTTCATACAATCGTTCGCATAATCTTGCTACCCGCTGAGACCGGTGGTCCCCCTCCCCCCCCCCCCTCCGCTGCCTCCCGCTGCGTCCCCCCCGGCAGGGCGGGCAGTGTCCCTTCGCTGCCGCGCCCTGCCCACCTATGCGGGGTTTCAGCGCTCCGCGAGCAATGCCTCGACAGCGTCCGCCGCCCGACGGACGCCGCCATTGGCGCGTACCTCACCCTGGAGTTCAGTCAACCGACGACGCACCGACGAGTCACCGGCGACCGAGTCAACAGCCTTTCGGAGCCGCTCGGTGGTCACCTCGTCGGCTGGGAGGTGCTGACCAACGCCCAACTCGGCCAGCTGCGCGGCGTTGCCGAACTGGTCCACCGCCTGCGGGATCGCCACCGTAGGCACACCGAACCAGAGCGCCTCGGTGCAGCTACCCATCCCCGCGTGCGTGACGAACGCCGAGGCCGCGGCCAGCACCGCCAACTGCGGCACCCGACGGTGCACCTCGACATTGGCCGGCAGCGGACCCAACTCTGCAACTCCTCGGGTCCACCCGGTCCCCGATCACGCGACGTCGCCCTGTGGCACAGCGACGGATGCCCGACCAGTTCGGCACCGGTGCACCCTGGTGCGACTCACGTCGCAGGGCCTCACCGTCACCAACATAGACTGACGCCGATGCTGCCGGCTTGAACCAGGGTTCACAGGTCTCAGCGGTACTCCCCCACCACAATCTAGGAGCGTCGGATCCTCGGTTGAGCAGTTCAATCACGGCCAGCGACGGGTAGATGTGGCTCGGCGCGCGCGCAGCACCATACCATCGACGATATGAGCTTGTCAAGTTTTGCATGGTAATACGTCCTGTCGAGTCGTCGGAGTAAAGGAACCAACCAACTTCTCGACGACGATCCCGTATCCCCCGGCGGCGGGGCATTCGGGTCAGATGGCGGCCGATCGGTGCGATGACCGGCCCGTCGCGTCGCGCGCCCCGACCCCGTCGCGCTCAGGCGACGCGCAGGCGGATGAACGCGATAATCATGTCCAAGACGATATCTGCCCCTCAGCAGACCATGGCCAGCCATTAACGGGCAAAATGCGGCAGGGCCCCTTCCCACCCGGCAAGGGGCCTTGCCGCAGACCTCAGGCGCCGCGCAGGGTCGCTCCGAAACGTTTCGCTGCCTCAGCGACTGCCGCATCGCGGGCGGTCACCGATTCCTCAGCGGTCAAGGTCCGATCCGGCGCCCGGAAGGTGAGCTTGTACGCCAATGACCTACGCCCCTGCCCCAACTGCGGTGAAGCGTACACGTCGAAAAGCCGAACCGATTCCAACAGCTCGCCGGCGCCGTCAACAATGGCCTGCTGAAGCTCGGCGGCGGCGACATCGTCGGCCACCACCAACGCCAGGTCGATCAGGGCTGGCGGGTAGCTGGAAACCTGTGGTGCCGGCGCTACCGGGGCCGCCGGCAGTGCGTCCAGGTCCAGCTCCATGGCACTGGTCCGGCGGGGCAGCTCCATCGCGTCGAGCACCGCTGGATGCAGTTCACCCGCGTACCCGACGGCCGTTTCGTCGACGAGCAGCTCGGCGCAGCGGCCCGGATGCCAGGGGGCCCGTTCGGCCTGCCGGACCGTCACGCGCTCCTGCGGGATACCAGCGGCGGCGAGCACGAGCCGGGCCGTCTGGATCGCGTCGGCCCAGCTGGCCGGGCGTCCCCCGCCCCACCAACCGGCCGGCTCCAGATCACCGGCAAGCACTGCGGCGACGTGCCACGGCTGATGCGGCACGGTCGCGTCGGCTGCGGCGAACACGGCCTCGCTCGGCCGGTTGGCCACCCCCATCACGGGCGGGGTAACGGCATCGGGCCGAGGCTCGAACACCACCCCGATCTCGTAAATGGCCACGTCACGCAGGCCCCGACCGAGGTTACGACGGAGGATTCCGACGAGCGGACCAAGCAGCGTGGTCCGCAGCAGCGGCTCGGCCTCCGACAGCGGGTTGGCCAGCCGAACCGTCCGGCGGCGTGGGTCGTCCACCGCCAACCCGAGCGTGTCGAGTAGCTCCGGAGCCATGAAGGGGTAGGCGAGCACCTCGACGAGACCATGGTTGGCCAGCGCTCGGGCAACCGAGCGGCGCCGACGCTGATCATCGGTGAGTCCCCGGCCCGGCACGGCCGGTGGCAGCACCGACGGCACCTGGTCGTAGCCGGCCAGCCGGGCGACCTCCTCGACCAGGTCGGCCGGGTCGGTGAGGTCCGGCCGCCAGCTCGGCGGGGTGACCACCAGGTTGCCCGGCCCGCTGGCATGCCGACCACCGGCACGCGCCCCCCCGGAAACCGACGTATCGGCCGTGGTTACCGTGCAGCCGACCCGCTCCAACAGCGCGATCACCTGGGTCGGCTCGTACGGTACGCCGATCCGACGGGCGGGCAGCTCCGCATCGAGCAGGACCGGCTCGGACGGTGCCACCTGGTCGATGTCGAGCACCTCGGCGCCGGCCGTGCCACCGCCATAGGTGGTGAGTAGCTCCACGGCACGGTCCAGGGCGACCAGTGGCAGGGCCGGATCGACGCCCCGCTCCCACCGCTTGGCCGCCTCACTGAACAACCTGTGCCGCCGTGCGGTCCGGCCGACCGTCACCGGATCCCAGTGCGCCGCCTCGAACAGCACGTTCGTGGTGCCCGCGATGACCTCGCTGGTCTGCCCGCCCATCACCGCAGCCAGTGAAATCGGCACACCGGCGCCCTCCCCGGCCAGCGGGTTTGGCAGCCCAGCGTCGCAAATCACCAGGTCTTCGGGATCGAGTGCCCGGTCCACTCCGTCCAGGGTGGTCAGACGCTCACCTGGGATCGCGCGCCGGACGACCAGCGGACCACGCAGCCGGCCGACGTCGAAGGCATGCATGGGTTGGCCCAGTTCGAGCATCAGGTAGTTGGTGATGTCCACCGCCAACGAGATGGTCCGGATACCGGCGGCGGTCAACCGACGCTGCATCCACGCCGGCGACTGCGCCAGCGGGTCGATGCCCCGCACCAACCGGGCCGCGAAGCGGTCGCAGCCGACCGGGTCGCGCACCTCGACCGGGTAGGCCGGCTCAGCGGTCGCGCCAGCTACCGGCACGGTGCCGGGATCCCGGAACGGCACCTCGAACGCGTGGGAAAGCTCCCGGGCGATGCCCCGTACCGACAGGGCGTACCCCCGGTCCGGGGTGACCTCGAGTTCGATCACCACGTCGTCCAGCCCGACCGCCGGGCGGGCGTCGTCGCCCGGCTTGGCCACCACATCGTCGGACAGCACCAGAATGCCCGAATGGTCGTCGCCCAGTCCGAGTTCGCGGACCGAGCAGATCATGCCGTGGGAGTTCCGCCCGTACGTCTTGCGGGCTCCGATGGCGAACCCGCCGGGCAGTACGCCGCCGGGCAGGATGACCACCACCCGGTCGCCCGGGGCGAAGTTGGTCGCGCCGCAGACGATTTCCTGCGGCTCGCCGGTGCCGTTGGCGGTGCCGACGTCGACCCGGCAGAACCGGATCGGCTTCTTGAACCCGGTCAGCTCCTCGATCTCACGCACCTCGCCGACCACCAACGACCCGCTGACCGAACTGCGCAGGTCCACGATGGACTCGACCTCGAGCCCGAGGGTGACCAACGCGCGTTCCAGACTGTCGGCGGTGAGCTCGGCGGGCAGGTCAACGTACTCCCGCAGCCAGGACAATGACACTCGCATGACTCAGACCACCGCTTTCCCGGCAACATCGGCTTTGCACGCCACGTTGGTACTTTCAGTTACGCTTCGCATCCGGCTACACCTCGACCCCGAACGCACGGGTGAACCGCACGTCGCCCTCCACCATGTCGCGCATGTCGCGCACTCCGTGCCGGAACATCAGGGTCCGCTCGATACCCATGCCGAAGGCGAATCCGGAGTAGACCTCCGGGTCGATCCCACAGGCCCGCAACACGCGCGGATTGACCATGCCGCAGCCACCCCACTCGACCCAGCGTGGTCCGTCCCGGTGTTCCGGGAACCACACATCGAACTCAGCCGACGGCTCGGTGAACGGGAAGTAGTGCGGGCGCCAACGGGTCCGCGCCGCCGGACCGAACATCGACCGGGCAAAGTGATCGAGGGTGCCGCGCAGGTGGGCCATGGTGATGCCCTGATCCACGACCAGTCCCTCCACCTGGTGGAAGACCGGCGTGTGGGTGGCGTCCAGTTCATCGGTGCGATAGACCCGACCGGGACAGATCACGTAGATCGGCGGCTGCCGGGTCAGCATGGTGCGTGCCTGCACCGGCGAGGTGTGGGTGCGCAGCACCAGGCCCGAATCGGCAGTCGCATCGTGGTCGCCGGCCCGGGCAACGTGGAAGGTGTCCATCAGGCCGCGGGCCGGATGGTCCACCGCGATGTTCAGTGCGTCGAAGTTGGCCCACTCCAGCTCCACCTCGGGGCCCTCGGCGATCTCGTATCCCATGCCGACAAAGAGGTCGCCGATCCGCTCCATCAGCGTGCTCAGCGGATGCCGGGCGCCCCGCGGGCGACGGTCGAAGGGGAGCGTGACGTCGACCCGCTCCTCCGCGAGCACCCGCTCGGCCTGCTCGGCGCGGAGCTGCTCCAGCCGGTCGGCGAAGGCGGTCTCGATCGCCCGGCGGGCCTCGTTGACCCGCTTACCGGCGTCGGACCTGGCGGCCGGCGGCAACGCACCGATCTCCCGGCGGGCCAGCGAGACCGGGGCGCGGTCGCCCAGGTACTGATGCCGCAAAGCGGCGAGCGCGTCGGGGTCGGCGACGGCACCGAACGCGGCAATCGCGGCGGCGACGGCTTCCTCGAGGGCACTCTGGTCGAGCAGGGCGACCTGCTTCGGGTCATACGGATCATTGCGATAGGTCATGGCGTACCGGCACTCCCTCACGGCGGCGGCCCTTACGGGCGACCCACAGAGTTTACGGACGCGCGGCTACGCCGCCGCCCGCCGGTGGGAGACGCACAGGGAGGAGAATCAGCCCTGCCGCCCGCCGACACCGGCGGGCTGGCTAAAGGAGTGCCACGAGGCGCTCATCACGGGGTCACTGGCTCCCTGGATCGCGAAGCTTCGGTTCTCTGGATCGCAAAGCTCTGGCTGAAGCATACAGGCACACCGCCGCCGCGGCGGCGAGGTTCAGGCTCTCCGCCCGGCCGTGCAACGGCACCCGGACCCGCGCGTCGGCCGCCTCGGCCAGGTCGGCCGGCAGGCCGTGTGCCTCGGAGCCGAAGAGCCAGGCAGTCGGTCGGGCCAGGCCCCCGGCATCGATCAGCTCGTCCAGATCGGTCTCGCCGTAACCGGAGGCGGCGAACACGGTAAGGCCGCGATCACGCAACGCGGCCACCACCTCGGTCGGATCGGGCGCCCGTACCACGTCGACATGGAACAGACTGCCGGCCGAGGCCCGTACCGCCTTGCCGTTGTACGGGTCAACCGCCTCACCGGCGAAGATCACCGCCCCGGCACCAGCCGCGTCGGCGGTGCGCAGCACCGTACCGGCATTGCCCGGGTCACGGATCTCCGCCAGCACAGCGACCAGCCGCGGAGACTGGTCCAAGGCGGCGGCCAGCGGCACGTTCAACTGCGCACAGACTGCGACGATGCCCTGTGGCGCGACCGTTTCGCTCAACGCGGCGAGACCGTCGTCGGTCAGCGCCGAAACCGGTGTGCCCGCTCGCGCGGCGGTGGCCACCAGGTCGGCATAGCGGTTCAGCGTCGCCGGGGTACCGAAGAGTTCCACTACCGTGCCGGGCCGAGTCAGTGCCTCCCGAACAGCCTGCGGCCCTTCCGCGAGGAACCGGGAGGCCGCGTCACGATCCCGACGGCGGTGCAGCCGTCGGGCGGCGACCACCCTCGGGGTACGCGCGGTGAATCGGGGCCGCTGCTGGTCCCACCCACGATCGAGGCGCCCCACTTGCGGATTTTCCGACATCTGGGACGCCTCGATCGCCGATACGTGGGGGTCAGGCAGCCTGAGCCGCCGCGCCACCGGTGCCCTCGGCCGCCACTGCGGCACGAGCGATCTCGACGATGGCCGCGAAGGCGGCAGCGTCGTTGACCGCGAGGTCGGCCATGATCTTGCGGTCAACCTCGACGCCAGCCAACTTCAGGCCCTGGATCAGCCGGTTGTAGGTCATCCCGTTGGCGCGGGCACCCGCGTTGATCCGGGTGATCCAGAGCTGCCGGAAGTCGCCCTTGCGGTCACGACGGTCCCGGTAGGCGTACTGCATCGAGTGCAGCACCTGCTCCTTGGCCTTGCGGTACAGCCGCGAGCGCTGACCACGGTAGCCACTGGCGGTTTCCAGCAGAGTACGACGCTTCTTCTGGGCGTTTACAGCCCGCTTGACGCGTGCCATCTCAACTACTCCTTCAGGTCAAGTGGCTCGCGTCAGCGGCCCAGCATCTTCTTGATTCGCTTGACATCGGCCTTGGCCACCTCAAGCGTGCCGGTCAACCGGCGGGTCCGAGTGGAGGACTTACCCTCCAGCAGGTGGCGCTTGCCGGCCCGCTCCGCGACGATCTTGCCCGAACCGGTGACCTTGACCCGCTTGCCCATCCCGGTGTGGCTCTTCATCTTCGGCATTTGGTGCGTCTCTCCCCTGTTACTCGCCGGTGGTCCCGGCGGGTCCGGCCTCGGCCACTACTGGCACCTCGGTAGCCGGCGGTGCCTCGGCCTCATCGACCTCGTTCCGCTCCCGCGGCGAGCCCGTCTTGGCCGCCGTAGCGGCGGCCTTGGTGGCCCGATGCGGAGCCAACACCATGATCATGTTACGACCGTCCTGCTTCGGAGCGGCCTCGACGTACCCCAGCTCCGAGATCTCCGACTCAAGCCGGCGCAGAAGCCGGTAACCCAGCTCCGGGCGACTCTGCTCACGACCACGGAACATGATCGTTACCTTGACCTTGTCGCCCGCCTTGAGGAACCGCACCACGTGACCCTTCTTGGTCTCGTAGTCGTGCGGATCAATCTTCGGCCGGAGCTTCATCTCCTTGATGACGGTCTGCTGCTGGTTACGCCTGGCTTCGCGCGCCTTGAGTGCACTCTCGTACTTGAACTTGCCAAAGTCCATGAGCTTGCACACCGGCGGGCGCGCCATCGGCGCCACCTCGACCAGGTCCAGATCGACGTCCGCGGCCAGCTGCAGGGCACGCTCCAGCGGGACAATGCCCACCTGCTCACCCTCAGGACCGACCAGTCGGACCTCACGTGCCCGGATCTGCTCGTTCACGCGTGGTTCGACGCTGATGGGGCCTCCTCGAGTCCGTTCTCCTGCGATGCCGACCCTCGCCAGCTCCCGGGTGGGAACCGACCCGGAAAGCAGAAGGCCCCGGCATACGCCAGGGCCCGCTCGACCGGTCGACTGCGACCAAAGGTCGCATATCCGGTTCGGGCGCACCCGAACCGGTGACCGGACCCAGCCACCGGATAGGGCGACATGGGTGGGAGCAGGCGCTCCACTTCATGGCTGCCCACTCATCGGGGCAGCATGGTCGACTCAGAAAGATTAGCAGGTCGGGTCGCCTGATGCGAAAACGGGCGTACCCAGGCGTGTTCAAAACTCCCGCGAATGCGCGGATGCTGGTGAGGCACCAGGCCCGCTGAGTCAGCCCTTGGTCGCAACCCGTTGATGTGCCGCGTGCAGGGCCCGCAGCGCCCGTACACCGGCCACCGCCAACTCCTTGTCCACCGCCTGCAACGCGAGCACCGACACCAACTCGTCGTCATACAGTTCCAGGCTGGCCCAGGCCGCACCATGGTCGAAGCGCACCGCCCGGACCACCTGCCAGGGCAGGTCGTACGAGCCGAGGACGTTACGCACCCTGATCCCCCGCGCATCCGCCTCGACGGTGGGTCGGGTAAAGAGCAGCAACCCGAGCGCGCCCAGTAGACCCAACCCGATCATGGCCAACTGATCGCCGCGCTGGAAGGTGGCCGCCCCCTCCCCGGTCGGGCCACTCAACCCGAGTCCGATCAGGGTGAAGAGCACAACCATGGCGGCCGCCAGCGACCAGCACATCACTCGGATGCGCCTCGGTCGCAGACGTACGACGTCGCTATCGGTCACACCCTGCAGTCTGCCATCTCGCACCGGCACCTCCCGCTGCGGTACGCGGACCTGGCGCCGCTCACACCACGTGGCCCGGCCTCACAACCGGCAGGCGTGGATATTGGTGACCAGAATCGCCCGCGCTCCCAGCTCGTAGAGCTCATCCATGATCCGGTGGACGTCCCTGCGGAGCACCATCGCCTGTACCGCCACCCATCCCTCCCGGTGCAACGGCGAGATGGTCGGCGACTCGATGCCCGGGGTCAACGCGCTCGCCCGGTCGAGCAGGTCAGCCCGGACGTCGTAGGCGAGCATCACGTATCGGCGGGCCACCAGTACCCCGTTCAACCGGCGGATGAACTGGTCGGTCTGGGCACTCTCCGGCGCGTCGAGTCGGCGGACCAGTACCGCGGATGAACGCAGGATCGGCTCGCCGATGATCGCCAGACCGGCCTGACGCAGGGTGGCCCCGGTGGAGACCACGTCGGCGATCACGTCGGCGACGCCGAGGCGTACCCCGTTCTCAACCGCGCCGTCGAGCCGGATCACCTCGGCCTTGAGACCGTGTTCGGCCAGGTGACGCTCGACCACGCCGGGATATGAGGTCGCGATCCGGCGCCCGCCGAGCTGGTCGATTGATGACACCGTTTCCGGTCGGGCGGCATACCGGAAGGTCGCGCCACCGAAATCCAGGTCGAGCACCTCCTCGGCCGGGCTGCCGGCGTCAACCAACAGGTCGCGGCCGGTAATGCCGAGATCCAGGTCGCCGGAACCGACGTAGGTGGCGATATCGCGCGGGCGCAGGTAGAAGAACTCGACGTCGTTGGGCACGTCCTGACAAACCAGGTCACGGTCCTCCGCACGTTGGCGGTAACCCGCCTCACGCAGCATCTGGGCGGCCGGTCCGGAAAGGGTGCCCTTGTTGGGGATAGCGATGCGTAGCATCCGCAGGTGCTCCTTCGATCATTGGATCGGGGTTGACGAGCGTTAGCCGGTCCACGCGGCACGCGACGGTCCGGTATGCGGGCAGGGCACCTTAGAGATGTCGATAGATATCTTTGAGTTCGAGACCGGTGGCGAGCATCAGCACCTGTGCCTGGTAGAACAGTTGCGAGAGCTCCTCAGCGGTCCGCTCCGGGCCCTCATGTTCAGCCGCCATCCACGCCTCGGCCGCCTCCTCGACGACCTTCTTGCCGATTGCGTGCACCCCGCGCTCCAGCGCGGCCACCGTCGCCGAGCCCGGGGTCCGGGCCACGGCCTTGGCCTGCAACTCGGCGAACAGCTCCTCGAACGTCTTCACGGGGCCGAATTGTCGCAGCCCGCCGTGGCCCGGTCGGTGGCCGGGTCCAGGAATCGTCCACCAGGTGGACCGTGCACCGACCCTCAGCCGGCACGGTGACCCACTCCACCCAAGGTGGACCACACATCGGAGATTGACCGAAACCAAAGGTGATCCCTACTGCGGCGGTGGGACACCGTATGGATCCGTGTCGAACTATGCCTATGCTGTCGCCCATGGCTAGCCGCTCTGTGCCGGTCGCGGTCGCGGCTCGCGACCGCGACCGCGACCGCGACCATCCTGCTCGCTGCCCTCGTCGGCTGCGCCCCACAGGACGAACCCGATCCCGCCCCGCCGCCAGCGCAGGCGGCCTGCACCAAGGACGAACTGCAGACCAGGACCGCCGGAAAACTGACCATCGGCACGGACGAGCCGGCCTACGCGCCATGGTTCAGCAACAACAAGCCCGACAATGGCGAAGGTTTCGAGGCGGCGGTGGCCTACGCGGTGGCGGAGAACCTCGGGTACGCCCGCGAGGATGTGATCTGGACCCGGGTCAAATTCGAGAACGCGACCGCACCCGGGCCCAAGGAGTTCGACTTCGACATCAACCAGTTTTCCATGACCGAGGAACGAAAGCAGGCGGTGGACCTCTCCGCGCCCTACTACCTGGTTCGGCAGGCGGTCATCGCCCTGAAGTCGTCGAAGATCGCCGGCAAGACGTCCCTGGCCGATTTGCGGAACGCCAAGCTCGGCGCCCAGGTCGGCACCACCAGCTACCAGGCAATCACCGACGTGATCAAGCCAGGCACCAAGCCGCAGGTCTACAACAACAATGATGACGCGAAGAAAGCCCTCCAGAACGGTCAGCTCGACGGCCTGGTCGTCGACCTGCCAACGGCGTTCTACATCACCAGCGCCGAACTCGACGACGCCGTCATTGTCGGCCAGATCCCCCAGGTCGGGGTGCCGGAGGCGTTCGGTCTGCTCCTCGACAAGCGGTCAAGGCTGACCGGTTGCGTCAACACCGCGATCTCCAAACTGCGCGACGCCGGTACCCTCGCCGAGCTGGAGAAGAAGTGGCTCGCCCAGGTGGCCGGCGCGATCGAACTCTCTTGACACCGGTCGCCCCGGTGGAGACGTCGGAGATCGTTCGGGATCGGGCCGCCTACCGGCGACGGCAGACGACCCGCTCGGTGCTGATCGCCACACTCTCCACCGGGGTGCTGGGCACCGTACTGGTCATCGCGGTGACCGGCGCGCCGGGCTGGTCCCGGGTACGGCAGTCGTTCCTCGACCCGCGCATCGCGCGGGCGGCGCTGCCCGACGTTCTCGCCGGGCTCTGGCTCAACCTCCGGCTGCTGGTCTGCTGCGCCCTCGGCGCGCTGGCCCTCGGGCTGCTGGTGGCGATGCCGCGGACCCTACGCGGACCGGTCTTCTTCCCGGTCCGTGCCCTGGCCACCGGCTACACCTATACCTTCCGCGGACTGCCACTGATCATCGTGTTGTACGTACTCACCCTCGGCGTACCCGGTCTGCGCCTGCGCGGTATGCCGTCAGTTCTGGTCCTCGGCGGCATCGCGCTGGTCATCACCTACAGCGGCTACCTGGCCGAAGTGTTCCGCGCCGGCATCGAGTCAGTGCACCCGAGCCAGCTCGCGGCCGCCCGCTCACTGGGCTTGACCTATCGGCAGACAATGCGGCATGTGGTGCTGCCACAAGCGGTCCGCCGGGTGGCCCCGCCGCTACTCAACGACATCGTGGCATTACAGAAGGACGTCGGGCTGGTCTCCCTGGCCGGACCGATCGATGCGGTACGAGCCGCGCAGATCGCCACCGCACAGACCTTCAACTACACCCCGTACATCGTCGCGGCCATGCTCTTCGTGCTACCGGATTGCGGGCCAGTGCTCCGCCCTTCAGGGCGGGGGTGAAGGCCCGCGCGGGGAGGGCCGCCAAGGCCCGAGTCGTGCTCTAACCCGGCCGGTTTTGTTGCTCGATGTACTGATGTAGGACGGTCAGGGGCCGCATCCCCGACGGAGCTTGCGAAGTACGAGCCCGACCACAGCTTGTTGGCCCTGTAGTGCCGGCGCAGGTCGGGGAACTCTTGCCGCGTCCGCCGGCTGGACACGCCCTTGAGTGAGTTGACCAGCTTCGACAGGGCCACCTTGGGCGGAAAGTTGACCAGCGGGTGCACGTGGTTGGTTTCGCCGTTGAACTCGATCAGTTCGGTTTCGAAATCAGAGCACACGGCGCGCATGATTTCTTTCAGGCGGGTCAGATGCCGGTCGGTGAATACCTTGTGACGGTACTTGGTTACGGAAACCAAGTGGGCGTGTAGGGCGGAAACACAATGTCTGCCAGTGTGTACGGGAAAGCCGGTGGCAATAAACAAATGATAGAATGTGAATGTGCAGCTCAGGTACAACTACCGCATCTACCCAACCCCGAGTCAGCGTGTGTCGCTGGCGCGGGCGTTCGGGTGCGCGCGGATGGTGTTCAACGATGGGTTGCGCGCGCGACAGGAGGCCCGCGAGCAGGGGTTGCCGTACATCACGGACGGGGAGCTGTCCAAGCAGGTCATCACCGAGGCGAAGAAGACCGACGCTCGGGCCTGGTTGGGTGAGGTGTCGTCGGTGGTGCTCCAGCAGGCGTTGGCTGATTTGAACACCGCGTACGGGAACTTTTTCGCGTCGCTGTTGGGAAAGCGGAAGGGCCCGAAGGTCGCGGTGCCTCGGTTCCGGTCCCGTAAGGACAATCGGCAGGCGGTTCGGTTCACCGCGAACTCGCGGTTCCGGGTGTTGGACAACGGCCGACTGCGCCTTCCGAAGGTCGGCGACGTGCGGGTGCGTTGGTCGCGCCGGTTGCCGTCGGTTCCGACTTCCGTGACGGTGATCCGGGATGCGGCGGGCCGTTACTTCGCGTCGTTTGTCGTCACGACGACCGGGGACGATACTTTGCCGCAGACGGATACCGAGGTGGGCATCGATCTCGGCCTGACGCATTTCGCGGTCCTGTCTGACGGGACGAAAGTCGCGGCGCCGAAGTTCCTGCGCCGGGCGGCCCGGAAACTCCGCAGGCTGCAACAGAACCTCGCCCGCAAACAGCGCGGGTCGAGCAACCGGAAGAAGGCCGTCGTCAAGGTCGCCCGCGCTCACGCGAAGGTCGGCGACACCCGCCGGGATTGGCTGCACAAACTCTCGACCACGATGGTTCGCGACAACCAAGCGATCTACGTCGAGGATTTGAGCGTGGCCGGTCTGGGGCGGACCCGGCTTGCCAAGTCGGTTCACGACGCCGGCTGGGCGACCTTCACGGCAATGTTGGAGTACAAGGCGGCCCGGTACGGGCGCACCTTCGGCAAGGTGGACCGCTGGTTCCCCTCCACTCGCATGTGTTCTGTGTGTGGTGCGGTGGGCGAGAAGCTGTCGTTGAACGTCCGGCAGTGGACCTGCCCGTGCGGTACCACCCATGACCGGGATGTGAACGCCGCCAGGAACATCAGGGCCGCCGGACGGGCGGACCTCAACGACCGTGGAGCGCGGGTAAGACCGGAAGCGATTCCGGCACCGCGCGGCGAAGCGGTAATCCACCCGGACGCCGCGTGTTCCACACGCAGCGTGGAGGGAATCTCCGTCCTTTAGCGGAGAGAACGTCAATCGCCATCCCGCTGATCGCGGTGACCGACTTCGTCACGCTGCGCGCCGCTCGCCGGCAGGCCGGCGGATGAACCGACCCCTGCTGGCCTGCTGTGGACTGCGCAAGGTCTTCACCGGGCAGGTGGTACTCGATCGCCTCGACCTTGAGGTCGACGAGCACGAGGTGGTTGCGCTGATCGGCGCCTCCGGGTCGGGCAAGTCGACCCTGCTGCGCTGCATCAACCGACGGGTGCATGGGCGCGCCCGCCAACAGGCCGAGGCGCAGGCGGTCGAACTGCTGGGCCGAATCGGGCTGGCTGACAAGGCCCGGGACTATCCCGATCGGCTCTCCGGTGGCCAGCAACAGCGGGTGGCTATCGTCCGGGCGCTGGTCAACTCGCCCCGGCTGCTGTTGCTCGACGAGGTGACCTCGGCGCTGGACCCGGAACTGGTCGGCGAGGTGCTGACGATGATCCGCGGCTTGAAGGCGGACGGGATGACCATGGTGCTGGCCACGCACGAAATGGGCTTCGCTCGGGAGGTCGCGGATCGGATCTGCTTCCTCGACGGTGGTCGGGTGATCGAACAGGGACCCCCCGAGCAGGTCTTCGGTGAGCCGGCCCAGCCGCGTACCCGACAGTTCCTACGCCGAATCATCGAGGCGGGCCGGCTATAGCCCGTTCGTCGTCAGCATGCGGGTCAGCGGGCGTTCAACTGGACAATGCCCGGATGGCGATCGCCGCGTCCAGCGCGGCGACGGTGGCCGACCAGCCTTTGTCCTCGGCCGAGCCGGGCAGCCCGGCACGGTCCCGGGCCTGGTCGATCGTGTTGACCGTGAGCACCCCATGCGCGACCGGCTTGCCCTCGTCCAACGCGATCCGGGTCAGACCGTCGGTGACCGACCGACACACGTAGTCGAAGTGGGCGGTGGCGCCGCGGATGACCACGCCGAGCGCCACGACCACATCGCAGCGGCGGGCGAAGGCCTGCGCCACCACCGGTAGCTCCACCGAACCGGCGACCCGGGCCGTGACCACATCGGTCACCCCGCAGGCCTGGGCCGCCGCAACCGCGCGGGCGAGCATGTGGTCGGTGAGTTCACCGTGCCAACGCGCGGCGACCACGCCGACGGTCAACCCGGCCGCGTCCACGGTCGAGGTGTCCGGTTCCCCGAAACCCGCCATCGCTATGCCATTCCTTCCGTGACGGCTTCCGCCCGTTTCCTGACCTCCGGCCGGCCGAGGTTGCTCGGCATTGGGCCGACACTGTCCGGTCGACCGATGTTCTCCGCGCGGATCTCGCTGTCCAGTCCGTCCAGCAGATGCCCCATCCGGTCCCGCTTGGTACGCAGGTAACCGAGGTTCTCCGGGTTGGCCGCACCACCATCGGCACGCGGCCGACTACGGTCAGTCCGTAGCCCTACAGCCCGGCCCGCTTGGCCGGATTGTTGGTCAACAGTCGCATCGACCGCACGCCCAGGTCGTAGAGGATCTGCGCGCCAGTGCCGTACTCCCGGGCGTCCGCCGGCAGGCCGAGATCCAGGTTCGCGTCGACGGTGTCCCGCCCCAGATCCTGCAACTGGTAGGCCTGGAGCTTGTGCAACAGACCGATTCCTCGTCCCTCATGCCCGCGCACATAGAGAACGACCCCACGCCCCTCCTGCGGCGACCGCGGGCAGTGCGGCATCGAGCTGCGGGCCGCAGTCACAGCGCAGCGAACCGAACACGTCGCCGGTCAGGCACTCGGAGTGCACCCGGACCAGCACATCCTGCCCGTCCCCCAGGTCACCGTGGACCAGCGCGATGTGCTCGGCCAGGTCGTACTCGACCCGGTAACCGACCGCCTGGAACTCGCCGTGCGCGGTGGGCAGCCGTGCCTCGGCGACCCGCTCGACCTGCTTCTCGGTGCGCCGCCGATACGCGATCAGGTCCGCGATGGTGATCATCGTGAGTTTGTGCCGCTCAGCGAAGACGGTCAGTTCTGGCACCCGGGCCATCGTGCCGTCCGGGTTGACGATCTCGCAGATCACGCCGACCGGAGTGAGCCCAGCCAGCCGAGCCAGGTCGACCGCCGCCTCGGTGTGACCGGGCCGTCGAAGCACGCCGCCTGGCTTGGCCCGTAGCGGAAAGACGTGTCCGGGCCGGACCAGATCGTCCGGCTTCGAGTCGCCGTCGGCCAGCAACCCGATGGTATGTGCCCGGTCCCGGCCGAGATACCGGTACTGATCCCCTCGCGAGCGTCCACCGAGACGGTGAAGGCGGTGCCGTGCTTTTCGGTGTTGTGCGAGACCATGGCGTCAAGTTGCAGCCGGTCCAGCGCTTCACCTTCCATCGGCACACAGAGCAGCCCCCGGCACTCGGTCATGGTGAACGCCACCAGTTCCGTGGTCACCCGGTCCGCGGCGAAGACCAGATCGCCTTCGTTCTCCCGGTCGGGATCGTCGACCACCACCACCGGCCGGCCGGCAGCGATGTCGGCGATCGCCTGCTCGATGGTGCCGAAGAGCTCGGTGCTGCCAGCGTCGGTCATGCCGCGACCTCCGGTCCAGCTGCCCGGCCCGCTCGCCGAGCAGCCGTTCGACGTACTTGGCCACCACATCGACCTCCAGGTTGACCGGGTCACCGACGCGCTTGTGCCCGAGCGTGGTGAGCTTCTGCGTGGTCGGGATCAACCCGACGGTGAACGAGCCAGACGTCACGGCGACGACGGTCAGTGAAACCCCGTCTACGGTGATTGAGCCCTTCTCCACCACGTACCGGTCGATCCCGCCCGGCAGCGCGAACCGGACCGTCTCCCACTGTTCGGCCGGTTCCCGGGCGAGGATCTCGCCGACCGCGTCAACATGCCCCTGCACCAGGTGACCACCGAGCCGGCTGCCCAGCGTGGCGGCACGTTCCAGGTTGACCGGTTCGCCCGGGCGGAGCGCACCCAGCGCGGACCGGCGCAGCGTCTCGCCCATCACATCGGCGGTGAACATATCCCCGTCGACCTCCACCACGGTCAGGCAGACCCCGTTGACCGAGATCGAGTCGCCGTGCCGGGCGTCGGAAGTGACCACCGGGCCGCGGACAGTGAGCAGCGCGGAGTCCCCGCCCGTCTCCGCCCGCCGGACAATCTCGCCCAGTTCCTCCACGATTCCGGTGAACATGTGCTCAGCCCTCCTTGTTCCGGGGTAGCGCGGTGATGCGCAGGTCCGGACCGATCGGCGTAACGTCGATGATCTCCAGGTCGACGCTCTCGGAGATGGTGTGCACTCCCGCGTGGCTGAGCGCCGCCGGGCCGGCGCCGAGCAATTTCGGCGCCAGATACCCGATGACCTTGTCTACCAGCCCAGCGGCGAGGAACGCCCCAGCCAACGTCGGGCCGCCCTCCAACAGCGCGGCCCGTACACCCCGCTGATAGAGCGCAACGAGCAGCGCCGGCAGGTCCACCCGACCGTCGGCTCCGATGCCCAGCTCCGCGGCGGTCGCCACCCAGGTATCGGCAGCGCCATCGCGCACCCGGGCACCAACCGGCGTACGACCGGCGCTGTCGACCACGACTCGCAACGGCTGTCGGATGGCCAGGGTGCCGTCGCGCAGGTTCCGCGCGGTCAGCCGGGGGTCGTCGACCAACACGGTGCCGACCCCGGCGATCACCGCGTCCACCGTGCCACGCAAGGCGTGCACATCGCTCCGGGCCGACTCCGAGGTGATCCACATGCTGCTACCGTCGGCCGCCGCCACCCGCCCATCGAGGGTCGCGGCATACTTCCAGATCACGTATGGCCGCCCGCGCCGCACCGCGGTGAGCCAGGTGATGTTGCCTGCCTCCGCCTCATCGGCGCAGATCCCGACCTCGACCTCGATGCCAGCGGCACGTAGGGTCCGCACCCCGCCCGCCGCGACCGGGTTGGGGTCGGAAACGCCGATCACCACCCGGGCCACGCCGGATCGGATGCAGCGCACTCGTGCAGGGACCGGTAAAACCGGTGTGGTCGCAGGGTTCCAAGGTGACCACGGCGGTGCCGCCGCGGGCCCGCTCACCCGCCTGGGCCAACGCGACGATTTCGGCATGTGGCCCGCCTGCGTACGCGTGGAAACCCTCTCCGACAATCTCGCCCGCCGCGTCGAGTAGGACACATCCGACCACCGGATTCGGACTGGTGGTGCCAAAGCCCCGGGCGGCCAGCGCGATCGCGCGGCGCATCGCCTCGACGGTGGAGACGCTCCCCATTCCCCGGTCCCTACTCTGCTCGCTCGTCTCGTTGACGCGCGGGCGAGTGGGGAGGTTTCCGGCGGAGGCGGAAGCGGGAACGGCACAGCCGCCCCCGGAGACCTCATGGCGACACGGCGATGCCGACCGACAAGGGCCATCCGCCCCGCGCGCTGTCTCCCATCCGGACTTTCTGAGCGCGGAAACCTTCCGCCCTCAACCGTCGGCCCCGGAATCGCACCAGGTCCACCGGTCGAAAGTGCCGACCGGGTAGCGGGCTGACCGTGGCTCTCGCCGCGGATCACCGCCGGTTCGGAATTACACCGAGTCCCGCCAGCGCGTGGTGGGTACAGGGTGAGTCTTACACGAATCCCGGGGACCTTCGCTAGGGAGGCGACCTACTTCACACCGGACTGCGCACGATGTCGAAATTTCCCGGGATCAGGTGGCCCGGCGTCGATCCATCGCCACGAACGACCCGGGCTGGCTCTTGGCAACGGTCTTCATTTCCGACGCGGCCGCGATGACCTCCAGCGGATCGGTGAACCGTCGTTCGGGGATCGAAAGTGACACCCCGATCGAGAGGGTGACCAGGGCCGCTCGCTGCAGGTTGCCCCGTCGGTCCTTCAGCTCGACATAGCCGCGCGCGCGGTCCTCCGGGTCGTACAGCTCGTCAGCGGTCCTCTCGAAGTCGACCACGGCCCGCTCGGTGAGCGGACGGACCTGCTCGGGCGAGCAGACGATGACGAAGTCGTCGCCACCGATGTGACCGAGGAACGCCGACGGCAGGCCGACCGAGACCACCGCACGGTGCAGGCTACGGGCCAACGCGGTAATGAACTCGTCGCCACGGACGAAACCGTACCGATCGTTGACGCTCTTGAACCGGTCGATGTCGACATAGCCGACCGCGTAGTCGAGGCCGCTGCGCACCCGATCGGCGATCTCCCGACGGACCCGGCTGTTGCCGGGCAGGCCGGTCAGCGGGGAGACCTCACGGAACTCCTTGTTGCGGCGCAGCGTGCTGCTTACCCGGGCGATCAGTTCCGCGGTATCGAAGGGCTTGACAAGATAGTCGTCCGCGCCAGCGGTAAGCCCATGCACCTTGTCCACGGTCATTCCCTTGGCGGTGAGCATGATGACCGGAAGCACGGAGGTCATCGGATCAGCGCGCAGCCGTCGGGTCAGCTCAAGGCCGTCGATGCGGGGCATCCGTAGGTCGACCACGGCGAGGTCAGGTCGTCGTCGCTCGATCATTTCGAGGGCCTCCTGACCGTCCCGGGCATGTATCACCTCGAAGCCATGCAGCCGAAGGTTAAAGGCAACAAAACGTGCAATATCCTCGTCGTCGTCGACCACCAGGATCAGATCGGGCCGGTCTTCCTCGGCCGGGTCCACGCTCACGAAGGCGGGACGGCCCGCTGGGCAAGCCGCCGCAGCCGGTTGACCGCCTCGGCCGGGTCTGCGGCACCGTAGACCGCTGTTCCGGCGACGAAGGCATCGGCACCGGCAGCGGCAGCCTGCTCGATGGTGTCGGCGGCGATCCCACCGTCCACCTCGATGCGCAACTCCAGGTGCCCGGCTGCGACATGTCGGCGGGCGGTCCGGACCTTGTCGAGCAGACCGGGGATGAACCGCTGCCCGCCAAAGCCGGCCTTGATAGTCATGATCAGCAAAGTATCGAAGCTGGGTAACAGATCAAGATAGGGCTCGATCGGGGTGTCCCGGTCGATTCCCAGCCCGGCCTTCGCCCCGGCGGCCCGTAGATCCTTGGCGAGCGCGACCGGATCGTCGCATGCCTCGGCGTGGAAGGTGACGTTGTAGGCACCCGCGTCGGCGTAACCGGGCGCCCACCGCCGTGGGTCCTCGATCATCAGGTGCACGTCGAATGGAATCGATGTCACGGCCAACAAGCTCCGCACCACCGGCAGACCGATGGTCAGGTTGGGGACGAAATGATTGTCCATCACGTCAACGTGCAGCCAGTCCGCGGCGCCCTCCACCATGCGGGCCGCATCGGCCAGATGGGCGAAATCGGCAGCGAGGATGCTGGGGGCCACGATCGGCGCTGAGGCGGTCACCGCGCCAGTGTACGAACGTCCACGCGGCCGCGCTCCGAGGGCACCAGCCCAATGCCGCTCGCGGGTGAAAACCTCCCTGGTGGCGCCACGAACTGCTGTTACCGCAGGTCATGAAGTCCCAGCGTTCGGTCAGCTCTTCCGCAAACCCTTGCTGTCACGTAACGTGCCAGAGATCGGAGGTCAGACCTCCATCCTCAGACCTTTCTACCGAGAGGTGGTCTGCGTTGCAGGAAACCACGCCCAGGTACCGCGGCTACCGGTCCTTTGACTACCTGGAGCCCCACCGGGACTACAAGGTCTTCGAGCTGGCGCCAGAGATCGGCCGGGTGCCGGAGCACGACCTCGGGCTGACGGACGCCCAGCGGGAAAAGGTGACCCGGTTGCTCACCGAGCACATGGCGATCTCGCTGCACGAGCACCCGAAGATCCTGCCCGCCGACGTGAGCCAGCTGCGCGACTACAACCGCACCGGCCGCAACGCCTTCGGCTTCGAGGGCCTGGCCCGCTCCGGGCTGACCGCGGTCTTCGACAACTTCATGAACGGCACCGGTTGCGTTACCAGCGAGCACGCCTGGAAGTGGGACGACGTCATCTACGACATCGGCCTGCGCTTCGCTGATCTCACCAAGCAGGACCACGTGGTGCTGGCCACCACCCTGGAACGAGATCTTCGAGGCCAAACGGAACGGCCAGCTCGCCCTGGTGGCCGGGCTGGAGGCGGCCACGATGATCGAGAACGAGCTGGACCGGATCGACATCCTCTACGGCTTCGGCGTACGCCAGATGGGCATCGCGTACAGCCAGGCCAACATGCTCGGCTCCGGTCTCTCCGAGGACCGCGACGGCGGGCTGACCCACTTCGGGCGCCGCGCGGTGGACCGGATGAACAAGCTCGGCATCGCCATCGACATCTCGCACTCCGGCGACCAGACCTCGCTGGACACGATCGAGGCCAGTCGGGTTCCGGTCTTCATCACCCATGCCGGTGCCCGGTCGGTCTGGGACACCTCCCGGATGAAGCCGGACGAGGTGATCCGGGCCTGCGCCGAACGCGGCGGTGTGATCGGCATCGAAGCCGCACCGCACACCACCCTCTCGGCCGCCCACCCGCACCACTCGCATCGAGTCGGTGATGGACCACTTCACCTACTGCGTGGACCTGGTCGGCATCGACCACGTGGCGTTCGGCCCGGACACCAACTTCGGTGACCACGTCGGACTGCACGACAGCTTCACCCAGCACCTGGCGATCGGGAAGATCCACGGCGCGGTGGATCACCCCAAGGTGCCGTACGTGTCCGGCATGGAAAACCCGGCGGAGTGCTTCAGCAACATCGTCGGGTGGCTGGTCAAACACGATTACTCCGATGACGAGATCGCCAAGGTCATCGGGGGCAACATCATCCGGGTTCTTCAGGAGGTTTGGTGAAAAGCAAGATCAAGGGCACCGTCGGTCGCTGGCGGCTCGCCGTCGCGGCCGGTCTGGCCACCGCGGTCTGGCCTGACCGGCTGCGGACTCAACGATGACGGCTCCGGCACCCCCGCCGCGGCGGGCGAGGCGGTACTGCGCATCGGCACCACCACCGATGTCAGCAACTTCAACCCGCTGCAGTCGCTGAGCAAGACCGACTCGTGGATTCTCAACGCGATGTACCCGCACCTGCTGCGCATCGACGAGAACGCGAAGAAGTCCCCGGAGCTGGCCAAGGACTACAGCTACGAGGACGACGGCAAGACCGCGGTGTTCCACCTGCGCGACGACTTCAAGTGGACCGACGGCAAGCCGGTGGTCGCCGAGGACGTCAAGTACAGCGCCGAAATGATCATGCAATACAAGCTCGGCAACGTGGCGGCGAAGCTGACCTGGGTCGAGTCGATCGAGGCGCCCGACGCCACCACGGTCAAGTTCAAGCTGTCCCAGCCGTACGCGCCGTTCGCCGAGGGCGTCGGCTTCTGGATGGCGATCGTGCCGAAGCACATCTTCGAGTCCGCCGGCGACATCTCGAAGTTCGCCAACGACGCCAACTGGGTCGGCGCCGGACCGTTCGTGCTGGACAGCATCACCAAGGGCCAGCGGTACGTGATGAAGCGCAACGAGTCCTACCCGCTCGCCCCGGGTGGCAAGGCCGCGATCAGCCAGGTCGAGTACCGGGTCTACCCGGACGTGAACACGATGATGCTGGCGCTGCGCAACGGTGACATCGACCTGATGGGCACCCCGGTGCCGGTCTCGGCGGCGAAGACCTTCGAGGGCGACTCGAAGATCAAGCTGGCCAAGGTGGGCGCGCTCGGTTTCGCGCACCTGACCTACAACATGAACAACAAGCAACTCGCCAAGCAGGAGGTCCGCCAGGCGCTGTCGATGTCAATCGACACCAAGGCGATCATCTCCTCGGTGCTGCAGGGTGACGGGCAGCAGATGGCCGGCCCGATCTCGCCGATCTTCGCCGACTACGACAACACCGAGCTGCAGCCGTACCCGTTCGATCCGGCGGGCGCGAAGGCCAAGCTGGCCGCGGCCGGTTACAAGGACGCCAACGGTGACGGGCTCTTCGACGACCTCACCTTCGGTGTGGCCTGCGACCAGTCCAACGCCAACATCACCCGGGTGGTCCAGTTGTTCCGGGAGAGCGCCGCAACCGCCGGTATCAAGCTGGAGAACAAGTGCGTCGAGCGCAACACCTTCCTGGCCCGTACCAAGAGCGGTGAGTACGACATCGACGCCACCCAGTGGGGCGTGTTCGACAACCCGATGGACCAGCTGCGCAGCACCTACCTGTCCAGCAACCCGGGTGGCATCAACTACAACCTGCTCAAGTCCGACGAGATGGACCGCTTGATCAACGACGCGGCCGGGACCACCGATCCGGAAGCCTTCAAGGCCAAGATCAGGAACATCGACCAGGTCGTACACGAGCAGGCGTACCTGACCCCGCTGTACGTGGAGAACTTCCAGTTCGCCTACAACGCCAGCAAGTTCACCGGCTTCGCACCGTCGCCGTCGGACCTGCTCGGCATGGTGACCGCGTACTCGCTGGCCCAGGTCACCCCGGTCAAGTAACCGCAAACCGCTAGGAGAGGAGGGGTCCCCCGTGGCACGTTTCATGCTCAGCCGGGCACTGAAGGCCGTCCTGACCATCTGGATCGCGATCACCGCAACGTTCTTTCTGCTCCGGTTGCTACCGGGGGACCCCGCCACCCTGATGATCGAAGGCGACATGACGCCGGAGATGCAGGCGGCACTGCTCAAGACGTACGGCCTGGACCGTCCGTTGTGGGAGCAGTACGTGTCGTACCTGCGCGAGCTGACCCAGGGCAACTTCGGCATCTCGTTCCGACAGATTCAACCGGTCACCGACATCCTCCTCGACCGGCTGCCCTGGACCCTGCTGCTGGCCGGCACCGCGTTCCTCATCACCATCGCGATCGGCATCCCGATCGGTGTCTACGCCGCCGTACACCGGGGCAGTTGGCTGGACCGGGCCCTGCAGGGGCTGGGCATCGGTGGGCATGCGCTCTTCGTCCCCAGCGTCGCCATGCTGTTGTTGGTCTTCCTCGGCGCGCAACTCGGCTGGTTCCCGATCGGTGG
The DNA here is from genome assembly GCA_963750055.1 of uncultured Actinomycetota bacterium. Lineage (GTDB taxonomy): Bacteria > Actinomycetota > Actinomycetes > Mycobacteriales > Micromonosporaceae > CAVVPI01. The sequence continues at coordinate 266,519 of CAVVPI010000018.1, read as the reverse complement.
GGCCATCGATCCGGATACCCGGGGCGTCGCGGCCTACCTGAGCCTCGCCCACCATCTGGTGCTGCCGGTGCTGTCGCTGGTGCTGGTGCAGCTTGGACCGTACGCACTGACCCTGCGCACCAACATGATCGACGTCCTCAGCGAGGACTACATCCGGGCCGCCCAGGCCCGCGGCCTCTCCGCCCGGCGACGGGTGTGGAAGCACGGGCTGCGCAACGCGATCCTGCCGGCGCTGACCCTGATGGGTCTGCAGCTCGGCACGCTGGTCGGTGGTGCGGTGCTCACCGAAACGGTCTTCGCCTACCCCGGCGTCGGCCGACTGATCTACGAGGCGGTCGGGCAGCGTGACTTCCCGGTGCTGCAGGGGGCCTTCATCATGCTCGCCGTCACCGTCGTGATCGCCAACACGCTGACCGACCTGCTCTACGCGGTGCTCAACCCCAGGATCCGGCTGTGAACGCCCCGCGCCCGGCGCCGGCTGCGGCGGCCACGCCCCGGCAAAGAAAGGAAGGCCCCGTGCTGACCGAGCAGGCGGACTCACCGACCGTCCCGGCCACGGTTCGGCCGGTCTGGTACAGCTATCTACGCCAACCGTCCGCACTGCTCGCGGTCGCGGTGCTCGCCGTGATGGTGGCGCTGGCGCTCTTCGCGCCGATGATCGCCGACGAACCCACCGGCGCCGGTCGCGACGTGCTGCAATCCCCGTCCGGTGCTCACTGGTTCGGCACCGACGACCTCGGGCAGGACATCTTCGCCCAGGTGGTCTGGGGCACCCGGACCAGCCTGGTTATCGGGATCGCCGCCTCGATGATCGCGATCCTGCTCGGCACCGCGATCGGTCTCGGCGCCGCCTACTTCCGCCCGCTCGACGGAGTCAGCACGGTGATCACCGACGTGATGCTCGCCCTGCCCACCCTGCCGCTGATGATCATGCTGGCCGCGGTGGTCAGCCCGAGCGTGGGGACGCTGACCGTCATCATCGGCTTCTTCGCCTGGCCCGAGGTGGCCCGGCTGATCCGCTCACAGGGCCTGGTGATCGCGGCAATGCCCTACATCGACGGTGCCCGGGTACTGGGCGCCACCGGCTGGCGGATCGTCACCCGGGAGATCCTGCCGGCCGTCGTCTCGCTGATGGTGGTCAGCGTTTTGCTCACCGCCTCCCGGGCGGTCATCTCCGAGGCCGGACTGAGTTTCCTCGGTCTCGGCGACCCGGACGCCTGGTCGTGGGGGCGGATCCTGCTCAACGCCCAGCGCAGCGGTGTGGTGGCGATCGCCTGGTGGCAGACACTCTTCCCGTCCCTGGCGATCCTGCTGCTGGTACTCGCCGCGACCATCGCCGGCATGCGCTTCAACGACATTCGTGATCCGCGCCGGAACGGCGGCTGAGCATGCGCCTGCCCACGCGCGCTGGAATTCAACCTCATCGAGGGGGTCCGATGAAAATCAATGGTGCCGAACTGGTAGTCGAGGCATTCGGTCCGATCGACGGACCGGCGATGATCGTGCATCACGGTGCACCGGGGCTTGGCTCCCGAAACGAGCCGAAGCGGTCATTCAGCCCATTCGCCGACCGCATGCGGGTAATCGTCTTCGACGCCCGCGGCTCCGGCGAGTCCAGCGATGACGAGCCCTTCACCCATGAGCAGTGGGTGGCCGACGTGGACGCCATCCGTGAGCATTTCGGCTACGAGAAGATCGTCATGGCCGGCGGATCGTACGGCGGGTTCATCGCAATGGAATACGCCATCGCCCACCCGGACCGGGTCTCCGCCCTGATCCTGCGCGACACCGCTGCGGACACCGCGCACGATCACCTCGCGGTCGAACGGGCCCGCAACACCGACCGTACGGTGATTCCGCAGTGGGCGATCGACCGGATCGGCACCGGAAGATTCGAGAGCAACGAGCAGTTGCGCGACTACTGGCGGGCAATCCTGCCGCTCTACGACCACAAGCACGACCCGGCCAAGGATGAGCAACGGTTGGCCGCCACCCGGTTCCATTACCGCACGCACAATGCCGCGTTCGGGCAGAACATGCCCCGCTACGACCTGAAACCGCACCTGTCCGCCATCTCCTGCCCGACCCTGGTCACCGTGGGCCGGCATGACTGGCGTACCCCGGTGGCGGCCTCGGAGGTCATCGCCGATCTGGTCCCCGACGCCCGGCTGGTGGTCTTCGAGCACTCCGGGCACTCGCCACAGCTTGAGGAACCGGAACTGTTCCAGCAGGTGGTCCGCGACTTCCTCGCCTCCGCCGGGATCCACTGATGGCGTTGCTGGAGATCGACGACCTGCGGGTCACGTTCCCCGGCCCGACCGGATCGGTACACGCGGTCAACGGGGTGTCGCTGGCCCTGGAACCTGGACAGACCCTCGCCGTCCTCGGCGAGTCCGGCTCGGGCAAGAGCGTCACCGCGCAGGCGGTGATGGGCATCCTGGATACCCCGCCGGCCCGGATCAGCGGTTCGGTCCGGCTGCGCGACCGGGAACTACTCACCCTCAGTCCGAAGCAGCGGGACCGGATCAGCGGCGAGGAGATCGCCATGGTCTTCCAGGATTCGATGGCCGCGCTCAACCCGGTCTACACGGTGGGCCACCAGCTCGCCGAGGTGCTCCGGGTACGACGCGGAATGTCCCGCACCGACGCCCGCCGCCGCGCGGTCGAGCTGTTGGACCGGGTCCGAATTCCGGCCGCCAGGGACCGCGTCCGCGACTACCCGCACCATTTCTCCGGCGGCATGCGCCAGCGCGTCATGATCGCGCTGGCCATCGCGCTGGAGCCCGAGGTCCTGATCGCCGACGAACCCACCACCGCACTGGACGTGACCGTGCAGGCCCAGGTGATGGAGCTACTCGGGGAGATCCAGCGCGACAGCGGGATGGCGCTGCTACTGATCACCCATGACCTCGGAGTGGTGGCCGAGGTCGCCGACGACGTGGCGGTGATGTACGCCGGGCGGATCGTCGAACGCGGCACGGTGGAACAGATCTTCACCGGACCGGCACATCCGTACACCGAGGGGTTACTCGCCTCGATGCCCCGGGTGGACCGCCGCGACGAGACGCTCTACGCGATCCCCGGTGCGCCCCCCAACCCGGCACGGCTGCCCGCTGGATGCCCCTTCCACCTGCGCTGTCCCCGGGTCACCGATGAGTGCCGGGTGACCCTACCGCCGCTGCTGGCGCTGCCTGCCGCACGGGCCAGCGCCTGCCACCACCGTGAGGAGGTACTCGGTGCCACCCACCGATGACGTCGTGCTGCGAGTCGAGAACCTGGTAAAGCACTTCCCGATGCCCGGCCGGCTCCCGTTCACCTCCGGCGGAGTGGTCAAGGCCGTAGATGGGGTCTCGTTCGATTTACGCCGAGGCGAGACCCTCGGTGTGGTTGGCGAGTCCGGCTGCGGCAAAAGTACCCTGGCCCGGATGCTGGTCGGCCTGGAACGGCCGACCTCCGGCGCGGTGCGTTTCGGCGACGCCGTGGTGCACACCGCCCGCGGGCGTCAGTTGCGCGCACTGCGTCGGCGCATCCAGATCGTGCTCCAGGACCCCTATACCTCGCTGAACCCGCGTCGGAAGGTTCGGGAGATCCTGCAGGAACCGTTCGAGATCCACCCGGAGGTACTGGACCGGCGCCAGCCGCACCGGCCGGATCCAGGAACTGCTGGAGCTGGTCGGCCTGGACCCCTCGCTGCACCTGGACCGGTACCCGCACCAGTTCTCCGGTGGCCAGCGGCAGCGCATCGGCATCGCCCGCGCGCTCGCCCTGCAACCGGACGTCATCGTCTGCGACGAGCCGGTCTCCGCGCTTGACGTGTCGGTGCAGGCCCAGGTGGTCAACCTGCTGGAGCGGCTACAGCGTGAGCTGGGCGTGGCGTACGTCTTCATCGCCCACGACCTTTCAGTGGTTCGGCACATCTCCGACCGGGTCGCGGTGATGTACCTCGGCAAGCTGGTGGAAAGTGGCTCTGAGGCGGGTCTGTACGACACGCCTCGGCACCCGTACACCCGGGCGCTGCTGTCCGCGGTGCCGGTGCCCAACCCGATCGGGCGCGGCCAGCGGCAGCGAATAATGCTCGCCGGCGACCCACCCAGCCCGGTGAACCCGCCAGCCGGCTGCCGCTTCCGGACTCGCTGCTGGCAGGCGACTGAGACCTGCGCGACCACCGAACCACCGTTGATCGGCAGCAACCATCCCGTCGCCTGCCACTACCCGCTGGCCGCGTAGCGACCGGCATCCGTCCACGAAGGAGAAGGTGCTTTGTTGCAGCAACCCGCCCCCCGGTACCAGGGCCACAAGTCCTACTCGTACCTGGAGCCGCACCTGGACTACCGGGTGTTCGAGCTGGCCGAGGAGATCGGCCGGGTCCCCGAGTACGACCTGGGCCTGACCGACGCGCAACGCGAGCGGGTGACCCGGTTGCTCGCCGAGCACCTTGCCATCTCGTTGCACGAACACCCGGTGATCCTGCCGGAGGACGTGCGCCAGCTGCGGGAATACAACCGCACCGCACGCCAACGCACCGGCTACGAGGGGTTGGCCCGGTCCGGGCTGACCGCTGTGTTCGACAACTTCATGGCCGGTGCATCTTGTGTAACCAGCGAGAACGGCTGGAAGTGGAACGACCTCATCTACGCCCTCGGAATGCGGATGAGCGATATCTACCAGCAGGACTACGTCACGCTGGCCACCTCACTGGCCGACATCCATGCCGCCAAGCGGAACGGACAGCTCGCGCTGGTCGCCGGCTTGGAGTGCAGTAGCCCGATCGAGAACGAGCTGGACCGGATCGACATCCTCTACGGCTTCGGCGTACGCCAGCTCGGCATCGCCTACAGTCAGGCCAACATGCTCGGTGGTGGGCTCTCCGAGCGGCATGACGGCGGGCTGACCCACTTCGGGCGCCGCGCGGTGGACCGGATGAACAAACTCGGCATCGCCATCGACATCTCCCACTCCGGCGACCAGACCTCACTCGACACGATCGAAGCCAGTCGGGTTCCGGTCTTCATCACCCATGCCGGAGCCCGGACGGTCTGGAACACCTCCCGGATGAAACCGGACGAGGTGATCCGGGCCTGCGCCGAACGCGGCGGTGTGATCGGCATCGAAGCCGCACCCCACACCACCCTCTCGGCCGCCCACCCGCACCACAGCCTCGAGTCGGTGATGGACCACTTCACCTACTGCGTGGACCTGGTCGGCATCGACCACGTGACATTCGGTCCGGACACGATGTTCGGCGATCATGTCGGGGTGCACAACACCTACGCTGCCAACTACGCCCACGACGCCGGCAACCGGCCGGAACATCCGCGGGTGGAGTACGTGGCCGGCGTGGAGAATCCGGGCGAGGCGTTCGGCAACATCGTCGGGTGGCTGGTCGCCCGGGGTTACTCCGACACCGAGATCGCCAAGGTCATCGGCGGGAACACCATCCGGGTGCTCGAACAGGTCTGGTGAGACGGGGGTCGCTCGCGTCGCAGTCGACGGATTGCCCGTCGCGCTTCTACCCTCAGGTGACCGCCGACGGCGGCAGGAAACGTGGAGAGGTGCATCAGGATGGCTCGGCGGGAGACCACGCTGCAGGCCGCGCACGGCCGGTTGCGGGATCTGATCGACAGCGAGTTCCGGCCGGGCGACAAACTGCCCAACGAACGGGATCTGGCCGATCAACTGGAGGTCAGCCGGGCGACCGTCCGAGAGGTGCTCGGCCAGCTCGCCGCCGAGGGCGTGGTCACCCGCACCTGGGGCATCGGCACCTTTGTCCATGATGGGGCGGGCCGGGTTCCGGTCTCGATCGGCGACGTGGTCGCGCTGCGGGACCGGATCACCGCCACCGGGCACCGGCCAGCGCTGCACGATGCCACGGTCACCCGCGCCGACTGCCCTGCCGACTGCGCTGCCGTGCTCGGTCTGCCCCCCGGCACTCCAGTGTGGCGAGTGGAGCGGCTCTTCGCCGTGAACGGGGTGGCGGCGGCGTGGATCCGGGACCACCTGCCACTGGAGGTGTCCGGCCGCGACCTCGATCCGTCCGGTCTGGTCAGCATCGACCTGGACCTTTTCGAGTTTCTGGCCAGTGCCACCGGCATGCCGGTACGGCGTGCGGAGATCGAGCTGGCCGCCGTACTCGCCGAGGGCGAGGCGGCGGCCCGGCTCGGGGTGCCTGCCGGCCATCCGCTGGTCAGTGCCATCCAGACCGGCTACAACCCGCAGGGCCTGGCACTCTTCCACGGCCACATCACGGTCCGCACTGACGTACTGACGTTACGTATTACCCGGGGCAGTTAACCACGGCTGTCGCCGTGGCGTCACCGCGCGAGGGTCGGCTGGCTTCCCGATACCGCCCGCAGGTACGCCGGGCTATTCGACAGTGCGCCGCGCGGCGGTGCCACATGTACCGGCCGACGTACCGTAGGCTCCACGGCCGATGGCCCAGACCGCTGGCCGAGTGCGACGATCGGCCATCAGATCCGTGGGGAAGGTAACGAAGTATGCGACGGTGGTTGACCGCAGTGGCATTGGGCGGCGCGGCGACACTCAGTCTCACCGGGTGCGCCAATCCGGGCGGCGTTGACGGCGACCTGACCAACGACTGGACCACCATCGGCGAACCCGTCGCATTCCTCCCGGAGGCTGGCACCTGTCACCCCCGCTTTCAGGAAATCGGCTACCTCAGCGCGTACCAGCCGGTGGACTGCGCCCAGTCGCACGCTGTGGAGACCCTGCACCTGGGCACCTTCACCGGCGAGGACGCCGAGCGGCTGAGTCCACCGCCGGCCGGATCGCCGAGCCTGCGCACCGCCCGGGCGGAATGTGAGGCCAAGACCAAGGCGGCGCTCGGCGCCGACTGGCACAGCGCCCGCCTGTCACTATCGGTAGTACTGCCATCGAGTTACGCCTGGAGCGGCGGCGCACGCTGGTTCCGGTGCGACGTCGGTGAGGTCGAAAGCCTGGACGATCGGGATCTGGTGACGCGTACCGGCAGCCTCAAGGACGCCCTGCGCACGTCGTCCGAGCTGACGTACGGCTGCTTCCGGCCGAAGCTGGTCAAGGACGACCTTGATGGCATGACCCCGGTTTCCTGTACCGCCAAGCATCGCAGCGAGTTCGTTGGTATCTGGGTAGCCCCGGACGTACCGTACGACTCGTTCAAAAAGGACACCGCGCGTACGCACAAAGGTTGCGTCGGCGTCATCGCGTCCTTCGCCAAGGTGCCCAACGATGGCGATATCAAGTACCGCGTCGGCTCGATCTACTACTCACCCCACAAGGATGATTGGGAAGCCGGCGACCGCAGCGTCCTGTGTTTCCTCTGGATCAGCGATCGGGACCTGACCCGGTCCCTGAAGGGCGCCGGTACCAAGGGCCTGCCGATCAACTGACCAGCAGGCCCTTGCCAACTCCGCGCGGCCGCAGCTGCTAACTGCGGCGCAGCACCGCGAGGAACATCGCGTCGGTGCCGTGCCGGTGCGGCCATAGCTGCACGGTCGGCCCGTCCCCGAGACCCGGCATACCCGGCGGCAGCAGCGTCCGGGCGTCCACGTAGTCGACCGCTACCCCCGAGCGCCGGGCCGCCTCGGTGACCGAAACATGGGTCTCCACCGTGTGTGGTGAACAGGTCACATAGGCCACGATCCCACCCGGCCGGACCGCGCGCAGCGCGGCGGCAAGTAGTTCACGCTGCAAGCGGGTCAACGGCGGCAGGTCGGAGGGCTGGCGTCGCCAGCGCGCCTCCGGCCGGCGTCGCAGCGAGCCGAGACCGGTGCACGGCGCGTCGACCAGCACCCGATCGAAGGCCGCCTCCGGCAAATCGGGATCCCTGCCGACCTGTCGACCATCGGTGACCCGAACGGTGACCGGCAGACCGCGTACCGCCTGCTGAACCAGCCGGGCCCGATGCTCGGCGACCTCGACCGCGGTAAGTGCCGCGCCACGTTCGGCAGCCAACGCGCCGAGCAGCCCGGCCTTGCCCCCCGGCCCGGCGCAGAGGTCAAGCCAACGCGCGTCGGGGCCCGCCAGCGGTGCCGCGACGAGCGCAGCCGCCACCAACTGGGAACCCTCATCCTGAACGTGCGCACGGCCCTGCGCCACCGCGGCCAGTTCAGCCGGCGCCCCGCCGGACAGGTAGACCGCGTACGGGGAGAACGCGCCGGGTGCCCCGCCGACCTCGTCGGCCAACTCGACGGCATCGACCCGGCCCGGCCGGGCACACAGGTGTACCGGCGGCCGCTCGTTGTCCTCGATCAACAGCCGGGCGGTCTCCGCCAGGTCGCCGCCGAGCGCCTCGGCGAACGACCGAACGATCCACTGGGGATGGCTGTGGGCGAGGGCGAGGTGACCGATCGGGTCGGTATCGAACGCCGGCGCCAGTTCGGCGATCCAGGTGTCGAGATCCTTGCCGGCCACCTCACGCAGCACCGCGTTGGCGAACCCGGTCGCGCCTGGGGCCACCGCGCGCACCAGATCGACAGTTGAGGAGACCGCAGCGTGCGCCGGGACCCGGGTGTGCAGCAACTGGTAGGCACCCAGCCGCAGCGCGTCGCGCGGCTGCGGATCGATCCGCGCCACGTCCCGACCGGCCGCGGCGGTCAGGATCGCATCCAGCGTGCCCAGGGCGCGTAGCGTGCCGTAGGTCAGTTCAGTGGCGAAGGCCGCGTCGCGGCCGTGCAGCCGCAGATCCCGCAGGATACCCGGCAGGGCCAGGTTCGCGTAGGCATCATCGCGGTGCACCGCGGCGATCGCCTCGTACGCCGCCTGGCGGGGCAGGTCGACCGACGGGCGACCCGAGGCTGCCGGCCGACCCTCCCGGCCCTGCCCCCGCTGATCGGGCCGCGCGCCTCGCCGGCCGGCCCACTCGGGACGATCGGGCCGCCCGGCACGGTGGGTGCCCGGTGCGAGGTTGGATCGCTCGGTACCTTCACTCACTCGAAACGCTCCCCCGTGACGACCCGGGCACCACGTGCCCAGTCAGGTGCCGGCATCGGCCGCTTACCCGCCGCCCGCACCTCGCCAAGGGCGACCGGGACGGTGGCGGTGCCGACCAACAACCGGCCACGTTCAACCAACAGTTCGCCAGGCTTCAACTCTGGGGCGTCAACCACTGGCTGGACCGGACCGAGCTTGACCCGGTCGCCCCGGAAAACGGTCCAACCACCGGGTGCCGGCGTGCAGGCCCGGATCCGCCGGTCCACCGCGAACGCCGGTTCCGACCAGCGCACCTGCCCGTCGGAGACGGTGAGCTTCGGGGCCAGAGACACCCCGTCGGCAGGCTGCGGCTCAGCCCGGACGGTGCCCGCCTCGATCGCGTCGAGGACAGCCACCAGCAATTCCGCCCCGGAATCGGCCAGCCGTTCCAGCAGGTCACCGGAGGTGTCGGTCGGCCTGATCTCATCGGTCAGCGTTCCGAACACCGGTCCGGTGTCCAGACCCCGCTCAAGCTGGAAAACGCTGGCGCCGGTGACCGCGTCGCCGTGTAGCACCGCATGCTGCACCGGGGCCGCACCCCGCCACGCGGGCAGCAGGGAGAAGTGCAGGTTGACCCAACCATGGCGGGGAATCTCCAACGCCTCGGGCGGGACCAGGGCGCCGTAGGCGACCACCGGCGCACAGTCCGGGGCCAACTCGCGTAGCCGGGTGAGGAACTCGGGCTCGCGCGGCCGTCCCGGGGTGAGCACCTCGATGCCCCGCTGATCGGCCCAGGCCCCGACCGGGGAGCGGACCAGCCCGCGACCGCGCCCGGCAGGGGCGTCCGGCCGGGTCACTACCGCGATCAGCTCGTGTCGGGATTCGGCGATGGCAGCCAGTGCGGGCACGGCTACCGCTGGCGTACCAGCGAAGATCAGGCGCATTCCGCGCTCACCCACCCAGACCGAACGGGCTCACCGAGGGCGGCGTATGCCGGCCCAGCGGACCAGCGTGCGGACTGACTTTGACCACCGGGGGCGCCGCCTGGTCATACCACTCGGCCCGGCGAATCGCCTTCATCGCCGCTTTCCGCCCCTCCGGGTCCAGCCGGTCAATGAATAGCACTCCGTCCAGGTGATCGGTCTCGTGCTGCAGGCAACGGCCCATCAGCCCGGTGCCGACGATCTGCATCGGGTCGCCGTACGAGTTGAATCCCTTGGCCACCACATTCATCCGACGCTTGGTATCGAAGTACAGGCCTGGGATGGAGAGGCAACCCTCGGGCCCGTCCTGCTCCTCGGTATCGGGAAAGTCCAGGACCGGGTTGACCAGGTGACCGAGGATATCGTCAACGTCGAAGGTGAAGACCCGCAGGCTGACACCGAGCTGAGGAGCGGCCAATCCGGCGCCGCCCTGCTCACGCATCGTGTCGGTCAGGTCGGCGACCAACTTGCGCAACTCGGCATCGAAATCGACCACCGGTTCGGCCGGCGTGCGCAGCACCGGATCCCCGAACAGACGGATGGGCTGGACGGTCACGCGGGGGGGCTCCTTCACGGGCGGAAAACGTACGTGCCGGACCAGTCTACGGGCGGGAGTCATCGGCCAGCTCAGGCCACCGACCGCCGCCGGGCGGGCCGGCCGCTCAGCGCGCCACCGGATCACCGACGAGGACCCCCGCCGGGCGCTCGAGCAGGCACTCGGGGATCGGCAACCGGATCTTGTGCGCCGTCTCCCACTCGGCGATGACAGTCAGGTCGACCTCGGTTTGGAAGTAGTCGCCCGCACTGCACCCCGCTCGCACCTGTTCGTCACCCTCTGCGATCAGCCGACCGGGGACCAGCTTGAACCCGTTCCGCAGCGCGGTACTGAGCCGACGATGCCCGTTTATGACATAGAAGTGCTCGCCGGTGTACCCGATCTCCAGTGGCTCCAACGCCTCTTCGCTGGCGGGCGCGACATCATCGATGAAGTCCGACTCCCAGAGCCCGCGCAGCGTCCGAATGTCCTCGGTGGGGAAGATCCGGGCCGGGTCGAGCAGGAGCAGGGGCGGAGACTCACGCAGGATCTCGTTGCCGATGGAGCCCTCGTACGCGGCGATGATGTGGTGCACCACCTCGTCCGCCGAGGCCTTGGTGGTATCGCAGATCAGATCGTAGTTCCGCAGTTTGGCCTTGTCGACGCCGTATCGGATGATGAACCGACCCCGCTCGCTCTCGCTGCGTTCGCGCAGTTTCGCCTTTGCCTCGGCGATGGAGGTGTAGCTTTCCGCCGGACCGGAGGGTCGGGCGAGCACCCGTCGCGCCGCCTCGGTCGGCTCGGTGATGAGATGCACCTTCAGCGCGTGGGTGAAGAAGTGCCAAGCGAGCCGACTGTCAACGATCAGCTGCTCGCCGGAGTCCGCGATGTCCTGCTGCAACTGATCGACATATCCGTCCACCGCCTGATCGAGCTCGGCGTGCAGGTTGAGCTGCAACGCGGTCATCTGGCGTTGTTGCGCCATCTCGCGGTACAGGTCACCCACGCTGATCCGACGCAGGCCCAGTCGCTTTGCGAGCTCGATGGAGACGGTGCTCTTGCCGCTACCAAGATCGCCGTTCAAGACGATCGACTGACGACCGGTCACGACTCACACACCCCTGATCACAGGCTGATCAACTCAGCCAATTTAACAAGAATCATTTGATTTGATGCCGAACCGGCGTCGTCAGGTCATCGTCACCGCAGATGGCGCCGAGCACGAAGCGCGATGTTATCATGCCGCACCTAACTGATTGCCGGGCTCCAGTTCCGCAGATCCGGGTTCAGAACAGCTCCAATGGATCGACCTGAATCCGGACCGGCAGGCTCGCCTTACGGGCGGTGCGCACCCCCGCTGCGGCATGCAGTGCCGCGGCCAGCCCGGCGGCGCCGGCACGGGCGACCCGGAGCAGCATCCGCTCCTCCCCTGTACCGGCCGGCACCGGACCGAGAAGCTGCACGTCCGCCGGGAGCCGCGCCGCGTCGAGCAGGTCGGCCACCGCGTCCGGCGGGCCGGTCAGGCTGGCCATCCGGACGGCCGGTGGGAAGCCCAGTTCGCGCCGTTCGGCCAACTCCCGGCTGGCGAACCAGGCCGGATCCCACCGCAGCAGCGCCTGCACCGGGACCAATCCACCATCGGCCACCACCACCACCCGTCCCCCGGCCGACGCCGGCCGGGCCAGCGCGGCGGCTGACAACCACCGGCGCAGCGCCTCCTCGCCAGCCCGCAGGTCAGCCCGGGTCAGCAGCGCCCACGAGTCCAGCAGCAGCACCGCGCCGAAGCCACCCTCGGCAACCGGCTCGGCGCCGGGAGTCGCGACCACCAGACCCGCGCCACCGGGCACCTCGTCGAGTACCTCCTCCCGACCGGAGGTCCGAACCGGCACACCGGGAAAGGCCCGGCCCAGTTCCTCCGCGGTCCGCCGGGCGCCGACCACCGCGGCCCGTAGCCGACGCGCGCCACATTCCGGGCAGGTGTACGCGGTCGCCACCCTGGCACACCACCGGCAGGTGGGCACGGCGGTCGCCGAGCGCAACGCCAGCGGGCCCGCGCAGTGCGGGCAACGAGCCGGTGTCCGACACGCGCCGCAGGAGATCGACGGCAGATAGCCGCGACGGGGCACCTGCACGAGGACGGGCGCGTCGGCCCGCAGCGCCGCTCGGGCCGCCGTCCAGGCGAGGCTGGGCAGCCGAGCGGTGGCGGCCGCCGGATCACGAGCGAGCTCCGGGTCGTCACCGGTCGGCATGATCTGCGGGGTACGGGCCCGCAGGGTCACCCGGTCGGCGACGATCGCCCTAGCCCAGCCGGTCTCCACCAGCAACTGCGCCTCGGCGGTGCGCGTGTGCCCACCGACCAGCACCGCGGTCCCGCCCAACTGGGCCCGGGTGAGCAGCACCTCGCGGGCGTGCGGATAGGGCGCCCGCGGTTCGGCGTGCAGGTCGTCCCCGTCGTCCCAAATCGCCACCAGACCCAGCCGGTCAACCGGTGCGAACATCGCGGCCCGGGTGCCGATCACCACCGGCACCTGCCCGCGGCGGGCGGTGAGAAAGGCCCGGTAGCGGCGGGCCGGGCCGAGCGCTGCGGACAACGCGACATGTCGACCGACACCGAGTGTCACGGTCAGCGCGGCATCCAGCCGGTCCAGCTCGCGCGCGTCGGCGACCACGGCGAGCACGCCCCGGCCACCGCGGACGGTCGCGGCGGCGGCTTCAGCGAACCGCGCGGCCCAGTCCTCACCGGGAAGCGCCGACCAGACCGCACGGGGAGCCCGCACGTCGGCGAGCGCCCGCAGGAAACCCGGCCCGCTCGGATAACCGCGCCACTGCGCACCACTCGGTGCGGGCACCGGGTCCGCCGGGGCATCCGGCGCCGGCTGCCGCTGCGCGCGCGCGTGCCGAGGTGGCACAGCCAGTCGCAACACATCGGTGAGGCTGCCGGCGTACCGGTCGGCCACCGCCCGGGCCAGCACGGCGATCTCCGGAGCCAACACCGGTTCCGGGGAGACCACGCGCGCCAGATAGCTGAGCCGGCCACCGTGCTCGGATGAGCCGACCCGTTCCAGCAGCCAGCCGTCCACCAACTGGCCAGCGAACCGCACCCGCACCTTCGTGCCAGGCTGCGCCTGGTCGGTCAACTCGGCAGGCACCAGGTAGTCGAATGTCCGGTCGAGGTGAGCCAGCGGCACGTCGACGCAGACACGAGCGACCGGCAGACCCTGCGCGGGCTGCCGGTCGCCGTGCTTACCGCTGCTCAGGCTTTCGCTGCCGACTTGAGGTCGGCAGCGCGGTCCGTGTTCTCCCAGGCCAGGTCGGGGAGCTCCCGACCGAAGTGACCATAGGCCGCAGTCTGCTGGTAGATCGGACGAAGTAGACGCAGATCCCGGATGATCGCCGCCGGCCGCAGGTCGAAGACCTCGCCGATGGCCTTCTCGATCCGATCAATCGGCACGTTCTCGGTGCCGAAAGTCTCTACAAAGAGACTGACCGGGTGGGCCTTTCCGATCGCGTACGCGACCTGAACCTCGCACCGCTCGGCCAGCCCGGCGGCGACCACGTTCTTCGCCACCCAGCGCATCGCGTACGCGGCGGAGCGGTCCACCTTCGAAGGGTCCTTGCCGGAGAAGGCGCCGCCGCCGTGCCGGGCGTATCCGCCGTAGGTGTCCACAATGATCTTGCGACCGGTCAGCCCGGCGTCGCCCATCGGGCCGCCGATCTCAAACCGACCAGTCGGGTTGACCAGGAGCCGGTAGCCATCGGTCTCCAGCCCCAGCCCCTCCAACTCCGGTGCGATGACGTGCTCACGCACATCCGGCGCGAGTAGCGACTCGAGCGAGATGTCGGCGGCGTGCTGGCTGGAAACGACCACTGTGTTCAACCGGACCGGGTGCATCCCGTCGTACTCGATGGTTACCTGGGTCTTCCCGTCCGGGCGCAGATACGGGATCGTGCCGTCCTTGCGGGTGGCCGAGAGTCGCCGTGCCAGGCGGTGCGCCAGCGCGATCGGCAGCGGCATCAGCTCCGGCGTCTCGGAGCAGGCGAAGCCGAACATCATGCCCTGGTCACCGGCGCCCTGCGCGTCCAGTGCGCTCTCCGACAAGCCACTGCGCAGCTCGATGGCGCTGTCAACGCCCTGGGCGATGTCCGGCGACTGCGAGCCGATGGAGACGCTGACTCCACAGGAGGCACCGTCAAAGCCCTTCTTCGAAGAGTCGTAGCCGATGCCGAGGATGGTCTCCCGCACAATCGTCGGGATATCCGCGTACGCGTTGGTGGTCACCTCGCCAGCGACGTGTACCTGACCGGTCGTGATCAGCGTTTCGACCGCGACCCGGCTACTCGGATCCTGGGCGAGCAGCGCGTCAAGGATGCCGTCGCTGATCTGGTCTGCGATCTTGTCCGGGTGGCCCTCCGTGACCGACTCGGAAGTGAACAAGCGGCGTACCACGGTGCTCCTAAAGTCTCTCGAGGAAAGCTATCGGGGCAGTGTAATCGCCACCGCCCGGATCCATCCATGCTGAGAAATGCTGTATCGATGGTCAGGAAGTGCCGGTTAACCGCGTTGTTACCAGATCCCAGACCCTGTCGGCGAGATCTTCCTTGGATTGCTCAGGGATAACAGTCAAGGATCCGTCATCCCCCAGCACCATAGCTGCGTTGGAGTCGGTTCCGAATGCCTTCTCTGGCCCCACCTCGTTGGCCACGATCAGGTTGGCCTTCTTCCGCACCAGCTTGATCCGAGCGTTGGCCTCGGCGTCGCCGGTCTCCGCGGCGAAGGCCACCAGCACCTGCTCCGGCCGGCGCCGAGCACCCAACTCGGCGGCGATATCGGGGTTGGTGACCAAATCGATGCTGGGGACGCTCCCCTGGTCCAGCTTCTTGATCTTCTGTGTCGCGTAGCTCACCGGCCGGAAGTCCGCCGGCGCCGCCGCCATCACCACCACATCGGCCAGCTCGGCCGCCGCCAGGGTGGCCTTGCGCAACTCCTCGGTGGTACCGACCCGGACCAGTTCCACTCCGGCCGGGTCCGGCAGCGCGACATTGGCCGCGATCAAGGTTACCCGCGCGCCTCGGGCCAACGCGGTCCGGGCGAAGGCATAGCCCTGCTTACCGGAGGAGCGGTTGCCGATGAATCGGACTGGGTCAATGGGCTCACGGGTGCCGCCGGCCGTGACCACAACGTGACGGCCGGTCAGATCAGCGGCGGCGGCGCCACGGGAGAACACCCGGCGGGCGAAAGCAAAAATCTCGGCCGGATCGGGCAATCGCCCCTTACCGGTGTCCACACCGGTCAACCGCCCGGTCGCCGGCTCGATCACCAGCACCCCACGGCGGCGCAGCGTCGCGACATTCTCCACGGTCGCCGGGTGCTCCCACATTTCGGTGTGCATGGCCGGCGCGAACACCACTGGGCAACGCGCGGTCAACAGTGTGTTGGTGAGCAGATCGTCGGCGAGCCCATGTGCGAACTTGGCCAGCAGATCGGCGGTGGCCGGCGCGACAACGACCAGGTCCGCCTGCTGACCGAGACGTACATGCGGCACCTCGTGCACGTCCGCCCAGACCTCGTCGGCAACCGGTTGACCGGAAAGCGCCGCCCAGGTCGGCGCACCGATGAACCGCAGCGCGGAGGCGGTCGGCACGACGCGCACCGTGTGCCCCGACTCGGTGAAGAGTCGCAGCAGCTCACATGCTTTGTAAGCGGCGATACCCCCGCCGACACCGAGTACGACCCGAGTCGTCATGGACGCCGACCGGCCTCAGGGCTGGTCAGTCGGCTCAGCGGTGAGCAGGCCGGCGTTGATCTCCCGCATGGCGATCGAGAGCGGCTTTTCCTGCGGCGTGGTCTCCACCAGCGGACCAACGTACTCCAGGAGGCCCTCGCCGAGTTGGCTGTAGTACGCGTTGACCTGGCGCGCCCGCTTGGCAGCGAAAATCACGAGGGCGTACTTCGACGAGGTCTTGTCCAGCAGCTCGTCGATCGGCGGATTGGTGATGCCTTCGGGGCTGGTGATGGATCCCACGGAGATAACCTCTGCGTCTCTCAACCGCTGACAGGCGGCTGGGCCGGAGTCAAAAGGAACAACCTGGAAATCCTACCAGTTCAGCGGCAGACGGCTCGCGGACGCCGGTACGTACGGATCGTGACAGCCAGCGCCGCCCCGACGGAACGCGTCGTACCCGGCCTTTTCTGATCGCCCGACTACTCCAACGGTGCCGGCAGGCGAACCTGCCGGCACCGTTGCCGGGCCGACCCGAGAAGTAGCCCGTTACCTCGTATTACGCTTCGCGACGAACTAGTTCGTCGCGAACTCCCCGAGCAGGGCCTTGCGCTGCTGCTCGCCGAGGCCACGCAACCGGCGGCTGTCGGCGATCTTGAGCTTTTCCATGATCTGGGTCGCCCGGATCTTGCCGATGCCCGGCAACGACTGCAGCACGGCCGAAACCTTCAGCTTGCCGACGACATCGTCCGACTCCGCTCGGGCCAGGACGGCGGCGAGGGTGGTCTTGCCTTGCTTGAGCTGTTCCTTCAGCTCAGCGCGGGCTTTGCGGATTTCCGCGGCCTTTTCCAGCGCGGCTGCGCGCTGCTCGGGGCTCAGTGACGGGAGCGGCACCAGTTCTCCTCAGGTCCCTATCGCGACGGGCGGGACGCACCGCCGCATCTGTGAAACTTGGTGTGGCTGGCAACCAAAGGGGTACGCGGTTCCCAGCGCGGGGAAAACTAGCGGTCAACGGAGCTTTCGGCAACGTGGGCGCGCCATGATCACGTCAGCGTGATCGCGCCATCACCGAGCAGCAGCAGCCAGCGCCGCCCGACATTCGGCCAACACCCGGTCAACCGCGTCCCGAAGACCGGCCGGTTGCGGACCCGCGCTGAGGATCTCCCGGGAGTACGACGGCAACACCGCGCCGACGCTGTCCCCGAAGACGGTGCGCAGGTCGGCAGCGGTCGCTCCCTGTGCACCGAGCCCCGGAGCGAGCAACGGTCCGTTGACTCGCGACAGGTCATGACCGGTGTCACCAATCGTGGCCCCGACCACCAGGCCGAAGCTGCCGAACGGCTGCGCACCCGTGTTGAGCTGGGAAATCTCGTCGATGACCGTCTGCGCGACGGTGCGCGAATCGGCGCTCCGCGCGTGCTGGACACTCGGGCCCTCCGGGTTGGAGGTGAGCGCGAGCACGAACACCCCACCGCCGTAGGTGGCCGCTGTATCGAACATCGGAGCGAGCGATCCGACGCCCAGAAAAGGGCTCGCGGTGATCGCGTCAACATACAGCGGACTGGATGGGTCGAGGTATGCCGTCGCGTACGCGGCAACCGTCGAACCGATGTCCCCACGCTTGACGTCGAGCAGGACGAGCGCTCCCGCCTCGCGCAACTGTCGGATAATTGACTCAAGCACCACGAGTCCCCGAGCGCCAAAACGCTCGAAGAAAGCGGACTGGGGCTTGACCACCGCGGCCCGGTCGCCGATCGCGTCGACCACCGTCTGGCAGAACCGGGTCAGCCCCGCCACGTCGTCGGTCAGTCCCCAACGGGCCAGCAGCGCGGGGTGTGGGTCGATCCCCACGCAGAGCGGCCCCCGGGCCACTACCGCCCGATGCAACCGGCTACCGAAGCTTTCCATGGCGTGTCTCCTCTTCCTCTCCTGCCGCGATGTTCACCTGCGGCTGGCAGTTGACCGCACCAACACCGGGACCAACCGGGCGAGGACCCTCGACGGTCACCCCGCCGCGACCGCGGCGCCGATCGCCGCGCTAATCCGGGCGAGGTCCGCGTCATCAGTCGAATACGGCGGCATGGTGTAGATCAAGTCCCGAAACGGGCGCAACCAGACGCCCTGTGCGACAGCCGCGGCGGTCGCCGCCGCGAGGTCGACCGCACGGTCGAGTTGCACCACACCGATCGCACCGAGCACCCGTACGTCGACGACCCCTGCCGCGCCCCACAGCGGCGCGAGACCGGCCCGCAGAGCCGTCTGCACCCTCGCTACCTCCGCCGGCCAGTTTCCGGCGCGTAGCAGGCTGATGGAGGCGTTTGCGACGGCGCAGGCGACCGGGTTACCCATGAAGGTCGGGCCGTGCGCCAACACACCGGTGGCGGAGATGCCCCGGGCCACCTCCGGTGTACAGAGCGTCGCAGCCAGACTCAGGTAGCCCCCGGTGAGCGCCTTACCGACGCAGAACACGTCCGGGGTCACGCCAGCGTGCTCGGCGGCGAACATCGTGCCGGTGCGCCCGAACCCGGTGGCGATCTCGTCGAAGATCAGCAGAATCCCGTGCTCCCGGGTCACCTCACGGAGCAACCGCAAATAGTACGGATTGTGGAAGCGCATGCCACCGGCGCCCTGCACCACGGGTTCGACAATGACGGCGGCCAACTCGTGGGCATGCCGGGCCACCGCGTCGGCGAGCGCTGTGGCGTACTCCTGGTCGACCGGGGCGTCGAAGCCGGCTGGCGGCGCGTCGGCGAAGATCTGCCGAGGCAGCACGCCGGTCCACAGTCGATGCATCCCGCCCTCGGGATCGCACACGCTCATCGGGTGGAAGGTGTCGCCGTGATAACCGCTGCGCCAGGTGGCCAGTCGGTGCCGTTCCGGGCGGCCCAAACCCCGCTGATACTGCAGGCACATCTTGACCGCCACCTCGACCCCGACCGAACCGGAATCGCAGAGGAAGACGTGTTCCAGGCCGGGTGGAGCCAGCTCGACCAACGCGCTGGCCAGTCGGACCGCCGGCTCGTGGGTGAGACCGCCGAACATCACGTGGCTCATCCGGCCGATCTGGTCGACGACCGCGGCGTCGAGCACCGGGTGCCGGTAACCGTGGATCGCCGCCCACCACGAGGACATGCCGTCGATCAGCTCCCGGCCATCGGCCAGCCGCAGGCGTACGCCGGAGGCGCTCCGCACCACCAAAGGCTCGACCATCGCTGGCAACGGCGCATACGGATGCCAGACATGCACCCGGTCGGCGGCGAGAATCTCCTCCGGGGTCACCGGACCTGCCCGCCGGATCGGCCGGCGACCCCGGCTGAGCGTGATCGGGGCGCGGCCGCCACCGCCCGCGCGACCGAACGGACCAGACCCGGCCCCCGGAAAATGAAGCCGGTGTAGAGCTGCACCAGGCTGGCTCCGGCATCGAAAAGCGCGGTCGCGTCATCGGGATCGAAAATGCCGCCGACGCCGATCACCGGCAACGCACCGCCGGTTTCCCGGTGCACGAAGGAGACCACCTGCCGGGTCCGCTCGGTCAGCGGACGGCCGGACAGTCCGCCGGCCTCCGCCGCCCGCGCCGCGTCCGCGTTGGACAGTCCGGTACGCCCCAGCGTGGTGTTGGTCGCGATCACACCCGCCGCACCCCGATCGAGGCAGACCTCAAGCAGATCGGCGATTGCCGGCTCGGTCAGATCCGGTGCGATCTTCACCAGGATGGGCTTCTCCCCGACCAACGCGGCGAGTAGCGCGTCAAGATGCGCCCGGTCCTGTAGTTGACGCAGCCCCGGGGTGTTCGGCGAGGAGACGTTCACCGCGAAGTAGTCGCCGTATTCGCGCAGTGCCCGGTAGGAGCTCAGGTAGTCGTCCACCGCGTCGTCCAGCGCGGTGACCTTGGACTTGCCCAGCGAGATGCCCAACGGCACGCCGAGCGGTCGGGTCAGCCCGGCCAGCCGACGGGCCAGCGCCGGAGCCCCGGCGTTGTTGAAGCCCATCCGGTTGATCACCGCCGCGCTCTGCGGCAAGCGGAACAGCCGCGGCCGAGGGTTGCCCGGCTGGGCGTGTGCGGTAACCGTGCCCACCTCCACGAATCCGAAACCCAGCGCCGGCCAGGCGGGCAGCGCGCGCCCGTCCTTGTCCATTCCGGCGGCCAGGCCGACCGGGTTCGGGAAGCGAACGCCGAAGACGGTGCGTGGAGCGCGCACCGCGTACCGGGCCCGCAGCGTGGCCAACGCGACCGGCCGCCGGGAGAGCGCGGCCAACCGGTGCAGCGTCCATTCGTGCGCCGCTTCGGCATCTCCACCACCGATCCGGAACAACGCCGGCCGGAGCACCCGTTCGAAGATCACTCGTTGGCCCGGAGGGCGGCGTGCAACTGCTGCAACGGGCGGACGGTCAGGTCACCACGGATCAGGGCCTCGATGCCCATCACCGCCGCCGCCGCACCGGGCACGGTGGTGACGCACGGGATGTCAGCGGTGACCGCGGCGCTGCGGATCTCGTACCCATCAAACCGGGCGCTGGCTCCCGACCCCTGCGGCGTGTTGATCACCAGAGCAACCTCGCCCGCCATGATCAACGATACCGCGTCCGGCCCGTCACCGGCCTCCTCGTAGTGCTTGCGGATCAACTCACAGGAGATCCCGTGCCGGCGCAGCACCTCCCCGGTGCCGGTGGTGGCGACGATCTCGAAGCCCAGGTCGGCCAGCCGCTTCACTGGGAAGATCATCCCGCGCTTGTCCCGGTTGGCCACCGAGACGAAGATCCGACCGCTGGTGGGCAGTGAGCCGTAGGCGGCCGCCTGCGATTTGGCGAACGCCTGACCGAATGCGGTGTCGATGCCCATCACCTCGCCGGTCGACTTCATCTCCGGGCCGAGCAGCGAGTCCATTCCCTTACCGGCACGCGTGCGGAACCGCTTGAACGGCAGCACCGCCTCCTTGACCGCGACCGGGGCGGCGGCCGGCAGCGACATCCCGTCCCCGCGAGGTGGCAGCAGTCGTTCCGCCCGCAACTCGGCGATGGTGGCGCCGAGCATGATCCGGGCGGCCGCCTTGGCCAGCGGAACCGCGGTCGCCTTGGAGACGAACGGCACCGTGCGGGACGCCCGAGGATTCGCCTCCAGCACGTAGAGCGTGTCGTCCTTGAGCGCGTACTGCACGTTGAGCAGGCCCCGCACCCCCACCCCGCGGGCGATCTCCTCGGTGTAGCGACGTACCGCGCTCAGGTGCGAGCCGGCCAGGGTGATCGGCGGCAGGGTACAGGAGGAGTCACCGGAATGGATACCGGCCTCCTCGATGTGCTCCATCACCCCACCGATGTAGACCACCCCATCGGCGTCACAGAGCGCATCGACATCAATTTCGATCGCGTCGTCCAGGAACCGATCAACCAGCACCGGATGATCCGGCGAGATGTCGGTGGCCCGGCCAATGTAGTCGCGGAGCGTCGGGTCGTCGTAGACGATCTCCATGCCCCGGCCGCCGAGCACGTACGACGGGCGGACCAGCACCGGATAGCCGATTTCCTCGGCGATCGCCCGGGCCTCCTCGTAGGAGGTGGCGGTGCCGTGTGCGGGCGACCGCAGGCCGGCGCGGTCCAGTAACGCGCCGAACGCCCCCCGCTCCTCGGCCAGATGAATTGATTCCGGCGAGGTGCCGACGATCGGCACCCCGGCGTCCTTGAGCCGCTGGGCCAGACCAAGCGGGGTCTGCCCGCCGAGCTGCACGATGACCCCCACCACACCCGGCCCACCAGCGGCGCGCCCCGAGGAATCCTCAGCGTGCCACACCTCGAGTACGTCCTCGAAGGTCAGCGGCTCGAAGTAGAGCCGGTCGGCGGTGTCGTAGTCGGTGGAGACCGTCTCCGGGTTGCAGTTGACCATCACGGTCTCGAACCCGACGTCGCGCAACGCCATCACCGCGTGCACGCACGAATAGTCGAACTCGATGCCCTGGCCGATCCGGTTCGGGCCCGATCCGAGGATCAACACCTTCGGCCGGTCCGAGGGGGCCACCTCGGTCTCGGCCGCCCACCCGGCACTCTCATCATCCGCGGAGTACCCGGCGGGCACGGACTGCCCCACATAGCCGGAGTACCCCTCGTAGGAGGAGTAGTGGTACGGCGTGTTGGCGGCGAACTCCGCGGCGCAGGTGTCGACGGACTTGTAGACCGGACGCACCCCGAGCCGGTGCCGCAGGGTGCGGACGCCCTCCTCAGCGGCCAGCTCCGGCCGCAAGGCGGCCAACTGGCGGTCCGAAAGACCGGCCCGCTTCGCCCGGCGCAGCAGTTCCTCATCCAGGACGGCCGCATCGACGATCTCCGCGCGCAGCTCAACCAGGGTGGCGATCTCGTCCAGGAACCAGGGGTCAATCCCACCGGACGCCGCGGACACCTCGGCCACCGAGGCACCCAGCCGCAACGCCCGCTCCACGGTGTAGAGCCGCCCGTCGTGCGGAGTCCGCAACTCGGCCAGGGTTGACTCACACGTGGCACCGGCCGGGTCGGGAGCGGTCCAGAACCCGGCCGACTTGGTCTCCATCGAGCGCATCGCCTTGTTCAGCGCCTCGGTGAAGTTGCGGCCCAGGCTCATCGCCTCGCCGACCGATTTCATCGTGGTGGTCAACTCCGGATCCGCGCCGGGGAACTTCTCGAACGCGAACCGAGGGATCTTGACCACGACGTAGTCCAGAGCCGGCTCGAACGCGGCCGGCGTCTTGCGGGTGATGTCGTTCGGAATCTCATCCAGGGTGTAGCCGATGGCCAGCTTCGCGGCGATCTTCGCGATCGGGAATCCGGTCGCCTTCGAAGCCAGCGCGGACGACCGGGACACCCGGGGGTTCATCTCGATCACCACCAACCGACCGTCTTCCGGGTTGACGGCGAACTGGATGTTGCAACCGCCGGTGTCCACCCCGACCTCGCGCAGCACCGCGATGCCCAGATCCCGCAGCCGCTGATATTCCCGATCGGTCAGGGTCATCGCTGGCGCGACGGTCACGCTGTCCCCGGTGTGCACGCCCATCGGGTCAACATTCTCGATGGAGCAGACGGCCACCACATTGTCGTTGCGGTCGCGCATCAGCTCGAGTTCGTACTCTTTCCAGCCGAGCACACTCTCCTCGATCAGGACCTCATGCACCGGGCTCGCGGCCAAGCCGGCCCCGGCGAGCTGGACCAGGTCCTCAGCGGTGTGCGCCATGCCGGATCCCAGCCCGCCCATGGTGAACGAAGGCCGGATCACCACCGGCAGACCCAGCTCCGCAACGGTGGCCTGGACCTCGTCCATGGTGTGGCAGACCCGGCTGCGCGGGGTTTCGCCACCGGCTTGCGCGACGATCTCCTTGAAGAGCTGCCGGTCCTCACCGCGCCGGATCGCCTCGATGTCCGCGCCGATCAGCTCGACGTTGTACTTGGCGAGCACACCCGAGGAGTGCAGCGCGACCGCGGTGTTCAGCGCGGTCTGCCCGCCCAGGGTGGGCAGCAGCGCATCCGGACGTTCCTTGGCGATGACCAGTTCGACGAACTCCGGCGTGATCGGCTCCACATAGGTGGCGTCGGCGAACTCCGGATCGGTCATGATCGTCGCCGGGTTGGAGTTGACCAGGCTGACCCGCAGGCCCTCGCTGCGCAACACCCGGCAGGCCTGGGTGCCGGAATAGTCGAACTCGCAGGCCTGTCCGATCACGATCGGACCGGAGCCGATCACCAGGACGTGCTTGAGGTCGGTCCGCTTAGGCATGCTTACCTTCAATCAGCTCGACGAAACGGTCGAACAGGGGATCCGCGTCGTGCGGACCAGCCGCCGCCTCTGGGTGGTACTGAACGGCGAACGCGGGCACATCCTTCGCCCGCAGCCCCTCGACCACGTTGTCGTTCAGGCAGACGTGACTGACCTCGACCCCACCGAACTCGGTGTCGATCACCTGGTTGAGCGATGCGGCTGACGCGCCGAGGCCCGCTTCGTGGCCCGGCCAGGCGACCGCGAAGCCGTGGTTGTGGCTGGTCACCTCGACCTTGCCGGTGACCCGGTCCAGCACCGGTTGGTTGTTGCCCCGGTGGCCGTACCCGAGCTTGTAGGTCCCGAAGCCGAACGCCCGACCCAGAATCTGGCTGCCGAAGCAGATCCCGAACAACGGGATCCGTCGGCGCATCACCTCGGCCGCCAGGCCGACCGCGTGGTCCGCGGTGGCCGGATCGCCGGGTCCGGACGAGAAGAAGACCGCGTCCGCGCCGGTGGCGAGCAGATCGTCCATGGTGGATGACGATGGCAGCACATGAGTGGTGACCCCGCGCGCGGCCAGCCGGCGGGCGACGTTGCGCTTGACCCCCAGGTCCACCGCGGCCACGGTGAACCGGTGCTCGCCCTCGGCGGCGACCGTGTACGGCCGGGCCGTGCTCACCTCGGCGGACAGGTCGGCCCCGGCCATCCTCGGCGTCGCACGTACCTTGGCCAGCAGCGCCCGCGGGTCCTCGTCCAGGCTGGACAGCCCGACCCGCATCACTCCGCGCTCACGTAGGTGTCTGGTCAGCGCCCGGGTGTCGATGCCACAGATGCCGACCACCCCTTCGGTGGCCAACCTGTCCTCCAGGCCCCCGGTGGCCTGCCAGTTGGAGCCGAACCGGGCCGGATCCCGCACCACGTACCCGGCCGCCCAGATCCGGTCGGACTCGTCGTCCGCGCCGTTGACCCCGGTGTTGCCGATGTGTGGCACGGTCTGCACCACCACCTGGCGGTGGCATGCCGGATCGGTCAGGGTCTCCTGGTAGCCGGTCATCCCGGTGGTGAAGACCGCCTCCCCGAAGGTCTCCCCCACGCTGCCGTACGCCTCGCCGCGGAAGGTCCGGCCGTCCTCCAGTACCAGAATCGCCGGTCTGCGCCTCGCCATCACTTGACCGCCTTTCCATCGAGTACGGTCGCCTCGCCGCGCAGGAACGTCGCGACGACCCGTCCGGGCAGAAGCATCCCGGAATACGGGTTGTTCCGACTTCGACTGGCCGACTCACCAGGGTCGATGGGCCGTCGAGCCGCCGGGTCGACCAGGGCCAGATTCGCCGGCACCCCGGGGGCCGGATCGTGTCCATGCCCGGTCAGCCCGGCGATCCGGGCCGGGGCACGCGACATCCGCTCCGCGATCAGTCCCCACAGCGCCGGGCCGTCGGGCGCCACGGACTCCGTCAACACCGACAGCAGCACCGACAGCGCCGTCTCCAGGCCGAGCATGCCCGGCCGGGCGTACGCCCACTCACACTCCTTGTCCTGCAGAGCGTGTGGGGCGTGATCGGTGGCGACGATGTCGATGATGCCCTCGATCAGCGCGGCGCGCAGTGCCGCCACGTCGGCGGCGGTCCGCAGCGGCGGATTGACCTTGAACACCGGGTCGTAGCTGGCTGCCCGCGCGTCGGTGAGCAGCAGGTGGTGCGGGGTGACCTCGGCGGTGACCCGGACACCCCGGGCCTTCGCCTGACGTAGCACCTCCACACTGCCGGCGGTGGAGACATGACACACGTGCAACCGGCTGCCGACGTGCTCGGTCAAGAGCACGTCGCGGGCGATGATGGCCTCCTCGGCCACGGCGGGCCAGCCGGTCAGCCCGAGCCGGATCGACACCTCGCCCTCGTGCATCTGCGCGCCCTCCGTGAGCCGGGGCTCCTCGGCGTGCTGGGCGACCACCCCGTCGAAGGCCTTGACGTACTCCAGCGCCCGGCGCATCAGCCGGGGATCCGCCACACAGTGCCCATCATCGGAGAAGATCCGGACCCGGGCGGCCGAGCTGGCCATCGCACCCAGCTCAGCGAGCCGCTCCCCGGCCAGTCCGACGGTCACCGCCCCGATCGGCTGTACATCGACCAGGCCAGCCTCGCGGCCCAGCCGCCACACCTGCTCCACCACACCCGCCGTGTCAGCGACCGGGGAGGTGTTCGCCATCGCGCACACCGCGGTGTAGCCGCCCAGCGCCGCCGCGCGGGAACCGGACTCCACCGTCTCGGCGTCCTCCCGTCCCGGCTCGCGCAGGTGGGTGTGCAGGTCGACCAGGCCGGGCAGGACCACCAGGCCGTCGGCGTCCACGGTCCGCGCGCCCGGCGCGGACAGGGATCGGCCGACCTCGGCCACCACACCGTCGCGCACCAGCAGGTCGTTCGGCTCACCGCCGACCAGGCTGGCGCCCTTGATCAGGTACGTACTCACTGGTTCCTGCCCCCGAGAAGTAGATAAAGGACGGCCATCCGGACGGACACACCGTTGGCGACCTGTTCAACGATCGTGGACCGAGCCGAGTCGGCCACCTCCGGCGCGATCTCCATCCCCCGGTTCATCGGGCCGGGATGCATGACGATCGCGTGCTCCGGCAGCCGGCGCATCCGTGGCCCGTCCAGGCCGTACCGGCGGGCGTACTCGCGGGCCGACGGGAAGTAGGAGTCGGCCATCCGCTCCCGCTGCACCCGCAGCATCATCACCACATCGGAGGTGGGCAGTACCGCGTCCAGGTCGTAGGAGACGTCGGTACCCGGAGCCAGCGCGGTGGATATGTCGACTGGTATCAGCGGCGGCGGGCCGACCAGGGTCACCTTCGCGCCCAGCATGGACAGGAGCAACACATTGGAGCGGGCCACCCGACTGTGCAGCACGTCGCCGACCACCGCCACCTGCAGACCGGCCAGTCGGCCAAGTCGCGAGCGCATCGTGTACGCGTCGAGCAGCGCCTGGGTCGGGTGCTCGTGCGTGCCGTCACCAGCGTTGATCACCGAACCGTCCACCCAGTTGGCCAACCGGTGCGGTGCTCCGGAGGCCGGGTGTCGGATCACCACCGCGTCGGCCCCCATCGCCTGCAGGGTCAACGCGGTGTCCTTCAGGCTCTCGCCCTTGGAGACGCTCGACCCCTTGGCCGAGAAGTTGATCACATCGGCGGAGAGCCGCTTCGCCGCCGCCTCGAACGAGATCCGGGTCCGGGTGGAGTCCTCGTAGAAGAGGTTCACCACGGTTCGGCCGCGTAGCGCGGGCAACTTCTTCACCTCGCGCCCGGCCACGGTCGCCATCTCGGCAGCGGTGTCCAGGATCAGCGTGGCGGTCTTCGCGTCCAGATCAGCGCCGGAGAGCAGATGCCTGATCACTGGGCGCGTCCTCCGATGAGTCGTACCTCGTCACCGCCGTCAGTCTCGATCAGCGTGACCTTGACGCTCTCGGCGAGCGCGGTTGGGATGTTCTTGCCGACATAGTCGGCCCGGATCGGCAGTTCACGGTGGCCGCGGTCGACCAGGACGGCCAGCTGCACCGAACTGGGCCGCCCGAGGTCGCTCAACGCGTCCAACGCGGCACGGACGGTGCGGCCGGAGAAAAGTACGTCGTCGACGAGGACCACCCGCTTGCCATCGACGCCACCGGCGGGTACCTCGGTCGGCCCGACCGCCCGGGTGGCGTTACGGCGGAGATCATCGCGATAAAGGGTGATATCGAGCACACCGACCGGTACGTCGATCCCCTCGAAGGTGCCGATTCGGGCAGCCAACCGGTGGGCCAGCGGGACTCCCCGGGTAGGGATACCGAGCAACACGGTTTCGGCCGCACCCTGGGTTTTCTCCAGAATCTGGTGCGCCATCCGGTCAACCACCCGCGGCAAGTCAGCGCCGGACAGGATGACTTTCACAGACGGTGGTGACGCATGCGTAGGCCGGGCAGCCTGCGAGTAGGCCACGGCGGACCTCCTTCCCCGCCTCACGGGACGGGTCGTTAAAGGATGTCGGATCCGACATCAGCCGCTGTGCGGGCGGTGCCGGAGGCTTTTGCCACGCTACCAGCGGCAAACGTGCTGGCCGCAGCGGGTCACTGACCGCTCAATCAGTGGGCGAAAGTGGAGATCTTTGCGCGATCTTGCAAACGGGTAGGTAACGACCACTTGACCGCGTGTCGCAATCCCCGTACCGTCACGCTCCGTAGCGATCGCTGGGGAGATCCCCGAGCCAGCACTGGGAGTGTCCGAATGCCCTCTGAGTACGCCAAGTCGTTGGGCGCCCGCCTGCGCTCCATCCGTCAGCAGCAGGGGCTGTCCCTGCAGGGGGTGGAGGAGAAGTCAAACGGGCGTTGGAAAGCCGTAGTGGTTGGCTCGTACGAGCGGGGTGACCGTGCGGTCACCGTCTCCCGCCTCGCCGAGCTTGCCGAGTTTTACCGGGTCCCCGTTTCGGAACTGCTGCCCGATGGCAGCGGCGTCCGGCACGAGCCCACCAGCAAGATCGTGCTCGATCTGGAACGGCTCTATGACGACGCGTCCGAGGAACTCGCGTACGTCGCACGCTATGCCCGGGCCATCCAGCAGCAGCGGGGTGACTACAACGGGCGAGTCCTGTCGATTCGTGCGGACGACCTTCGGTCGCTCGCCATCGTCTACGACTCCTCCCCGTCCGGGCTGATCGAGCGGCTGACCGAGCACGGCGTCCTCGTCGCCGACCCTCGGGCCCTCTTCGCCTCCTGATCCCGTTCCCGATTAGCGGGGTCCGTGCCATTCGGTACGGACCCCGCTTCGGATATATCCCGCCTGAAATCCCGAACTCCGTCACGGGCGTGTCGGCACCGCTGCGTCAAATGACCAGTTCAGCTACCGATCACCGCCGGCGGGCCGCTGCACGACGTTCGGGGTTGCCACTTCGCAGGCGACGGCCTACCACCAGGCCCGGCCTGGTGCGACGCACGCCACTGGGCGCCACAACGAACACGTCTCATCGAACCGGGAGCTACCGGGTGGCGTACTCCGCGATGCGGCCCAGAATTCCGTTGAGGAACCGTGGCGAATCGTCGGTCGACATCTGCTTGGCCAACTCGACCGCCTCGCTGATCGCCACCGGATCGTCGATCTCATCCAGGTAGAGCAACTCGTAGACCGCGATCCGAGCGAGATTGCGGTCAACGACCGGCATTCGATCCAGCGTCCACCCCTCGGCGTAACTGGCGATCAACTCATCGATCCGGTCCAGATGGGTCGACACGCCCTCGATCAGGGTAATCGCGTACCCGAGATGCTCAGGCCGGGGCGGCTCCAGGCGGCGCAGGTAGCCGGTGAGCACCTCACCGGGGGGCAGATCACGCAGATCGGCCTCGTAGAGGACATCCAGAGCCCGCTTACGCGCCTTACGGCGAGCGGGCATCTGCGACTTGGGCCCCTCGGCCATCAGGATCGGCCGAGGTAACGGCCGTCGCGGGTGTCGACCTTGATCTTCTCGCCGGTGGTGATGAAGAGCGGCACCTGCACGGTCGCCCCGGTCTCTACCGTAGCCGGCTTGTTACCACCGGTGGAGCGGTCGCCCTGCAGGCCCGGCTCGGTGTACGTCACCTCGAGCACCACGCTGGTCGGCAGCTCGATGTAGAGCGGCACGCCCTCGTGGGTGGCAACTGTCGCCTCAGCCTCGGGCAGCAGGTAGTTGGCTGCCTCGCCGACCGTGCTGCCGGGCACCGGAATCTGGTCGTAGGTCTCCAGGTCCATGAACACGTAGTCGTCGCCGTCGGCGTAGAGGTACTGCATGGTGCGCTTGTCAACGGTGGCCGTGTCGACCTTGGTGCCCGCGTTGAACGTCTTGTCAACGACTTTGCCGGATAGCACGTTCTTCAGCGTGGAGCGCACGAAAGCACCGCCCTTGCCGGGCTTGACGTGCTGGAACTCCACGACCGTCCAGAGCTCGCCATCGAGGTTGAGAACCAGACCGTTCTTGAGGTCGTTGGTGGTGGCCATTTCCTGCCTTGATCTTCAATTGGCGGACAGACCCGGCAAGTCTACTAGGACCTGTCTAGTTGACCTTTCAAGGCCCGGAGAACCAGGACCTTGACCACCCTTCGGATACCCCACCCCGGCCCGCTGGTCATCCTGGGTGCGGCAGCGAACCCAGATGTTGCAGTGCGAGCCGGTAGCCGTCGATCCCGAGACCGCAGATCACTCCGGTGGCCACCGCCGAAATCACCGAATGGTGCCGGAACTCCTCCCGGGCGTGGATGTTGGAGATGTGCACCTCGATCAGCGGCGCCCGAAGCAGAGCGCAAGCGTCCCGCACCGCGTAGGAATAGTGCGACCAGGCACCCGGATTGAGCACCACCGCGGCCCCCTCATCGGCGGCCGTGTGCAGCCAGGCGAGCATCTGATGCTCGGCGTCAGTCTGCCGCACATCGACAGCCAGCCCCAACTCACGGCCCGTGGCCTGGCACTTCTCAACCAGATCGGCATAACTGGTCGCCCCGTAGATGTCGACCTGCCGGGTGCCGAGCCGACCCAGGTTCGGCCCATTCAACACGTAGACCCTCATTGCGCCACCTCGGCAAAGGCCGAACGCAGCAGCGCGTCCTCGGGCCCTTCCAGGATCGCGGTCCGAGCCAGGTCCTCCAACACGACGAACCGCAGCCGCGAACCCCGCGCCTTCTTGTCCACCCGCATGG
Organism: uncultured Actinomycetota bacterium; assembly: GCA_963750055.1. Taxonomy (GTDB): domain Bacteria; phylum Actinomycetota; class Actinomycetes; order Mycobacteriales; family Micromonosporaceae; genus CAVVPI01. Next base: position 235,967 of record CAVVPI010000018.1, on the reverse strand, counting down.
TGGCCAGCAGCTCCGGCCAGGTATCACCCTGGTATGAGGTGGGCAGCTCCAGCAGCTTGAGCACCGACCGGTGCCGAGCGGCAATCGACTCGTCGAGCCGGCCAGCCCGACAGGCCAGCGCGGCGGCAAACACCAACCCGACCGAAACCGCGTGACCATGCCGCCAGCGGTAACCCTCGACCTTCTCGATCGCGTGCGCGAGCGTATGGCCGTAATTGAGAATCTCCCGCCGGCCCGACTCGCGCAGGTCACCGGAGACCACATCAGCCTTCACCCGGATCGCCCGCTCGATCAACTCGCGCGCCACCGTGCCGGTCGGGTCGACCGCCGCCGCCGGATCATCCTCGACCAGATCGAGAATGACCGGGTCGGCGATGAAGCCGCACTTGACCACCTCAGCAAGACCGGCCCGCAGGTCGACCGGGGGCAGCGAGGCCAGCATGGTCAGATCGCAGAGCACCCCGGCCGGCGGGTGGAATGCGCCGACCAGATTCTTCCCGGCCGCCGTGTTGACCCCGGTCTTGCCCCCGACAGCGGCATCGACCATGCCCAGCAACGAGGTCGATACCGGCACCCAACGCACCCCGCGCAGCCACCCGGCGGCCACGAACCCGGCCAGATCGGTGACCGCACCGCCACCGAGACCAACCACCGCGTCGGTACGGGTGAAGCCAGCCGTGCCCAACTCGTCCCAGCAGCGCGCGGCGACCTCGATACTCTTACCCGCCTCGGCGTCCGGCACCGACACGGCCAGCGGCGTCACGCCGACGGCAGCCAGTCGCTCAACGAGCGCCTCCGCGTGCGCCTTCAACGGCGGCGCGGACAATACCGCGACGCGCGCCGCACCGGGCAGCAGCGGAGGCAGGGCGGCCAGCAGGTCACGGCCTACGAGGACCTCATACGGCCGCTCGCCGCCGACCGGTATTCGGGTCAGCTCGTCCATCGGGTTAGAGCCTAGCCTTGAGCGTGGCGAGAATCTCCTCAGCGACCTGTTCGGGGGTACGCCCGTCGGTGATCACGGTGCTGGTGGCGACCTCGGCGTAGAGCGGGCGCCGTTGGTCGAGCAGATGCTTGAGAGTGGCCCTTGGGTTGAGCGCCAGCAGCGGTCGGCCGGCCCCCAGCCCCACCCGCTTGACCGCGTCCGGCAACTCGACCGAGAGGTGGATCACGACATGTCCGGCCAGCGCCGCCCGATTTTCCGGCGCCAGGACAGCGCCGCCCCCGAGGGCGAGCACCCCGTCGAACGAGGCCAACGCCGCACTGACGGCAGCCCGTTCGAGGGTACGGAAGTGCTCCTCGCCATCGTCGATGAAGATTTCCGGAATCGGCTTGCCAGCCATCTCCTCAATATCGACATCGGTGTCCCGGAACCCGACGCCCAACGCCTCCGCGATCAGCGCACCGGCGCTGGTCTTACCGGCCCCGGGCGCACCCACCAGCACACAAACCGGGGCCATCAGCGGTACCTGTTCCCGTTCGCGACTGCGGGGCTCCGCTGCGCTGCACTCCTCGCGCTCACCGAACCCACCCTACGTTCGCGACTGCGGGGCTCCGCTGCGCTGCACTCCTCGCGCTCACCGAACCCACCCTACGTTCGCGACTGCGGGGCTCCGCTGCGCTGCACTCCTCGCGCTCACCGAACCACCAGATTGTCCAGGTAACCGGCGAGGTTGCGGCGGATTTCGGCAACCGAGTCGCCACCGAACTTCTCGGTGGCCGCCTCGGCGAGGACCAATGCGACCATCGCCTCGGCGACCACCGCCGCGGCGGGCACCGCGCACACATCGGAGCGCTGGTTGATCGCGGTCGCCGGTTCACCAGTGGTCACATCCACCGTGGCCAGTGCCCGATTAAGCGAGGAGATAGGTTTCATCGCAGCCCGGACCCGCAGCGGCTCACCGGTGGTGATCCCGCCCTCCAGACCGCCGGCCCGGTCGGTGACCCGCTTAACGCCGTTTGCGGTCGGAATGATCTCATCGTGTGCGACCGAACCGCGCGATCGAGCCTGTTGCCAGGCGTCGCCGATCTCCACCCCCTTGATCGCCTGGATGGACATCAACGCGGTTGCCAGTCGAGCGTCGAGTTTGCGGTCCCACTGCACGTGGCTCCCGAGCCCCGGCGGTACGCCATAGGCAAGCACCTCGACGACGCCGCCCAGGGTGTCCGCGTCCTTCTTCGCGGCGTCAACCTCGGTCACCATCCGGGCACTCGCTTCCGAATCGAGGCAGCGCAGCGGATCAGCGTCAACCCGCTCGGCGTCCTCCGGCCGAGGCTGAAGGCCGGGTTTGGCCGCGACCGATCCCAGCTCAATGACGTGCGAGACGATCTCAATGCCGAGTGCCTGGCGAAGCAGCGCTTTGGCGACCGCGCCGACCGCGACCCGGGCAGCGGTCTCCCGCGCACTGGCCCGCTCCAGGATCGGCCGGGCATCGGTGTGACCGTACTTCTGCATTCCGGCCAGGTCGGCGTGGCCCGGTCGGGGCCGGGTCAACGGAGCGTTACGGGCCTGGTTGGCCAGCTCAGCCGGATCGACCGGGTCAGCGGACATCACGGTCTGCCACTTCGGCCACTCGGAGTTACCTACCCGTACCGCAACCGGGCTGCCCAGCGTCATTCCGTGCCGGATGCCCCCGATGATCTCGATTTCGTCCCGTTCGAACGACATCCGGGCACCCCGCCCATAGCCGAGCCGTCGGCGGGTCAACTCGCGGACGATCTCGGCACTGGTCAACGCGACCCCGGCGGGCACCCCCTCAAGCAGGGCGACAAGGGCGGGACCGTGCGATTCACCTGCAGTAAGCCAGCGCAACACAACAACAAGTCTTTCATGCCGGTTCCACTATCCGGCGCGCCGCCTGCCGGCGTCCCGTCCTGCGGACAGGCGGACCCACCCCGGCACGCCGGCCGAGCTGCCCGGTGGGACGAAATCTCGCCGGCAGGTGGCGCGCCGGAGCAGGCGGGAGACCCGTACATTAACCCGCCCTTAAGCAAGGTTTTGGTGTTCATGAATCCCAGTGGACAGACTCGTCTCAGGACTACCGTGGACGCCAGGATTACCTTGAGCAATCGGAAGGTAGCCGTAAGATGATCTATCTTGAGGAATCCGATGCGACGTAGAGGTCCAGCTATCGCTCTGGTAGGCGCGGGCGCGGCCGCCCTGCTGGCCTTGTCCACCCTGCCGATATCCGCCGACGAAAGCGCCTTGGTCACGGTCGGCACAATCGCCGACACGACCGTGACACAGGTGATCCAGGACGGGGACAACAGCATCAAGGGCACGCTGGCAAGTTGCCCGCGGCTCTGTGATGGGAACGTCAATGGTCAACGCGACGCGCTTCTGTCGTTCGCGGTGCGGGCCTTGCCAGCCAACGTCAGCAAGGTCCGGGCCACTCTGCGCGCCTATACCTGGGACTCCACTGACGCCCGGGTTGTCGCCTATCCGGCTGCCGGTGACGCGCGCGGGACCGGCGCCTGGGCCGAGCGACCCGCCCTCGGCGCCGCGTTGGCCGCAGTGAATGGTGTCGCCAGGGGATTCAACGAGTGGGATGTCTCCAGCGAGGTGACCAACAACGGCAAATACACCTTCGCGCTCCTTCAGGAAAGCCACCACACTCGCGTGTACTGGGCGTCCCGGGAGAACGCCAGGGCCGCCATCCGCCCGCACCTGGTCCTGGAGTACACCATCACCGGGCGCTCCACGCGAACCCACGCCCCGAGCCAAGCAGCCACGCGGTCCAGTAGCCCGCCGACCATCCATCCCACGCCCGGCCCGGCCCGTCCCACGCCCGGTCCGACCCGGCCCGCGACGGCGGCGCCGAGCCCGGCCACGACTGCCCCGCCACGGACGACGAGCCAGCCGACCGACACCGCACCCCCCGGAGGGTGGCGGCTGGTCTGGTCCGACGAGTTCGACGGGCCCACCATTGACCGCGCGAAGTGGAATCTACGGACCAACGAGGGGCGGGACATCGACCGCGGCTGCAACACCGACAGCCCGAGGAACACCTTCACCTCCAGGGGTGTCTTGACGTTGCGCGCGCTGCGCGAGACGACCAGGTGCAGTTCCCAGACCCGGCAGTACACCCAGAGCTACCTGGACACGATCGGCAAGGCCTCGTTCACGTACGGGCGCTTCGAGATCCGGGCCAAGTCACCCAACGGCCCCACCAATTCGCGGGGTCTCTGGCCGGCGTTCTGGCTGCGTCCGGACGACGGCGGCAAGGGAGAGATCGACGTGGTCGAGTTACCCGGTGGTGCGTCCTACTACCGCGCCGCCACCCAGGCGATCTTTTACGATTACACGCCGGTCAAGCAGGACCAGCGTTACACCTTCGCCACCGGCCACGCCGGCGACGGATTCCACACCTACACCACAGAGTGGGAACCGGGCGCGCTCCGGTGGTACATCGACGGTAAGCAGGTCTACGAACGGAACCGCAAGACCACACCGTGGTTCGACGAGGCGTTCAACAAGCCGTACAACATCCGGCTCAACTTCCAGGTGGGTGGCTGGCTCGGCGACCCCGACACCGCGACCACCTTCCCGGCCGACTTCCAGGTGGACTACGTCCGGGTCTGGCAACGCTGACGCCCCTGTCGCAGCGGTGCGTGCCGGGCCGCGCGGAGGTTGACCGACCTGACTCCGGCTTACCAGTCCATTTCGGCCAGCCACATTTCCGCATATCCTTCGATCGTCGGGCCCGACGCCATGACATGCGGAACCCATGTGGGATGGGGGCGAATTGACACCGGTCCAGCAGGTCGAACGACCCGCGCGATCGTCAGGACGGACTCGGTTGGGTTTCCAGGGCGATCTTTCCCGAACCGCGACTGCGGCTCACCGTCTCCCCGGGTTCGGCACCGGACACGCCAGGGTGGCGGCTCGCTGCCCGGTACGCCATCGTGCCCTCGGTGGAACGGGCCCGCTTCCTCCTGCCGCTGGCGTCCCGGCGGGTGGGCTCGTCGTCTACTTTGGCCTACAACGCCTTGCGACCGCCCCGCGTTCGGGCAAGCCGACTGCTGGTCGGGCTGCTGGCCAGGCTCGGGGCAACCGGCCTGGCTGGCATGCCGGTGCTGACCGTTGCGGTTCCGGTCGAGCTGGATGCCACCCGACTGCTGCTTACCGACCGCCTGTCGGGGCTGCTCGGCTGTCGGCTGCACGCGGCGATCGGCATCCGGCCGCCCGACCCGCATCACAAGCCCACGCTGCAGTTGTTCGACGATCGAGGCAGGGCCCGGGGATACGCGAAGGTCGGCTGGAATGACGCGACCCGAGCCATGGTACGGGCGGAGGCGGAGGCTCTTCGGGAACTGCCCCGCGTCGGCGGGGACTTCCCCGACTGTCCACAGTTGATGCACGCGTTGCTCGACGACGACCTGACCGTGGCTGTTGTGGCGCCGATGCCGGCACGGGTACGACGACTGCGTAGACCGGCGAAGCCCCGCTCCGCCGCGATGCTCGCCGTCGCCCGACGCGGCGGACCAGCGGCGCCGGCACGGCCGTTACGGGGCTCTCCGTTCCTCATCGGACTGCTGACCAGGGCGGAGCGGACGGGCGGGCCGATTCTGGGAGCCATCAGCGCACTCGAAGCGCGAGACGGTGGCCAGGAGTTGGAGTTCGGCGACTGGCACGGTGACTGGGTTCCGTGGAACCTCGGCTCCTACCGGGGCCGGCTGATCGCCTGGGACTGGGAAAACCGGGGATCGGACCGACCGGTCGGGTTCGATCTCGCCCATCAGGCGTTCCAGACCGCGCTGTCGCTACGGAACCGGTCCGCGGTCGGCGCGGCCGGGGAGATCGATCGTGTGCTCGTGCGGTACGGCCCGGCGGTGGGGCTCGCCCGGGAGCAGTGCCGATTGGTCGGTGACGCCTACCTTATCGAGTTGTGGCTACGTGCAGCCGAGCTGGCCGCTGGCGGTGGCGGCTGGAGCAACCGCCTGCACCCGGCTCTGCTCCACATTCTCGCCAGCCGGTTGTCCCAAACAGTCGGGTAGGCGCCCGTGCCCACTTTGGCCGGCGGGGCTCACCTTCGCAATTGATCATGACGAAATCCGCCGGAGCGCCAGGGCGCACTCCACCTCGGCTGAAGGCATGTCTGTCAAATGATGGTCAATACCATCCACGAAGCATCAGACTTCTCGCATTTGGTGACTGGCCACTACCGCTTACGCCCGCGTTCATCTACGGTTTCACCGACCCGATCTTCAGGCCAGTCACGGGGTGCTCGGTTCAGTCCAAACTGGATACCCGGTCGCCACCCGGACAGGCTACGAGTTCCGGACACTGATCGGAACGGTCAGGGAGACCTAATGGTGGCTGCGAAGACGATGGCGCAACGACCCACTAAAGATCAACAAAGCGTGGATCGCACCTGCCCGGATGGACCGCGGAGCAGCGAGATTGAACACGCCGGGCGGGCCGGCAGCGCCCCGGCTAGCCGGTTAGACGGCCAGCGGGGACAGCCGTGGCGCTAGTCTACTCGTTAGCCGTAGCGGCGATCCTTGTTCCCCTTATCCTGACTCCGCTGGTGGTGGTGCGCGCCGCGCCGGCCATCCGAGCCAATCGATTCGCCCGACGGACGCGTCGGGCAGGGGTCGCGCTCAGCGCCGAGGTCGGACCGATCCCAGCCGCGTTGTCGCCCTACTCGCGGGATCAGCGGCGATCATCGCCGTCTGCTGGCCGCTCGGTGAAGCGCTATCGCGGCTTGAGTCGACCGTCGATCACCGGGTGTTCGACCACGTGCACGCCCAGCGCGACGCCGGGTGGGAGCAGCTAAACAACTGGATCACCGTCATTGGCGATCGTGGGCCACTCAAGGTGATCACGGTCGTCACCGCCGTCGGCTTCGCCGTTCTCTGGCGCCGCCGGTGGTGGATACCGATGGCTGCGATGCCCCTCCAGTTTGTCCTCGAACAATACACGCAGGAGATCCTCAAGCTGGTGGTGAATCGGGGACATCCCCCCACTGACCTGGGCACCTATCCATCTGGCGGCTGCGCGCGGGTGCTCATGACCTTTGGCACCATCGCCATACTCGCGGGGCTGACCTGGCGAATTCCCCGCTCGGGCCGCACCGTACTAGCCACCGCGCTGGCGGTCGCCGTGACCGTTGAAGGATACACCCGTATCTACCTGCAGAAACATTGGTTCACCGACGTCATCGGCGGATGGATCTTCGGCTCGCTGCTGCTCGGCGTCATGGCACTGAGCCTGTTCCTCGCCACCGGTCGGCTCATCGAAGCCAACCCGTCCTCAAGGGCTCACCCCGATTCCGCCGGCCCAACCCCAGCGCGCTCGCGTGCGCTGGAATGACCGACGCCCGTTGCCCTACCCCAAAGCCCGGCGATACCTGACGGACGTTGTCCCGGCCGGGCCCGGGACCCCCACGGTGACGAACGCGCATTGGAGCTAAGCGTGACCACACTCCTCGTCGCATCGACCGGCGGACACCTCGCCGAGCTACACAGCCTCGTCCCCCGCCTCGGGGTGCAGAGCAACTGCGTCTGGGCGACCTTCGACTCGCCCCAGAGCCGATCGCTCCTCGATGGTCAGGAGGTCATCCATGTTCCACCGGCAACGTCCCGGGACGCCCTCGGGACCATTCGCGACTTCATCGCCGCGCGAAGGGTGTTGCGGACCGGCCGGTTCAGCCGGATCATCAGTACCGGCGCAAGTGTGGCGATGTCGTTCTTTGTGCCCGCCACGCGCTCCGGTCTCACCTGCTGCTACATCGAGAGCGCGACCCGGACCCAGGGGCCATCGCTCACCGGTCACCTCGTCGCCCGGTTGCCGAGAAGCCTCCTGTACACGCAGTACCGGTCCTGGGCCAACGACCGCTGGCAGTACGGTGGCTCCATTTTTGATGTCTACCATGCGGAGAAGCGCGCCACCCAGCCTGCGATATCGAAGATCGTGGTCACCCTCGGCACCCACGAGAAGTTCCAGTTCCCGCGGTTGCTCCGCCGGCTCGTGGATGTCCTGCCACGATCCGCCGAGATCCTCTGGCAGGTCGGCTCGACCAGAATTCCCGGGATGCCCGTCGACGCACGACGGCAGGTGCCCTTTGCCGAGATGCAACAGGCGATGCGCGAAGCGCAGGTGGTCATCACCCACGCGGGCGTGGGGTCCGCCCTGGCGGCGATGCGGGCCGGGCACCGCCCCATCTACGTACCCGTCGGCGACGCTTCGGCGAGCACGTGGACGACCATCAGGTCGAGGTGGCACACGAACTGGACGGACGCGGTCTGGTCCTCGCCCGCGAGGCCGAATCCGTCACGGTCGCGGATTTGATGTTGGCGGCCAACTGGAAGGTGCACGCACGATCGAAAGTCGCACCGTTCCGGTGGCGGATTCCCGCGCCCAGGAGCGGCTCACCCGACGGCGGATGAGTACCTGTCGGACCGATGGGTGACCACCGTCGCACGGCCGTGGGATTCCCCGTGGCTTCCACCCGCAGCACCGCCTACGGGGCTAAGCCGAACCGCGGCGATCGATGTCGTAGGGGCGACACTGAGCACGCCTGAACCGGTTGGTTGATGCACCGTGTTCTCCGACGCAGAAACTACCGCCGTTCTCACTTTTATTTGGGGGACCAGTGTTCATTAGGACCCACACTCAACCGCAACGACGAGCGACGTCGGCTCGATGGGCGAGCACCCTGATGGTTGGCGCCCTGATCATCGGGCTCGCGGCGGCACCCGCACGAGCTGCGGGACTGCCGCCGGTAACGAGCACGCTCGTCTCAGCCGACCCGGTGGACCAGACGCCACACGCCCAGAACGGGGACGTCAAAGCCTTCGCCGAAGTCGGCGGCACCGTCTATGTCGGCGGCTCGTTCACTGCCATCAAGAGCGTCGGCCAACCGGGGTGGACGGCCAGAGGTTACCTGTTCGCCTACGACCGGATCACCGGTGCTCTGCGAACTACCTTTGCTCCGGTGCTGGACGGCGCGGTCCACGCGCTGGCGGTCAGCCCGGACGGCAGACTGATCGTGGGCGGGGCGTTTCAGAACGTCAACGGGGTCAGCCGCAAGAATCTCGTCGAGCTCGACCCGGTCACCGGTGCGACGGTCGCCAGTTGGGTCGGCCGCAGTGACGGCGGCCTCGTCCGTCGGACCATCGTGCATGGCAACCACCTGTACATCGCCGGCGCCTTCCACTGGGTCAACGGCACGCAACATTCGCTGCTGGCCAGGCTGAACGCCACGACGGGCGCGATCGACCCGAGCTTCCAGATCGATGCCAGTATCGCCCGTGAAAGTGCCGAACTGGTGTGGGGCCTCGCGCTCTCGCCCGACGGCGGCACGCTCGTGGCGGTCGGCAACTTCACCAACGTCAATGGGCTGCCCCGCAACCAGGTTGCGGTGATCGAGCTGTCCGGCACCCCGACGGTCGCCAACTGGAGCACCCAGCGGTTCGTGGCGCCCTGCTACAACTGGGCGTTCCCGTTCTACGCTCGGGACGTCGACTTCTCCGACGACGGCAGCTACTTCGTCATCATCGCCGACGGTGGCCGGGGCGACGGCGCGTACTGCGACGCGATCAGCCGCTGGGAGACCGCCGCGCGGGGCAGCAGCCTCGACGCCACCTGGGTGAACTTCACCGGCACCGACTCGGTCACCGCAGTCGAGGTGTCCGACAACGTCGTCTACGTCGCCGGCCATTTCCGGTGGCTCAGCAACACCAACGGCAACGACGCCGCCGGCGCGGGCGCGATCAACCGGTACGGACTCGGTGCGCTCGATCCCGATCAACGGCATGCCGCTGACCTGGAACCCGACCAGGTCCGGCGCACCTGCCGGGACAACCTCCTGGGGCCCGGTCGTCTGGGAATTGTGGCGGGGCAGCGACCGGCATCTACGCCGGCTACGACTCCGACGGACTGGGCAATGAATACCACGGCCGGATGGGCCTGTTCCCACTGGCCGGCGGTCGGGTGATCCCGGCGGTCAACGCACCGCTGACCACGCCCGGATACCTCTACCTTGGCACGACCAACGGGCAACTGACCAAGGTCCCGTTCGACGGCACGACGCTGGGTACGCCGAGCAACACCAGCCAGCCGAACCTGATCTCGGCGGGCGCCGCCTTCGTGGTCAGCAACAAGGTCTACTGGTCGATGACCGACACGAAGGCGCCGAGCGGCAGCTACCTGGAGGTCTCGATGTTCACCGGCGGCTCGGTGGGGGCACCGTGGATCAGTAGTGGCTACAACTCCTGGTTCAATGCGGCGGCCATGACCGGGGCGTTCTACCTCAACGGTCGGATGTACTACACCCGGACCGGCGCCAACAGCCTGTTCTACCGCTACCTGGAACCGGATGGCTACCTGGTCGGCTGCACCGAGTTCACCCTACCCACGCAGGGCATCACCTGGAGTGACGTGCGGGGCATGACGTTGGTCGGCGGCAGGATCGTGTACGGCTCCACGGCAGGCTCGCTGCGGGCGGTTCCGTTCGATGAGACGGCCGTCGACGGCGCGGCGTCGGTCCAGCTTGCGGCGGCGGGGGGCGGCACGTCCTACTCCAGCCGCACGCTCTTCTACGCCACCAACTGAGGCGGCCCGGCCTCGGGCGGGCCACCACCGACACCGAAAAGGTGAGGTGCCGGCAGACCGCCCGGGGCCAGGGGGGGGGATGGGACCGCACGAGCGGGCCACTGGCGGAGATCGCTCCCGAACAATGCGAGGATTGTCTTCCGGGCATCGCTGTCGAGCCATTCCACCCCGCACGCGCCCGCCGGAAGGCAAGAGGAATCGATAATGGACGTGACAGACGCCGCTCCCGCTCAGCACCGTCCGATCGGCCTGGTAGAACTGCTGCGTATCCCCCTGCGTCGCTGGCGGACGGTCCTCGTCACCGCGGTGCTGATATCAGTCGCCGCTGGGGCGTACCTGTGGTTGGTGCCCGCGACCTACACCGCCACGACGGTCGTGCTGGTCCGGCCCGTGGTCACCGACCCCTTCTCCTACCCGGCGGGGGGCGCCGACCGTGCGGTGAACATGACCGCGGAAAGTGGCGTGGCGACCAGCAACGACGTCATCGACAAGGTGATCGCCATCACCGGGCGCGACGTCGAGGAGATCACGGAGGCGCTCAAGGTGGAGGCGCCGGTCGGCGGACAGTTGCTTCGGTTCAGCTACGCGGCCACCAGCGAACACCAGGCGGTGGCCGGCGCGAACGGGGCCGCCGAGATGTACCTGCACCTACGCAAGGGCATGTACGAGGAGCAACGCACCTCGGTGCTCAAGTCATACGACGACACCATCGCGCTGGTCACCGCACAGCGGACGACCACGCAGAAGTCACTACCGTCCGCCGACGAGCCGAACACCTCGTCCCCTCGGATTAGCGCCTTGCTCGACCAGATGCGGTCACTTAACGACCAACTGGCGCAACTGGCGGAGCAGCGATCCAAAATCGCTTCAGCGGATCTGAGCCCGGGCTCCATCACCAGCGCCGCTCGCGCTCCGGTCCCCTCCAACCACGACGCCGCACTCTTGATCATCATCGCTGCGGTCCTCGGTGGGGCACTGCTCGGCGGGCTGGCGGCTTTCATCCGCGAATCCCTCGACCGCCGGGTACGGTCGGCCGCCGACGCCGCCGAGGTGATCAACGCACCGCTACTGGGCACCATCCATCGTCCGCGTCGCGGTGAGCCGAGCGATTCGGACCTGCGCTACCTCGCCCTGGCGCTCCACGGGTGGTACGACCAGCAACCGTCAGATCCCCTGGTCATACTCTCCAGTGACCGTGACGAGGGACGCAGCCAGGTGAGCGCTGGACTGGCCGCCGTCCTGGCCGAGGCCGGGCATCAGGTACGACTCGGCGCCACAGCGGAAAGCATCGAAAGACTTCGACGGCTGCTGCTGGTTGCGCAGCGACGCGCAGTCCCCGCGCCTCCCGCACAAGCCGTCGCCCCGGCGCAGCCGGTCAGTGTCCCGCCAGCGAACTCGATGGACGACACGGTACAGCTGGCTCCGGTACGCAAGCCGCGGCCATTTCCGTCCACCGACCCCAACAACGGTGCCGTGTACCAGTCGGCCACCATGGTGGAACAGACCCAACCTGTCCCGGCCGACCCCGCCGAGTCGAACCCGATGCCGGACGGACTCGTCCGCGAACCCGGACCGGACTGGCCGGTGCTCCGGATCGGTTCCGGCGGGGTCCGGCTGAACGGCTTCGATATCGCCGGCGATTCGCCGAGCTTGATGATCCTGGACGCCCCAGCCGCCGCCTACAACGACATCGGCGTACGGGCCGCCACCAAGGGTGGCTTCGCCCTCCTGGTCGCCGCCCGGGACCGTACTCGAACTGACCAACTCGACCGGCTGGTCAATCGGCTGCGCGCCACCGGGGTGGAACCGATCGGCTTCGTGATGACAGGAGATGGGCATGAGTGACGACACGCCACCGGCCGACGACAGCCGGCCCGGCTATCCTCCGGTGACGGTGGTGGTCGCCACCTGCGACCGGCCAGGTCTACTGGAACGCACCGTCCAGAACATTCTCGGGCAGGACTATCCCGGCGAGATCGAATGCATCGTGGTCTTTGATCACGTAGACATTCGACCGCTCGATGTCGAACCGCCCGCCCGCCGGACGCTGCGTTACCTCAACAACAGTCACCGCCAGGGGCTGCCGGGCGGGCGGAACACCGGGGCCGAGGCGGCGACCGGCGACCTGATCGCCTTCTGCGATGACGACGACTTCTGGTTGGCCAGAAAGCTGCACCGCCAGGTCGACCTGCTGGAGGCACGACCCGAGGCCGGCGCCGCGAGTTGCGGAATCCGGTTACAGGGCCCGCAGATCGGGCACGAACGCCGCCTCAATCGGGACGAGGTGACGCTGCGGGATTTTCTCGCCGACCGCGTGATGGAGGTGCATTCCAGCACGATCCTGGTCCGCCGCTCCACCTGGTCCGCCGCCGGTCCGGTGGACGAGGAGATCCCCGGCGGCTACGGCGAGGACTACGAATGGCTGCTCCGGGTCGCGGCGCACGGTCCCATCGCCATCGTCCCCGAGGTGCTGGTGGTGGTCGACTGGCACGGCGGATCGTTCTTCTTCGGCCGGTGGGCGATGATCGTCGAGGCGCAGCGGTACCTACTCGACCGGCACCCGGAGCTGGCGGGTAGTCGCACGGGTCTGGCGCGGATCCACGGCCAGATCGCCTTCGCGCTGGCCTCCGGACGCCGTCGCGGCGAAGGATGGCGTGAGCTGTCCCGGGTGATCCGGCTCAACCCGTATGAGAAGCGGATCCTGGCCACTCTGCCGGTGCTGCTCGGTCTACTCTCCGGCGAGCGGGTGTTGCGGCTGGCGCAGCGGCGGGGCCGAGGTGTCTGACCGCAGCGCCGCACTGGTCTCGCTGCCACCGGCGGCGGGCCAGCCCGGACGGCCGCTACCTGACTGGCCGCTTGTCGCGATGTTCGGCCTGATGCCACTGTGGTGGATGCTCGGCGCCTTCTACCTCGGCTGGTCGTTCTTCGGTATCGTCCTGCTGGCGTTTCTGGTGGCCCGTGGCCGGATCGCGCTGCCCATCGGCACCGCTTGCTGGTTGCTCTTCCTGGCGCTGGTCCTGCTCAGCGCCAGCCGAATCGATCGGGCCAGCGCCTATCTGACGTTCGGCCTGCGGTTCGGATTCCTGCTGACCGCGTTGGTCGTCTGCGTCTACGTCTACAACCTGGCGCGAGAGGGAACCCCTTGGCACCAGGTGCTGCGTCCGCTCGGCCTGTACTGGTTGGGCGTAGTAGCGCTGGGCTGGCTCGGCGTGTTGTGGCCGACCCTCAGCATCACCACGCCGGTCGAGATGCTCCTGCCGGCAGGTGTGTCGCAAGAGCGGTACATTCAGGCGCTGACGCACGTGCGGGCGAACGAATTCAACGCCTGGTCAGCCAACCCGATCTACCGCACCGCCGCCCCCTATCCGTACACCAACAACTGGGGCACGGCGTACGCGGTGCTCGTCTGCTGTGTCCTGGCGTACCTGGCCTCGGTCCGGACCGGCAAGTTCCGGATCATCCTGCTGGTGTCGCTGCCCCTGTCGCTGGTGCCCGCCTTCATGACCCTCAACCGGGGCATGTTTCTCGGGCTCGGCGCCGGCCTGCTCTACCTCGGCCTGCGCGCCCTCGTCCGCGGCGATGCGCGACTGATCACGTCGATCGTTGGGCTCATGGCGCTGGTCTGGGTCGTCAGCCTCGTGGTGCCGGTCCAGGAGCTCATCTCGAACCGGGTCAACAGCACCGACACCAATATCGACCGGCTGGACCTGTACGTCCGGACCTGGGATGCCGTGCGGCAGTCGCCGCTACTCGGCTACGGCGCGCCGAAGTCGGTCGACACGAGCCTCGCGGAGGAGCCGCTTGGCACCCAGGGCATGGTGTGGCAGGTGCTCTACAGTCACGGCATCCCAGCCCTGCTGGCGTTCCTATGCTGGCTGGCTTACGTGGCCCGCCGGCTGTCGGCGGCGGTCTCGCCAGCCGGGCAGTGGCTGAGCGCCATACCGGTGATTGCCCTGGTCGTGATCCCGGTCTACGCCTACATCGATCCGAACCTGTCCGTTATCTTCTTCGCCGTGGGCGCCGGGCTGGCGGCGATCAGCGGCCCGGTCAATCGGGTGAAGGCCCGGCCTTTCGGCCCGGGCGTCCGATCAGGGAATCCGGTACGCCCGCAGGTCACGGCGCCGACTCTGGGGCAACCGTGAGCCAGCCAGCGACCGGCCCGGCGGGGCCGTCCGGGACCGGACCGACCGTGACCGCGTCCGCCCCGGTCCAGCCGGTCACGGCGGACGGGGAGGTTCGCCGTAGCGCCCGGAACGGGGCGGTGGGACTAGCCGGCGCGGCGCTGAACGGCGCGCTCGGATTCGTGCTGACCGTGGTGATCGTGCGGGGTTTCGGTACCACCGGGTCCGGGGCGCTGTTCGCCGCGATCGGGGTGGTCTCCATCATGGGCGTCTTCTGCTGCGTCGGCGCCGACACCGCGCTGATCTGGGCCCTGCCCCGCCGCCGGGCCGGAGCAGGGGGCGACGCCGCCCGGCTACTGCTGGTCGCGTTCATCCCCGCCCTGCTGCTCACCACTGTCGTCGCGGTGGCTGGCATGGCGTCCGCCAGGGCGCTCGCCCCGGTGCTCTTCGACGGCGGCGGTGCCGCCGGGATCCCGCTGCTGCGGTTGGCGTTCGCCGCATTGCCGCTGGTGGTCGCAACGACCCTGCTGCTCGCCGCGGTCCGGGCCGTACGACCGATCACCGCTCTGGTCGCCATCCAGTACGGCCTGATACCAGCCGCCCGGCCGGTACTGATGCTGGTGGCGGTAGCCAGCACCACCGGCATCACCCTCGCGTTCGGCGGCTGGCTTGCGCCGATCGGCGCGGCGGCGGTGATCTCCGCGATCCTGCTGATCCGCCCGCTCGGCCTGGCGGCCGGCGCCGGGCTGCGTCCGCCCCGCGCGGACTGGCGTACCTTCTGGGGTTTCGCGCTGCCCCGCGCCGCCTCGGCCGCGATCGACGCGAGCAGCATGTGGCCCGGTGTCCTGCTCACCTCCGCGCTAGCCGGTCAGGCGGAGGCGGGCATCTTCGGCGCCGCCGGCCGGTATGCGCTCGCCGGGCTACTCATCATGCACGGGCTGCGGGTGGCGGTGGCCCCACAGCTGTCCCGACTCCTCGGCGAACGGCGCACCGTGGAAGCCGCCCAGATCTATCGGCAGACCACTATCTGGATCATCGCACTGGCCTGGCCCGGCTACCTCATCCTCGGGACCTTCGCGCCGGGCTTCCTGAGCCTGTTCGGGTCCGGGTTCGGTGCCGGCGCCACCTCGCTGACGATCCTGGCCGGCGCCATGATGGTCAACTCGGGGGTCGGCATCGTCCAGACCATGCTGCTCATGAGCGGCAACAGCGGCTCGCCACCTGCTGGCCACCCTCACCGGGCTGGGGCTCAACATCGTCCTCTGCGTCGTGCTGATCCCGAAACATGGGGCGCTGGGCGCGGCGGTCGCCTGGACGGTCGGGATCGTCGTCGAGAACGTGCTGGTCGCGGTGGCCGCCCGGGCTGCGGTCGGCGAACCGCTGATCACCCGACCGGTCCTGTGGGCGGCGGCCGTCGCTGGCGGGGGCGCAGCCACGCTCGCCGGGCTCGGCGCCCTGCTGGCCGGACGAGGCGTTGCCGGGCTCGGCCTCACCATCGGCCTGCTGGCGATCACCTGCGCCATGCTGCTGCTCAACCGCCGGGCCCGGCGGGCGGTGCGCTCCGCCCTGGCGATGCTCCGGCCGGGGACCACGTAACGGAGGGAAAGCAATGGCAATGCGGGATCAGGTCAGGGCTCTAGTGCCGAAACAGCTCCAGGCCCAGCTCCGTGAATCGCTGGTCCGCTACGGCGAGCGCACCAGTGATCGGCGTCCGCTGCCGGACTTTCTTATCGCCGGCACCAAGCGCGGCGGCACCACGTCGCTCTGGCGGTACCTGCTGGCGCACCCGCTCGTACCCCGGCTCTTTCCGGCCTGGAACACCAAGACGTCGCACTACTTCGAGGAGAACTGGGGACGCGGCGAGGCCTGGTACCGGTCGCACTTCCCGACCCAGCGCCAGCGCCGGGCGTTGGAACGGCGGTACGGCGGGCCAAGTCGAGTGGGCGAGGCCGCACCGCTCTACATGTTCCACCCGCTCGCACCGCAGCGGGTGGCGGACCTACTGCCGGACGTACGGCTGATCTTCCTGCTCCGCGACCCGGTGGAGCGGGCCTACTCGCATTGGAAGGAGCGGCGCACCGAAGGCAAGGAACCGCTGGACTTCGCCGAAGCACTGGCCCGGGAAGAGGAGCGCACTGCCGGGGAGCGGGAACGGTTGATCGCCGAGCCCGGCTACTTCAGCGAGGCGTACGACTGGTACACCTACCGGGCCCGGGGCCGCTATCTGGAACACCTGGAGCCGTGGCTGGCACGCTTCGACCCGGAGCAGATGCTCATCCTGCCGAGTGAGACGCTGTACCGGGAACCGGCCCGAACGTATGCCAACGTGCTCGAGTTCCTCGGCCTGCCACCGCACGACCTGGGCCGGTACGAGGTCTTCAACGACCGCCGCAGCAGCGCGATGGATCCCGAACTCCGGGTCGAACTGACCCACTACTTCCAGCCCTACAACGACGACTTGGCCAAGCGTCTTGGGATGACCTTCGATTGGCTGGACGGCTGACGATGTACGTCCACTACCGCCCTATAGCCGTTCCACAGGGCAGTGCGGATCGCGGCTAACTCATCTGGTGGATTCGATAATTTCGCCGTATCCGGTCGAGCGCCGTGACCCGATGGACGCGACCCTTCGATGCTCCAGTTTAGACGCCAGAGTGGTCACCGAAGGGCCGCGTTTGCCCTCATTTCGCCATGATCAGGAACGCTACAATAAACAGCACGAACTAGTCACGCCTCTGCCCTACCTTCGCGCCAACCATGGCCTTCCTCCATTTTCACGTCCGCATCAACAGCTCGGAGTCTGCGAACGAACTCCGTCGCCACCGCTTCGGAGACATCTGTCACGAGGACCGACGGTGGATTCTTCATCAACGCGGCAGCCTCGTTGATAGGAATTCCCATAGCATCCTTCACCGTTTTCAGAATCTTGAGCCTGTTGTGTCGGTCATGTGATAGAAGAAGAACATGACACTCACCTTTCTCATGGGCAATGAGTACGGGCTCACTCTCATTCCGGCGCGCACCTTCCCGGCGAACAAAAATCAGGTCGATGAATACCAGAACGATGGCGGCGAAAACGAGCTCCCTAAGCAGGTGAGGAGACGATCGGAATATGTAGGCAATAACCAGAAGGAAGGCACTATTGGCTGCCAACGCAACGGCCAACCTTTTGATCATGTGCCTAGGCATCGTTAACTCCAAAAATGATTCTTGTCTGGAAGGGCAAACGAACAAAACCTTTCTGTCAGTACTTGGTTGCCCAGTTTAGAATCCCTTCCGCCGCCTTTTTCATGCCCTTCACGCGACTCAACTTATTGAGAAGACTGTAGCCCAGCTTGGTTCCGAAGAAGAACTTCCCGAGCAGGTTGCCGTACGTCTTCATCAGGCCGGCACCGGCACCACCGACGAAAGCGAGAGCGCCGCCCTGGAATGTTCCCCAGCCATTCTTATGGTAGAAGTACATCAGCAAGCCAGCAAGCCCACCGAGACCAATACTACAAACGATGCCCCATGGCAGCGCCAGCGGACGGCACAATCCGGTGCTGGCACCAAGCGCAGTTGCGACAACTTTAATAACCAGCCTTACCGACCAGCTGAACGTCCCATCCGTGTCAAACTGATTTAGCGGATCTTGATTGGCATAGTCATACGAGTTTGCACTGCCACGGTAGACCGAGTCCATTGACTTAAATCGACCAACGGTGGGGCTATAGATCCGCGCGCCCATCAAAATCGAGCCATCCGGCGTGTCGGCGGCGCGCTGATAGCTACCGAGATATCCGTACCGTCGGGCCCCCACGTCGGCTAGGTTCCGAGGTTGACCGTACTCGGTGTGCTCGCCGGTGTATGCGAAACCCGGGTCGGTTTCGACCATACCGGCGATGTGATCACCATGCAGGTTGGTGATGGCCCAAATAACACCGGTCGTATTGGTGAAGGTTCCGGCGAGGCCGGCGAGGCCGGCGATCGACCGGGAAAGGTTGCCATTTCCTTCGTCAGTCCAGGCTGGATTATCATTGTCATCGACATAGTGGTTGCGCTTGGTAAGACCGTCAGCACTGTCGGCCCACAAGCGAATCCGATTGGCAATTACATCGATGGCATAGGTGGCCGCGCGCGTACCTTGGGCGATGCTATGGACCATATCGTTAACGTGATAGGTCATCGTACTGCCGCCGCCGCCGGCTACCGGCAAGTCCGGTGCGGGTTGGGTGAGGGTACGGCCTAGAACGTCATACGTGTAACCCGCATTACTGGTGCGGTCTGCGCTGTCGTAGGTCCAATCCTGGGTGGTAGTCGCGGTGCTTGTCTGACAGACACCGCCCGCTCCCGGGCTGTACTGAACCAGGCTGGTGCGGTTGGCGGCGGTGTCGAATCCGTATGACCGAGTGGCGCACTGGCCGCCGACAATATCCCGGACATTGGTGAGTCGGGCCGCCTCGTCATAGGCGTAGACCTGCGCGGACAGGGTGGAGACGCGGCTGCGCCACTGGCCGTGAGCGCTGGAGGCGACCGTTTCGGTGTAGAGAGTGCAGTCCACCTGACCACAGCCGGGTCTGGTGTAGGTGATCCCCGTGGTCGCGCTTGTCTCGTCGGTTGTGAGGTTGACAACGAGCCCGTTGGGCCAGGTCTGGCTGATCACAGCGCCGTCGCTGTCATAACTTCCGGTAAGGGTGCCGGTCTGGCTATCGGCGATCGACGTAGGCAGACCGCGCCGCTCGTTGCCGCCGTCATAAGTATAGGTGCGGGTGCCCTTGCCGTCGTTGACCGTGACCTGCCTGCCAGCAATGTCGTAGGTACTGGCAGAAATGTTGCCATCGGCGTCGGTATAGGTTATCAACCGACCCAAGGCGTCGAAGTTGCGAATAATTTCGTCGGTTATCGTGCCGGAACTGTTAACCGACTGGGTGCGAATCAACTGTCCGCTTTCCAGGGCGTAGATATCGCGCCGCTTCTCCAACGCTTCACCTAGACCGGACGCCGTTATCGAGACCTCCCACGAGCGGCCAGCCACATCGTAGGTGATCTCGGTACGACGCAACACACCCGCACTGGTCTTCTCAGATTTGACGCGCGGCTGCCCGTACATGTCGTACGTGGTAATCACGTCCGGAAGCTCGGGGCCGGATTCGGGTTGCCCGCCGGTCTGTGTGCGGCAGGGTGAGCTGGCCCATTCGGCGCGATTGCCGCACTCCGGGTAGGTAGCGTTGGCCGCAGCCGTGTAGTAGACGGTGATCCGGGTTGCCGGGGTGGTGTCCACGCCGCCACCGGCGGGGGTGGTGGTAGCGATGGTCCGTCCCGATGCGTCATACGTCGTCCGGACGACCAAATCGAGCCCACTAGGATCGACCGTGACCTGACTAGGTTGCCGGAGGGTCCAGTCGTACAGGGTGGTGGTGGTGCGGGTATCAGCATCGACGTCCTGGCCGGCGCTGACGTAGCTAACCGAGACCCGTTGGGTGGTTAGCAGGTTAAAAGGTCCTCCGGTGTTCGGCGCTCCCTCGTCGTATGTGTATCGGGTGTGAATGCGGCCTCGCACCACTGTGTCAGTGGGCAACACAACGTCGTGCTCAGGTCCGAAGCTTTCCAGCAAGCGCTGCCCGTCCTCTGAATAGGCGCTGGCCTCGGAAAGCCGGGCGGCGAGCTCCGCCTCCGCTGCGGCATCGTCAGTCGCTGAAGCATCGAGAACACGTTGCCGGTTACCAGCGGTCAGCTCGCGTACCACGTTCCCGTATTCGCCGTACCAGGTGGTGCTAATCTGGCCGCCGGGTTGGACGGTGTTCACTGTCCTGGCGTTGCTGTCCAGATAGGTCACCGACGCCCGCTCGTATGAGCCCGGCAAGGTACCGGCAGCAGGGTCACCGTTCGGCACCTGGGTAGCGGGAAAGATCGCGGTGGCGTCAGTCGGCGGCTCGGTCTGACCCCAACGGGCGGTTTGCCCGGCCGATAGATCGTACGGAGCGTGGCTGCCAGTAGTGGGTACCTGGTAGACAACGGTCTCGACAGCGGTACCGGCTGAGAGGGCCGATCGGGTTACCTTGTGCAGCCGACCCTTGCCCGGATCGTCGGGGAGCGTGGTGTAGTAGAACTGCCAGGGCAGTTGGGCGGGCGGGGTCAACGAAACGATAATTCCGTCACCGTTGTAGTAGTAGACGGTACGTAGCGACTTGGTTGTGCCGTTCTCGGTGTAATCGAGACGGGGGTCGGAGAAGGTGCGGAGCCGGCCGGTGCTGTCGTAGGTGTATCGGGCCAGCACGACTGTGCGCATCGCTGGCGTTGGCAGGTCGGGGTCCCACGCGGTGTAAGAGATCTGGGACACGCGGCCGAGGTAGTCACCCCAGGTGCCATCCGCCAGACCCGTGGCCGTCGTCGTCGTGGCATAGGTAAGGGTTAGCGCGCGGCAGCCCCTGTCCAAGGTCGTGCAGGTCACGCCGCCCGGCACGGGTGCGAGCATGCGAGTCGGCCGCATGAGGGTCTGCGTGCCGACGGTGACCTTCTCCCAGCCGTACGTCGTGGTGTTGCCCGAGCCGGGAGGGGTAACGGCAGTCGGCGTGTAGACGCCGGCTGGATCGGTCGAGGTTCTCGTGAAGGTGACGAAGTTGCCGTCGCCATCGATCAGGGTGAAGGTGCTTGTGGCGGAATTGAAGGTCAGTTTGTAGGACTCCGCACCGACCTGTGGCTCGTAGTTGACTCCGGGGTTGTCGACCTTGGTGAAGCCGATCGTCGAATCGTCCGGCAGTTTGACCTGTGCGAGGCTGCCGTAGGTGGTCAGCTTCGTGTAGGGCGCGTTGGCATCGGCGACCACCAGCCCGGAAACCCAGCCCGGTCCAAAGAGCGGATCCAATCCGAGTGGCTGCCGGCTGTTCACGGTCCGTGTGATACCCAGGCCAGCCATCGCGACATCCGCAGCGGCGATCTGGTAGTTACCGGTGATCAGGTTGACCGAGCCGGGGCCGACCTGCGCGGTGTCGGCGGAGGCGAGGTTGCGATCAAAGGTCATCTTGACCCGGTCACTGGGGGCGCCGTTGTTGGTCGGGTTGAAGTAGTAGGCACGCACCTGTACCGGACCGTCCCGTGGGATGCCCTGCGCATCGACCGCAGCGAGGGTGGCCGCGATGTCCCAGCTCAGCTTCGGGGCCGTGCCACTGGTGACCGGGACCGGCCAGGTAATCGGACCACCGCCAACCGCATAGCTCACGTGCGCGGCGGGAATGTCGACCCAGCCGTCCGACCCGCCCCGTCGCCACTGATAGGTGACTGCGGTGAACGAGGGTGAGGCGGTGGCGGCGAGTGTGGTCCTCGCACCGCTGACATCGCCATCTTTCGGTGAGGTGAGAGCTGCCTTGCCAACCTTGAACGGATATTTCCGGAGCTCGGTGACGTTGCCGGCTGAGTCGCGGGTACGGGCCCAGACGGTGTGCCATCCCGGGGTGGCAGGCTTGATGCTCACCGTGGCCGGTGCACCCGGGTAAGCCGTGTTCACCACCTTGTTCACCGGCTGCACATCGAGGCTGTACTCGTAGGCCGCCGCATCGTCGACCCCATTGGCGTCAAAGGTGAAGTCGCCAGCTAGGTTGGCATCCCCGCCCCAATTGTCCTCGGGGTAGGTAGTGGAGGTGATGACGGGTGCGCTGCCAATCGAGGTGTCCACGATGAACTCGCAGAACGACGACCAGGCGCCATCGACGGTGCCGTCGTTACCGCGTACCCGCCAGCGGTAGGAGTTGTTGTGGGTGAAAGCGCCGGCAGGCACCGTGGCTGACAGGGTAGAGCCGGACGCGGCGGTGCCGGTGAGGGTGCTGCCGGCCTTCGAGGTACCGGCTAGGGTCCACCATTCGAACTCTGCCTTCACCGGTGACCCTTCAGCATCGGAAATGACTGCCTTGAGCTGCGGGGTCAGCGTGTTGACCTTCGGTCGGTCGACACCGGTCACGCAGGCCGTCGATGGCACAGTCGACCTGGTGCCAACCGTCGGATACGAGTTGTAGGTCACCACCGCGTAAGGCACCTGGCTGGAGCTGACAGCATTACGCGACCGGAACTGCTTGAAGCTGTTCACGTTGGTCTCATCAGTGCCCCGCACGCCCATATATGCGGTGGCCTGGCCGGCGGTCGCTGCCCGCTGGAAGAAGCCCTTACCGTCGATGCTCACCCAACCGTCGTCGCACGCGGCCGAGTAGCCCTTGGTCTGCGTCGACGTCGCCTCCTTCTGCACCCACTCCGGCTGGGTGTCCCAGCGGGTCGCCGACGAGGCGGCCTTCGTCGTCCAGATCTCCCATGACGTCTGGGTACACGCGTGCGACCAGAAGCTCCAGAAGTAGACCGTAGCCGCAGTAATCTGCTTGCCAGCCAACGCGGAGACCGGCCAATGAACGAAACCCCGAGATTTAGCGCTCGGCGAACCCGCTAGCAGGCCGAATTGCAGGTCGTTGGCGCCGCTGCGGCCGGCGGTATCGCGCTCTTTTACGTATGTGCTGAAGGATGTGTACAGCGAGTTGATCTGCGGGTCGATCGTCACCGGGAACCTCGTCGCCGGATCCTTGAGCCACCCCAAATCCGGCTGCAGACGCATGACCAGGCCGTCCGCATCGCGTCCGGCAGGTAAAGTGGGCCGCTCGACCTTTGCTCGGATCGTGGCTCGCCTGGTCGGTTCCTGCGAGCCCGGCGCCCGCTGCGCATCCCACATTTCCGGTGCCGGCACTACGGCCACCGGCTGCCCCTTGGCGTCCTTCAGGGTCAGGCCGCCGGAACTGTCCTGGCTGAACGAACCCAGTCCCTTGCCGGTCAGCGGCAAGGCCAATGACGGCAGGCGGTCCACCGCCGCCCGGTCCTTGACCGTGAGGTATTGCGAGAACCCCGTGCGTGTAGCCTCCACCACCAGATCGATGCCGGCTGCCACCTCGGGATAGGTCGCGCGGTTTTCAGACAGTACAGGTGTCGGCAACGGGCCAGGCCAACCTAGCGCAAGCCGGCTGTCACCCTCGCCTACCGCGGCAAGTTCACCTTCGCCATCACGGGCGCCGGATATCCACAGGTCAAGCGGGTGAGCCACCGCGCTCACCGACCCGTCTGCGCCTGCCTTCAGGTTCAGATTAAGGGTGACCCACGAGTTGTTCTGCCGCATACGTACCGGTCCTGCGTGGACCGTCGCCTCAACCTGACCGTTTGGATGCGCGATGTACTCCGCGGACTCAGAGGTCAAACCAGTGATCCGTACCTTCAGACCAGTCAACCGGGCCGTGATCAGGGCAGCCATCTCGTCTGGCCGTTCCAGCACTTCCGGTTCTCCTGCCGGCAGAGCGGCCGATACGGGCCGAGGCGTCACAACGTCCGCGACCGTCACCGCCAAGACTGCCGCCAACCCGGCCGTCAGTGCCTGCCCCCAGCGGGAACGTATGTGTCGTCCAATCGCGATGATGGAACCGGTTTGCCTTACCCGCACGCTGCCTCCCCAATCGATCTTCACACAAAGCGGTGAGGACGCTACAGGGGCGCGGGATGGGCGTCAATCAATATCCTTCGCGACGTCTGGCAACGCCCAGCAACCGCAGGGGTATGCCCAACTGGTTGATGACAGGAAGGAAGTAGGCCATCATTATCGTCGAATGGCGCTGCGCTCACTGAGGTTCTACCTGGTCGACTCGCCCACCTCCTATGGCGGCAAACGGCGTGCCAAGCGAGCTGCCTGGCTATCCGAGACGTTCCCGAACCTTGCCGACATGACGGTGCTGGATCTTGGCGGTCGGGTGGACAGTTGGCTCAAGGTGCCAGTACGGCCCGCCCACGTCCATGTGGTCAACCTGGAGCCACTGCCGGAGCAGCTTCCGGACTGGGTCGAGGCCGACCATGCCGACGCCTGCGAGTTGCCGTCCAACATCCTGTCCCGCCGGTACGACCTGGTCTTCAGCAACAGCGTGCTCGAACACGTCGGTGGCCACGAACGGCGCCGCCGGATGGCCGAGGCGATCCGCTCGCTGGCGCCACGGTACTGGGTGCAGACCCCGTACCGGTACTTCCCCATCGAACCGCACTGGGTCGCCCCCGGCATGCAGTTCCTGCCGGTGCCGGCCCGGGTCGCCGTTGCGCGGAAATGGCCCCTCGCCTACACCCCCGGCAAATCATGGGACCAGGCGATGAAGCAGGTGCTGACGACGGAGCTCATCGGCCGGGCCGAGATGCGCTACCTATTCCCCGACGCCACCGTCCGGTCCGAGCGGATGCTGGGGCTCACCAAATCACTGATCGCCGTACGGACCTAGAGATCCGAACACCGACCGGTCTCCGCAGGGGTCAGCCCGCCGCGGCAGCGAGTGCGGTCCGCATCGCCGTTACCGGTGCGGGGACTCCGGTGAACTGCTCGAACTGTCCGACCGCCTGAGCCAGCAGCAGATCCAGGCCGGAGACCACCGGGCAGCCGACGGCCCGCGCGGCGGCGGCCAACGGGGTCGGCCACGGGTCGTAGACCACGTCGAAGACCACCGCGCCGGCCCAGCGGAAGCTGTCCGGGTGGCCCAGGTGGTCGGCCGCGCCCTTCGGCACCGTGGAGATCAGCACGTCGGCCGGGTCATCTGCGGCGTCGGCGAAGTCGCGGACCCGCCAGCGCAGACCGAGCGCGTCGGCGACCCGGCCCAGCTCGGCACCCGCCTCCGGGCGTCGAACGCAGAGGATCAGCTCATCGGCCCGCAACTGCGCCGCCGCGCCGAGCACGGCACGGGCCGTCCCGCCCGCGCCGAGCACGGTGATCCGGGCACCCGCCCCGACCCCGGCTGCGGTGAGCACGTCCACCATCCCGGTGACGTCGGTGTTGTCGGCAGACCAGGAACCGTCGCTGCGGCGTACCAGGGTATTGGCGGCGCCGATCATGCTGGCCATCGGTGAAACCACGCTGGCCACCTCGAGCGCCACCTCCTTCAGCGGCATGGTGAGCGAGAGCCCGGCCCACTCGGGTCCGAGCTGAGCCACTCGGGCGGGCAGTTCGGCCTCGGCGCACTCGATCGCTGTGTATGACCAGTCGGTTAGCCCGGCCGCGACGTAACCGGCATTGTGGATCACCGGCGAGAGCGAATGGGCGATCGGCTTACCCAGGACGGCGGCTCGCATCAGCAGTTCTGGCCGGTGAGGACACCATTGGCGCACATGGTGCGGTTGAGCTTCTTGAAGTCGGCGTCGTTGCTGCCGTACCCCATGGTGCCTTTCTTGTCGATGGTCATGAAATAGATCCAGTCGCCCTTGGTCGGTGACATCGCACCTTTGATGGCCGCCGCCCCCGGGTTGCTGATCGGACTGATCGGTAGTCCCGCCACTTTATGGGTGTTGTACGGGTTCTTCAGATCGTCTAGCTCGCTTTGATTCAGCACGTCGGAATCCTTGGGGTCCTTACCCTGCAGGCGCAACCAGTAATTCACCGCGCTATCGATCTGCAAGCATTTACATGGCGTGTACAGGTCGGTGTAGACCCGGTTGTAGAGCACCCGGGCGACCTTCGGGAAGTCCTTGGGATCGACCGACTCGGCCTCTGCGATCGAGGCGGCGATCAGCGCCTCGTACGGCGAGATGCCCCGTTCCTTCTTCACCGTCTCCACGAAATTCATCTCGTCGGTGACCGCGATGAACTTCTTCACCATCAGACTGAGGATCTCTTCGGCGGTCGCGTCCGGCGGCAGTTCGTAGGTCGCCGGGAAGAGGAAACCTTCCAGCGTCTTCGCCGACTTCTTCCCGTCATCGCGCTTGAACCAGAAATCCGGCACACCGATCTTGATCGGATCGGCCGCCGCCTTCTTGAATTCCTCGACCGGAATCGAGGTGACCTCAGCCAGCTTCGCATAGATCTGAAGGGTGATCATCCCTTCCGGAATGGTCACCCCGTTAACCCACCGGTTGACCGGGTCAAGCAGCATGGCCACCGCGTCCGAGGCTCGCATCTGCTTACGTAGCTTGTAGGAGCCGACCTGGATACCCCGACTTTTGGGGTTGGCATTCGCGGCATCGACAAACGCCTTGGCGCTCTTCACCACATCTGCGGAAACCAGCGTGTTCGCGATCTCGGTCGCGCTCTGCCCGGCCTTGACCTCAATCACTACTTCGCCGCTGCCACCGCCGTCGTAGTCCGGGGTGAGGAAGTAGCCCTGGATCCGGTCGTACCCGTACCAGGCGCCGCCGGCCAGTGTGCCGAGCAGCACCAGCGCCAGGAGCAGGGCCGTCAGCGTCTTGCCCCGGCCACCGCGCCGCTGTTTGTCCCGCTTACGTTGCGCGCTACGCCGGTGCCGTCCCTTCTCCATCTGCTCGTCGTCGTACGCGAGGTCCAGTCCGTCGATCATCCCGTCCGCCTCCGCCGCGCGTCTAGCCAGCCCTGCAGGATCTCCACCGCGGCTGCCTGATCGACCACCGCCCGTTGGCGCTTTCCCCGAACGCCCCGCTCCGACAGCCTACGAGACGCCACGACGGTTGACATCCGCTCGTCAACCAACCGCACCGGCACCGGGGTGATTGCCTGACCCAGGAGCTGGGCGTACGCCTTGGCGTGCAGCGCCGCGGGCCCATGCTTACCAGCCAGGTTCACCGGCAGGCCGAGCACCACGTCGACAGCCTCGTGGGTTTCAACGAGCCGGGCGAGCTCCGCGATGTCCGCCGGAATCGCCGCGCTATCCGTCGGGTGCTCCCGGGCCAGGGTCACCAGGGGGGTGGCCAGGATGCCGTCCGGATCGGAGATTGCCACCCCGACCCGGACCTGACCGACGTCGACACCGAGCCGCACGCCGCGCGGGAGTTGCGTCATTCGCCGGGCTCTCCCCTCAAGCTCGACGCTGGGCAAGTGGTTGTGGCTGGAGATCCAACCACAACCGCCCGGCCCGGATCAATCGGGGAAGACATCAGGCGTCAGCGAGTGCCTTCTCGACCGCGACCAGCAGGTTCGGCGCCTCACCGGCCGGCAACCCGCCACCCTGGGCCAGGTCGGCGTTGCCGCCACCGCGCCCAGAGAACGCGCCCTTGACCAGGACCGCGGCCGACAGCCCGCGGCTCTTGGCCGCGGCGTTCAACGCGACCACCAACGACGACTTGCCGCCGGAGCGGGCAGCCACCGCGACCACGCCCGGCCGGGCCGGGTCGATTTTGCCGCGGATCTCCTGGGCGAGGGTGCGTACGTCATTGCCCGCTGCCCCCTCGGGCGCCTCGGTGCCGACAAAGGCCACCCCGCGCACATCCCGGGCCTGGTCGGCCAGGGCCGCCGCCCCGCCGAGCACCAGCTGAGCGCGGAGCTTCTCCAGCTCCTTCTCCGCGTCCCGCAACTGGGTCACCGTCTGCTCGACCCGCTCGGCCACCTGCTCGTTGGGCACCCGGTAAAGCTCGGCCAACCGGGACACCAACAGGTGCTCCTTCGCCAGGAACTGGAACGCGTCGATACCGACCAGCGCCTCGACCCGGCGCACGCCCGACCCGATCGACGACTCAGAAAGGATCTTGACCAACCCGAGCTGGCCGGAGCGGGCCACGTGGGTACCGCCGCACAGTTCGCGGGCGTACTCACCGACCTCGACAACCCGCACCTCGTCGCCGTACTTCTCGCCGAAGAGCGCCATCGCGCCCAGCCGGCGCGCCTCCTCCTGGGAGGTGACGAAGGCACGCACCTCAAGGTCGGCCAACAGCACCTCGTTGATCTGCTGCTCGACGTCGTTGAGTACGCTCGGCGCCACCCCGCCGACAGTGTTGAAGTCGAACCGGAGCCGGCCCGGCGCGTTCAGCGAGCCCGCCTGGGTGGCCGACTCACCGAGGAAGTTACGCATGGTCTGGTGCACCAGGTGGGTCGCGGTGTGCGAGCGGGAGATGGCCCGGCGTCGGGTCACATCGATCTCCGCGAAGCCGGTCTCCCCGCTGCGCACCTCACCACGGACCACCCGGGCCCTGTGCACGATCAGTCCCGGCACCGGCTGCTGGACGTCGAGCACCTCGACCTGCCCGCCGCCGACCGTGATCAGTCCGAGGTCGGGCTGCTGACCGCCGCCCTCGGCGTAGAAGGGGGTGGCGTCGAGCACCAGCTCGACCAGGTCACCCTCCCCCGCGGCGGCGACCGGGCTACCGGCGGAGAGCAGGGCGCGCACCCTCGACTCCCGGGTCACCTCGGCGTAGCCGGTGAACTCCACCGGACCACCGGCGTCCAGCGCTGACCGGTACGCGGAGAGGTCGACATGTCCGGTCTTGCGCGCCTGCGCGTCAGCCTTGGCCCGGGCCCGCTGGTCGGCCATCAACCGGCGGAACCCGTCCTGGTCCACCGTCAGGCCCGTGTTCGGCCGCGATCTCCAGGGTCAGATCGATCGGGAAGCCGTAGGTGTCGTGCAACTGGAACGCCTTCGCTCCGGACAGAGCCTTGCCCCCGGTCGCCCTGGTCTCCGCGACCGCCGTGTCCAGGATCGTGGTCCCGGCCCGCAGGGTGGAGAGGAACGCCTCCTCCTCGGCGTACGCGTACTGGGCGATCCGGTCGAAGTCGGTAGCCAGCTCGGGGTACGACGGGGCCATGCAGTCCCGGGCCACCGGCAGCAGCTCGGGCAGCGCCGGCGCGTGCCAGCCCAACAATCGGATGGCCCGGATCGCCCGGCGCATGATCCGGCGCAGTACGTAGCCGCGCCCCTCATTCGCCGGGGTCACCCCGTCACCGATCAGCATCAGCGAGGTCCGCACATGGTCGGCGACCACCCGCAGCCGTACGTCGTCCGGATGCGACTCACTCGCCACCTGGCCGGAGTGGGCGCCGTACCGCTTTCCGGTCAGCTCGGCGGCGTGGGAGAGGATCGGACGGACCTCGTCGATCTCGTAGAGGTTGTCCACCCCCTGCAGGATCGACGCCATCCGCTCCAGGCCCATGCCGGTGTCGATGTTCTTGGCCGGCAGCTCGCCGAGGATCGGGAAGTTCCCCTTGTCCCCGCCCGGGCCGCGCTCGAACTGCATGAAGACGAGGTTCCAGAACTCCATGTACCGGTCTTCGTCGACCTCCGGACCGCCTTCGCGACCGTAGGCCGGCCCTCGGTCGTAGAAGAGCTCCGAGCACGGCCCGCACGGACCGGGGATCCCCATCGACCAGTAGTTGTCCGCCATGCCCCGGCGCACGATCCGCTCGACAGGCACGCCCACCTGCCGCCAGATCTCGAACGCCTCATCGTCGTCAAGGTAGACAGTGGGCCAGATCCGCTCCGGGTCCAGTCCGAAGCCGCCCTCGGCCACCGGCTTGGTGCACAGCTCCCAGGCCAGCTTGATCGCGCCGTCCTTGAAGTAGTCGCCGAAGGAGAAGTTGCCGTTCATCTGGAAGAAGGTGCCGTGCCGGCTGGTCTTGCCGACCTCGTCGATGTCCGGCGTCCGCAGGCACTTCTGCACGCTCACCGCGCGGGGATACGGCGGGGTCTGCTGACCCAGGAAGTAGGGCACGAACTGCACCATGCCCGCGTTGATGAAGAGCAGATTCGGGTCATCGATGGCGGGCAGCGGAGCTGACGGCACCACGGTATGACCGTTGGCCTCGAAATGCGCCAGGTACCGTCGCTTGATCTCCGCCGTCTTCATCGAACGCCTTCCTCCGGAAACATATCGCGATCACCGACGCGCGGCTCCCCACGCAGGTCGGCGAACTCGTCATCGAACACCACGCCCTCGGCGAAGGCGCTCGTGGATCTGCTGCTCACGCTCGGCCATCCCGTCCCGGACGTCCGCTACGAAGCTACGCACGCCCTCCACGAGACCGCCAGCGGATTCCGACAGCGAACTGGCGATGCCACCCGGCGTGTAGGACTGCGCCGCGCGGGTCATCTTTCGGACCACCAGCGCTCCGACGGCGAGTCCGATCCCCAACCACAGCAATCGCTTCATGGTCCCATCTTTCCCTGGTCCGTTACCCCCGGTGCCGGCGGGCTCAGCGACCGCCGCGACGGGCCGCCCTGCGCTGCTGCTTGAGCGTCGTCGCGCACCTCTCGCTCCTGCTCAGCGTGCCGGCGGGCGGACGCGGCCCGGCGGACGCCGTAGCCGAACGCCGCCACCTTGACCAGCGGGTTGGCCGCAGCGGCGGAGACCACCGTGGCGAGGTTGGCCACGTTGGCGGTGACGTTCTGGGCGTGCCCGGTCATCGTATCGATCTTGGCAAGCTGAATGTTGACGCCGTCCAACGAGGTGTGCACCTGTCCGAGCGCGATGTTCACGTTCTCCATCGTCGTGTTCGCGTTGGCCAGCAGCGGGGCGGTGCGGTCGTTCAGGTCGTTGATCGCCCGGGTCGCCGCGTCAACCGTGTGCCGCAGCCGCAGGATTGGCCTGGCCAAGGCGAGGACCAGCATCAGGAACGCGCCGGCCGCAACGAGCGCAGCGATCTGTCCACCGTCCACCTGCGTTCTCCTCTATCGAACCATCTTGAATCCGACCAATGGCACATCGGCCGCTCTGCGTCCCACTCTGCCCGCCAGTCAGACCCTACCGTCCGTGACGAATCCCGGAATTACCGCGGTGTCGTTGTCAGATCGCCGAGCGGGTCATCGGTGATGATCCCATCGGGCTCCTCGCCGGTCAGCGACGGATCCATACTCGGCTGCGGCTGGACCCGATCGTCGGCGATGGCGTTACGCACCTTCAGCGAGACCAGCGAACCTGAGCAGTCAGCCGGGTCGGTCGCCGCCGTACCCTCCGACGATTTGGCCGTCGGTACGGCCTTGAGCAGGTCAAGGTCGCAGGTCGGCGGACGCACCCATAGATCAAGGGTCAACTCGTCGCGTCGCCAGCATGTGTAGTGCCCCTCGACCTTCTCATCATCGGGGCAGCGCGCCACCTGCCATGGCAGCCAACCCTCATCCCGTAACGCCTTCTCATAGACCTGCGCGGTCTCTTCCCAGGGCCGTTCCGAATTGGCTGGTGCGCTCCCGGAACCGACACTCGATCAGGCACCAGCGGCTACCGCTGACCCCATCGGCGGTCCCCGTCGCGGCCCAGGCGGGAACAGCCAGCACGTCGAGCGAATTGAACACCGGATCCCGGGTTACCGCCCGAATGCCGAAATAGAGCGGCAACGCGCCAAGCACCAGGATGCTGGCCAGCAGCAACGCAATGGTCCGAAGTCGGCGCTGCTCGCGCAGTTGGCTACGAAGTTCCGATCGGAGCCGCTGTCGCCCGCCGCTGGCGGGTCGACCATGCTCCTCGGCCGGCGGGCCGCTATCGGATCGGTCGTCCGGCCCGGTAACCCGACCGACCGTGGCCCGGGCAGCGGTGGCGCCGGTCGGGACCGGCGGCGGACCGGCGGACGGCCGGACCGAAGCGCCGGCGACCGCGGTTTGCCGGACCGGTACACCCGGACCGCCCGGTACACCCGGACCGCCCGGTACTACCCGGACCGCCCGGTACACCCGGACCGCCCGGTACACCCGGACCGCCCGGTACACCCGGACCGCCCGGTACACCCGGACCGCCCGGTACACCCGGACCGCCCGGTACGGCTGGTCCGGCCCCGAAGGCACTCGGCGTCCCGGCGCCGGATCCGGCTACCCCAGCGACACCGGCTGGCGGTGAGACGGCGGCCCGCCCCGGGACCGCCCGTCCGGATGGGCGGTCAACCGGCTTCTCGGCACGGGCCTGCATTGGCACGGCCCGGGTCCCCTCGTGCGTGGTACCGGCTCCGCCGGACGGCGCCGGCGCCAGGACGATCCGACGGGCGGAATCGGGGCCGCCCGACCAGCCGGACCACTGCGCGGCACACCATCCGGGAACGGTCCGCCTTCATGGCGCTCGCCCCCCAACGGCGTACCGGGCCGATCGCCAGGTCCGTAAGCTTCCGTCGGCACGCCCCGGCTCGGAGCCGCTCGGCCTCGGCCCGGCCGAGGAATCCAGCCCCCCCGGCGGCCTGGAGCGTGCTGTGCGCCCGGATCGGACGCGCCGGCCGGTCCAGCCGGCGGTTGATCCAGCCCCGCGCTCGGCGCCGGCCCGATCACGGGTGCCGGCGCATTGCCCGATCTCGGTACGACAGGTGCCACCGGCGGGTCAGCGATGGCCGGGAAC
The DNA here is from genome assembly GCA_963750055.1 of uncultured Actinomycetota bacterium. Taxonomy (GTDB): domain Bacteria; phylum Actinomycetota; class Actinomycetes; order Mycobacteriales; family Micromonosporaceae; genus CAVVPI01. Next base: position 203,276 of record CAVVPI010000018.1, on the reverse strand, counting down.
CGGCCGGACACCGGCCCGCCTTCGGGCCGCTCAGCCTCCCGCTCCTGCGGCATCGCCGCTCGTCGGCCCGGACGGTCATCGCCGGCCGCCACCGGCACCGGCCCAGCCTGGCCAGTCGTCTCCGGCGCGCGCGTGTGCACCATTGGTGCCGGGGCTACCGGAGCACCGGGCGGTGCTGCTGAGCGCGCTGGAGTACCGGGCGGTGCTGCTGAGCGCGCTGGAGTACCGGGCGGAACGCGCCCCAACTCGGGCTCCGGCGGATAGCCGACCGGCGGTGCGGACGTCGTCGGCTCATCCGGTCGGGCCCGTCGTGGGCGGGCGGTGGGTTCAGCGGGTGCTGGCCCGTCAGCTCCACCCGGGCCCAGATCGGAGCGCTGCTCCTTGGCCGTACGTAGATCGGCGATCCAGCCGAGTTCCTCGCCGCTGACCTCCGGCTCCTCGACAACGTCGTCGGATCTGCCGCCCCGGCCCCATCGGCGCCCCTTGGCCCGTGGCTCCCGACCCTCATCAGGACCGTCATCGGGCCGATCGGAACCGCGCGCTCTCACTTCTTTCTTACCTCCCCGGCAGCTGGACCGCCGTTGTCGTCTGCCGCCGTACCTTCGGTTGCCGCCGAACGGGACGCGCCGCTGCCGGGCGCCGGTCTCGAACCGGCCCTACCGGTGGCCCGGCCTGCCGCTACGGGCCGTCGCCCGCCGTCATCGACTGGCGTGGTGGGCTCGCCCCGTACGATGCGACGCAGCAACGGTAGCCGAGCGGCGACGGACTTCTCGGCACCATGCCCATCGGGTCGGTAGTAGTCGACCCCGACCAGGTCGTCCGGCGGGTACTGCTGGGTCACCACGGCGCGATGGTCGTCGTGCGGATAGCGATAGCCGACCCCGTGCCCCAGCCCCCGCGAACCCGGATAGTGTGCGTCACGCAGTGTCCGGGGCACCGCGCCGCCACGGCCGGACCGCACATCAGCGATCGCCGCCCCGATCGCGGTGGTCGCCGAGTTGGACTTGGCCGCAGTGGACAGATGGATCACCGCCTGGGCCAGATTGAGTTGCGCCTCGGGCAACCCGACGTACTCCACCGCGTGCGCGGCGGCGGTCGCGACGCTCAACGCGGTCGGATCGGCCATGCCGACATCCTCACTAGCGAAAATCACCAGGCGACGGGCAATGAACCGGGCGTCCTCACCGGCGACCAGCATCCGGGCCAGCCAATGCAGTGCGGCGTCCACATCAGAACCACGCATGCTCTTGATGAAGGCGCTGGTCACATCGTAGTGCGCGTCGCCGTCCCGGTCGTACCGCACGGCTGCCACGTCCACCGCCCGCTCAGCGGTGCTCAGATCGATCTTCGCCTCGCCCAGGGCCACGGCCGAGCCGGCCGCCGCCTCCAACGCGGTCAACGCCTTGCGTACGTCGCCACCGGCGAGCCGTACCAGATGGTCCTCGGCATCCGGAGCCAGCGTGACCAGCCCGCCGAGGCCACGCTCGTCGGCGACCGCACGGCGCAGCAGCGACCGCACCGCCTCGTCATCCAGCGCTTGGAGGGTGAGCAGAACGCAGCGGGACAGCAGCGGGGAGATGACCGAAAAGTACGGGTTCTCGGTGGTCGCCGCGAGCAGGGTCACCGTCCGGTCCTCGACCGCGGCGAGCAGCGAGTCCTGCTGGGTCTTGCTGAACCGGTGCACCTCGTCGATGAAGAGCACGGTCGGTCGACCCCCGGTCCGCCGCTCCCGCCGGGCGGTGTCGATGACCGCGCGCACGTCCTTGACCCCGGCGGAGAGGGCCGACATCGCGACGAACCGCCGCTCGGTCGCCTTGGCGACCAGATGCGCGATGGTGGTCTTGCCGCTGCCCGGCGGTCCCCAGAGAATGACTGACATCGGGCTCGACCCGGTCACCAGTTGCCGCAGCGGGGCCCCGGGCGCCAGCAGATGCTCCTGCCCGACCAGTTCGTCCAGGCTCGCCGGGCGCATCCGGACCGGCAGCGGAGAGTCGGCGCCGGGTGCGGTGAAGCCGTCGACACCGGCGGAACCCACGGGGGCGCTGGGCGCGTCGGCGGGTTCGCCGAGGGCGAAGAGGGCGTCGGACTCCATCGCGAGAACAGTACCGGGCCCGGTCAGCGACGCCGGAATCACGCCACCGACCAGGCTGCCGGATCCGCTCCGGTCAGCACACCCGGGCGGCCCCCGGCCCCAGCGGCGGATCCGGACGACGTTCCAGCCTGGCGACATGATCAACGCCGACCGGGTCCTGGTGGATCGGGAGGTCCTCCTGGCAGCCGCCGGGCACCACCTCCCGCCCGGGCGACCCCCGGGTCGTCGACTGGTACGACCACGTCGCGCTAGACGTCTACACCGACAACGTCGGGGCGATCCGGCTCTACCGCCGGCTCGGCTACACCGGCACCGAGCCCCGCGGCTCGGTGCGACTCGGCTGACGGGCCCCTGCCGGTACGGCCGGCGCGCCAGGCGGGCAGGTAGAGCGGGGCCGCCACGGCGAGCACCACCGCGCCGACCAGCATGGCGCTGCTGACGCTGGTGCCGTCGGCGATCGCGGTGAGCAGCACCGCGCCGAACGCGAAGCCCGGTTGCCCCATCATCGAGTTCAGCGAGATCACGCTGGTCCGGTACGGCCCGTCGACCTGGCGGTGCAGCAGCCCCATGTGCAGCGGGTTGGAGGCCCCGTGCACGGTGTAGCAGGCCAGGTAGGCGATGAGCACGCCGACCGGGCCGGCGAGCAGGCCCATCCCGACCACGGTCACGCCCTGCAGGATCCGCATGAGCGCGGCGGCGGGCGCGGCGCCCAGCCAGCGCAGCAGCAGCGGGGTGAGCGCGGCACCCGCCGCACTGGCCAGCCAGGCCGCTGAGCTGGCCGGGCCGAGCAGGGCGGCGGCCCGCTCAGGATTACCGACCACCTCGGCGAGGCGAACCGGCAACAGGGACTCGAAGGTGACCATGCCGAAGCCCCAGAACAGCTCGACGGCGACCAGCGCGAGCAGCACCCGGGAACGGCGGAGCAGGCCGAAGGCCTGGCCGACCATCCGTGGCGCCTCGATGACCGAGGCGCGCAGCGCTTCGCCGCCCCTGGCCGGGCGCTTCTCGACCAGGAGCACCAGCAGGGTGATCAGGGCGACCGCGTTGAATCCGATGGCGACCAGCACGGGCAGGGTCAGCGCGCTGACCGGTCCGACCGGGCCGAGCGCGATCAGACCACCGCTGAGCAGCGCTCCGGCGCCGATGGTCAGGCCGCTGACGGTGCCGGCATAGCCGAGGCCGCGCTCGTACTCGGCGTCGGGATCGGCTGCCAGGGTGGCGTCGACGTACCAGGACTCGAGCGGGCCGCTGTCGAGTGCCCGGTAGACGCCCTGCAACGCCCAGACCAGGAAGAAGAGCCAGAACGAGTCGGCCACCGCGAAGATGGCCAATGAGGCCAGACCGACCACCCAGGCGGTGACGAGGACCGGCTTGCAGCCGAGCGCGTCGGCGAAGCCACCGGTGGGCAGCTCCAGTGCCAGGACCACCAGCCCCTGCGCGGTGGCGACCAGGCCGATCTGGGAGAGCGTGAGGCCACGTTCCTGCATCAGCAGGATCATGATCGGGATCAGCAGGCCGGTGGGGAGCCAGCGCAGCCCGTAGAGGGTGAGGTATCGGAAGCGGACCTGGCGTACGGACAGCATGCTCATCGCTCCTCCTCGGGCAGCGGGCGGGTGCGCCGCGGATCGGCCAGCAGCGGCAGGGCGGTGAGGAAGATCTGCACCTGCTCCGCGCCGGGCTCGTCCGGGTCGGCTTCGTCGCGGTAGCGCTCGAGGAGCTGCCACACCTCGGCCTTGAGCGCCTCGAGTCGGGCCGAGGGCATGGTCATGAAGATGTCGCCCATGCCGAACGCGTCGCGCCAGGCCGGCGACCACCGGTGGCGGACCGCGAACCACCGCTCGGCGTGCTCGGCGAGGTTGCGTACCTGGTCGCCCTCGATCCACTCGATGGCGGCGCGGGCGTCCGGGTCGCCGTCGAAGTCGGTGTTCTCCCAGTTGGTGACGTCGTGCGCGGCCCGCCAGAACCGCTGCCGGCCGGTGCCCAGGTCGGGATCCTCCACGACCAGCCCGACCTCGGCTAGCTGGCGCAGGTGGTAGCTGGTCGCGCCGGTGTTGGTGCTGAGCAGCTCGGCGAGGGCGGTAGCGGTGGCCGGACCCTTCACCCGCAGCGCACCGAGCAGTCGGGTCCGCAGTGGATGCGCGAGCACCCGCACCTGACGGTGGTCCAGCCGGACCTGACGCGGCGCCGGCTTCTTGTCGTTCCCCATGGATGCACAATATCTGTGCACACTTCCTATGCACAAGAGTTGTGCATAGGAAGTGTGCATGATCCGACAGCGGGCGCGGCGACGATCAGGAAACGAGGAGTTCGGTCACGCCGCGCAGCCGGGTACGCAGCAGACCGGCGGCGCGGGTGGAGTCCAGGCGTACCTCGGCCGGGCGGTACACGTCGGCGGCGACGGCGGTCGCGGTCTTCACTCCGGTCGGGTCCAGGCCGAGATTTCCGGCCACCAGCAGGCCCAGTTCGGCGCGGCTCACCGCGTCCGGACCGGCCACATTGAGTAGGCCGGCGTAGTCGGAGGGCACCAGCTCGAGCACGGCGGCGGCGAGATCGGACACGTCGATCGGGCAGCGGAGCTCGTCGGTGAAGAGGGTGGCCCGCCCGGCGAGAGCATCGAGGCAGAGCTGGATCTGCTTGCTCCCCTCCCCCACGATCAGCGAGGTACGCACCAGCACGGCACCCGGATCGATGGCCCGCACCGCGGTCTCCGCCGCTGCCTTCGCCGCTCCGTACGGATAGATCGGGGTGGGCACGTCGTCGTCGAGGTAAGGCGCCGGACGCCCGGCGTGCAGCGCGTCACTGGAGAGGTGCACCAGCCGCGCGCCCAGCTCGGCGGCGGCGTACGCGACGTGAGCCGCGCCGTTGGCGGTGACCGCCCAGTCGTCGCACCGGTACGAAGTGCTGATCACCGCGTCGGGGCGTACCTCGGTGACCAGCGCGCGCACGGCGGCCCGATCGGTCACGTCGAGTCGGCGCGCCTCGACCCCCGGCACCTCGACGGCGGCCGAGTGGTACGTCCCCACCACCCGCTCCCCCGCCGTCACGGCCTGCCGGCACACCTGGGCTCCCAGAAACCCACTGGCCCCCACCACCAGCAGCGTCATGACAGCCTCCTCCCACACTCGTCGACCATGAGGTTAGCGGGGCGACACGCCGGAGCGGCGCCCGCTAACTTCATGATCGACGGGGAGGAGCGGCGGATCAGGTCGGGTCGGCGACGGGGGCGGCGGGGCCAGCGGTGCCGGTGTGCGGGACGGCGGCCGGCTTCGGCTTGGCGTCCACGCCTGCCTCGGTTCGCTGCTGTGCGGTGATCGGCGTCGGCGCGCCGGTCAGCGGATCGAACCCGCCGCGGGTCTTCGGGAAGGCGATCACCTCGCGGATCGAATCGGCCCCGGCGAGCAGCATGCAGACCCGGTCCCAGCCGAACGCGATCCCACCGTGCGGCGGCGGGCCGTACTTGAACGCCTCCAGCAGGAAGCCGAACTTGTCCGCGGCTTCCTCTGCGGTGATGCCGAGCAGTTCGAAGACCCGGCGTTGCACGTCGCCCCGGTGGATACGGATCGAGCCGCCGCCGATCTCGTTGCCGTTGCAGACAATGTCGTAGGCGTAGGCGAGCGCCCGATCCGGCGCGGTTTCGAAGCTGTCCACCCAGTCGGCGTTCGGCGAGGTGAACGGATGGTGCACCGCCGTCCAGCCGTCCGCCCCGCCGGCTTCCTGGTCGGAGACCGGCTCGAACATCGGCGCGTCGACCACCCAGCAGAACGCCCACGCGCTCTCATCAATCAGACCGGCACGCCGGGCGATCTCCACCCGGGCCGCGCCCAACAGCTCCTGGGCCTCCCGCTGGTTCGCGCTCGCGGCGAAGAAGATCGCGTCCCCCGGCTTCGCGCCGACCGCGTCACCCAGCCCGGCCAGGTGCTCGGCGGAGAGGTTCTTCGCCACCGGGCCGCGCGCCTCGCCGGTCTCCGCATCGAGCACCACGTAGGCCAGGCCGCGGGCGCCGCGCGCCTTGGCCCAGTCCTGCCAGCCGTCCAGCTCCTTACGGCTCTGGGCGGCGCCGCCGGGCATCACCACCGCACCGACGTAGCCACCCGCGTCGATCGCCCCGGCGAATACCCGGAACGTGGTGCCACGCAGATAGTCGGTCAGCTCGGTCAACTCGACGCCGTAACGCAGGTCCGGCTTGTCCGAGCCGTACCGGGCCATCGCGTCGTGCCAGGTGATCCGGGGAATCGGCCGGCTGATCTCGTGCCCGGCCAGGTCCTTCCAGAGCGCGCTGACGATCGTTTCGCCGAGGTCGATCACGTCGTCCTGGGTGACAAACGACATCTCGATGTCGAGCTGGGTGAACTCTGGTTGCCGGTCGGCGCGGAAGTCCTCGTCCCGGTAGCAGCGGGCAATCTGGTAGTACCGCTCCATTCCGCCCACCATCAGCAACTGCTTGAACAACTGGGGCGACTGCGGCAGGGCGTACCAACTGCCGGGCTGCAGACGGACCGGGACCAGGAAGTCACGGGCCCCCTCCGGGGTGGACCGGGTCAGCGTCGGCGTCTCGATCTCCAGGAAATCACGGTCGTGCAGGACACCCCGGGCAATCTGGTTGGCGCGCGAACGCAGCCGCATCGCCCGGGCCGGGCCACTGCGGCGCAGGTCGAGGTAGCGGTACCGGAGCCGGACATCGTCGCCCGCCTCCACCTGGTCGTCGACCGGCAGCGGCAACGGGGCCGCCTCGGAGAGGATCTCCAGATCGTTCGTGGTCACCTCGATGTCGCCGGTCGCCAACTCGGGGTTCTCGTTCCCCTCCGGCCGGTGGGTCACCTCACCGGTGACCCGGACGCAGTACTCGTTACGCAACGCGTGGGCCGCCTCCATGCCCTCGCGGAATACCACCTGCACCACACCAGAGGCGTCCCGTAGATCGACAAATATCACTCCGCCGTGGTCGCGACGACGGGCCACCCAGCCGGCCAGGGTCACCGTGCGGCCGGTGTCCGTCGCGCGCAGGCTGCCGGCGTCATGGGTACGGATCACGGCAGGCGTCTCCTCAACGTGTGCGGGTTTCCCCGCAGGCTCTGGTTGCCCCCGCATTCTGTCAGGGTCATCCGCGGCGCACGGCGCCCCACCCCCGACGGCCCCCGGCCCTCGTCCCTCGCGCTCCGGAGCTGGCCACCGCTCGGCGCCCGTGACCGCCGCCCTACCGGGATCGTTCGCACACCTGTCGGGTAACTTCGTCCCGGTTCCGGCAGCACCGTCTCGACAGGAGAAGCTCCAATCCATGGCTAAGAAGACCGTTCACGTCTCCGACTTCAGCGGTAAGGTCCTCCAGCCCGACGACGTGGTAGTCCGGGTGGTTGTCCTGGAACACCCGGATCTGGTCGCCGGGCCCGTGCAGTTGGATGCCCAGCCGGTCGAAGTCGAGAGCATCGACGACGCGGGCCTGGACGTCGCGGTGGTGGAGATTCACGACAGCCCCGACGGCGGTGAACCGCGCCGGGTGGTGCTGACCGCCAGCGAGTTCGACGCCCTGGCCACGGACGTGCCGATGGCACAACTGCTGAGGACCGCCGAACGGGTCCGGCCGGCGAAGGCGACGCGCAAGAGCGCGGAAAAACTCGACTACGCCACCCTCGAGCACGCCGGAAAGCCACACCGCGGCAAGATCACCGACGAAGAGGCCCGACTCGTCCGCGAACACCTGGACGAAATCAACCGGCGGCTCGCCAACGAGGGCGTCCGTCAGATCGACCCGGCCGATCCCGAGCACGCCACCCGGTACGGATTCCCCGGTTCCGCTCAGTGAATTGATCTGACCGGGCCGGGCTGGCCGTACGGTCTTCGGACCAGGGCGTACACCATAAGGTGACCTCATGCCTCGGGTCCCCTGGTGGGCGGTGGTCTCGTCCGCAATGGCCCCGGTGCTGCTCACCGGGGGTTGGACGATCGCCGCTGCCCGCCAGCCGGACGGCTACGACCCGCAGGTTGACACGATCAGCGAACTGGGGGCGCACGGGGCGACCGACCGGTGGGTCATGACGTTGACCTTCGTCGGACTCGGCATCTGCTACGTGGTGACCGCCGCCGGTCTACGCACCACCGGCCCGCTGGCCCGGCTGGTCCTCGCCATCGGCGGGATCGCCACCGCCTTGGTGGCGGTGGCCCCGCAACCCGCGTCCGGCCCGTCGCTGCGGCACGGCATCACCGCCGGGGTCGCCTCCATATCGCTGGCCCTCTGGCCGGCGGCGACGGCGGTCGGCCTCAGCAGTGCGCCGGGCCGGGTGCTCTCCGCGCTGGCGCGAACCGACCCGGGCCTGCCCGTCGCCGGCACCTCCCGCGCTGAGACGACCGGCAGTCCGGTGCGCGACCGCCGCCACATGGCGTACGTCTGGGCGGCCATCGCCACCACCGTGACACTGCTCGGCTTCCTCGGCTGGTTCATGGTCGAGTTGTCCACCGATGACAGAACGTGCGCCGGTCTCGCCGAACGACTGGCCGCCGAGGCGGAAGCACTCTGTCCGCTGGCGTTCGTCACGGCGGCCCTGATCCGTGCCCGCCGACGGGCATCCTGACGGTTGGCACATCGACGTCGATCGCCGAGCTGGGCGGGGTCGGCCCGACTCGAGCCGGACTGACCAGATCCCGGCTCAGCGCTGCAGCGCCTGAACCGGCTGGATCCGGATCGCTCGGCCCGCCGGCGCCAGGCCGGCGAGCAACCCGACGCCGCCGGCCAACCCGGTGGCCCTTACCGCCACCCACAGATCCAGGACCGGCGCCCAGGAATTCCAGAGCGACACCACCAGGGTGGTCAACGTGCCCAGCAACGTGCCCAGCAAGCCGCCGAACGCACCCACCAGGGTCGTCTCGGCCAGCAACTGCGCGAAGATGTGGACCCGTCGACCACCTATCGCCCGACGCAGCCCGATCTCCGGCACCCGCGCCGCGATCCCGGCGGTCGCCGCGTTCCCGATTGAAACCGCGCCGATGACCAATGCGACGGCACTGACCAGCAGACTCAACCGGGCGACCTGGTCCTCTACCTCACGACGCAGACTCATCGGATCGGGCGACGCGATCGCGCGTAGCGAGTCCGGAGCCTCCGGGCGCAGCGCCAGGGGCGCCTGCCGGCCGATCAACTGCGCGGCCCCGGGTGCGGCCCGCACCAGCACATCGCGCCGCACCGGCCCGGTCTGCCCGGCGGCCAACCGCTCGGCGACGCGGGCCGGGACGATCGCGCTCAACAGGGCCTCGGTGCCGCGTTCGACCTCAGCGAAGATGCCGATGACCGAGTACGCCCGATCGGCGATGAACACGGCGACGCCCAGCCGGACAATGCCCAATCGGCTGGCGATTCCCTGCGGCAGCAGGACCACCGCCGCCTCGGTCCGGTCGTGGTAATCATCGAAGAGCCGCCCCGCGACCAGTCGCGGCCCGGTGGCCCGCAGGCCATCGGAGTCCATCCCCAACACCTCGACGATGACCTCGGGGGCGGCGAGGCTGGCCGACCGGCGCAACGACGATTCCGGTAACCCGATGCGTCGGCCCGCCACGGACACGCCATTGAGCCGCCGTAGTCGGTCGACCGCCGTCGAGGTGTGCCAACTCGGGTCGATCCCGGTGTCCTCCGGGCGGATCACCACCTCAGTCGCCCGCCGGGCGTCGAACGAGGCGGAGACCTGCTGGGACAGGGTGGCGCTGAGCCCGAGCGTGGCGACGAAGGAGGCCGTGCCGAGCACCGTACCGAGCGCGGTCAGCGTCGTCCTGCCCCGGTGCCGCAGGACCGACAGTCCTGACTCGCGGAGCAGGTCCAGCCAACGCAGCCGGGTTGGCCGGATGTGGAGCGTGGCGTAGGCGGACCACCGGGTCGGACGCCGGCTCAGCACTGCTTCACCACGCCGTCATCGACCGACAATCTGCGCCGTCCCTCGGCGGCCACCTGCTCGTCGTGGGTCACCACAACGAGGGTGGTTCCGTCGGCGTTGAGCTCCCGGAGCAGTTCCAGGATGTTCGCCGTGTTGGCGCTGTCCAGGTTTCCGGTCGGTTCGTCACAGAGCAGCAGTCGGGGGCGGGCCACCACCGCACGGGCGATCGCGGCCCGTTGCCGCTCGCCACCGGAGAGCTGACGGGGATCGGCGTGCATCCGGTGCGCGAGCCCGACCCGTTCGAGCGCCCGCACCGCGAGCCGGCCTCGCTCCCGCCGCCGGTACGGGCCGTACATCATGCCCAGCTCGACGTTCTCCCGCGCGCTGCGGCCGGCGAGCAGATGGAATGCCTGGAAAACGAAGCCGAAGAGTTGCCCGCGTACCGCGCCGCGGATCTCTTCCGCCAGCCCGGTGGTCTCCACCCCGAAGATCCGGTACGAACCCCGCGTGGGCCGGTCCAGCAGGCCCAACAGGTTGAGCAGAGTGGATTTCCCGGAACCCGATGGACCGCTGATCGTGACATATTCTCCGGTCAGGACCGTCAGGGTGACCGGTCGCAGGGCATACACTGGCTGCCCTTCGCGATAGGTGCGACAGACGCCCCGTAACTCCAACACGGCTCAGCCGCCCTGGACCAGCATCGGGTCACCAGGACGCACTCCGCCGCTGGCCGCCTCGATCGCGACCCATCCCCCCACCGCCGCCCCGGCGGTGACCTCGACGTCCCGGCGCCTGCCGGTCGATTCGACCACGGTCACGAAGGTGCCCCCGTCGGCCCGGGAGTAGACCGCGGTAACCGGGACCGCCAGCACCCTGTCCTGGCTCGCCGCCGCCGCGATGTCGATTCGCACCGAGCGATCACCGATCACCCGCATCGGCTCGTCGACGAAACGCAACCGCACCTCAATGCCGGTCTGGCCGTCCGCGCCATTGACCGGATCCACGCCGACCGAGGTGACCTCCGCCGCCGCGGTCCGGCCGAGGACGTCGTCGTGGACCGTCGCCCGCTGGCCGGCCGAGACGAGTGCGGACTGCTCCACGGAGACCAGGGCCGCGAGGAAGTTCGCCGCGCCATCGAGCCGCACCAACGGCTTGGTGGGGTCGGTCAAGACCGTACCCACCGTGGCCACGACCTGGCTGACCCTGCGGCCGGCCCGGTCGATCCGGAGCACGGCCGATCGCGGCAGCGCCGGTCCGGCGGCGAGCCGCGCGGCGGCGAGCTCATTCCGCGCGACGGTCAGCTCCGCCACCGCAGCGGCCACCTCCGCCTGGTCCGCCGGCTCCGGCTGATCCGACGGCTCATCCTCCACCACCGCCAGCTCTACGCTCCGGTTCCGCGGCGTCACCCGATGGGCACGTTCCGCCTCGGTCGCCCGCTGCGTCGCCTCAAGCAGGCGCCGCCGCGCTTCCGCGTCGCCATCCGGCGGGCTGAACCCGTACCGCTGGTAGAGAGCGGTGACGGCGCGCTGGGTCCGCGCGTCAAAGACACCGGTCGCCGGGACCTGGTGGCCGGCCCGGCCCAGGGCCTGCTGTACGGCGGTCACGTCCGGTCCGCTCAGTCCACCGGCGAGGTCCCGCCAGAGCGGAAAGGGCAGGACGAAGGCGAACATCGGCTCGCCGCAGCGGACGACGACCACGAGCCCCTCCCGCATCTCGATGCCGCTTCGCACCGGCACCGAGGTGATCACGCTGGCCTCGCCGATCGCGGCGGCCGGCGGGGTGACCGCGACACTCGGCCCGGGTCGAACCTGGCCCCGCAGCACCACCGGTTCGGCGAGCACCCGGTACTCGGCGGGGAAGGTGACCAGCGACGGGGTGGGTGGGGCCGCATCCGCCAGCATCTGCTCGGGCGTCTGGATCCGGCCGGTCAGCAAAACGCTCACCATCGTGGTGAGCACGATCGCCGCCACCACCGATACCGGCATCAACCAGAGCCGACGCGACGTCCGGGCAATGCCGGTCGCACCGTCGGTGGACGGCATCCGGTTCACCCGGTCCCCGCCATCGCGGACGCCTTCCTGACCAGCACCGTGAGTCTCGGATTCAACTCGGCGAGCGCCGATTCGTGTTTGGCGATAACCTGCCGTTCGATCTCCTCGGTAAGGGCGAGAATTCGCGCGATCCGCCTGGTCTGCTGGTCACAGCGGTAGAAGTCGACGGCGAACCGGGACTCAGCAGCGGTCGGCAGGTAGCGGCGGGCCGGCGTCGCCGGCCCGATCTGGATCGCGCCGGGTCGACGTTGGGGAACCCACTTGTCCGCACCACCGGCCAGTGCGCCGAGCGCGATACCGAAGTATCGCGGGTTACCGTCGGCGAGGAACGCCTCTCGATCGACGACCGGATGTCCCTTACCGATCAGGCAGTTGAGGGTCGCCTCAGTGAGGTCACGGGGCATGACGGCGCTCAAGGCGGCGAAATACTCCCGGGTAAGCGTGTTCCCCAACTCGCGGTAGCTGTCCCACACCTCGCGGGCATCTGCGCCGATGTCACCCCACACCTTCTCCTCGCAGAGTTTCAGGCTGCGGTCATACGCGGGTCGAAGCTGACTATCCGCGCGGGCTGGGCGGACCGATCGTGGCCGAATCCGCGCCGCCGGGCCTCTTCCTCACTGGTCCAACCGAAACTGCCGGCGGTGATGACAAGGCTTGGCGCGATATGCCCGGATCTTGTCGGCATCGTGTGCAGGTTCTGTGGATATCCCGCATCAGCCAGGCATTTGTTTCGAATCTTTTGATGAGCGAGCCCGAGCCGGCCCGCCTCTTCGCCGAGAAACAGATCGAACGATCGCTGCGTACCGGGCGGGAAGGTCACGCGTTGTTCGGCGTCATCGGGCATCGCGAGCGTGCCGGTACAGCCTGTCAGGGTCAACGCTGCCACTATGGCAGCGGCCGTCCTTGCCCGAGCCCCGGCGTCGCGGGCAACCCGCCGCCGCCGTAACCCCACACTGGGGACATCCATCTCACATGAGGCCGACGAGACAGTCGCTCCACCGGCCGCGAAATTCAGTAGTAGCACCGGTAATGCCCGCTGTTCTTGTCGTTCCAGATGGCACCCACCCCCGCATAGCCACTGCCTCGATAGGAGAGCAGATCCTGCCGCGCTTCCCAGTAATAGCTGAAGATCCAGACCTCGCACGCGGTGTCCCTGTTCCAGTCGGCCGAGATGTTGCGCCAGACTCGCGTCGATGTGCCACTGAAAAATTTGTCATAGTGGTCGTAATCATCCCAGTAGTAGTGCTTCAACGCGTCAGTCGGTGGGTTGTCACGAGCGAAACAGATCTCTCCGACAACACATGCCAACGTGCCGTCACCAGCGTCCACTGCTCGTGCCGGAGCGGACACCGCCACTGCTCCGACCAAGGTGATAACCACCGTCGCACCCATGGCGAGCATCCTACGAGCAATTTCCACCTGAGCCTCCCTGGACGTGATCGACTCCGATCGGAATATGGTGGGTACGATGTTTAACAGGTCGCGGCCACCACCTCAACCAGGACGCTAGTCGGTTGCGCGCTCACCTACAAGACATTTTCACATTGACCCATAACGGCTACTGATCAATTAGCAAATTGACCTGTCCTGCAAATTCCATGGACCGGTAATGGTCATGGCCGCATCTTTATCAGGACCACGGGCACGCCAACTGCGTTACCAATTCGCCGGGCGCGCTACTGGATCAGCCAGGTCAACATTGACGACGATTCCGTCTTTCTCAACGGACGCTCGGGGTCGATCTGCGAGATCCCCGCTACCGGCGCTCGCGTAGTGCCTGCGTTCGGCGCCGCCCGGGCCGGCGTCTGCCGTCGGCGGACCAGCCCGCGTCCTGTGGTCGCAAACGGGGCAGAGCGATGGCCGGGACGGCTTATCGGCCGCCCCGGCCATCGCTGACCGGCAGTTGTTCGAGCTACTGCCGCGCGGTGCGCCGCCCGGCCTGAGCCGGTGGGCAGACCGCCAGCTCGCCGGATCCTTGATCAGTAGATGCTCACCCCGTAGGCGCTGAGCGCGGCGGTCACCGGCTGGAAGTAGGTGATCCCACCGGTAGGAGCAGTTGCCGCTGCCGCCGGAGGTAAGCCCCAGCGCGATGCTGCCGCTGAACAACGAGCCGCCACTGTCGCCCGGCTCGGCGCAGACGTTGGTCCGGATCAGACCGGTACACACTGCCCTGGGCGTAGTTGACCGTGGCGTTGAGCGCCGTCACCGTGCCGCTGCGCAGGCCGGTGGTGCTGCCGCTGCGCTGGACCGACTGGTTGACGGAGGCGTTGCCGGCGGCGGTGATATCCCGGTAGCTGCCGTTGTAGAGGTAGACGTCGCCGGGCGGCGGGATGCCGCTGCTGTACCGCACGATGCCGTAGTCCCGGCCCGGGAAGGTGCTGCCGGCCCGGGTGCCCAGCAACGCGGTCTGCGCGGAGTTCGAGTACCAGTTCGCCGAGATGTTGGTGCAGTGACCGGCGGTCAGGAAGTAGTAGGTGCTGCCACTACGCACGTTGAAGCCCAGCGAGCAGCGGCCACCGCCACCGGCGTAGATGGCGTTGCCGCCGGAGATGGTGGTGCTCAGCGTGCCTGGGGTGGACTGGATCCGGATCGCGCCGTCGTAGCGAGCCGCGACGGCCTTGACCCGGTCCAGCTTGGCGCCGGTGATCGTACTGTCCACGTCGACCACGACCTGGTTGGTGACCGGGTCGACGTACCACGCGGTGCCGGGGATCTTGGCCGACTTCTCCAGGGCCGACGGTCGTGCCGTTCAGTTCGGCCGCGCCGCGGGCGACGAGCTTCGGGGTCGCCCCGGCGGCCCGCACCTCGCGAGCCGCGGCCTCGTCCGTCACCGTGACGACCATCCGGCCGTTGCCGGTGTCGCGGTAGCTGCCAGCCGAGCGGTCACCGAGTCGCTCAGCGATCGCGGCGGCGACGTCCGGAGAAACGTCCACAGACGGTACGGCGTTCGCGGGTCCGGCGGCCAAGGTTCCGGCGACCAGGGCGCCGGCCGCGAAGGTGGCCGCGATACGACGGCGCATCGATCTCGTGGGTCGCATAGGGGAAGCCTCCCAAGGGGGGTGGAGGAAACGTGCCTTCTGGCACATCCCTGACAAGTATTCAGAGATGTAAGATCATCAACAACCCTTCAAATCAGTCATACTTCCCGCCACCGGCCTGCCCCGGACATTGTGGATAGCGAAAGGCATCTATATGATTCGGCCACCCTCACGCTGCTGCACCAGTTCAGAATCGACGATGACGCCGGTGGCCACCTACCGGGCGAACATCGACGCCGCGCTGAACAGGTTGAAGTCCGGTCTGCCCAACGCCGTTTCGGCTACCCGTTCGCGCTCGACCAGCTCTCCGGCTGGGACTACTTCCACCCCAACGCCGCCGGTCAGCAAGTTCTCGCCAGTGTCTCCTACGCCGCCGGTTTCCGCTGGTAACCGACGCCCTCCCCCGATCGATATACACCACGTCTATACACGCCATGTATACACCTGATGTAGAGTCACCGCATGTCAATCGGACAGACCTTCCTCGGGCTGCTGGAATCCACTCCACGGCACGGGTACGAGTTGAAACGGGCCTACGACGAGCAGTTCGGGCACGGCCGGCCACTGCACTACGGGCAGGTCTACGCCACGCTGGCGCGGCTGCTCAAAGGTGGCCTGGTCGAGGTCGACGGGATCGAGCCCGGCGCGGGGCCGGAACGCAAGCGCTACGCGATCACCGAGGCGGGCATCACCGACGTACAACAGTGGCTCAGCCAGCCGGAGAAACCGGAACCGTACCTGCAGAGCGTGCTCTACACCAAGGTGCTCCTCGCGCTGCTCACCGGGCGGAACGCCAGCGAAATCCTGGACACCCAGCGAGCCGAGCATCTACGCCTGATGCGCGAGCTGACCCGTCGCAAAACCAATGGTGACCTCACCGATCAGCTCATCTGCGATCACGCGCTGTTCCACCTGGAGGCCGACCTGCGCTGGCTGGAACTGACCGCCGCGCGACTCGACCAACTCGCCGCGACGGTACGCCGATGAGCGCCGGCTCCCAGACCGGCGACGCCGGCACACAGCCGAAGACCACCGACCGGCAGGCGATGGCCACAGCCATCCCGGCCGGCCCGCTGCTCACCGGTCACGACCTGCACAAGAGCTACGGCCCGACCCCTGCCCTGGCCGGTGCCGCCCTGCGGGTCCGGGCCGGGGAGGTGGTGGCGCGTGATGGGACCGTCCGGCTCCGGCAAATCGACTCTGCTGCACTGCCTGGCCGGCATCATCCGACCCGACTCGGGGCAGGTCGGCTACGCCGATCAGGAGTTGACCAAGCTCGCCGACACCCAACTCAGCGCGTTGCGCCGAGCGCACTTCGGCTTCGTGTTCCAGTTCGGCCAACTGGTACCGGAACTGACCTGTCTGGAGAACGTCGCGCTGCCGCTGCGGCTGAACGGCGTCCGACGTCGGGAGGCCGAGCGGCGAGCGGGCGAGTGGCTCGACCGGTTGGAGGTCGCCGAGGTGGCGCAACAGCGGCCAGGCGAGGTCTCTGGCGGACAGGGTCAGCGGGTCGCGGTGGCCCGGGCGCTGGTCACCGGCCCCCGGGTGGTCTTCGCCGACGAACCGACCGGCGCCCTGGACTCACTCAACGGCGAACTGGTGATGCGACTGCTCACCGAGGCCGCCCGGGAGACCGGCGCCGCCGTCGTGCTGGTCACCCACGAGCCGAGGGTGGCCGCGTACGCCGATCGGGAGGTTGTGGTCCGCGACGGCCGCACCCGCGACCTCGAATGGACCGATCAGTGAGCCGGCGCGGACACCTCAGCTGGCTCGGCGACCTGGCCCTCGGCGCGCGGATGGTCTTCACCGGAGGCCGCGACGGGCTGCTGCGCAGCACTCATGGCGGCGCTCGGCGTGGGCCTGGGTGTCGCCCTGCTGCTGCTCGCCGCCGCCGTACCCACCGTGATGGACGGCCGCGCCCAGCGGACCGCCGCGTTTGACGACAGTCGATTTTACGATGGCGTTGGCGCCCGGCCCGGACACGCTGCTGATCCAACGACGCAACACCGAATTCCGTGGCACCCCGATCCGGGGCCGGGTGCTGCGGCCGGAGGGCCCCGACGCGCCGGTGCCACCTGGACTCACCGCCCTTCCCGGCCCCGGTGAGCTGGTGGTCTCACCCGCGCTGGACAGGCTGCTGGCCTCTCCCGACGGTGCCCTGCTCCGGCCCAGGCTGGCTACCCGGTCACCGGCATCATCGGTGAACCGGGACTCGCCGGACCCAACGAATACGCCTACTACCTGGGCAGCGACAGCCTTGAGTTCAACCAGGAGACGGGCATTTTCCGGATACCCCGGTTCGGCGACTCCGGCCTCGGCGAGGCGTTGAGCCCGATGCTCCTGCTCCTGATCGTGATCACCTTCGTCGTACTGCTGCTCCCGATCGTCGTCTTCATCGGCATCGCCGTCCGGTTCGGCGGTGAACACCGCGACCGTCGGCTGGCCGCACTGCGCCTGGTGGGCGCGGACCGGCGGATGATCAAGCGGATCGCGGCCGGGGAGGCCGCTGCTCGGTGCCACCCTCGGGCTCGCCGTCGGCGTACTGCTCTTCCTGATCGGCCGGCAGCTCATCGAGCAGGTCACCCTCTGGGAGCTGAGCGTCTTCGCCTCGGACGTCCGTCCCGATCCGGTCCTGGCCAGTCTGACCATGCTCGCCGTGCCGGCGGCGGCGGTCGGGATCACCCTGCTGGCCCTGCGGCGGATCGTGGTCGAGCCGCTGGGCGTGGTGCGCCGCGCCAGCAGAACCCGACGCCGGATCTGGTGGCGGCTCGCCCTGCCGGTCGCCGGTCTGCTCCTGCTGCTCCCCCTGCTCCGCCGGATCGTCAACGACCAGTCCAGCTTCAACCAGACCCAGGTGGTCCTCGGGGTGCTGCTGCTGCTCACCGGAGTGGTGGCGCTGCTGCCCTGGCTGATCGAGGCGGTGGTCCGCCGACTCACCGGTGGTCCGGTTGCCTGGCAGCTCGCGGTCCGTCGGCTCCAGCTCGACTCCGGCACCTCGGCCCGGATGATCGGCGGGATCGCGGTGGCGGTGGCCGGTGGGATCGGCCTGCAGATGCTGCTCGCCGCGGTCACCGCCCAGTACAGCCACTGAGACCGGCTACGACCTGAGCCGCGCACAGGCTCAGGCATATACCGAGCAGCGAGTCGACTTCGCTGCCGTCGGGCCAATTTCGGAATCATTCCGGAGCACCACCGGCGTCAGCTCGGTGGTCAGCCTCGCCGTCACCTACCTGGCGCCGGTCACCGCTACACCGGCTTCGGGCGCCGACCGACGACCCCACTACCAGTTGCTGATCGGAACCTGCGCTGACCTGCGCGAGGTCGCCCACCTGGAGACCTGTGCCGACGGCGACGTTTTCCTCGTCCCGCCGCCAGCAGACCCAGAAGACACCGGGTCGGAGGCAGCCTTTCTGGCTCCTGGCCAGCCAGTGGAGTTCGTGGATCGAGGCGACGGAGCACGACCGTGGACGGTGCCGGCCAGCAGCCGGACGGTCGCACCCCGGCCCGACCCGGCCGGACTCACCAACCACCGTGTGCTCGCCACCCCCGGTGCGATGCCGGATGACGGCCTACCCCCGATGAACATGATGGTCTTTTTCAACCTACGGCCCGACATTCCCGATGCCATCGAATACGTTCGCAATACCAACGCGGCCATATCCCCGGCCCTGTCCATCCATCCGCTGCGCGCCGTCACGCAGGACGACCAGTTCGTCAGCGTCCGCCGAGGCCTCTACGTCGGGATGGTCGCGCTGATCCTGCTGCTCGGCTCCAGCCTGCTGGTCGCCACCCTGGAACAGCTCCGCGAGCGACGGCGTCTACTCGCGACCCTGGTCGCGTTCGGCACCCGCCGCAGTACGCTCGGCTGGTCAGTGCTGTGGCAGAGCGTCATCCCGGTGCTGGTCGGGCTGATGCTGGCGGTGCTCACCGGTACGGCACTCGGCGCGGTGCTGATCAGCATCATCAACCGTTCGCTCCGGTTCGACTGGGCCGGAACCGCGACCATGGCCGGGCTGGCGGGCGGGGTCATTCTGCTGGTCACCGGGCTCAGTCTGCCGGCGTTGTGGCGGCTGCTGCGGCCCGGCGGGCTGCGCACCGAATAGCTGTCAGAAGAAGAGGGCCCCTGCAAAAAAACAGGGGCCCTCGTGGCGCATCAGCGGGCGGCGAGGCGGGCCTGACGGGCGTCGCGCTTCTCCTCGAAGCGGGACGCCGCCCGCTCCAGGTCGTCGAGGTGCGTGGTCAACTGCTCGCGCGCTTGCTCGCCATCGGCGTTCAGCCCGGTGACATTCCAGATGTCCCACTGCCGCAACACCGGCATCAGCACCTCGTCCCGGTGCTGGCGCAGGTCGTAGATGCCGGCCAGGGCGATCGCCACCGACTTGCGGGCGAAGCCCTCGATGCCGTTGCCGGGCATCTGGAAGTTGGCCACCACGCCCGCCACCGCCCGCATCGCCTGGCTGGGAGCCAACTCGAAAGCGGCGGCGAGCAGGTTGCGGTAGAAGAGCATGTGCAGGTTCTCGTCGGCGGCGATCCGGGCGAGCAGTTGCTCGCAGAGCGGGTCGCCGGTGGCCTTACCGGTGTTGCGGTGCGAAATCCGGGTGGCCAACTCCTGGAACGAGACGTACGCCAATGAGTTCAGCACCCCGTCGTCGTGGGCGTTGACGTAGCCAGCGGACATGTGCTCCATCCGGGCCCGCTCCAGCGCCACCGGGTCGACCGCGCGGGTGACGGTCAGGTAGTCCCGGATCGCCGTACCGTGCCGGCCCTCCTCGGCGGTCCAGCGGTGCACCCAGGTGCCCCAGGCGCCGTCCCGACCGAAGAGGGTGGCGATCTCGTGGTGGTACGACGGCAGGTTGTCCTCGGTGAGCAGGTTGACCACCAGCGCGGTACGGGCCACCTCGGGGATCTTCGAATCCGCCAGCGACCAGGCTTCGCCGCCCAGGATCCCGTCGAAGGTCCGTCCGTCGCTCCACGGCACGTACTCGTGGGGGAACCATTCCTTGGCCACCGCGAGGTGCCGGTCGAGATTGCGGGCGACGACGGGTTCCAGCTCGACGAGGAGCGCCGTCTGGCTCAACTCGGGGCTACGACGAGACGACGCGGTGCTGGCAGCGGTCACAAGTACTCCCTACGGTGACGTAACTTACGCCACCGTAGGTTATCAACCGTTCCTGACGCCAGTCCCGCTCACCGGACAGCCGGCCGCAGGTCAGCCCCGGGTGGTGTCCAGACCTCCGACGACGCCTGGACCTGCGCACCGGAGCGGATGTCCTTCACCTCGTCCGCGGCACCGTCGGAACCCGGGAACCAGACGAACGGAATACCACGCCGCTCGGCGTACCGGATCTGCTTGCCGAACTTGGCCGCCGACGGCGACACCTCGGTCGGGATACCCCGCCGACGCAGCGCGGCGGCGATCCGGTTGCTGGCCGGACGCTGCTCCTCGGCGCCGAGTGCGACCAGCACACAGGTCGGGACCGACCGGGAGACGGTCAGCGCGTCCGCCCCGAAGAGCAGGCCGAGCAGCCGGGTCACCCCGATGGAGATACCCACGCCGGGGAATCGGGTCGAACCGGCGCTGGCCAGGTTGTCGTACCGCCCGCCCGAGCAGACCGAGCCGAACCGCTCATATCCCTGCAACTGGGTCTCATAGACCGTGCCGGTGTAGTAGTCCAGGCCCCGGGCGATCCGGAGATCCGCCACGCAGAGCCCGGGGGCGTGCTCGGCCGCGGTCTCCACCACTCGAACCAGCTCGGCGAGGCCCTCGTCGAGCAACGGGTGGGTCACCCCAAGACCGCGTACCGCGTCGGCGAACGACGCGTCCGGCGCGGAGATCTCGGCCAGCGCCAGGCACGCCTTGGCCTGCGCCTCGCTCGCTCCCGCGGTCTCGGCCAGCAGCGTCACAACCTTGTCCGGGCCGATCTTGTCGAGCTTGTCCACCGCGCGCAGCGCCGCTTCCGGGTCGGTCAGCCCGATCCCCCGGTAGAACCCCTCGCAGACCTTACGGTTGTTCACCTGGATCCGCACCGGGGGAATCGGCAGCCCGCCGAGCGCGTCCCCGATAACGAGCGGCAACTCGGCCTCATAGTGGGCCGGCAGCGTGTCCCGGTCGACGATATCGATATCGGCCTGCACGAACTCCCGGTAGCGCCCCTCCTGCGGCCGCTCCCCCCGCCACACCTTCTGGATCTGGTACCGCCGGAACGGGAACTGCAGCTTCCCGGCGTTCTCAAGCACGTACCGGGCGAACGGCACGGTCAGGTCGAAGTGCAGGCCCAGCGCGTCATCGCCGGCCGGTCCACCGGGATCCTCCTGCAACCGGCGGATGACGTACACCTCCTTGGAGGTCTCGCCCTTACGCAGCAACTGGTCCAGCGGCTCGACCGCACGGGTCTCCAGCGGCGCGAAGCCGTACAGCTCGAAGGTTGTCCGAATCCGGTCGAGGACGTACTGCTCGATCATCCGCTGTGGCGGCAGCCACTCAGGAAAGCCGGAAATCGGCGTCGGCTTACTCATGATGCTCCTGTCATCTCGCGCATGGACCGCGCGAAGGGATGCTCCTGCCGAATCGCGCCGGGACCACGCGAACGGAATGTCTGTCAGATGAATGCGTTGGGCCCGCGGGATGCGTAGTCGAATCCCGCACGGACCACGTGATCGTTCCTAGAGCCCTCGGGTGGGGGCCGGTCGCGCACCGTCGCCCGCGGCCACCTCGATGAGGTACGGGTTACTCACCCGCTCGCGAGCGATGGTGGTCGCGGGTCCATGGCCGGGCAGTACGACGGTGTCGTCGGCCAGCGGGAGCACCTTCTCCCGCAGACTGGTCAACATCGCCGGCATGCTGCCACCGGGCAGATCGGTCCGGCCGATCGAGCCGGCGAAGAGTACGTCCCCGGAGAGGCAGATCTGCTCTGCTTCCCAGGGCGAGTCCGCGCCCGGCAACCGGAACAGCACCGACCCACCGGTATGGCCCGGCGCATGGTCGACGGTTATCTCCAAACCAGCGAGGGTCAGCACCGCCCCATCGGTCAGCTCGGCCACGTCCTCCGGTTCGGTGTAGGGCAGCCGGCCGCCGAAGAGCTGAGTCAGGTCCATGGAGAGCGCCTTGGTCGGGTCGGCGAGCAGCTCCCGGTCGGCGGGATGGATATAGGCCGTGATGCCCCGTGCCCCGCAGACCGGCGCCACCGAGAACGTGTGGTCGAGATGACCATGGGTCAGCAGCACGGCGGCCGGATGCAGGCGATGCTCGGCCAGCACCGCGTCGAGCCGGTCGAGCACCCCGATGCCCGGGTCCACCACCACGCACTGCTCCCCGGGCGCGGTGGCGACCACGTAGCAGTTGGTGCCGAAAGCGTCCGCGGGAAAGCTGGCGACGAGCACGTCCGCACCCCTTGAGTCGTCGAAGTTGGCGTGCCCTCAAGCCTATCGGCCCGCGAAACCGGGGCCCGCCGCACACACACCGCCACCCCTCCGATCTGACCGGCCCGGCCGTAATCCCGGCTCACCGGGCCTGCCGGGCCGGCGCCTTTGATGCCATAACGACTCCGGCAAGCGAATTCCCAGCGGATACCCGTACACTCTTGCGGGCGTGTGGCGTGGCGCACTTGACGCCCGGACGGCGAAGCGCGCCGTCCGCCATGACGCCCCGGTAGATGGAGAGGGGAGCGCGGGTGGCTTCCAGCAGGGACCGGCAACGCAAACTGGCGCGTGCCAAGCTCGACCGGCAGATGGCCCGGCGGGCGGCCTCCGCCCGGCGTAAACGGCAAATTCAAGCCGGTATCGGCGCCGCCGTCGCGCTGCTACTGATCGTGCTCGGATCGATCTGGGCGCTCGGCGGCTTTGACCGTAAGGCGGTCACCGAGACTACCGCTCACGACATCTGTGCTTGGAACCCGCAGGACCCGGACGCCAATCCGGAACTCAAGGACGTTGGGAAGCCGAACAGCACCGGGCTGCCCACCAGCGGGACCCGCCCGATGACGATCACCACCAACCAGGGCGATCCGATCACCGTGCAGCTCGATCTGGACAGCGCGCCGTGCGCCGGAGCCAGCTTCGCCCACCTGGCCGGCCGGTCGTTCTACGACAACACCACCTGCCACGAGATCACCGATGATGGTGCGCTGCACTGCGGCGACCCGGGCGGTACCGGTCAGGGCGGCCCAAGCTACTCGTTCTACAACGAGAACATCCCGCCCGCCTCGGTGCCGAGTCCGTCGGCCAGCCCCGGTGCGAACGAACCGCCGGCCTACCCTGCCGGCACCGTCGCTCTGATCAGCAACCCGCCGGGGGCCAACGGCAGCCAGTTCCTGATCTTCTTCAAGGACTTCAACCCGACCGATCCGACATATCCGATTGTCGGGAAGGTTGCCACCGGTCTCGACGTTGTGCAGAAGATCGGCGCCCTGGAAAAGGTGGACAATGGTGCCGGCGCCAAGGTGAAGCCGAAGACCGACGTGATCATCCAGAGCCTCACCATCGGCGCCCCGACTTCAGCCGAGCCAAACGCCGAGCCGTCAGCCGCCAGCCCGATCGCGGCCGGGCGTTCCTGAGCCAGGCAAACATCCGCTGCGGACGGAGCACCGCGCGGCACACATAGTCCAGGAGGAGCCACCGTGACGTCCACGAAAGAGCGGCAGCGCGCCGCGGCGCGGGCACGACTTCAAAAGGGGATGGACGAGCGCGCCGCCGCGGCCCGCAAGCGCCGTCAGATGCAGACCGGTATCGGCGCGGGAGTAGCACTACTGCTGGTGATCACCGGCACGGTGTGGCTGGTGGTCAAGCTGGGTGACGACGACAAAAAGGACGCCACCCCGCAGACCGCCGGAATGGCCACCTGCGCGTGGACCGAGATGCCGGCCGAAGAACGCAGCCCGGCAACCAAGGATGTTGGGCTGCCGCCCACCGAGGCGAAGAACACCGGCACCCAGACGATGACCATCGACACCGGGCTCGGGCCGATCACCGCCAAGTTGGATCTTTCCGCCGTACCTTGCACCGCGGCGAGCTTCACCCACCTGGCCAGCAAGAAGTTCTTCGACAGCTCCAAGTGCCACCGGTTGGTCACCGAAGGACTGCAGGTACTCCAGTGCGGTGACCCGAGCGTCACCGGCAAGAGCTGGCTGGAGACCGACGGCACCGGCGGACCGAGCTACCGGTTCGCCGAGGAGAACCTGCCCACGGATAAGCGGCCGGCGTACCCGGCCGGCGTCATCGCGATGGCCAACTCGGGCCCGCCGGGCAGCACCGGCAGCCAGTTCTTCATCGTGTACGGCGACTCCCAGCTCGACGCCAACTACACCGTGCTCGGCACCATCACTGAGGGCATGGACATCGTCGAGCAGGTCGGTGCAGCGGGCCACGACAACGCCTTCGCCGAGCAGGCCGGCGGCGGCCACCCGAAGAAGGAAGTTCTGATCAAGTCGCTGACCATGAGCGATCCGCAGAGCTGATTCGCCGGGCCGGTAGCACCGAATCGAGCGTCGGACTCCCCTCCGGGGAAGCCGGCGCTCGATTCGTTTCGCCCACCAGCGCGACAACAGACAGCGGTCGTAACGGGCAGCAGAGGCACCTTGGCCCCTGCTGCCCGTTACGACGGTGCTCAGGCGCCCGAGGTGACCCGGTACGCGTCAAACACGCCGTCAACCTTGCGTACTGCGGCGAGCAGATGCCCGAGGTGCTTCGGATCGGCCATCTCGAAGCTGAACCGGCTGACCGCCACCCGGTCGCGGGTCGTGGTAACCGTCGCGGAGAGGATGTTCACCCGCTCATCGGAGAGCACCCGGGTCACATCGGCGAGCAGTTTGTGCCGGTCCAGCGCTTCGACCTGGATCGCGACCAGGAAGGTCGACGCCGAGGTGAGCTTCCAACTCACCTCCACGATCCGCTCGCCCTGGACCCGGAGCTCCTCGGCGTTCGCGCAGTCGTCGCGGTGCACGCTGACCCCGCCGGAACGGGTGACGAACCCGAAAACCGCGTCCGGCGGCACCGGCGTACAGCACCGGGCCAGCTTGATCCAGACATCGTTGACGCCGCGTACCACCACGCCCGGGTCGTGGCTGCTGGCCCGGCTCCGCGGTGGCCGGGTGGCGACGGCGGTCTCGGCGATATCCTCAGCCGCGCCCTCTTCCCCACCGAAACCGGCCATCAGCCGCTGGACCACCGACTGGGCGGAGACCTGGCTGTCACCGACCGCCGCATAGAGCGACGCCACGTCGGCCAGATGCAGGTCACGCGCGATGGTCATCAGGTTGTCCGAGCTGAGCATCCGATGCAGCGGCACACCCTGCTTGCGCATCGCCTTGACGATCGCGTCCTTGCCGGCCTCGATCGCCTCCTCACGCCGTTCCTTGTTGAAGTACTGGCGGATTTTCGTCCGGGCCCGGGGGCTCTTGACGAAACCGAGCCAGTCCTGGGTCGGGCCGGCGGTCTCGGACTTTGAGGTGAAGATCTCGATCACGTCACCGTTGGAGAGCGTCGACTCCAGCGGGACCAGCTTGCCGTTGACCCGAGCGCCGATGCATTTATGCCCGACCTCGGTGTGCACCGCGTAGGCGAAGTCGACCGGGGTCGAGCCGGTCGGCAACGGGATCACGTCACCCTTCGGGGTGAAGACGTAGACCTCCTGGCTGGACAGGTCGAAGCGGAGCGCGTCGAGGAACTCGCTCGGATCGCTCGCCTCCCGCTGCCAATCGAGCAACTGCCGCAGCCAGGTCATGTCGTCGATGTTGGCCGGCGGCCCGGCGACAGTCTCGCCCTTCTTCTCCTTGTACTTCCAGTGCGCCGCGATACCGAACTCGGCCGTCCGGTGCATGGCGAAGGTGCGGATCTGCATCTCGACCGGTTTGCCGCTCGGCCCGATCACCGTGGTGTGCAGCGACTGGTACATGTTGAACTTCGGCATCGCGATGTAGTCCTTGAACCGGCCCGGCACGGGCTGCCAGTTCGCATGGATCACACCGAGCGCCGCATAACAGTCACGAACCGTATCTACCAGGATGCGGACGCCGACCAGGTCGTAGATGTCCTTGAAGTCCCGACCGCGGACGATCATCTTCTGGTAGATCGAATAGAGGTGCTTGGGTCGGCCCGTGGTCTCCGCCTTGATCTTCGCAGCCCTAAGGTCGACCTGCACCTTCTGGGTGACCTGGCGCAACTGCGCCTCGCGCTGCGGCTGATGCTCACCGATCAACCGGTTGATCTCTTCGAACCGCTTGGGGAAGAGCCGAGCGAAGGAAAGGTCCTCCAACTCCCACTTGATCGTGTTCATGCCGAGGCGATGCGCCAGCGGGGCAAGAATCTCCAGCGTCTCTTTTGCCTTCTGTTCCTGCTTCGCCCGAGGCAGGAAGGTCAGGGTACGCATGTTGTGCAGCCGGTCGGCCAGCTTGATCACCAGGACCCGGGGGTCCTTGGCCATCGCGACCACCATCTTGCGGATGGTCTCCGCCTTCGCCGCATCACCGAGTTTGACCTTGTCAAGCTTGGTGACACCGTCCACGAGCAGAGCGACCTCGGGGCCGAACTCGGCACGCATCTGGTCAAGCCCGTAGTCGGTGTCCTCGATGGTGTCGTGCAGCAACGCCGCCACCAGGGTGGTGGTGTCCATGCCGAGGTTGGCCAGGATGGTTGCCACCGCCAGCGGGTGGGTGATGTACGGGTCGCCGGACTTCCGGTACTGCCCGGAGTGCCAACGCGCGGCCGTGTCAAAGGCACGCTGCAGTAACCGGGCATCAGCCTTCGGATGGGATCCCCGGTGGGTTGCGATAAGCGGCTCAAGCACCTCACTCACCTGTGAGGTCTGCCACGGTGCGTTGAACCGGGCCAACCGGGCCCTCACCCGTCGCCCGGTCGGCGCACCGGCCAGACCGAAGCTGGTAGCCAGGACCGGATCCGCCTCATCGCTGGCGTCCGGACCACTCGTTCCGGTGCCGGAGAGCGCGACCACCAGACCGGCGCCAACGCCATCAAGCGGTTGATCCGTGGACTCCGCCCCGGGTTTGTCGACGGGGAGGATCCGCCCGGTGGGCGGTGTGACCGGATCTGACAAGGTCGGACCGGTAGCCGCCACTGACACGACAGCGGATTCGATGGATCCGTTGGCCATGCCGTCAGATTCGTTGGTCGGGTGCACCATGCCCTCCGCCGGAGGGGCGACATCGTGGGACACCGGCCTCCTCACACCTCGCCGGGGTTGCGCCGACCGTACTCGGCCGACCTGGCCCTGCGCCAGACCAAAACGACGTTACCTGGCCAGGGAAAGGCAATGGTACCTGCCCGGAGCGCCGGGCGGCGGCCCGCCGAGCGCACAGATCGCCCTTAGACGGAAGAATAGAACTAAACGGTTAAAAGAGCATGAACCGGACGAGGGTTGAGCCGCTTTCGGCCCCCTAGAAACGCCAGCTCCAAAAGGACCGTGAAGCCAGCCACCGTACCGCCCGCCCGCTCGACCAGCTCCAGGGTGGCTTCCGCCGTCCCGCCGGTGGCGAGCACATCGTCGACTACCAGAACCCGGTGACCAGTGGTGAAGGCATCCTGGTGCAGCTCGATGGTGGCCTCGCCGTACTCCAAGGCGTACGAGGCGGAATAGGCCGGACGCGGGAGCTTGCCCGCCTTGCGCACCGGAACGACACCGACCCCGGTGGCGTACGCGATCGCGGCGGCGACCACGAAGCCTCGGGCCTCGATCCCCACCACCGCGTCAAAGGAATCCCGACCGTGGTGGTCGACGATACCGTCGATCACCTGGCGGAACACCGTGCCGTCGGCGAAGAGGGGCATCAGGTCCTTGAACACGACGCCCGGCTTTGGAAAGTCAGGCACGTCCAGCACCCGGCTCGCCACCAGTTGGGCGGTATCGGGGCCGCTGTCACCCCGTACTTCGATCTGGGTCTCCGTCACGTTGCTCCTCTCACCGACAAAGGCGTCCCGCATCTGTGCTGAGACAGCATGCGGGACGCCTTGTCGTGATCAACGACCGGGGTCAGTGACGCTTAGCGCCGCCGGACCGACCGCCCCGGGCCCCACCAGGTCGCTTACCCGCTGGCCGGGCCCCGGCCCGGGGCGCGGCCCCGGCCAGTACGGTCGGCTCGATGTCATCCTGCGCCGACTCACTGCCTTCTTCAGTCGCCACTGCCGTCCCCGCCGACCGGCGCGCTGCGCTCCGGGGAGCGCCGCCACCGGCCCGCCGGGCCAGCACCCGCTGGGTGTGGGCCTTGATCCGAGGATCACGGTCCTTGAGCGCGACCAGCAACGGCGTGGCCAGGAAGATCGAGGAGAAGAACGCGGCGGCCATACCGACGAAGAGCACCAGACCGAGGTCCTTCAGGGTGCCCGCGCCAAGCAGACCAGCACCGATGAAGAGCAGACCACCGACCGGCAGAAGGGCGACCACCGAGGTGTTGATCGACCGCATCAGCGTTTGGTTGATCGCCAGGTTGGCGGCCTCACCGTACGTCTGGTTGCTGCCACCGGTGATGCCCTTGGTGTTCTCCTGAATCTTGTCGAAGACGACCACCACGTCGTACAGCGCGAAGCCCAGAATGGTCAGGAAGCCGACGATGGTCGACGGAGTCACCTCGAAGCCGACCAACGAGTAGATCGCCGGCGGTGAGCAGCAGGTCGAGGCCGAGGCTGAGCACCGCAGCGACCGCCATCCGCCACTCGAAGCGCAGCACCAGATAGCCGGTAACCAGGACGAGGAAGACCACCAGACCGAGGAACGCCCGGGTGGTTACCTGGCTGCCCCAGGCCGCGCTGACCCGACTGTCGCTGATGCTCTCTTCGGCGATGCCGAGCTTGCCGGCCAGGTCGACCTTGACCTCACTGGCCTGCTCCTGGGTCAACGGCGAGGTCCGGATCAGGTAGGTGCCACTGCCGACCTGTTGGGCGGAGACCACCCGGGTCGGCTCGCCGTCCACCGTGTTCTTACCGGTCAACGTCGCGCCGAGCGTCATCCTCGGCGTGGTGGAGCGTACCGACACTGGCTGGAACCTGGAACTCGTTGCCACCCTTGAACTCGATACCGAGGCTGAAACCACGGAACGTGAAGCCCCCGATGGCGAGCACCACCAGACCGGCCGCGACGGCGAACCAGAGCTTACGGCGTCCAATGATCTGGAGGCCGGCTTCACCCCGGTACAAGCGGCTCGCGAGACCACTGCCACTCATCTCATGCCTCCTTGACGAGTCGGTTACCGGACGGGGCCTCGTCCCGGGCCTGTATCGCTCGGCCGAGCCCACTGATACGTGGCGACAGGAAGGCCGGCATCCGGGCGAACATCGTCATGATCGGGTGTCGGAACAGGAAGACCACAACCAGGTCGAGGATGGTGGCCAGACCCAGCGCGAAAGCGAAGCCCTGGACCGTGCCGACCGAGACGATGTAGAGCACCACCGCGGCGAGAAGCGTGATCGTGTTGGCCGAGATGATCGTCCGCCGAGCCCGGATCCAGGCCCGGGGCACCGCGCTGCGCGGGCTGCGCCCCTCGCGGATCTCGTCCTTGAGTCGCTCGAAATAGATGACGAACGAGTCGGCCGCGACGCCCAGCGACACGATGAAGCCCGCGATGCCGGCCAGGGTGAGGGTGAAGCCGATCTGCCGGCCGAGCACGATCAACGCACCGAAGACCAGCAGGGCGGAGAGGATCAGGCTCAGGAAGATCACCGATCCGAGCAGCCGGTAGTAGAAGAAGGCGTAGATGATCACCAGCAGCATGCCGATACCGGCGGCCAACAGACCGGCCTTGAGGTGCTCGGCTGCCCAGCGTCGCGGTGATGCTCTGCGCCTCCTGCGCGGTGAAGGTCAACGGCAGTGCGCCGAAGCGGAGCTGGGAGGCCAGTTCGTTGGCGCTCGCCTGGTGAAGCTGCCGCTGATCTGGGAGCTACCGGTCAGCACGCCCTGGATCTGCGGCGAGGAGATGATCTGGTTGTCCAGCACCACGGCAACCCGGCACTTGCCTTCATCGCCGAGCGCACCCTGGTCGCAGGCCCCGCCCTCGTTGTTGAACGCCTCGCGGGTCAGGTTGGTCCACTTCTTCTGCCCGTCGCCGGTGAAGTCCAGGCTGACCACCCACTGAGTGGTCTGATCGAGCTGCGCGGTGGCCTTCTTGACGTCGGTGCCGAGCACCTTGGCCTTGTCGAGGAAGTTCTTCACCTGGCCGTACTCGCAGGCCACCACCTGCTGCTCCGGGTCGTTGATCGAGCCGGCGGTCCGCTTGTCCAGCTTCTCGCAGGTGATGTAGGGAACGTTGAACTGCACGGTGGCCGGGAGCACCCGGACCTCCTGCGGCGACAGTTCGTTGAACGGCTTGAGCGTCTCGGCGAGCGTCGGGTCCTGGCTGAAATCGGCCGGGGCCTGCAGGCCGGTGGCCGCCGCCCAGGCCGCCGAACCGACCTTCTGCTGCACCGCGGTCCGCTGTTCCGCCAGGCTCGGGTCGACCGGAGCGGCCGAGTCGGCCGGGCTGGCCGTCGGAGCTGGCTCGGTCGACGGGGAGGCCTCGGCGCTCGGCGTCGGTGCGGGCGCCATGCCACCCTGACCGCCGGCGCTCGGCGAGACCGCCGCGCTCGGCGAAGGGCTCGCGGACGGGGTGGGTTCCGGCGATGCGGTGGGCACCGGCTGCACGCTGCTGGGCGCGCCGCCGTCGGCGGTCTTCAGCACCTTGCGGAACCGCAGCTCGGCGGCGTTGCCGACCTCGTCGAGGTTACGGTTCTGCCCGGGCAGCGAGATCACAATGTTCCGGTTGCCCTCAGTGACCACCTCAGCCTCGGAAACGCCGAGACCGTTGACCCGGTTCTCGATGATCTCCCGGGCCCGCTCCAGCGAGGCGGCCGGGGGCGCCTGGCCGCCCTCGGTGGCCGCCTCGAGCGTCATCCGGGTGCCGCCGATGAGGTCCAGCCCCAACTTCGGCTCGAGCCGGTCCTTCAAACCGCCACTACCTCCGAAGAAGACCAAGAGGTAGAGGACGGCGAAGATGAGCCCGAGCGCGGCAAGTTGCCGCCCGGGGCGCATCTGTCCCTGAGGTGGTGCCACGGCTGTCCTGTCTCCCTGCGCGGTTCGGCCGCTAGTGGTGGGCGGCGGGTGGAGCGCCGGCATGCCCGGCGACATGCGTGCCGCGCCGGTGTCGCGTCACGCCGGCACGGCTATGGATTATCTTCGATTCAGTTCCGACCCCGAACGCGGGGGTGGATCAGTCCTTGACGACCTCGACGCCGACCTCATCCGCGATCGATTCGTCCCGCTTGGCGGCGTTGGTGACCCGCGCGATCGCCGGACGGGCGTACCGGGTCTGCACACCCGGTGCCACCTCCAGCACCACCGTCTCGTCGTCAACGCTGGCGACCGTGCCATACAGGCCACCGACGGTGACCACCTCATCACCAGGACCGATTGAGGACTGCATCTGCTCGGCCTCGCGGCGCCGCTTTTGCTGCGGTCGGATCATCATGAAATACATGACGCCGAAGAGCAGGACAATCATGAGGATCGGCATGAAACTGCCCGATCCACCGCCACTGTCTGCTGCCAGAAGCACTGTTACGACCTTCCCAATTGGCCTCGTCACGACGGGGATCGTCGGAGCTCAGGCGGTCTCTCACGTCCTGTACAAACGCGGCGAGTCTAGTCCCTGATACCAGCGACACCGAATGAGCTACGGATCACGTTGTGATCACGGACCTAAGGATCCGCAGCGAACAGGTCGGGCGTCGGTGCGACACCGTTGCCAAATGTACCATTCGGGGGCGTACGACCTAGATGTCGCCAGGCCGCCTCGGTAGCCACCCGACCACGAGGCGTCCGGGCCAGCAGACCGGCCCGGACCAGGAACGGCTCGCACACCTCCTCCACCGTGTCCGGCTGTTCCCCGACCGCGACCGCGAGAGTGGAGAGCCCGACCGGGCCGCCCCGGAACGAGTCGATCAACGCGGTGAGCACCGCCCGGTCGAGCCGGTCCAACCCCAGCTCATCGACGTCGTACACGCGTAACGCCGCTCGCGCGGTCTCCAGGTTGACCACACCCTCGGCCCGGACCTCGGCGAAATCCCGCACCCGGCGCAGCAGCCGGTTGGCGATCCGCGGCGTACCCCGGGACCGCCCGGCGACCTCCACCGCGCCCTCAGTCGGTGATCGGCACCCCCAGGATCCGCGCCGAGCGCTTCACCAGCGCCTCGAGCTCCTCGGGCGAATAGAAGTCCAGATGCGCGACGAACCCGAACCGGTCACGCATCGGGCCGGTCAACAGATCCGGACCGGGTGGTGGCACCGACCAGGGTGAACGGCTCAACGTCCAGCGGGATCGCGGTCGCCCCCGGCCCCTTGCCGACGATCACGTCGACCCGGAAGTCCTCCATCGCGCTGTAGAGCAACTCCTCCGCCGGCTTGGCGATCCGGTGGATCTCATCGATGAAGAGCACATCGCCCTCACCGAGGCTGGTCACGATCGCGGCCAGGTCGCCGGAACGCTCGATCGCCGGTCCGCTGGTCACCCGGATCCCCGCGCCCAGCTCGGCCGCCACGATGTTGGCCAGGGTCGTCTTACCCAGTCCAGGCGGCCCGGAGAGCAGGATGTGATCCGGCGGGGCACCCCGGCCCATCGCACCGCGCAGCAGCAGGTCGAGCTGGTCGCGCACCCGATGCTGGGCGATGAACTCCGCCAGCCGCTTCGGCCGGACACTGACCTCCGCGTCCCGCTCGGCGTCGCTGGCGTACGCCGACACCAGCCCTTCCAGACTCGGTCATCGAGTCTTACCCAGCAGTCGGATGGCCTGCTTGAGCAGCACCGGAACCGGTGGCGGAGCCCCCTCCATGCTCTCCGCGACCACCGCCACCGCCTGCTCAGCCTGGGCGGCCGTCCAACCAAGTCCGACCAGCGCCTGGCGTACCTGCTCGGTCCACGCTCCGGCGGTCACCCCAGCCGCGCCATCGCCGCCCACCGGTACCGGTCCGATCCGGTCCCGCAGCTCCAGCACCAACCGCTCAGCGCCCTTCTTGCCGATCCCGGGCACCCGGGTCAGCGTGCCGATATCGGCGTTGGCGATCGCCTTTCGTACGACATCCGGCGGATGCACCGCGAGCACCGCCTGGGCCAGCCGGGGGCCGACCCCGCTGGCCGTCTGGAGCAGCTCGAAGAGCTGCTTCTCATCGTCGTCGGCGAACCCGTAGAGGGTCAGCGAGTCCTCCCGGACGACCAGGCTGGTGGCCAATCGGGCCGGGGCCCCCACCCGAAGATTGGCCGCTGTGCCCGGCGAACACAGCACGGCGAGACCCACCCCACCGACCTCGATCACCGCGCCGTCCGATGACACCGCGGCCACCACGCCGCGCACACTGGCGATCATTTCTTCTCTCTCTGTCGGGCCTGGTTGGCTGCCGCCGCCAGCCGGTCCCGGGTCCCGCCACGCCAGATGTGGCAGATCGCCAGCGCCAGCGCGTCGGCCGCGTCGGCTGGCTTCGGCGGGGCGTTCAGCCGGAGCAACCGGGTCACCATCGAGGTCACCTGTGCCTTGTCGGCCTGTCCGGAGCCGGTCACCGCCGCCTTCACCTCGCTCGGCGTATAGGTCTGCACCGGCAGACCGGCCCGGGCGCCGGCCAGTACGGCCACCGCGCTGGCCTGAGCGGTCCCCATCACGGTCCGTACGTTGTGCTGACTGAACACCCGTTCCACCGCGACGCTCTGTGGGCTGTGTTCGGCGACCAGGTCGGTCAGCATCCGGTCCAGATGCAGCAGACGCAACGGCAACTCGTCGCCAGGATCGGTCTGCACGACGTGATAGGCGACCAGGACGCAGGGCCGGCCGGGAACGCCCTCCACCACGCCGACCCCGCACCGGGTAAGTCCCGGGTCGACGCCGAGCACCCGCACGCCGCTCCCTCCCCAAGCCGCAGGACGTACATGTGTTCGACACCCTACTGGTTGACGAAAGACCGACCAGCGGCGACACGCCCAGCCCCTCGGTCACCGAACCCCTTGATCGACCGTTAATCGACGCCGGGCAGCGGGCACTTCAACGGATGTTGCCGGTGTGCCCGAGGGAGTACCGGCCGGGCTGCGGCCAGATGGTCAGCCCGTGCGGGCCATTGCCGACCGAGATCCGGGCCAGCAGCTTGCCGTCGGCGGTGCGGATCGCGTACACCTCGTTGTGGTAACGGCCAGAGAGCCAGAGCACCTTGCCGTCGGCGGAGAGACCCCCCATGTCCGGGCTGCCACCGCCAGGAATCCGCCAGGTGGTGGTGGGTTTGAGCGTGGCCAGGTCGAGCAGGGTGATGCTGCCCTCGTCACGATTGGTGACATATCCGATCCGACCATCCCGGCTGAAATAGATGCCGTGGGCTCCCTTGCCGGTAGGGATGAAGCCGGTCTGCTTGGTGGCGTTGCCGTCAAAGATGTAGACACCGTTGGCGTGCATGTCGGCAACCAGGAAGTGCTGCCCGTCCGGGGTGAGCCGGGTGTCCTGGGGCATCCCGTCCGACGCCGCCGTCAGGTTGAACTGGCGAAGTTTCTTCACCGCAGCCGTGTCCAGCACGAGCATCCGATTGGCGAACTCGCAACTGAACAGCATGATCTTTCCATCGGCGGAGTAGTCCATGTGGTTGATGCCGCCGCACTCGGGAAACTCCACGGACCGGGTCCGCTTCCAGGTGCCCAGGTCGTAGAAGTCGAGCCGCTTGTACGCCTCGGCGACCACGATCGCCTGCTTGCCGTCCGGCGTGAAGTACAGGTTGTAGACGTCCTCGAGATTACGGAAGGTGCCCGGCTTACCTGTCCGGGGATCGATCGGCACCAGACCGCCCTTGGGGGGCTTACTGGAGGCGACATAGAGGGTACGCAGGTCGTACGAGGGCACGACATGCTGCGGTTCCGGGCCGCCGGGAAACTTGTCGACCACCTGGTAGGTCACCGGATCGATCACCCAGACGTCGTTGCTGTTGGTGTTCGGCACGTAGACCAGCGGCTTGTCGCCGCGCACCGACTGACTGAGCTGGTCCGGCCCGGCAGCCGCGTAGACATTTGACCCGGGCGGGTAGGGCGGCATGCCGGCGATCAGGCCGGCGGTCGAAGAGGGCAGCGGCGACGCGATGAGCACGTCCGGCCTGGCGGTCGCCGCCGGGTGCGGCCCCTGGGATCCACAACCCACCAATCCGACCAGCAGACCCACCACTCCGCTGGCGATGATCACTCTGCCCTTGCTCACAGCACTCGACCTTACCGTCAAACCCGGATGAATCGCTCTATTCCTCCACGTCAGCGCTAGGACGGTAGTACGAAAGGTGCAGCACCGCCGGACGTGACGGCGAGGCGCCGACAGCCTGCTCCGGCCCGCCGATACGCTGGGCCGTGCTCTCCACCACGCCACTGAGCGTCGAAGATATCGACGACTTCAGCAGTCAGTCATTCCAAGCCGACGATCCGCTCGCCATCGCCACCGGCCTGGTCGAGGCGGCAGATCTGGGTCACCTGGCAGACAAAGCCGAGACCGGGTACGCGCTGATCCAGGCCGCGGAAATCGCCGCGCGGGTCGGGCAACTGGAGACCGCGCTGGACTGGGCCGAACGGTCCGCCGCCGCCTACCAGACCCACGGCGACCCGGAGTACGGCTACCCGCTCGCCTTCCGCGCGAGCCTGCTGATGCGGCTCGGGCGCGAGGACGAGGCAATGGCCGAGTTCATCGCACTCCGCCCGCTACTGACCCGGCACGCCAACGCCGCCTCATACCTCAGCGACATGCTGGCGGAGGTCGGGCGACCCGAGATCGCCGAGCAGTGGCTGACCACCGCGTTGACGACCGTCCTCCAACAGCGGTCCGAGCTGGAGAGCGGACCCGAGAACCCGGCGAACCGCACCACCGGCGTACTGATCTATTTCCTCACCCAACAGCGGCATCGCATCCGACGCACCCTTGGGCTGCCACACGACGAGCACGACGACCTGGCCGACCGGCTCGCCGGAGCGCTCGATAGGGCGGTGCCGGGTGGGCCGCCGGTGCTGGACACCACGAGTGTGCTGTTCTGGCCACCTGCCGAGTTCAATCGGCTCCTGCTGCGCTGGCCCACCCTGGCCAACAGGTACGGCGAGACCTGGGACAAGCACCGCGCCAACGTGGAACGGGAGCTGGTCGACCTCTCCGGGGACGGGTATCCCACCCTCTCCGTCGCGATCGGCGCCGCCGACGACCTGGTCGGCCTTGCCGATCGACAGGACACCGATCCGACCGACGATCCGGAACTCATCGAGGATTACACCGAAAGCCTGGCGTTACGCCCCGGCCGGCTGTTCCCGTGGCCGCCCGAGCGCAACCG
Source organism: uncultured Actinomycetota bacterium (assembly GCA_963750055.1). Lineage (GTDB taxonomy): Bacteria > Actinomycetota > Actinomycetes > Mycobacteriales > Micromonosporaceae > CAVVPI01. The sequence continues at coordinate 166,947 of CAVVPI010000018.1, read as the reverse complement.
GCCGTGCTGGTGTGGTTCGGGCAGCAAGTACAAGAAGTGCTGCCTGCCCCGCACCCGCCGCTGACCAACGGCGGATCTTGACGACGCCTGGCCGCGATTCTGACTACACCCGCCGGCCAGGAAGGCAGCCCTGTCGGTCGGTCTCGGTAGGGTGGTGGCGCTCCCCCGGAAGGACCGAGATGTCTGATCTTGAACGTTCCCCCGAGCAGGCCGCCCGCGAGGCGGGCCTGCGCGAGGTTTCCGACGCGCTGCTCAACATCGACCAGGCGATCAAGCGTACGCAACTCGCTCAGCGCACCGCCGCGATGACGGTCGGTTGCGACGATCTCGCGCGGATGCTCGCCACCGCCGTACGCAACCTGGAGGTCGCCCGTAAGGACCTCTTTCAGGGCACCTTCTTCTCCGCCAACGAGCCGAAGCTGTTCTGAGCATGCGCAACGGGGAGGAGATCCGGGCGGCGCTGGTCAAGTTCGTCGCCCGATGGCAGACGTACGCCGGCACCGAGCGCTCGGAGGCGCAGACCTTCCTCAGTGAGAGGTCGCGGCCGGCAAGCGCCCTACGATCCGTTCGGTGTCCAGAGCGGCAAAGTCATGAGTGAACAACTCGGCCTGCTCGACACCTGACCGGGATCAGCGCCGCGCCGGCAGCGGGGCAGCGGGCCCCGGTCGCGCCTGCTGACCGGGGCCCGCTGCCGTCGGCTCAGTCAGCTCCGGCGGGAGGTGTCCGCGATGAAGGCACGCCAGGCGGACTCGGAAAAGGCCAGCACCGGGCCGGGCCGGTCCTTGCTGTCCCGCACCGAAACCACACCCGGCACGCTGGCCACCTCGACGCAGTTGCCGTCACCGCCGGAGCGGGACGACTTGCGCCACACACCATCACTCCGCATCGTGCATCTCCTTAGCTATCGAGGTAAGTAATTCTCTGGAAGCCACGTCATCCAGCGCAAGCCCGCCGAGCGAGTGACCAGATCTCCTCGTACGTCTGGATTTCGTGCGGCTTGTCCAGGTAGACCGCGCCGCACGGGCCGTCCATGTAGACGGTCGACGGCTCCGGCTCCCGAACGTTCTCCACCGCGAAATCGAGGAGCGTGAAGCTTCCCGCCATCGACCGGCGGTGCAGACCAGAATCGACCGGCACAATCCGGATGCTGACGTTGTGCCGCTGGCCTGCGGTCGCCAGATAGTCAAGCTGTCGCGCCATCGCGGCGCGGTCCCGCAATGGCCGCCGAACGACCGCCTCACTCAGGATCACGTCGAGTTGCGGTCCAGGTGGCACCGACCCGGGACAACAACCCTTGCCGTCGAAGACGCACATCCGCTCTTGGCCTGCCGATCCGCCTCACTCAAGTGCGGCAAGTCGATGGCAATTACCTCGTGCACGTACTCAATCGTTTGCAGCAGGCCGGGAATGACATTGGTTTCGTAGTGTCGGATTCTTGTCGCGACCGATTCCAGGCCGATGTAAGGCTTGAACCAGTCTTTGATGATTTCGTCGCCGTAGCTGTGCCACCAGCCCTTCGCCTTCGTCTCGCGGGCCAATGCCCGCATCGCCTCGGTGGTCTCCGGCGACGCGCCGTAGAGCCGGCACATCGCCTCGACATCGTTCGGATGCATCGGCACCTGGCCGGTCTCGTAGCGCCACAGTCGGGGCGGCGACCATTCGAGCGCCTTCGCGGCGGCGCTGACCGTGACATGTCCCTGCTCGCGAAGCTCCCTCAGATATCTGCCGAGTTGCCTACGCGGGACGGTGCTCCCCGTGTCGTCCACATCATCTTCCTTTCTGGTGTTGCGTAAGGCCCCTCATCCCTTGGTCCGAATTCTGCCGTGCGGCATTGTCTGACGCCAGCGTCGGGACAAACATAATTCGCGACTCGCCGACAATTGTCGGCGAGCAGACGCCAGGGGCGGAGGCGAAATGTCTCGCCCTCATCCCCCGCCCCCGCTCCTGGCGCTTCTCGCGCACCGGCAGCTCTGTGCCGCGCTCGGCAAAGCGCGGCCGGGGCTGCCGGTGCCAGAAAGGCGAAGATCATGATTTCTCGCAAGCCCAGACCAGTGCCAATGGCACCCCGGCATCTGCGCGATCGCCGACGCTGGTGGCGCTACTGCGTATGCGGATTGCGCTGGCCGTGCCCCGACCGACGCGTGTCAAATTGCACCAGAGCGAAATTGCAAATCGCAACCTTGAAACTGTTTTCGTGGAGGCGACCGTAATGAGCGACGAACATCTGATGGTGCGCCCGGCCTGGCGCTGCACCTGCGGCGCTGCGCAATGGCCCTGCGCGCGGGCCCGCAGCCAGCTCCTGAAGACCCGGGACCCGCTCTCCCTCGGGATGTACGCCTCGGACTGGCTCCGGGAAGCCGCCACCGACCTGCCGGAGAGCACCCCCGCCGAGCTCTTCGACCGGTTCATGCGCTGGACCCGGCCGATGACGGTCCGCGCCGCCGAGCCCGGCGAAGTGGACGCGATCAGTCAGACCCTCGCCGAGGCGTACCGGCACACCCCGATCGCCGCCTGGCTGGTCACCGACCCGGACCAGCGATACCGGATCTGCTACGACCTGTTCAGCATCGTCGTCGAGCAGGCGCTCAAATCGGGGAAGGTACGGGTCACCGACAAACTCGACGCGGTCGCGCTCTGGCAGCCGCGACTGGGCCCCGTACCCGATCGGCCCGGGTTTTCGGCGCGGCTGCGGGCCGCGACCCGCCGGCGGGCCGACCGGTTCACCCTGCTGGAGAAGGTCCTACAGGCGCACCATCCGGGTCACGCCCACCACCACCTCGCCTACCTCGGGGTGCACCCGGCCCGGCAGAGCCGTGGGCTGGGCAGTGCCCTGCTGAGCCACCAGCACCGGTTGCTCGACACGGCCCGGGTCGCCAGCTACCTGGTCGCTGGCGACGAGCGCAGCCGCGACCTTTACCTGCGGCACGGCTACCACGCCGAGGGTTACGTGCGGCTGCCCGAGGACGGCCCACTGCTCTGGCCGATGTGGCGACGCGTACCACCGCCGGTCAGCCTGTCGCATGACTGAGCCGGCGTCGGTCGGGTATGGACGGCGGCGCTCCGGTCCAAGCTGGTCGGCACCGCGCGGGCGGCTGGCCCGATCCCGGTCAGTCGGTCAGCGCGGCCAGGGCGAGATCGACATCGTCCGCTGTGGAGTAGAGGTGGAAGGAGGCCCGGACCCGCCCGGCCCGGACCGCCGCCCGGATCCCGGCCGTTGCCAACCGCTGCTCCGCTCCGGGCACCGTGACCGTGACGATGGCGCTCTCTCCGGGTGGTCGGCCCAGCCCAGCGAGGAACCGATTCGCCAGCGCCACATTGTGCTCGCGCACCGCTTCCAGTCCGATCTCGGCGAGCAGTTCCAGCGCGGGCGCCGCGCCGACATAGCTGAACCAGGCCGGGCTGATGTCGAACCGGCGGGCGTCGGTGGCCAGCCGCAGCGGCGGGCCGTAGTAGGCGGCGTGCACGTCCTGCCCCGCGTACCAGCCGGCCGCGTCCGGGGTGAGCCGCTCACGCAGCTCTGGTGCGAGATAGGCGAAGGCCGCACCACGCGGAGCCATCAACCACTTGTACGCCCCGACCGCGACGACGTCGGCGCGGCTCGCGTCGAAGGGCAGCCAGCCGCACGCCTGGGTGGCGTCGACCACCACCAACGCGCCGTGCGCGCGGGCCGCGGCAACGATCTCATCGTATGCGGCGACGCTGCCGTCAGCGGACTGCACCAGGCTGAACGCGACCAGGTCGGTGCACTCATCGATCGCGTCGGCGAGGCCGGCGGCGGGCACCGTCCGCACCCGCACGCCCCGGGCCTCCTGCACCAGCCACGGAAAGACGTTGGAGGTGAACTCGGTCTCCGGCACCAGCACGGTCGCGCCCGGCGGCAGGGCCGCCGCGACCGGCGCGAGGAGCTGGGAAACGGCGCTGCCGACCGCGACGTCGGCGGCCGGCACCCCGACCAGGCCTGGCGAACGCCGCCCGGGACCGGTCGGTCGACTCCCCCCAGCCCTCCCAGGAGGTACGCCCCGCCTGCCAGTCGGCCAGCGCCGCCTGCAACGCCGTCCAGGCCGGCTCTGGCGGCAGGCCGTAGCTGGCGGTGTTCAGCCAGCCGGGTTTTGGGCTCCACAGTTTCCGTGCCTGATCCAGCTCCATCGGCAAAGATTAGCCCCCCGGTCAGCCGACGGCTTCCATCACCTCATCGGAGACATCGAAGTTGCCGTACACGTTCTGCACGTCGTCGGAGTCTTCCAGGGCGTCGATCAGCTTGAACACCTTGCGTGCGCCCTCGACGTCCAGCGGCACGCTGACGCTCGGAATGAGCGATGACTCAGCCGACTCGTAATCGATTCCGGCGTCCTGCAATGCGGTCCGGACGGCGATCAGGTCACCCGGCTCGGTGACCACCTCGAAGGCCTCGCCCAGGTCGTTGACCTCCTGCGCGCCAGCGTCGAGAACCGCCATCAGCACATCGTCCTCGGTGAGCCCGGTGCTGGGCACGATCACCACGCCCTTGCGGGTGAACATGTACGACACCGAGCCGGCGTCGGCCAACGAACCGCCATTGCGGGTCAGCGCGGTACGGACCTCGGTCGCGGCCCGGTTCCGGTTGTCGGTGAGGCACTCGATGAGCAGCGCCACCCCGTTCGGGCCGTAGCCCTCGTACATCACCGTCTGCCAGTCCGCGCCGCCGGCCTCCAGACCGGAGCCCCGCTTCACCGCCCGGTCGATGTTGTCGTTGGGGACGGAGTTCTTCTTCGCCTTCTGGATGGCGTCGTAGAGGGTCGGGTTGCCGGCCGGGTCTCCCCCGCCGGTACGCGCCGCGACCTCAACATTCTTGATCAGCTTGGCGAACATCTTGCCGCGCTTGGCGTCGATGACCGCCTTCTTGTGCTTGGTTGTCGCCCACTTGGAGTGACCGGCCATCTGTAACCTCCGTAGCTACCCGCCGTCTGCATCGACTGCACCGCACGCCGTCTCCACGAACAACCGGCGCACGCGGAGATCCCCGGTCAGCTCTTGGTGGAAGCCATGGCGAGCAGATCGCCCTGCCGAACCGCGACAATCCTACCGAGGTGTCCGCAGTGGCTGTCACACCCGGCTCCACCAACGGCTGCCACCGGGTGGTAACCCGGAGAAGTCATACCGTGGCGGCGCTTTCCGTCGATCAAGGACTTTCCCGCCGATCAAGGAGCAACTGCTGTGATTGTGAGATCAAGTCACGACCACAAGTCCTTGATCGGCGGGACGACGACCACAAGTCCTTGATCGGCGGGACGAGGGTGGGACGGAGTCTTACCAGCCCCGCTCGGCCAGTCGGTGCGGCACCGGGATGTCGTCGACGTTGATCCCGACCATCGCCTCGCCCAGCCCGCGCGACACCTTGGCCAGCACGTCCGGGTCGTTGTGGAAGGTGGTCGCCTTGACGATCGCGGCGGCCCGCTGCGCCGGGTTGCCGGACTTGAAGATCCCGGATCCCACGAAGACGCCTTCAGCGCCGAGCTGCATCATCATCGCCGCGTCGGCCGGGGTGGCGATGCCGCCCGCGGTGAAGAGCAGCACCGGCAGCTTGCCGGTCTCCGCGACCTCCTTGACCAGGTCGTACGGCGCCTGCAGTTCCTTGGCCGCGACGTAGAGCTCGTCGGGAGCCAGCGAGCGGAGCCGGCGGATCTCGCCCCCGATCTTGCGCATGTGGGTGGTCGCGTTGGAGACGTCACCCGTGCCGGCCTCGCCCTTGGAGCGGATCATCGCCGCGCCCTCGGTGATCCGACGCAGCGCCTCGCCCAGGTTCGTCGCACCGCAGACGAAGGGCACGGTGAACGCCCACTTGTCGATGTGGTTGGCGAAGTCGGCCGGGGTCAGCACCTCGGACTCGTCGACGTAGTCCACCCCGAGTGCCTGGAGCACCTGCGCCTCGACGAAGTGACCGATACGGGCCTTGGCCATCACCGGAATGGAGACAGCGTTGATGATCCCGTCGATCATGTCCGGGTCGCTCATCCGCGACACCCCGCCCTGAGCCCGGATGTCGGCCGGCACCCGCTCCAGCGCCATCACCGCGACCGCACCGGCGTCTTCGGCGATCTTCGCCTGCTCGGGGGTGACCACATCCATGATCACACCGCCCTTGAACTTTTCGGCCAACCCCCGATTGACCCGGGCGGCGCCAACGGCGGGTGTGGCTGTGACGGACGGGACGGGGGACTCGGACACGGTGGTTTCGCTCCTCAAGGACCGGGGACGGAAGTCAAGACTCAAGTTTGATGTTACGCGCGGCGCGGCCGACCTCCGACAGCCAATCAACCCCCCGGTGGCCTGCCCTGTGGTCGAACTCACCGCACCCGTCAACGGTTCAGGTGGTCAGCCCACCGACAGGCCCGGCTGGGTGGTCAGGGTTGGATCATCAACGTCGAAGTAGCGGGGCCGCTCGTGCTTACGCGCCATCCGGAGCAGGCGAACCAGCGGCCGACGACGGGCGGAGAGGGCATCGCGTACCAGATCGGTATGTACCTGCCGGGCCAGCGCGAGCCGGCGGCTGGCCGCGATGATCGCCTCGGCGGCGACGTCCTCCGCCATCAGCGGGGTAGCCCGCAGTTGCCGGGTGAGGTCGTTCTCCGCGGCTTCGCGCTCCTCGGGTCCGGCGTCCAGGGCATTGCGAGCCGCCGCGTACAACTCCAGCGCGTAGTGTTCCTCGGCCAGCACGGCCGCCGCCGCGGCCCGGCGCAGCAGGTGCGCGTCCAGCGCCCGCGCCGCCGACGTCACCCGGGCGTGTAACCGATCGACCCGCCCAGCCGTCCAGAACAGGTACGTCGACACCAGGACGAGCACGATCAGGACGCCCACCACCGACCACATGCCCGGAATCGTAGTAGCCTCCTGCCCGTCCAACCGAGCCGTCGTGGTGGCCACCGCCGTCCACAGCACCCAGCGGCCGGCCCCGGGGTTCACCGGGGGGTGGTCCATGCCTGGTCGATCACCCGGCCGTCGGTAGCCTCGATCGCCGCCGCATAGACCTCGAGAACCCGGCGGGCAACCACCGGCCAGTCAAAGGTTGCCACCACCTCCGTGGCGCACGCGGTCAGCGCCGCGCGGCGGTCCGGGTCGTCGAGCAGTTCGGCGAGCGTGCTGCGCAGCGCCACCGGATCTCCGGTGGGAAAGAGCTGCCCGGCCCGGCCACCGTCGAGTACCCGCCGAAACGCGTCCAGGTCGCTGGCGACCACCGTAGTCCCGGCGGCCATCGCCTCGGTAAGGATCATCCCAAATGATTCGCCACCGGTGTTGGGTGCCACGTAAAGATCCACACTGCGTAACATCCGCGCCTTATCCGGCTCGGAGACCCGACCGAGGAAGGTGATCCGCGAGCGCAGCTCCGCCGGGACCTCCGCGTGAAGGTCGTCCAGGTCACCCGGGCCGGCAACGAGCAATCGCAGGCCGGGCCGGTGCGACGCGAGCGCCACGAACGCCTCACGGAGCAGCGGGAAGCCCTTGCGTGGCTCGGTGAAACGCCCGAGGAAGCCCAGGGTGCCGCCCTCCCCCTGACGACACGGTCCCGGCCAGCCCGGCAACGGTTCGGCATCGACGAACTTAGCCACCGCCACTCCGTTAGGGATCTCCACCGCGCCACCATCGAGATGCTCCACCTGCACCTTGCGGGCTGAGGCGCTCACCGCGATCCGGGCGGTGATCCGCTCCATGACGAGCCGCAGGATGCCCTGGGCCGCGGTCAGTGCCCGGGACCGGGTCATCGCGGTGTGGAAGGTGGCCACCACCGGTCCCCGGGCGGAGAGTACGGCCAGCAGCGACAGGCTGAGGGCAAACGGCTCATGGACGTGCAGGACGTCGAAATCCCCTCGGGCCAGCCAGCGGCGCACCCGTGCGCTGGAAACCGGACCAAAGGTGATCCGGGCCACCGAACCGTTGTAGGGCAGCGGCACCGACCGCCCCGCCGGTACCACGTACGAAGGCAGTGGCGAGTCCTCGTCAGCCGGGGCCAGCACGCTTACCTCGTGTCCGAGCCCGATCAGCGCCTCGGCGAGATCCACCACGTGGTTCTGCACCCCGCCGGGCACGTCAAAGGAATACGGGCACACGATGCCAATCCGCAAGGCGCCCCTCCCCTCAGGCCGACCCGGACGCAGCCGGCGGACGCGCCACCGGCGGGGACGCCGGGTGAGGTGTCCCCGCTTCACCGATCCACATCCGCTGCAACATGTGCCAGTCTTCCGGATGCCGGGCGATGCCGACCGCCAGCCGATCGGCAATCTGTTGGGTCAACAGTCGAACCCGCTGGTCAAGGGGCCCACTGTCGGGTTCCGGCACCTCCAGCGGGCCCACCAGCCGACCACACGCCGCATCCGGTTCGTACCACATTTCCACCACATAGAGCGGTGCCCCGGTCCGGATGGCGAGCAGCGCGGGACCAGCTGGCATGCGAGCACGACCGCCGAAGAAAGCGACCTCCACCCCGCGCGCGGACAGGTCCCGGTCGGCCAGCAACGGCACCACGTGACCGGCGCCGACCCGCTCCACCAGCACTTCCATCGGCGCCCGCGGGCCACCCCGGGCCGGCAGGATCTCCATGCCCAGGCCCTCCCGGAAGGCCAGGAACCGCTCGTAGATCCGTTCGGGCTTGAGTCGCTCCATCACGGTGGTCATCGGCCAGCCCATGGCAGCCACCCAGGCGCCGGCGGCGTCCCAGTTGCCAGCATGTGGCAGCGCCACCACCGCGCCCCGACCGGCCGCCACGTCCGCGCCGAGCAGGTCCGCGCCGTCCAGTCGGAAGGCCCGCAGCACCTGCTCCCGACTCAGCGACGGAAGGCGGAACATCTCCATCCAGTACCGGGCGTACGAACGCAGGCCCAGGCGCACCAACGCGTCAAGATCCGCTGCCGGCAAGGCGGGTCCGACCACCTGGCGCAGGTTGCCGGCGAGCATGGTGCTGCCCCGGCCACCCTGACGGTGCGCGTAGTCGGCGGCCCACCGGAAGCCAGCCGCCGCGACCGGTCCGGGCAGGGCGCGTACCAGACGCCAACCGGCCAGGTAACCGAACTCGGTCAAATTCACGCGCCGGCCCCACCGGTACCGGTCACGCGGACGCCCCGCTGTGCCGATCCTCCGGGCGAGCGTCCGAATCGCCCCGGTGGGCCTGTCGGTAGACACACGCGATCCGCTGCCCGACGGTGAACAGCGACACAGCCGCCAGCAACCAGAGCGCGGCCGTCAGCCCCCAGGAGACGTTGAAGCCGGTCAGCAGTCCGCCGACGCCGACGATGATCAACCGCTCGGTACGCTCGGCGATCCCGACGTTGGCGGTCATCCCCAGGCCCTCGGCCCGCGCCTTGACGTACGAGACGAGGCTCCCGGCCACCAGACAGATCAGCGCCGCGGCGACCCCCAGGCGGTCGCCCTGAGTGGCCAACCAGTAGGCCACCGCACCGAAAACCGCACCGTCAGCGACCCGATCCATGCTGGAGTCGAGGAATGCTCCGAACCGGCTGGAACCGCCACGCATCCGGGCCATCGTGCCGTCGAGCAGGTCGGTGAGCGCGAACACGGTGACAATCAGGGCACCAGCGACCAGATGGCCGCGGGCGCCGAAGCCGAGGGCGCCAACCAGCACCCCGACGGTGCCAACCACCGTGACCGTGTTGGGGGTGACCCCTCGGCGCAGCAGGGCACGGGCAATAGGCTCGACGACGCGGGTCAGCCCCGCGCGGGCCGATACTTGGAAGATCTTCGCCATGGCGGTCCCACGATATCGGGCGGCACCGCACGCGGTGCCGCCGGTAGCGCTTACTACGTGTTGCGGGGTTGTGCCAGGTCCCGTCCGGGTGTGAGATCCCCCTAAGGGGCGTGACGGAATTCACTCAATGATGCGTCACCGATCCGCTGCACAGCAGGCCACCCGAGGATATCGCCGCGGCTCCACTCGGTCGCTCCCCGTCGCGCGCGGCGGTCGTCACCAACCATCGACTTAGGGAGGTGCGCCCGATGGCGCAGAGGAGTCAGGAGAAGGGGGTCACCGGACCGGCGCCGGTGGCGCAGGACCCCGGTATGGTCCGTAACGTGGTGCTGGTCGGTCATTCCGGCGCCGGCAAGACGACCCTGGTCGAGGCGCTGCTGGCCGCGTCCGGCACGATCAGCCGGGCGGGCTCCGTCGCCGACGGCAGCACCGTCTGCGATCACGACCCCGCTTCGGTACGCCAGCAACGCTCGGTCAGCCTGGCCTGTGCCCCACTGGTACACAAGGGGATAAAGGTCAATCTGCTGGACAGTCCGGGCTACGCCGACTTCGTGGGCGAGTTGCGTGCCGGACTGCGGGCAGCCGACGCCGCGCTCTTCGTGGTCTCCGCGGTGGACGGCATGGACGCGGCGACCGCCGCGCTCTGGGAGGAGTGCGCGCTGGTGGGTATGCCGCGGGCGGTCGCGGTCACCCGTCTCGATCACCCCCGGGCCGACTTCGACGAGGCCGTGGCGCTCTGTCAGCGGGTGTTCGGCGACAATGTGCTCCCGCTCTACCTGCCGATGCTCGGCGACGACGGGGTTACCGTCGCCGGCCTGATGGCCCTGATCAGCCAACGGGTCTTCGACTACACCGGTGGGCTGCCGCCGGTCGTGCGCGACCCGGATCCGGAGCACCTGCCCGCCGATCAGCGAGGCCCGCAACGAGCTGATCGAGGGCATCATCGCCGAGAGCGAGGACGAGAGCCTGCTGGACCGCTACCTGGGCGGCGAGCAGATCGACGTTCCGGTCCTCGTCAGCGATCTGGAGACCGCCGTCGCGCGCGGGGCATTTCTACCCCGTCGTCCCGGTCTGCGCGCAGACCGGGCTCGGCCTGGACGCGCTGCTGGAGGTGCTGACCGCGGCGTTCCCGTCGCCGTTGGAGCACGATCTGCCCACGGTGACCGGGGTGGACGGCTCGCCCTGCCCGCCGCTGACCTGTGACCCGGACGGCCCGTTGGTCGCCGAGGTGGTCAAGACCACGATCGACCGGCACGTCGGACGGGTCTCCCTGGTCCGGGTCTTCTCGGGCACCCTGCGGCCGGAACAGACGGTGCACATCTCCGGTCACGGCATGACGGAGCGCGGCCACCCCGACCACGACGCTGACGAACGCATCGCGCACATCTACGCACCGCTCGGGGCCGCCCTGCGTGAGGTGCCGTACTGCGTCGCCGGGGACCTCTGCGCGATCACCAAGTCAGGCAGCGCGGAGACCGGTGACACCATCTCCGGCAAGGAGCAGCCGCTGCTCATCGCCCCCTGGGAGATGCCCGAGCCGTTGCTGCCGATCGCCATCGTGGCGAAGAACCGGTCCGACGAGGACGCGCTGGCCAGGAACCTGGCCCGGCTGGTCGCCGGGGATCCGACGATGCGGCTGGAGCGCAACCCGGAGACCCACCAGCTGGTGCTCTGGTGCATGGGTGAGGCCCACGCCGACGTGGTGCTCGACCGGCTGCGCGCCGGCGGGGTCGAGCTGGACACCGAGCCGGTACGGGTTGCGCTGCGGGAGACGTTCGCGGTCGGGGCGACGGGGCACGGCCGGCACGTCAAGCAGTCCGGCGGCCACGGCCAGTACGCGGTCTGCGATATCGAGGTGGAGCCGCTGCCCCGGGGCGAGGGCTTCAAGTTCGCCGATCGGGTGGTCGGCGGCGCGGTACCGCACAACTACATACCATCGGTGGAGAAGGGCGTACGCGCCCAGATGGAGCGCGGCATAGCGGCCGGCTACCCGATGGTCGACCTGCGGGTGACCCTGGTCGACGGCAAGTCGCACAGTGTCGATTCCTCCGACGCGGCGTTCCAGACCGCCGGTGCGCTGGCGCTGCGCGACGCCGCGGACAAAGGTCAGGTCATCCTGCTCGAGCCGGTCGACGAGGTGACCATCCGGATCCCCGACTCGTTCGTCGGCGCGGTGCTGGGCGATCTGTCCGGCCGGCGCGGCCGGGTGCTCGGCACCGAACCGGACGAGAACGGGGAGCGGACCCTGGTCCGGGCCGAGGTGCCCGCCACCGAACTGATCCGGTACGCCGTCGAGTTGCGTTCGATGACCTCCGGCACCGGCACCTTCCGCCGCCGGTTCGCCCGCCACGACCCGATGCCCGCCCACCTCGCCGAGCAGATCCGCAAGGAACACACCGCCGGTCACTAACCCACCCGCCCGCCCCCACATCGTCAAGATCCCCGTGATCAGGGAGTACCTCCCGCGTGTCGACGGCGTGTCGGAGCACCCTCCCTGTCAGGAGGATCTTGACGCACATCACAGGTACGGGGAGCTGCGGTTGACCCACGCCCCGCCCCTGCCCTGACCGCGATCAGTGCTCGGCGGGCCAGACTGCGGCGAACAGGTCGCGGGTGTCGGCGAGCAATTGCGGCAACACCTTGGTCCGGCCGATCACCGGCATGAAGTTGGCGTCCCCGCCCCATCTCGGCACCACGTGCTGGTGCAGGTGGGCGGCGATGCCGGCACCGGCCACCCCACCCTGGTTCATGCCGAGGTTGAAGCCGTGCGCACTGCTGACCCGCCGGATCACCCGCATCGCGGTCTGGGTCAGGCTGGCCAGCTCCACCGTCTCGTCCGCGTCGAGATCGGTGTAGTCGGCGACGTGCCGGTAGGGGCAGACCAGCAGGTGGCCCGGGTTGTACGGGTAGAGGTTGAGTACCACGAAGACGTGCTCGCCGCGCGCGACGACCAGGCTGTCTGCCGGCGGCAGGCCCGGTGCCAGGCAGAACGGGCATCCGGTCGGCTTCTCGTAGCCGCCCTCCGGCCGGTCCTCCCCTGAGATGTAGGTCATCCGGTGCGGCGTCCAGAGCCGCTCCAGGCCGTCCGCCATGCCGATGTCCGTGTGCCCTTCCGCCCCAGTCACAGAGGCGATCCTACGGACCGTCGCGGCGGCCGGCGACGCCTGCCACCGGGAAGCCGTGCGTGGAACTTGTTGACGAATCGACGCTCATGAGATGAAACTTTCGTTCATCTACTCACTTGCATATAGCGATGGAGGTTTCCGTGATTCGACAGATCAGCAGGTTCCTCGCGGCTGTCGCACTCGCCGCCGTCACCACGGTGGTCGGCGTCACCACCACCACCGGGGCGGCGCACGCCGCCACCTGCTACACCTGGGGACGCACCCTGTCCCAGGGGATGTCCGGCGAGGACGTCCGGCAGCTCCAGATCCGGGTCTCCGGCTACCCGGGCAACGGCGCCGTGCTCACCATCGACGGGGCGTACGGCCCGGCCACCCAGTCGGCGGTGACCCGCTTCCAGCAGGCGTACGGACTGGGGGCCGACGGCGTCGCCGGGCCGCAGACGTTCAACAAGATCTACACGCTGCAGGACGCCGATTGCACCCCGGTCAACTTCAGCTACGCGGAGCTCAACCGCTGCAACAGCGACTGGTCGGGCGGGGCGGTGTCGGCCGCCACGGCCCGGGCCAACGCCCTGGTGTCGATGTGGAAGCTCCAGGCGATGCGGCACGCCCTCGGCGACCAGCCGATCACCGTGACCAGCGGATTCCGCAGCCACGCCTGCAACAACGCGGTGGGCGGGTCGGCGACCAGCCGGCACCTCTACGGCGACGCCGTCGACCTCGGCGCCGGACCGCACTCGCTGTGCCGGCTCGCCCAGCAGGCCCGCAACCACGGCTTCAACGAGATCCTCGGCCCTGGTTACCCGGGGCACAGCGACCACACCCATGTCGCGCACAAATCGAGCCGGTTCTGGTCCGCGGCGAACTGCGGCATCTGACGCACCGGGCGCGGGTCCCTCGCTCGCGCGGCGGCCGGAGGAGGGATCCGCACGTCACGCCTGGGCAGAGGGCCGCTGTTGGTCGCGGGAGCTGACCACGTCGACCACGTGGGCCACCGCCTCGGCCAGCGGCACGCCGTTGCGCTGCGAGCCGTCCCGGTAGCGGAAGGAGATCGCGTCGGCGGCCACGTCGTCGTCCCCGGCGAGCGCCATGAACGGGATCTTCAACTGCTGCGCGGTGCGGATCTTCTTCTGCATCCGGTCGTCGGAGGTGTCCACCTCGGCCCGGATGCCCTGCTCGCGCAGCTTCGCGACGAACTGCTCCAGGTGGGCGGCATGATCCTCGCGGATCGGGATGCCGACCACCTGCACCGGCGCCAGCCAGGCCGGGAAGGCGCCGGCGTAGTGCTCGGTGAGCACCCCCAGGAAGCGCTCGATCGAGCCGAACTTCGCCGAGTGGATCATCACCGGCTGCTGCCGTGAGCCGTCGGCGCCCTGGTACTCCAGGCCGAACCGCGCCGGCTGGTTGAAGTCGTACTGGATCGTCGACATCTGCCAGGTCCGGCCGATGGCGTCCCGGGCCTGCACCGAGATCTTCGGCCCGTAGTAGGCGGCGCCGCCCGGATCCGGGACGAGTTCCAGGCCGGTCTCGATCGCGACCTGCTCCAGCACCCGCGTCGCGGTCGCCCACTCCTCGTCGGAGCCGATGAACTTGTCCGACTTGGGGTCACGGGTGGACAGCTCGATGTAGAAGTCGTCCAGACCGAAGTCACGCAGCAGGCCGAGGATGAAGTTCAGCAGGTGCCGGATCTCGCCCGGCGCCTGCTCCGGGGTGACGTAGGAGTGCGAGTCGTCCTGCGCGAAGCCCCGCACCCGGGTCAGGCCGTGCACCACGCCGGACTTCTCGAACCGGTAGACCGAGCCGAACTCGAACAGCCGCAGCGGCAGTTCCCGGTACGACCGCCCGCGCGACCTGAAGATCAGGTTGTGCATCGGGCAGTTCATCGCCTTGAGGTAGTAGGCGCTGCCCTCCAGCTCCATCGGCGGGAACATCGTCTCGGCGTAGTACGGCAGGTGTCCGGAGGTCTCGAAGAGGCCCTGCTTCGACATGTGCGGGGTGCCGACGTACTGGAAGCCCTCCTCGATGTGGCGACGGCGGACGTAGTCCTCCATCTCCCGCCTGATCACCCCACCCCTGGGGTGGAAAACGGGCAGGCCGGAGCCGAGTTCGTCGGGGAAGCTGAACAGGTCCAGCTCGCGGCCGAGCTTCCGGTGGTCGCGCCGGGCGGCCTCCTCTAGCAGCTTCAGGTACGCCTTGAGCGCGTCCCGGGTCGGCCAGGCGGTGCCGTACACCCGCTGCAGTTGAGGATTCTTCTCCGATCCGCGCCAGTACGCGGCGGCCGAGCGCATCAGTTTGAACGCGCCGATCAGCCGGGTGCTCGGCAGGTGCGGGCCTCGGCACAGGTCTGACCAGCAGACCTTGTCGGAGCTGGCGTCGAGGTTGTCGTAGATGGTCAGCTCACCACCGCCGACCTCCATCACCTCGCCAGCGTCGTAACCCGCCGACCCCGGCTCGCCGCCAGCGCCCTTGACATCGACCAACTCCAGCTTGTACGGCTCCTCGGCCAGCTCCGCCTTGGCCTCCGCCAGGCTGTCGAAGCGGCGGCGTCGGAACCGCTGTCCGGACTTGATGATCTCCTGCATCCGCTTCTCAAGCTTGCCGAGATCCTCCGGCTGGAACGGCCGGGCCACGTCGAAGTCGTAGTAGAAGCCGTTGTCGATCGGCGGGCCGATGCCGAGCTTGGCCTCCGGGAAGATGTCCTGCACCGCCTGAGCGAGCACGTGCGCGGTCGAGTGGCGCAGCACGGACAGCCCGTCCGGGGAGTCCAGCGACACCGGCTCGACCCGGGTGTCGGCCTCGGGTGCCCAGTCCAGGTCGCGAAGTCGGCCTTCGGAGTCCGCGGACCACCACGATCGCCTTCGGGCCGGCGGTCGGGAGCCCGGCCGCGGCCACCGCGTCGGCCGCGGTCGTCCCGGCCGTGACGACAACCAGGTCATCAGCCGGGGCGGGCGGGCCGGAATGGGGCTGCGGTGCGGGCACGGTGACTCCTTTGATCGGAACGAACCAGGGCTGATGGGGATGAGATGAGGCTGATTGGATAACGCAGGCGAGCTGATTCTCCAACCGCTGCGATGCTATCGGTACTGGTTTCTACGCCTGCCAGCGACGGGACCTCGGCGCTAGATTGACTCCGTGGCATCCACGGACGTGCTCAACGCGCTGCAACGTCGTTACCAGACGTACTTCGCCGATCGGCCCTCGGTGCCGTTCGCGGTGGCCCATGCTGGATCGCCAGCACATTCGCTGGGCATCGGTGAGCCGCAGTTCACCATCACCGTCAACGATGATCGGGGCGCGAAGGCGCTGGCCGGGCTGGACCAGTTCGGGGTGGCCGTCGCCTATCTGCAGGGCTGGCTGGACGTGGAGGGGGACATCGCCGCCGCGCTGCGGATGCGGGAGTTCTTCACCGACCGGCATCCGGTGGCCTGGCTGAGCCGGTTCATTCCGGCGCTGCTACGCGGCCGCCAGGAGGACGACCGGCGGGCCATCGCCCAGCACTATGACGAAGACTCCGACTTCTTCCTCAGTTTCCTCGACACCCGGCACCGCTGCTACACCGAGGGGATCTTCGCCGCCGACGACGAGCCGCTGGAAGACGCGATGACCAGAAAGATGGACCTCGCGCTGGAGGCGATCGCGGTCCAACCGGGCGATCACGTGCTGGAGGTTGGCGGCGGGTGGGGCGCATTCGCCGAGCATGCCGCCCGCAAGGGCATCCAGGTCACCACCACGACCCTGGCGAGGGAATCAGAGCGTTTCCTGACCGAACTGTTCGACCGCGAACGGCTTCCGGTCCGGGTGGTCCGGGAGCACATCTTCGGCTTCTCCCCGGCCTGCGCTTCGATGCCATCGTCAACATGGGGGTCACCGAACATCTGCCCGACTACCGGACCACCCTGCGCAAATACGCCGAACTACTGCGCCCTGGTGGCCGGGTCTACCTGGACGCGCTGGCCATGCGTCGCAAGCACCTGGCGTCGACCTTCATGAAGCGTTACATCTACCCGGGTGCCTCCACCCCGCTGCTGTTGCACCAGTACCTCCGGCAGGTGGCCCGCTCACCGTTCGAGCTGATCAGCTTGGAAGATGACCGGCACAACTACTACCTGACCTGTCGGGAGTGGGCCCGGCGGCTGGACGCCGCCCGGAACGACATCACGAACCGGTGGGGCGAACCACTCTACCGCCGGTTCCGGCTCTTCTTGTGGGGTTCGGCGGCGGGCTTCGACACCGGCCTGGTGCAGGCGTACCGCTGGGTGCTCCGCCTGCCCTGACCAACACGATTCCGCCACCTTCAACACCCACCCGTGTTGATCATGAGGTTGTCGCCAATTTTCGGGCTGATTTCCGGGATAACCTCATGATCGACGCGGAAAGATGCGGGCGATTTGCCACAAGCAGTACGGTCACTGAGGTGGCCACCGTGCTCCTGGTCGAGGACGACCATGTCGTACGCGGCGCGATGCTGCGCTCCCTGACCGACCGGGGGCACGCGGTGCACGCGGTCGGCACGGCGCTCGACGCCCTGCGCCGAGTCGCCGCCGAGACCCCCGACCTGGTCGTGCTCGATCTGGGGCTACCCGACCTCGACGGCGCGGACGCGCTGCGGATGCTCCGCGGCATCACCGACATTCCGATCATCATCGCCACCGCCCGGGACGACGAGCAGGCGATCGTCCGCCTGTTGCGGGCCGGCGCCGACGACTACATGGTCAAACCCTTCACCGGCGCCCACCTGGACGCCCGGATCACCACCGTGCTGCGCCGGGTCGGTCGGGCCAGCCGCACCGTTGCCCCGGCCGTGCATGAGGTGGGTGGCCTGCGGATGGACATCGGTGAGCGCAGCGCCGCACTCGACGGGGCGCCGCTGGCGCTGACCCGCAAGGAGTTTGACCTGCTGGCCTATCTCGCGGCACGCCCCGGCCGGGTAGTCTCCCGCCGGGAGCTGTTGGAGGAAGTATGGCGGCAGCCATCGGTCGGCGAGGATCAGACCATCGACGTACATCTGTATTGGCTGCGTCGCAAACTGGGCGAGTCCGCGGCGAAGCCCCGCTACCTGCGCACCGTGCGGGGGGTCGGCTTCCGGTTGGTAGCGCCGGACTCAGACTGACGCTGGCTCTCCTGTCGCGCCGGGATGACCAGCATCGTCGTACTGGTCTTCATGATCCCACTCGGTATCGTGCTGCGAAACGAGGCTCGGGACGACGTGCTCGCTGACGCGGCCCGGCGCAGTGCGCAGGTCGTCGGTGCGCTGTCGGTCAGCACCGACCCGGCGGTGCTCCGGGAACCGATCGGCAGGATCGACCACCGCGGACCAGCGCCGGTCGTGCACGGCCTGGACCTTGGTGGCACCGCACTGTCCCGGCCAGCGGACGTCACCCGGGCCGCCGCGGGAAGCGCCGCAATCATTGTCGATGTCCCCGGTGGCGTGATCCGGCTGGAGCCGGTCGCGCTCGGCGACCGGGTCGCGGTGGTCGAGGTCTTCGTCGCCGAGGCGGCACTGACCGCTGGCTCCAATATCACCTGGCTGCTGCTGATCGCCATGGCGGCCTGCCTGGTGTTGGCCTCGGTTGTCGTCGTCGACCGGCTCGCCGCCCGGGCCGTCGCTTCGGCTCGGGCACTGGTCCAGGCCACGCTCGCGGTCGGCGCCGGCGACCTCGGGGTACGGATTGCGCCCAGCGGCCCGCGCGAGTTGGCCGAAGCCGGGTACGCCTTCAACCGGATGGCCGATCGGCTGGTCGCCGCCCGCACCGACGAACGGGAACTGGTGGCCGACCTGTCCCACCGGCTACGTACCCCGCTGACCGTCCTCCGCCTCGACGCCGACGCGCTGGACTCCGACGACACCAGCGTCGGCTCCTTCACCGACGCCGAACTGGACCGCCGCCGGACGATCCGGCGGATCCGGCAGGCGATCGTCACCCTTGAGGGCGAGATCGATGTACTGATCAACACCACCCGCAAGACCGTCACCCAGGAAACCGGCCCGGCCATGTGCGACGTCAGTGAGGTTGTCCGGGACCGGATGGTGTTCTGGGCGGCGCTGGCCGGTGACCAGAACCGCTCCCACCAGGTCAGCGGCGCGCAGCTGCGCATCCCGGTGGCTGTGCCCCGGGCCGAGCTTGCCGCCGCACTCGACGCCGTGCTCGGCAACGTGTTCCGCTATACGCCGCAGGGCACCGCGTTCGTGGTGGCCGTCTCCCGGCGGGACGGCTACGTTGCCGTCCGGGTCGACGATGCCGGGCCGGGCATCGCCGATCCCGATCGGGCACTACGCCGGGGCGCCAGCGACCAGGGTTCCACTGGCCTTGGCCTGGACATCGCCCGACGGGTAGCCCAGCAGGCCAACGGCTCGGTCAGCATCGACCGGGCCCGGCTCGGTGGGGCCAGCGTGGTGATGCTGCTGGCCGATGCCGAGGCCACGCCACGGCAGATGAGCCGGTTCGGGCTGGTCGGCCGATTGGCCAGGGAACGGGAGCCCGGCATTCGCCGACGCTGGCCACGACAGAGACCAGCTAAGAATTGACCGGCGCCTACGTCTAGCCGGCGCGCGAGCTATTTACCCAGGCCAGAGGCACTTTGCTTGGTAAACAACGCCGACTGGGACAGGAACATCTTTCCCGCCTGTCACAAGTCTTCCTTAGGTCTGGATTAACCCGGTTCCCCGCCCTACCCGCCGAATGGCAACATCCTTACCGGTCCCATCCTGCTCCGCCGGGCGAAGCTCCCACAGCCATACCCAACCCCGGTCCGGTGGAGCCGTGCGCGCGGCGGGAACGCGGTCCCCCACACCTGTCTCCCGCCGCGCGCGCCAACCATTGCGAAACGACCGGACAGATCCACCAGGAGCGGGGCACACGCAGCAACGACACCGAGACGTTGTCGCCATCCATTACCGGCGATGAGCCGACCGTACGCGCGCCAGCTACCAGCGCGGCGCGCGGGGCCGAGAACCATCGCCCCACGTTCGCTGGCCCGGCGCGGCCGCCCGCAGCACCCCGCGCCGGGCCAGCACCCTGCCCGTCAGTTTGTCGAGGTAGTCGTGTCCCAGTCCGTGGCCGGGTACGCGTCGATTTCCGCGCCGAGCCGGGCCTTGTCCGGCGCGGGCAGGAACGACGCGTTCACCGCAGCGCGGGCGAGTGCGGCCAGCTCACTCGGACCAGCCTTGAGGAGCTTCGCTGCGACGGCGTACTCGTCATTGAGCGTGGTGCCGAACATCGGCGGGTCGTCCGAGTTGATGGTGACCGGCACCCCAGCGGCGACCAGTTCCGGCAGCGGATGCCGGTCGATCTCCGACACCGCCCGGGTCCGCGACGTTCGAGGTGGGGCAGACCTCCAGGGCAATCTGCCGTCTCGGCCAGGTAGGCCAGCAGTTCCGGATCCCGCGCCGCCGAGATACCGTGCCCGATCCGCTCGGCGCCCAGGTCACGCAGTGCGTCCCAGATCGTCTCCGGGCCGGTGGTCTCCCCGGCGTGCGGTACGCAGCGCAGACCCGCCGCCCGGGCCCGGTCGAAGTAGGGTTTGAACTGTGGCCGGGGTACGCCGATTTCCGGGCCGCCCAGTCCGAAGGAAATCAGCCCGTCCGGGCGCTCGTCCAGGGCGATCCGCAGTGGTCTCCTCGGCTGCCGGCAGGCCGGCCTCGCCCGGGATGTCGAAGCACCAGCGCAGGACGATCCCCATTCACCTCGGCCGCCTTGCGCGCGTCCTCGATCGCCTCGCAGAACGCCGGCGCGGGTATCCCCCGACGGCATGCGAGTACGGGGTGACGGTCAACTCCGCGTACCGCACCTGCTGACGAGCCAGCTCCCGCGCCACCTCGAAGGTCAGCATCCGGACGTCCTCCTGGTCCCGGATCAAATCGACCACACAGATAAATCTCAACGAAATGGGCGAAGTCCCGGAACACGAAGTAATCCGCAAGCGCCTCCGGGTCGGCGGGCACCAGGGTGAGCCCCTCATGTCGAGCGGCGAGCTCGGCCACGATCCGGGCGAGGCGGACCCGACGTGGTGCACATGCAGCTCCACCTTGGGCAGGCCGGCGATGAAGGCCGACAGGTCAATCACGATTTCTGCTTCCTGTTCATTGCTCGTTGTTGAGCATGAGTGGGATGTTTCGCTCTCCGTCGTCGACAGCCCGGCTGGAGTCCTGGATCGGCAGCCTGATCCGTTGGCGGTCGGCCCGTTCCCGCAAGATCTGTTTCACCCGCGTGTACGGGGTGAACAGGGTGATGTCGGGATCACCATGTCTTCGCAGGATGTTGACCGCGGCGGCGTGGTCCGCCTGCCACACGACCCCGCCGGGGCAGTGAAGCCGGTCCCCTCGACGTGACGCCAGAGCGCCGGTCTGAGGATCGACTTGTGACGTGTAGGCGGCGTTGACCAGCACGAGCGCAGAACCTCTGCGCTCCGACACGTTGTGCAGCGCCTCGGCGGTGACCCCTTTGGTCCAGCCGACGAGGCGACGGTTCATGTTCTTACCGAGCCTGCTGCGCCCGGTGAAGGTTCTGGTGAGGTCTTCGGCCACGACCAGTGCGGCTTTGTCGACTACCCGGTGCACGGCGGTGAACGTCTCGGTGCGCACCCGCGCCCGCCAACGGACGGCCTGCCGGTCCCGCTTGATGGTGCCGAGGTTGTTTGACTTGATCCGAGCGGCTTTAGCGTGGTCACCTCGGGCGGCTGCCTGGTTCGCCACCGACCGTAGTTTCGCCCGCCGCCGGTTCCGTTCCTTGTTCCGGTCTGACTCGCGGGTGAGCAGTTCACCCAGCCCGACGCCGTGGTGTTGACCGTCGGAGTCGGTCAACACCTCGGTGTAGCCCTTGTCGACGCCGACCTCCCGGCCACCACACGGAACCTGGGAGGTTTTCATCCGCGTGGCGTCGATCTGGTGGTGCACCTCGACCCGTCCACCGCGCACGATCAACCGCAGCGTCCCGGTGGGCGCGACGGTCGTGTTCAGCGGCACGTTCACCGGCCGGCGCGGCTGGAGACCAGGCACCGCCAACCACACATTCCCGCCCTCGAACAGGGTGAAGGTGCGAACCTTGTCCGCCCGGATGATGATCTGGTTGTGTGTACGGTTGCGGCCCCGGCGCCAATGCTCGCGCATCTGTCGAGCCAGAAACGGATCACCGGCCCACGTCTGCGCTCTCAACGCCGCGTACAGCCGTTTCCGTTCCACCTCGGGTACATTACGCCGGCTGATGGCCCGTTTCACCGGCACCTTCGCCGCTTCCCGGCAGGCGTGGATGTCCGCCATCGCGTCCCGGAGAGTTTCCTTCCACGCGTTCGCCGGCACACCGAACGCGACGGCGGTGCCGTCGGCGAGCCAGCCGTCTCGTACCCGCCGGTCACGCACCCCAGCCCCGTTAGCGGACCCGTACCGCTGCCACACCAGTGACCGCACCACCCCAAGACGGCGAGCCTGCTCCACCAACACAGTCAACTTGCCGGGGTTCAACAGATGTGAGTAGGCGACCCGGGTGACCTTCACCGGCCCCTCCCGGACAGTTCATCTTTGATGGCTTTCTCGTACCGGCGTAACCCGTCCAGCCGGCCGGAGAACGTGTGCACGACGGCCAGCAGGTCCTCGACCATCTCCCGTTCGGGAGACAACGCCTCCTGATTGGCCACCAGGATCCGGCAACCGTTCCTGTTCGCGACGTGTTCCAGGTAGTCGAACCCGAACCGGGCCAGCCGGTCCTTGTGGGCAACCACCACGGTCGCGACCTGACCCCGCTCCACCGCATCCATCAAGGCAAGTAGTTTCTCACGCTTCAGGTCCATGCCCCCGCCGACTTCCCGCACCCACTCGTCGACAGCGAGCCCACGGGCGAGGCAGAACTGTTCCAACGCGCCCACCTGCGAGGCGAGGTCAGCTTTCTGGGACGGGGATGACACCCGGCAGTACACGACGGTGCGGCGATCCCGCTCAGTGAAGCCGGGTTGCAAAACCCGCCGCACATCGGAGTCGTCAAAGTAACGCTGGCCGGTGGATGTACGGCGGACGGTGATGCGGCCCTCCGCTTCCCACCGTCGAACAGTACTAGCCGACCGTCCGATCCTCTCGGCGAACTCGCCGATCCGATAAACGCTACCCACAACACGCGACTCTATATAGGAGTAGTTAAGAAAACAACTTCTAGGGCCGTCTCCTTATGGACGGCCGCCGGTACGGGCAACGAAAGACGCGACGGAACGGGAAGGGCCACGCGAGCCGCGAAGGCCGCCTGAATCGGATGCAGGGCGACCTCCTTCATCCACCCGCATGGATACGCGGCCGGATCCCACACGATTACCGCCGTCAAACCGTACGTACGTCTTTTTAAGACGGAGGCGGCGAACACTGCCGGACAAGCCGACGACTAGGCTCGTCGCCGTGGCGGAGCACAGCTTCGCCCGGCTGGGCCGGCACACTGACCGGCTCCGAGCGCATGCTCACCGGCGCGGATCCCAGCTACCGGCGTGCCGCTGAGAGGAATGACGATGAAGAGCTGGCTCCCGCTCACCCTCGGCCTACTGGCTGTCGTGGTCGGCGCGGTCTGGACCCTGCAGGGCCTCGGCTACGTTGGTGGCAGCGTAATGACCGGCGGGACGGTCTGGATAGTGCTCGGGCCGATCCTCGGCCTGGCCGGGCTGGTGCTCCTCGGCCTCGGGCTGCGCGCCCGCAGACGCGACACCCCGTCTTAGCGCTCGCCCCGCCTACGACCTCGGAGAGCGTCGAGCCCCGCATGCCGGAGCGGATGCGGGGCTCGACGCTGATCCGATGAGGATCGGTCGCTTGGCCGGCGGCACCGGCCGTCACTGGATCAGATGGGGCGGACCTGCTCAGCCTGCGGCCCCTTTTGGCCCTGAGCGATCTCGAACTCCACCCGCTGGTTCTCCTCCAGCGTGCGGTAGCCGCTGGTCTGGATGGCCGAGAAGTGGACGAACACGTCAGCACCCCCGCCGTCGACGGTGATGAAGCCGAAGCCCTTGTCTGCGTTGAACCACTTCACGGTTCCCTGCGCCATGTGTATCTCCTTCTAAAACTGGCGGCCGAGCACGCCGTGCGGCCGGTTGGCCGTTTTCGAGCAGCGGCGCCTGAGGCGGCCCCCACGAAGGAGGACTTCTCTCAACCCACGCCATCTCGCAACAGCGTGGAACAGCAAACCACGTACGCAAAAACTTCGCACAGCCTACCCGACGAAATTCTCCGACATGTGACCTGAAGGGCCAAGAGTTTGGCTCAACATATCGACAACATCGTTGATCGACCCACTGCACTAAACGGTAAAAATCGGGTTAGTCCGGCGAGTCGACGATTCCCCTCGGCGTCGGTTGGCTCGAATAGACAAGGGTTCCGCCAACCCGACGCCGGGCAGACAGCGCAACGCAAGCACAGTCAGCACGGTCTACTCGACACATAGACCACGCGGTCGGCGACGGTGAGCCGGCGCTGAACGCGCCGGGGCCCGGGGGCGGTCTCCGGCGGCCCTAGCCGAGCCCTAGCCGGGCCAACGGCCGGTCAGCTTGCGCATCCCGATCGCGCCACCCCGATCCACCGCAGCTCGAACCACCGCGAAAATCGCCCCCTGCAACGCGGCGGCGGCCAGGATCTCGCCCCAGCCACGGCTCTCGTCGGTTGCCTCGGGGGCCTCACCATCTCCGGCGGTCGCCTTCCAGACCTGTCGGAACAGAACGCCGGCAAGGGTGCCAGCGGCCATCCCGAGCACCAGCCCGACCGGACGGTAGGCCACCTTGTTCAGTGCCTTGCTCACCTACGCCTCCCCCGTATCACGAACACCATGACCGCCACGGCCAACGCGCCGGCCGCGACGGCGGCCCACGGTACGGGATTACGCAGCGCTATCGCCCCGGCATCGTGCACCGAGGTACGGACGCTCGCGGCGGTATGCCCGGCCCGCTGGCGTACGCGCTCCCGGGTTTGCGCGGCCGAGTCCCGCAACCGTGCCTTAACGTCCACCTTGGCCGCCAGCGCCTGCATCGTCTGACCCAGATCGGCCCGCGTCTGCCCGATCTCGGCGCGGAGCGCCTCGCGATCACCGGCGCCGTTGTTGCTGCTGGTCATACCCGCCCCCGACGTCGCACCGCCGCAGTGACCATATCCACATCAGCGCGCACACTCTCCGCGGTCGCGGTGGGCATCGGTGGGACCGCCCGACGCAGCTGCCGCTTGCCGACCAGGGCGAGAATCCCAGCGCTGGCGAAGAGCGCGACAGCGACGACCAGCGCGGCCGCCCAGGCCGGGATCGCCACAGCCAGAGCGAGCACGGCCGCGGTAACCAGCACGCCGAGCCCGTAGAGCGCCAAGGCGCCCCCAGCGCCGAACAGACCCACCCCGATGCCAGCGTGCTTGCCCTTCTCGGCAAGTTCAAGCCGGGCCAGGGCCAGTTCGTCCCGAACCAACTTGGAAATCTGCTCGGTAGCGCGCTGGATCAGCTCCGCGGTCGACTGCTCGGCGGCGGGCCGGGCCGAGCCACCATTCACGACGTCAGCCATCGCGTCCTCCTTTCCAGGTACCCAGGTTGTATGCCCCAACTCCCAGACGACCAATCCGTGTCTCAATGGTGGTCGAGCCGGGCCCTCCCCGCGCCCCCTCGCCGTGCGCGATCCGGGAGCCCGCCGCCTCGGGCATCCCTGATACAGCTAGTTTCCGGCACGAATCGGCCCAGCGGCAGCCGTCCGGTAAATGCGGTCGCGTCAAGCGCACTTCGACAAGACGTATCGTGTGTTTTATGGAAAATCGGGTCGAAATCGGAGAATGTTCGGTTCTGTCCGATTCTCTGGCGATGGCGATCCGCAGCGTGATCTGACTGTCGTTGGCATTTTCCAACCGGACCGCTCATCCGGTCAGGGTACGGGGCCCGGGCCACACGCCATCGACGACAATGAACAAACGGGCACCGCTGGCCAGCCCTGAAAGAATGGGCCGGTGGATGCTCTGATCGAGGACAATCCAGCGGACCGCCGCTTCGAAGTACTGGTCGACGACAGTCTGGCCGGCTTCGTGGCGTACCAGATGCGCCCCGGCGCCGTGGTGCTCACGCACACCGAGGTCGATCCCCGGTTCGAAGGCAGCGGCGTGGGTAGCGCGCTGGCTCGCGGCGCCCTGGACGAGCTTCGCCATCGTGGGGACCGGGTGGTGGCACAATGCCCCTTCATCGCCCGTTTCGTCGAACGCATCACCCCGAGTACGCGGATCTGCTCACCGCGGCCGACAACTTGACGGGCCGAAAGAGGCGACGTCCCTGACCGGCTCAGCGGGATGGTGGGACCGCATGCTCCGGCGCGGGCAGTTCGGCGAAGGGAAACCGGAGCCAAAAGTCCGGCCACGGTACGGTGAGTCGCAGCCAACCGGCCGCGCGGTCGAGGTCCACGCAAGCTCGGTGGTCTCACGAAGATCGGTCAACGACTGGTACGCCTGCTCAAGGGATATCACCCGCGCGGTCGGCGAGACCGGCAACGCTCGTGATGACCACCCGCCGCCGCCATCGCCGTCGGGCTCGCTGGGCCAGGCCGCGGATCGCGATCGCGACCAGCACGGCTCGATCGTCACGCTGTGCGCGCGTCTCCAGTTCGATCTCCGCCTCGACAGCGGAAGCACGTCGAATCGGGTTGCGCAGTAGCTGGGGACGACACCCAGCCGTCGCCATCGTCATCGCGGTCAACGGCCAATTCGAACAGACCGAACTCGGCCAGACAGTGGAACAGTCCCGGACGGTACGCGGCGGGGGCAGGGCCAATCGTTGGCACACCTCATCGAACCGGTCGATGCGCTCGGTCCGCACCCGCAGCATCCAGTCATAGTGCTCGCGCGCATGCGCTTGCGCGCGCTCCGCCTCCCGGCGCGGATGGCGCTGCTGGGCCCGGGTCACCCAATCGTCGAGGTCACCGGGGTCGCACCAGGCCGGATCGTCCCACGGCACCACCCGTCCCATGCCGAGCGGCGAAAAGGCTGCTGTTCGGGGAGAACGGTCAGATAGGTGAACGCACAGGGGAGCCAGCGGATCCAGGACGGCATCAGGGCGGCCCGCCGCCAGCGTTGGGTCACTGAAGGAACGATACCGCGACTCGACGTGCACGTGGGGGCACCATTAGTTATCGCGACCTCAACCGTCCGATCGGGACCGACCGGTGAGCAGCTCCGTCGCAGCCAACGCAGCCGGCCCGGGTGGCACCGTAGGTGGCGACGTGCACCGCGCCGGTCACCAGCGCCGGCACCCCCAGCTCGACCACGATCGCGTCCGGTCGGGCCGCCAGCAGTCGAGCCACCGCGTGGCCCATCCAGGCGTGCCGATGCAGATCCCGGACCACCAGCACCAACGGCCGGCCCTCGGCTGCGGCAAGTGGCCCGCTGAGCGATTCGAGCTGAGCTGGCATGTCCCTCAACCGACAGGTCATCGGCGAAGTGCCGGGTCGTGGTGGTGCCGGGCAGCAGTCCGGCGAGCGGCTCGCCGATGCCCCATGGAGTCTCGGCACCGGTCGCGATGTTGTGGCGGCGGCGAGAACTCCACGACGTGCGCCGGACCGGTCAGCGGCAGTACCACGGCGGCAGCTTCGGCCAGGGTGAGCCGGACCGCCCGACGTGCCGCCGCCAACCCGATCGCCGAGCCGTCCGTCCCGGACCTGGGTCGATCAGGAGGTGGCCCGTGCGCCCATGGTCCAGCCGGCCAACTGGCCGACCCGCTTTGCCGCCTCAGCCAGCCGCTCCTCGGCGAGTATGCCACTGTGGACGGCGTTGACGATCGCGGCGCGCAGCCGGTGGGCGGATTCCTCGTCAGCGTGGTCGCCCCCCACGCAGATCGCGTCGGCGCCCGCGACCAGCGCGCGTACCGCCGCCGCCGCGAAACCGTACCGGTGGGTGATGGCCCGCATCTCGATCCCGTCGGTGACCACCACGCCCTGGAAACCCAGTTCGTCGCGGAGCAGGTCGGTCAGTACCTGCCGGCTCAGGGTCGCCGGCCACCGCTGATCGATGGCTGGCACCAGCAGGTGACCGGTCATTACGGCCTGCACGCCGGCATCGACAGCCGCCCGGAACGGAAGCAGTTCCTGGTCGTTGAGGTGGTCTCGACTGGCCCCGATCCAGGGCACGTCAAAGTGTGAGTCGACGCTGGTGTCGCCGTGTCCCGGAAAGTGCTTGGCGCAGGCCGCGACCCCGGACGCCTGCAATCCGCGTACCCAGGCCGCGGTATGCCGGGCCACCAAGTGCGGGATCGGCCCCGAAAGAC
The DNA here is from genome assembly GCA_963750055.1 of uncultured Actinomycetota bacterium. Taxonomy (GTDB): domain Bacteria; phylum Actinomycetota; class Actinomycetes; order Mycobacteriales; family Micromonosporaceae; genus CAVVPI01. The sequence goes on along the minus strand of CAVVPI010000018.1, from coordinate 138,859 downwards.
CGGACCCCGATCACCGGATTATCCGGGTTCGAGTTGACGTCGGCGTCCGGCGCGTAGTTCAGGTTGATCCCGGCCGCGGCCAGCTCCGCGCCGAGGTCACGCGCCACCTCCTCGGTCAGCAGAGGATCGTCGATCGCTCCGAGAGCCAGGTTGCCGGGGCGGGAGCTGCCACGACCGGGACTCGATCCGGGTGACGTCACCGGCCTCCTCGTCGATGGCGACCAGCACATCCGACCGCTCGGCCCGAAGTGTCGCGGTGAGCGCGGCGACCTGGTCCGCGTCGTGGATGTTACGGGCGAAGAGCACCACCGCGCCGAGGCCCTCGCTGAGCCAACGGCGCACCCAGTCGGGCGGACTGGCGCCCTCGAAGCCCGGTTGCAGGACCGCCGCCGCCAGGCTCGAAAGGTTGCCCATCGCTCCGCTCATCCTTCCCCGACCCCGCAATCCACAGTGGATGATCTGCCACCCATTGCGGCGGGTGCTGTCATGGTCACACCAGCTCCGGTAATAGTCAAGAAACCTTTCAATTACCGCCGGCGTCACGGCGGCCACCTCTTCCGGCGCGCGACGCCCCACTGGAGCGCGCACCAACGTGTGTCCCGTGGGAGAGTACGGAGATGCGACAAATCGTCCTCGCCGTCGAAGACCCGAGTTGGTACGACATCCCCGGCGTGCGGTTGGTCGGTGCGATCCTCGGCGCACTGCTGCTGCTCGCGGCGATCCGATCAATGTTCGGCAAGGGCGGCCGCTAACCGCCTGTCGGCTGGTCGGTGCCCTCACCGCCATATCTCCGGCTCAGCGTGTCCACAGTCACGCCTGATCTCCAACTCGTGGTTGGAGCTCAGCGGACAGGTCGGTCAAAAGCCTCGGCCGCTGACTCCGCAGCGATCACGGCCGACGCGAGCCGGCATGATCTACCGTCAGAGCCGATCACCACCGGCGTCGGCGCAGGCGATTCGATTTGCCGGATGGATCGGTCTGTCGTGAGATGTGCTGTGGTGCCGCGATCAGTGGAAGGGACTTTGCCGTGACCGACAAGCCGGGTACACCGAGTTCGGATTCTCCGACGAGGAGTGGGGGTTGCTCGTCGGCCTGCCGCAGGCGGTGCTCAACGCGGCCAGCGCTGCCGAATTGGACAACTCCCGTCGGACCAGGGTGGAGAACGCCGCCGGGCTGGCGACCATCGCTACCGGTCGCGAGTCGGCCAACCCGCTGGTCGCCGCCGTGGCTGGCGAGGTGATCGCCCGGGCCGGTGACCCGGAGATGGGCGAAGAGTTGCCGGTGATCCAGCCGATTGACCCGAAGTCGATGATCGAGGACGTGCTGGACCGGGCCCGTACCGTGGCGAAGCTGCTCGCCGGCAGGGTGGATGAGGGCGCGGCCGGAGCGTACAAGCACTGGCTGATCGAGGTCGCCGAGCAGGTGGTGACCGCATCGTCCAGCGGCGGCTTCCTCGGTTTCGGTGGGGAAGTCGTCACCGATTCGGAGCGGCGGTTCCGCGACGAACTCGCCAAGGTCCTGGCTGATTGAGCCGCGAGTCGGCGCGGTTGGTGCGCCTGCGATGCTGTCTGAGCACCCAGCGCCGCATCACCCGGCAGCATCTGGCCCGACGTGGCAGAGTCACCGGCCAACCACCTACGCTGCCAGTATGCGACTCAACGGTGTGATCACCTCCGACCGCCCCTTACTCGTGCTCGCCGTTGAAGAGGAAGCCGCGTACCTCGACGAGAACCTCCCGGTGCTGCTCACCGGAATGGGCAAGGTCAATGCGGCGATCGCACTCGCGACGGTGCTGGCTCAGGGCTGCCGACCCACGGTGTGATCAATCTCGGCACCGCGGGCGCGCTGCGTCCTGATTGGACGGGCACGTACGAGATGGGCGCGGTCATCCAGCACGACCTCGACACCGCACTGCTGCGTACGCTCACCGGCCAAACCTACGGGCCACGCCTGACCCTCGCCGCCGCCGGCCCTGTCCTCGCCACCGGCGACGCCTTCATCTCCGACGATGCGGATCGTGACCGGCTCGCCGCTCGCGCGGACCTCGTGGACATGGAGGGCTACGCGTTGGCAGCGGTCGCGCACAAGGCGAAAATCCCGATCCGGCTCGTCAAGCATGTCAGTGATCAGGCCGGTGAGGGCGCCGCGCGGACCTGGCGAGACTCCGTCGATGACTGCGCCCGCGCCCTCGCGGACTGGCTGAGTCGGAGCCTGGAGTGAGCCCGGGCCGGCCGAGTCGACTGCCTGACGTACGAGGAGGCCCCGGCCACGCGAGCAACGACACGGAGGGCGTCCTCATCTCGAAAGCAGACCGAGCACGGCCGCCTCGGCGGCCCGCCGCGACGCGTCTGCCGGCACCCCGGCCACCACGCCGTCATGGAAGAGGTCGACCACTTTAGGGTGCACATAGGACGCGCGGGCCACCGCCGGGGTGTTACCCAGTAGCGCGGCCACCTCGCGCATCACGCTGGCCACCGTGCGCTGACGTCCGGTCGGCGAGTTCTGTGGGCCGAGCGCGGCAAGCTGAGTCGCGGCCAGCACCGTAGCGTGCCAGGTACGGAAGTCCTTGGCCGTCATCTCGCCCCCGCTGGCCATCCGCAGGTACTCGTTCACCTCGTCGCTGTGCACGTCGCGCCAGCCCCGCCCATCCCAGTACCCGAACAGCCGGTTCGCGCCACGCCGACGACGTCGCAGGGCACTCAGGACCGCGCAGAGCTGTACGTCGTCGATCCGTCGCACCTGCGCGACACCGCCCTTGGCCGGGAACTCGAACATCAGGCAGCCGCTACGGGTCCGGACGTGTTCCGGCCGCAGCGTGGCCACCCCGAAGGTCGGATCATCCCCGACGGCGTACTGGTCGCCGCCGACCCGGAAGGTTCCGGAGTCCAGCAGCTTCGCCACGGTGGCCAGCACCCTCGGGCGACGCAGTCCGCGGCTGGTCAGGTCGGCGTCGATGTGCGCGCGCAGCGCCGGCAGCCGGGTGGCCACCTCCAGCACATGGTCGAACTTCGCCTCGTCCTGCTTGGCCCGCCACATCGGGTGATAGAGGTACTGCTTGCGACCCGCGGCGTCGATACCCGTGGCCTGAATGTGACCGGTCGGATGCGGCGAGATCCAAACATCCTGCCAGGCCGGTGGGATCACCAGCTCACGAATCCGGCGTACCTCCGCCGGGTCGCGGATCGGCCGGCCCTCGACGTCGAGGAAGGCGATCCCCGACCCCGCCGCCGTCGCCCGTACCCAGGTTGGGACAGATCGCTACGCCGCAACCGCACGACGTTCCCGCCCGGCCCGATCAACCTCGCCGCTAGCGGTGAGCACCTCGTGCACACCGATCGCGGCCAACGCTGGATGCGTGCGCCTCGCCACCGGCGACTCGTCCGGGACAACCGCCGCGTCCGCGAGCGCCGCCGACCACAGCACCCGATGCCAGGGTCGATCCGGTGGCGGCCCCCAGTGATCCGGCCGGACCGGCCCGAACAGCACCACCGACGGGGTCCGGTACGCCGTGGCCAGATGGGCGATGCCGGTGTCCGCGCTGATCAGCAAACGCCCGTACGCCACCAGCGCGGCCAGCTCGGCCAAACCGAGGCGTCCGGCCAGGACAGCGGTTCCCGGCAGTCCGGCCCGGCTCGCCACCCGCTCGGCCAGGTCCCGCTCCGACGCCGAACCGGTGATCACCACCTGGTGCCCGGTCCGGCTCAATTCCTGGGCAAGGGTGGCGAAGCGTCCCGGCGACCAGCGTCGTGCGATGTCCTTACCGCCGGGATGCACAATGGTCACCCCGACCGGCACCCGGTCCGGCACCGGACGGCGCAGCGCGAGATCGTCCGGGTCGGACTCCACGCCGTACCAACGCAACAGCCGGCACCACCGGTGCACCTCGTGCTCATCGTCGCGCCATTGCGGTCCGTCGGTATGTCCGGCCTCCGCGCATTGGAAGCCGCAGAGCCGATCTGGCCCGGCGGCCCGCAGCAGTTGATGCGACTCGGGCCCCCGCCCATGCAGGTTCACCGCCCAGTGTGGGCCCGGGTCGGTCCATTCCACTGCGGCCAGGCCGGTAGCCAACGCCGGATCGTCGATCGGCACCAGCCGGTCAACCCCGCCGATCAGTTCAGCCAGCGACGCCAGCCAACCGGGCGCGGCGAGGACCAGGCTGGTGTCCGGGAACGCCGCGCGCAACCCGCGCAGCGCCGGCACCGCCGTGGCCAGGTCGCCCACCCCGAGGGCCCGCAAGACGAAAATCATGGGTACGACGATTCACGCTCGGCGCAGACCACCAGTTCCCGGATCGCGCAACCGGGGGGTTGACGCAACGCGAACAGGATGGCGTCCGCGACAGCGGCGGGATCGTTGAGTACCGCGTCGGCACCGGGGCGGTAGCGAGGGTCCCGCTCGTCGAAGAAGGCGGTCCGCATGCCGCCCGGAACCAGCAGGGTGACCCCGACCGAACCGGCGAGTTCGGCGGCGAGCGCCCGGGTGAACCCGACCACCCCGAACTTGGCGGCGCAGTACGCGGTCGCGTCGCTGACCGCCTTGACGCCGAGGGTGGAGGCGACGGTGACCACCGTGCCACCGGACCGTTCCAGATAGGGCAGGGCGGCGCGGATCACCGCCGCGGTGGCCAGCAGATCGACGGTGACCACCCGTTCCCAGGTCTGCGCCGGCACCTCGGCCAGCCGGCCGGGCACGTCTATCCCAGCGGCGGTGACCAGCCCGTCCAGGCCGCCGGCCCGCTCGGCGAGCTGCCGGGTGGCTTCCTCGGCCGCCCGGGTGTCGGCCAGGTCACACCGGACCCAGGGCACCCCGTCGGCTGGCGGCTGTTGGTCGAGCACGTACGGCCGGCCACCCGAGTGCGCCACCGCGCTGACCACGGCCGCACCCAACCCGTTCGCACCCCCGGTGACCAGCACCGACGGGCCGACGGCCGAAGCGACGCCGGTCATCTCGCACCATCGGCAAACGACCGACCGTTGGACCGGGCCGCCGCGATCATGCCCGAGCTGGATCGCCCATCCAGATAGGGCACCACCACGGTGTGCCCGCCCCAGCGGCTCAGGATCGCCGCCTCGGGCAGGTCCGGTCCATCGCCGCCGCCGCTTCCATAGTCGCCACCCTTGACCCAGACGTCGGGACGCAACCAGGAGAGCACCGCGTGCGGGGTCAGCTCATCGAAGATGACGACAGCGTCCACGCACCCCAGGGCCGCTAACAGCCGGCCGCGGTCCGCTTCCCGGACCAGCGGCCGGTCCGCGCCCTTGAGCCCGGCTACGCTGGCGTCCGAGTTCAGACAGACCACCAGGCAGTCACCGAGTTTCCGGGCCGCCTCCAGGGTCGCCACGTGCCCGGCGTGCAACAGGTCGAAACAACCGCCGGTCGCGACCACCGTGCCGCCGGCGGCGCGGACCGCGGTCACCAGTTCGCTGGCGGCCCGAACACCGACCCCCCGGTCCGGCAGGACCACCGGGGCCGGCCCGGCCGCTGCCCCCGACGGCGAAGTGCCCAGGGCCGTGGCCGGCGGCCTCGACACCACGTTGGTCACTCCCCCCTGCGACACGTACCCGGACGCTTCGACAACCGCCCGCTGCACCGCTTCCGAAACCAACGCCCCCTCCGCCAGCGCAAGCGTCGCCACCGCGGCGAACCGGTCACCGGCGCCACAGGTGTCGCCGTCCGCGCAGGCCGGCGCCGGCACCACCAGCGGCGTCGAGCCGGCATGGCAGAGCAGCGCTCCCTCGCCTCCCAGGGTCACCGCCACCGCCCCGGCCCGCCAGCGCTGACGCAGACCCTGGGCGCCCCGCGCGGCCATTGCCAGCCGGGACCCACCGGGCTCGATGCCCGCCAGCTCACGCGCCTCCACCTCGTTCGGAGTGGCCAGCCGGACCCCCGGCACCGCTGCCGGACCTCGGGGATGCGGATCCCACACCACCGGCGCGTTGGTCCCGGCGAGCGCGGCGCGCAGCGCCGGTTGTCGCGCGACCCCCCGTCCGTAGTCGCTGACCAGGATCGCCGCGGCGTCGGCCAGCAACGCCAGTACGGCCTCGGCCGGCTCGCCCGGTGGCCCAGCCGGCCCACCTCGGTCATGGCGCAACAGCACCCGGCCCCGGGTCCGCAGCCGGATCTTCTCCGGAGTGGCTCCGGGCAGCGGCAGCGGATAGACCTGCACGCCGCCAGCGGTGAGCAGAGCGCTCAGCCGGGCTCCGCCGACATCGTCGGCCAGCGCCGTGACGAGGGCGACCTCGAAACCCTGATCAGCGGCGAAGAGCGCAGCGAGGCCCGCCCCGCCCGGCCGGTCCGCGTAACTGTTCTCGTCCAGCACCGGCACCGGCGAGTCCGGGCAGAGCCGGTTCACCACCCCCTCGACGTCCCGGTCGAGCAGCGTGTCGCCGATCACCACCAGCCTTCCGGTCACCGCCCCTCCTCGCCGCGCTCGTCGATGCGCTGTCCCCGCCGACCCGATTGCCCAGTCGGGTCAGAGCGCCCCCGAGGATCTGACGGCCCACGCGATCGGCCCCCCGCCCCGGGTCGCCCGGGTGGCCCGCCGATCACGACTCGCCCCCGGCGCGGTGCGTACCACGCAGTACCAAGGCGTCCGGCACGCCGGACGGCCGGATCGCCCCGGCTGCCGGGTACGCCCGCGCAACGGTCGTCCGGGGCCCGGCCGGATAACCGCCGGCCCCGGCGGGGCCACCGGGTACCCCCGGCATCTCGTACGACGTGAACACGGCCGGCAGGGCCGCATCAACGTACTCGCACAGCAGATGCGCCGACACCAGATGCAGTTCCTGGACCACCTGGGGGTCCGACGACGGTACGGCGAGCACCTCGGCGCAGGCATCGGCGAGCGGGTTCGGAGTCGGCCCGGTCAACGCCCAGCAGCGCAGACCCAGCTCCCGACCGGTTCGGGCGGCCCGAACGAGGTTCGCGCTGCGTCCACTGGTGGAGAGCAGCAGCAGGATGTCATCGCGACGGCCGTGCGCCCGTACCTGCCGGGCGAACACCTCATCGAAGCCGTAGTCGTTGCCGATGGCGGTCACCGACGACGACTCGGCGCAGAGCGCGATCGCGGAGAGCGGAAGACGATCGTCGCGCAAGCTTGCCGACCAGTTCGGCGGCGAGGTGCTGGGCTTCGGCGGCGCTACCGCCATTACCGGCGACGAGCAGCCGGCCGCCCTGGGCGAGCCGACGGGCCAGTTCGCCGCCCCAACGGTCAAGCTTTCCCGCCGCTGTCCGGTAGCCGAGCAACGCCGATGCCAGGTTCGCCAGATGCTGGTCCAGCACGTCCATGGCCGCCGTCATCAGGCCACCGCCCCGGTCGGCCGGCGCACTTCGCTGACCTCCAGATAGACCGCACTGAGCTGATCAGCGGCCCGCTGCCACAGGTAGTGCTGCCGGACCCGGTCGAGCGCGGCGGTGGCGTAGCCGAACCGGCGTACCCGGTCGGCCAGCAGCGCGCGCACCGCCACGCCGAGCGACCGCGGGTCACGTGGGCGCACCAGATCGCCGGTGACACCGTGCAGCACCGTGTCGGTGAGCCCACCGACGGCGGTACCGACAACTGGTACGCCGCAGGCCATCGCCTCCAACGGGGTGAGGCCGAACGGCTCGTACCAGGGGGCGGCGACCAGCACGTCCGCCGAGCGGTACCAGTAGGGCATCTCCTCACGGGGCACCGCGCCGGTCAGCCGTACCCGATCGGCGACCCCACACTGCTCGGCCAGCGCCCGTAGCCGCCGGGCCTGCGGGTCGGCGTCGAGCTGGTCGAGGGGCGGACCGCCAACCACCACACATTCAGCGTCGGGGATGAAACGCATCGCCCGGATCAGATCCTGGAAGCCCTTGCGTTCCACCAGTCGGCCAACGGTCAGGATCCTCGGCCGGCCCGACTCGCGGGGCGCGACCGGCCCGGCCGGCGAGAACGTCTCGTCGTTGACTCCGGACGGGATCACCGTTATCCGCTCGCTGGGCACCCCCATCCGCACCAGCTCACGCACCTCGTCCTGGCTCTGGGCGAGGACCCGGTCGACCGCGCGGCCGAGCGCCCGCTCATAACCGATCCGACGGGCCGGACTGGTATCCATCGCGCCCTGGTGCCGTCGCTTGACCGTGCCCAGCGCATGGTACGTCTGCACAACCGGCACCCCGATCTGCCGGCCGGCGGTGATCCCGGCCAGCCCGCTCATCCAGAAATGGGCGTGGACCACCTCCGGAACCCATTCGTCGCGCCGCCACTGATCAACCAACCATCGGCTGAAGTCCTTCATGTACGGCAGCAGTTCGTCCTTCGGAATCGGCTTCGGACGGGCCCGCGGGCACATTCACCACCACGACCCCGTCGCGCATCGGTATCACCGGCGGCAGGTGGGCGTGGTCCCGCCGGGTGTAGACCCGCACGTCGTGTCCGGCCGAGGCCAGGGCGGCGGAAAGCTCCGCGACGTGGGCGTTCTGGCCACCGGCATCCTCGCCGCCGAGCACCGCAACCGGGCTGGCGTGCTCTGAAATCATCGCGACGCGCATAGTTCCTCCTCCAGCACCCGGTCCCAGTCGGCCAGAAACCGGTCGAGGCCGTAACGGGTCCGGGCGACCTCGCTGGCCTGGGCTCCCAAGCGGTGCGCCGCCGCGGGATCGTCGATGAGCCACCGCGCGGCGTCCAACAGCGTGTCGAGCCGGGTCGCGAGCACGCCGGCCCCCGGCGGTACGGCGGCGACCGCCTCGGTGGCAGCGAGCACCACCACCGGCATCCCCAGGGCCATCGCCTCGATCAGGCTGAGCCCCAGCGAGGTCCACCGGCACAGATGCAGGTAGGCCCGACGGCGCCCGATTTCAGCCTGCATCTGGTGCTGTGGCAGATCGTCGTACGCGGTCAACCGGTTGTCCGGCAACCCCAGGTGCTCGGCGAGTCCGGTCACCCGCATCCCGAACACGTCCAGCGGTGCGATCTCCGCGAAGCGGGGCAGTAGGTCAGTGCCGGTCACCCGCCAGCGGCGGACCGGGTCGTTGACCACCACAGCGAGCCGGTCCAGCTCACCGGTGTAGCCAACGGTCGGCTCGACAATGCCGTGTTCGATGACCGTGCTCCGGGTGTCGCCGGTGTCCCAGAACAGCGCGTTGAAGTGGGTGACGTGGGCGATCAGCAGATCTGTTCGGTCCGCCATGGGATGTCTGCTGTTTGGCACATCCCCTTTCGGGGTGTTGTGCTCCACGAAGATCGCCGGCAGATCCCGGCCGGGTCGCCGCCGCAGCCAGTCGCGGGCCAGCTCGAACTCCTCCGGGCGTTGCAGAATGATCAGGTCGACATCCTCATCCGCCAGCTCCGCCGGGCTGACTTCCTCGACGGTGTCCGGCCACGGGTAGGTGCGGGCCCGACCGAGCCCGTACGGCCCACGATCCGGGGTGACCGGGACCAGGTAGCGGTGCTTGCCGTGCACGAAGGCGGTGGTCCAGGAGCCATGCACATGCCAGAGCAGGATGTTCATCGCGAGCCCTCCCCGCCGACGCGCGCCGGGCTGGCCCGCTCGCCCCGGCCCGGCTCCGACCGGGCCGAGAGCCCCGGCCTGCTCGGCGTCGAGGAGCCGGACCGCCGTCACGACACTGCCGGCCTCGATGTCGGACAGACATGGGTGGCCCGGCACCGGGCAGATGGTGGCGCGGGTGTGCCGGCAGTCGGCGGCGGCGTCGCCGAGACGTACCACCGGCACCCGGTAGGGGCCCCACTGTCCGAACGGAACGGTCGGGGCGAAGAGGCTGACCACCGGTACGCCCAGCGCGGCGGCCAGGTGCGCCGGTCCGGTGTTACCGACCACCAGACACCCGGCTCGGGCGATGATCCCCGCCAGCCCGGTCAGCGAAGTCTGGCCACCGAGGTCGATCGCGGTATGCCCGGCCACCCGGGCGCTCAGGCCTCCCTCACCCGGTCCACCGGTCACCACGACCCGATGACCGGCCGCCACCAGCGCACGGACGATCTCCGCGTAACGCTCCGGCGGGCAGGCTCGGGCCGGCACCGACGCACCGGGGTGGACCACAACGTAGCCCGGCTCGGCAGGCTGCCCGCGGGTTGAGGGGTCAGGCAGGCAGTCAGCGCGCAGCCGCAGCACCGGGTCATCACCGGCCGGCAGGGCGAACCCGGCAGCCACGGCGAGCGAAAGCGCCCGCTCCGCTTCCGGTATGCCCAGCGACACCCGGTGCCGTACGTCGAGCAGCGAGCCGGGGTAGTCATCGCTGATCGCCGAAATCCGTCGCACCCCGGTCATCCGCAGCACCAGGGCCAGTGGCAGCGCGGACTGGTGAAACGAGGTGAAGAGCACCGCCTCGTCGGCGCCGACTTCAGCCAGTCGGGCGATCAGCCGCTGCATCTGGTCCCGGTCGACCGGGCCGGGTTCCGGATCAATCCAGGGCAGGCGCCATTCGATCAGTTCGTCGATGCCGGGCAGCATTTCGGCCGCCGCCCGGCCGCGCGGGCCGCAGAGCATCACCACCCGGTCGGCGCCGGCCGCCACCGCCCGGATCGCTGGTCCGGTGACCAGCACATCCCCGGCGGAGTCCGGCCGGGCGACCAACACCGTACGGGGACGGCGTCGACGCTCCGTCGGTCTGGAACCTCCCGTTCCGGCGCCGCCCGTCGGTACGTCCACCCGTCGGGCGCCGCCAGCCAGCCGCTGACGGCGCAGGATCAGATCGACCGCGGCGGCCAGGTCGCCCGCCACGGCCGGCGCGGCGGCCACCTCCTGCACCCGGGTGACCGGCGTGGGCACCAGGATGCCGGCCGCGCCCGCGGCGCCAGCGGCGATCATGTCCGCACCGATGTCGCCGACAACGACGCACCGCGCGGGAACGGTGCGTAGGGCCCGCGCGGCGTCCCAGATCAGGCCCGGTGCCGGCTTGCGGCATCGGCAGCCGCGTTCGACACCGGGGGCCGGTTGCGCGTGCGGGCAGACCTGCCAGGTGTCAAAGGGGCCGAGCAGCGCGTCGATCCGGGCGTGCACCCGGTCCAGGTCCGCCTCGGTGAACCGGCCCCGCGCCAGGCCGGACTGGTTGGTCACCACGCCGAGCCGGAATCCGGCGGCCCGTAGCCGGTCAAGGGCCGCCCGGGCGCCCGACACCGGTCTGACCAGGTCGGGATCCCCGTTGTACGGCACGTCGTGTACCAGGGTGCCGTCACGGTCGAAGAGCACCGCGTCGAACAGCCCCGGCCCGGACCCGGATCGCCCTTCGGCCGGGTCGACGCGGAAAGCGTCTGACCTGCTCCGATGCGGGTCGACCGAGTCGTATCGCACGGGTGGCGGGTTCCCTGGCGCAGCAGGAGTAAACATCAACCCGCCTACGGCGGGTTAGCTGGCCAGCGACGGGGAAGGGAGTGGCTGCGTCGAAGAGGTGCTGCCCGCCGGTTTGGCAACGTGCGGGTGCTGACCGCCGACACCGCTGAGTTGGTCACGGTGTCGGCGGCGTGCGATCACGGCCGGAAGTCGGAGTCCGATCCTGCCGGGATTCGAATCAACACTCAGCAGCCACAGGTGTAGTAGAGAACATCCCAGTGGCTACCCTCCTTGGTGTAAAGGTTGCCCGAGGGGGCGCGGTACTGGTAGCCCCAACCGGAGATGTAGCCGACATAGGTGTAGTTCCGGGTGATGTAGCCCTCCGCGCAGCTGTTCAAGCCGAAGTCGATCTTGTAACCGTTCCAGTGGCTGTAGGTGCCGCCGGCGTGCCCGGTCTCGGTGCCGCCGGTGATCACGATGGCGCATCCGCTGGCCCGCTTGAAGGTGATGATGCCGGTGATGCTGGCCTGCCGGATGCCCTCAAACGAAGTGCAGGTGGAGACGTTGCGGTTACTGCAGTTTCCGCTGGAGACCCAGCTGATGCCGGCCGCGCTGAGCTGGGAGGTGGCACTGGCGTGGGTGATGGCGAAGGCTGGGGTGGCGATGCCGAGCGTGGTGACGATCGCGGCAAGGCCCGCTACGAGCAGGGTGAGCGCGCGGCGGCGCACGGTTTGACGAGTCGATGACATGGGGGTCTCCCGAGTCGCAGGTTGGGGGATAGTTGCGAAACAGGGGCCGGCCTTGGAAAGTTTCTACCATGTATCGATCATTTTCCATAGGCAAAAGTTGACGAGCGATGCTGCCATCCCCGGTTGGGCGTCTTGACCATGCCGGTGCCAACAAGGTGGCGCGGCCTACGCCGGCCTAGTTCAGGAGGTCGTCGGGCGGCACGCTGATCGCACCAGTCGGGCAGCTCTCCATGGCCTGCTCAACCTGTGCGATGAACTCGTCCGACGGCTCCGGCTGGCGCAGCACCACCAGCCCGTCGGCGTCGTCCTGGTCGAAGACCTCGGGCAGGGCCAGCACACAGTTGCCCGACCCGCAGCATCGGTCCCGATCGACTGCTATCCGCATAGCGTTCCCCCACTCACCAGGTAACCGGCAGCTCAGCGAGCCCGTACACGATCGAGGTCTCCCGCTTGGGGACGTCGGTCGGCGATATCATAGTGCGCAAGCCGGGAAACCGCCGGGCCAGCTCCACCAGGGCGATCCGTAGCTCGGCGCGGGCCAGCGGCTGCCCGATGCATTGGTGCACACCGAACCCGAAGGCGATGTGCTGGTGGGCCGCACGGCGTGGCTCGAAGTCGTCGGGGTCACCGAACACGGCGTCGTCCCGGTTGGCCAGCGAAAGCAGAGCGATCACCCCCTCGCCGGCCCGAATCAGCTGGCCGCCGATCTCAATGTCCTCAGTGGCCAGTCGAGGCAGACCGGTACGCACAATGGTGAGATACCGCAGGAGTTCCTCGACCAGGCCGGGTGCCATTCCGGGATCGGCTCGCAGCGTGGCCAGATAGTCGGGCTGCTGCAGGAGCAGCAGGGTGCTCAGGCCGATCATGTTGGCGGTGGTCTCGTGCCCGGCGATAAGCAGCAGCAGGGCCATCCCGACGAGCTCATCGCGGGTCAGTTCGCCGGTGTTCACCCGCTCGGCGATCAGTCGGCTCAGCAGGTCCTCCGCCCGGTCGGTCGTCGCCTGCTTCGCGTTGATCAGGGACCGCAGGTAGTCCCGGAGCTCCGTGACGGCGGACCGGACCCGCTCGGCAGCGGCCTGATCCAACAGGACCCGACTGCGGGACTGGAAGAACGCGTGGTCTTGATACGGCACCCCGAGCAGGTGACAGATCACCATGGAGGGCACTGGCAACGCGAACGATTCCACCAGATCGGCGGGTGGACCGGAATCGCGCATCGCGTCGAGGGACCGGTCCACAGTCTGCTGAATCAGCGGTTCGATCCGCCGAATGTTTTTGATCATGAATTCGGCGGTGAGCATGCGCCGAAACCGGGTATGTTCTTCGCCATCCATTCGGATGAAGCCGCCCCGTCGGTCCTCCTCGGACCGGGGTGGGATCATCCGCAACAACGGGAAGTTGGGCCGGGCGAGGTCAGCACTGAATGATCGACGTCATCGAGTGGAACGAACGGGCTCCCGGTCCGATTGGCGAAGGGAAAGTGCGGCAGGTCGGTGGTGGCGGAACTGGTCATCTCGACGCCTCCTGCGATTACGAGCCGTATCGCCCTCGACGCGTAGCGTTACTCATCGATTTTGGTCGAAACAAGCCCGGAAGGGGGCGCCGGGGAGCGCCGGAGGGTAAAGCGCCCCGGCGCCCCGGTGCCGATCACCCGCTCGGGACCCCCGGCCACCGAGAGCGAACCGGCGTTTGTCCGGGTCCGTCCCGGGCACTCCGCGTCCCATGTACGAGGTGCGGCAACTAATCGACGGAAACTGGGGTGCGGGCGGCGGCGGTGGCGAGTTTGTGATCACCGATCCAGCGGATGACACCCCGGTCAGCCGGGTACCGGTGGCCACCCATCCCGACATCGCGGCGGCGGTCAAAGCGGCCCGAGTCGCCGCGCCAGAATGGGCGCGGACCCCGCCGGCACAGCGGGCCGCCGCGCTGCGCCGGGCCGCGGACGCGATCGAGGCCGACGCCGAGCTGCTCGCCGAGGCACAGACCGCGGAAATGGGACGGCCGCTCTCCGACGCCCGGGGCAGCGTCGAAGCCGGTGTGGCAACCCTGCGGCAGTACGCCGAACTGGGCCCGTTGCACCGGGGCCGGACGCTGGCCGGTGATACCGGGGCGATCGATCTGATGGTGGCCCAGCCACGCGGCGTGGTCGTCGTACTCACCCCGTGGAACGATCCGGTCGCGGTCTGCTGCGGATTGATCGGCGCGGCCCTGGTCACCGGAAACGTGGTGATCCACAAGCCGAGCGAGCGCAGCCCGGCCAGTGGTTGGCTGCTCGCCCGGCTACTCGACGAGCACCTGCCGCCCGGCGTACTCTCCCTGCTCACCGGCGACGGGTCGGTGGGCGCGGCACTGGCCGCCCAGGAGGTCGACGTGGTGGCGCACGTCGGTTCCACCGCCACCGGCCGGTCGATCGCCGCCGCCTGCGCCCGTACCGGCGCCAAGGCATTGCTGGAGAACGGCGGTAGCGACCCGCTGATTGTCGATGACAACGTGGACCCACGCTGGGCGGCCGCACAGGCCGCGCTGGGCGCGTTCGCGAACTCCGGCCAGCTCTGCGTGTCGGTGGAACGGATCTACGTGCTGCGCGAGTTGGCGGCCGGGTTCCTCGACGAGTTGGTCCGCTGCGCCGACGCGCTCCGGATCGGACCGGGCCGGAATCCGCGTACCGAGTTCGGACCGCTGGTTGACCGTCGACACCGGGTGCACGTCGAGTCGCAGGTGCGGACCGCGGTCGCTGACGGCGCGCGGTTACTGATCGGGGGTACAGTGCCGGCCGGTCCGGGCGCCTTCTATCCGCCAACCGTGCTGACGGACTGCTCAGACGACATGGCGATCATGCGGCAGGAGACGTTCGGTCCGGTCGCACCGGTGCGGGTGGTGGATTCTTTTGACGAAGCGTTGTCCCGGGCCGGGCACTCCCCCTACGGCCTGGCCGCGACCGTACTCACCAGGTCGATGGCGCACGCCCAGCGGGCCTGGCGGGAACTGCCGGTCGGAACGGTCAAAGTCAACGCGGTGTTCGGCGGGGCACCGGGCGGCTCCGCGCATCCACGCCGAAGCAGCGGCCAGGGATTCGGATACGGCCCGGAACTGCTTGATGAGCTGACCGTCACCAAAGCGGTGCACATCGGCGCCCCCGAAGACGGCAGCGGGCACTGGTGAACCAGCGCCCGCCGCTATCGCTCACCGACCCGATGACTGGCGGGACCGCTCCCGGGCCTGGCCGGTCTGCCGGAGGTTCGCCTTCTGGATCGCGCCCACCAGCTCAGACTTGGTCATCCGGGACCGGCCCCGGACGTCCAGCTTCTTCGCTACCTCCAACAGGTGCTCTTTCGGCGCGTTCGCGTCCACCCCGCCGGCGGTGGGCGCTCGTCGGGCCGGTCCGCCTCCGGCGGCCTGAACATCGCTGGGTCCCTTACGCCCCTTCGGCTCCCAGTGATCGCCAACCTTCTCGAACGAGTGCTTCACCGCAGCGAACGCGGTTCGATGTGCCCGCTCGCCCTCGCCGTACGTCTCGACCGCCGAGTCGTGCGTCTTCGCCCAGGTGCTCTGGGCCTTCTCCGGCGAACGTCGCAGCGTGCTGGGCAGCACCTCACGTCCCGGCATGATCATCCTCCTCTGTACCGATACGTCGATGGGCTCGGTTGACGTTCCCCGTACCGCGGCCAGCAAACCGAAACGGTAGCCGTTTGTCTGCTTCGTCCCGCGAGTAGTGGTTTCAGGGCGACAGGACGGCAGTCAGCAGCCGGAGACGGCGTTTAGGCCAGATACCGCCGGGTAGCGCACTAGGCATGGAACGTGGCAACAGTAAGCACGGCCCGCGACTGGACGAGGAAATGGGCCGGGAGGTCAACGGCCTGGTGCATGGCACCGCTGGTTCCCGGGCCGAAGAGTGGCGCCAGCCGGAACCACCCGGTGAGGACCAGCCGGATGCGACCACCGCGCCAACCAGTACGACCCGCGCCGGCGTGCCCCAGGGCATGACCACGGTGGAGGTTGAGCAGCGCAGCCGGTTGGGCCGATTCATCAGCCTATCGGCGCTTCCCGGCGATCGGGACCTGCTGCGCAGCAGCGCACAGGAAAACGAGGCACCCGACGATGTCCTGGCCCAACTCGACCAGCTACCACCCGGGGTCGAGTACCAGACCGTCTCCGAGGTGTGGGCCGCACTGGGCCATCACAACGAGACGCATCGCTGGTGAGCCGACGCGACCTCAAGCGGCTCACGGAGTGAGCGTCGCGGTGGCACTGAAACCGGGGCCTGGCGCGGCACGGTGGACCGTCCAGAACCGTAGTTCCACCGACCTGGCGGGCGGAGACCGGGTCAGCCGGTGTCCGCCCGCTGTGGGCTCGCACCGTTCTCCCATAGGGGGCGGGTTTGCCGAGCCGATCCGCCGGGTACGGCCAGCAGATGACCGACGAGGAGAGCCAGCTTTGGCGGGACGAGCAGCGGCTACCGCTCAGCGAACTGGAACGGGTGATCGCCGCCCCGGCGTCGGACGGCGAGGTTGACGACGTGACCGGGAACGACGCGGGTGCGGAGTCAACCTTCGGACACGGGCCGGAACCGGCCGACCAGGTCACGTCGGGCGAGCCGGCCCGGCGCAGACTGACTGACGAGGAGCGCGCCTACCGGCCATCCACAACCGGCCGGCACGGGCCGCATTGATTATCGCCTACGCTCCCGTCGAGGCCGACTCGGTGCCGCGCTGGCCAGAGTCGGCACGGGATTATCGGCGACCACGGCGTGGTCGATGACTCCATCGCCCGCCTGATTCGTCCCCTGCGGTTAGGCTGCTGACATGCCAGGCACGGTAGGGCGAGTCCCCACTCCCCCCGCTGCGGTGTCCGGCGTGCCTTCCACCCGGCCTGGGATGCTTTCGCCAACGTCCTGGCAGTGCTGGGCGGACAGCCCGCTTGGCCCGACCGAGCGATGGGATCCGGCACTACGTGCGGTCATCGAACTCATCCTCTCCTCCCCGACCGCGATGGCGCTGGCCTACGGCAACGACCTCGCGTTGATCTACAACGACAGCTATGCCGAACTGATCGGCGCCAAACACCCGGCTGCCTTCGGCCGCCCCGCGGCTGAGGTGTTCGCCGAGGTGTGGCATCGTCCCGGTATCGGGAAGATCATCGAGCGGGTCTACCGCACGGGTGAATCGTTTCTGGAGAAGGAAACCCTGCTACCGCTCGTCCGAAGCGACTCGGGACGGGTCGAGCCAGCTATCATCACCCGCAGCTACTCTGCTGTCCGGGACTCGACCGGCCGGATCATCGGCCTGCTGACCGTGCCCACCGAAACCGTTCAGGTGACCAGACGGCTGCAAAGTCTGAGCGAGCTGGCCGCCGCGCTCGCCGGGACCCTCACACTTGACGACGTCGCCCGCGTAACGCTTCGCAGCACCCTCGCGTCAAGCGATGCCGACCAGGTCGCGTTCGGGGTCGACGACGGCTTCGGCTGGCGCATGGTGCGGCGGGTCCGGGACCAACTGTTCGATGAGGCCGACGATCGACTGCCGCCGGTGTGGCGGCGGCAGCCCGGCGACCATCCCACCCCGCTGATCGCGACCGCTGACAGCGGAGTGCCGCACTTCGTCGAGGACGGTCAGCCATTGCTGCCCACCGCGCTGGACCGACACGATCAGAAGATTCGAGCGTTGGCCGCCCTGCCGCTACGCACGCCCTGCTTACAAGGTGGCCTCACCGTCGGTTACCAGCGGCCGCACGCCTGGTCGGCTGCGGAACGCGCGCTGTTGTCGGCAGCCGCGGAGTTGGTTTCCCAGGCCGCCGAGCGAGCACGTCGCTTCGAGACTCAGCACGGCACCGCGCAACTTCTGCAACGCAGCATGCTGCCCGAGAATCTGCCGGCGCTGCCGTACCTCCGGCTGGCCGCTCGCTACGACGTGGGGGCCAACGGTAACGCGGCCGGTGGCGATTTCTATGACGCTTTCAAGTTGCCCACCGGACTACTGGGCGTTGCTCTCGGCGACGTCGCCGGTCACGACGTACAGGCCGCTGCCCTGATGGGGCAGGTCCGCGCCGCGCTACGCGCGCTCGCGCTCGGCGACCCGGACCCGGCCAAGGTGCTGTCCGGCCTCGACCGTCTGGTAGCGAGCCTGGGCGCGGAGGCGCACAGTGACGAACTATTCGTCACGGTCATCTACGGAGTGATCGACCCCGCTGCGCACCGGTTGACCGTGGCCAGCGCCGGACACCCGGCTCCCCTGCTGCGCCGCGCGACCACCGGCCAGGCCGCCACGGTCCGATACCTCGACGTGCCGCCGGGCGTCCCCCTGGGACTGGGCGGGTATCAACATCATCGGCAGAGCATCGTTGCGAATTTCCGGCCCGGCGACACCCTCCTGTTGTTCAGCGACGGGGTGGTGGAACGACGGAAGCAGAGCCTTACCGCGGGATTCGACCGTCTCGCGATCGCACTGACCGAGGCGACCAGCGGTGACCCGCGTACCCTCTGCGCACTGGCCAGCGGCGCGGTGCCGGGAAC
Organism: uncultured Actinomycetota bacterium; assembly: GCA_963750055.1. Taxonomy (GTDB): domain Bacteria; phylum Actinomycetota; class Actinomycetes; order Mycobacteriales; family Micromonosporaceae; genus CAVVPI01. Next base: position 120,347 of record CAVVPI010000018.1, on the reverse strand, counting down.
CACCGACGACGATGTCGCTGTGCTGGCCGTGGAACACGCGGTGACGCCCAGCCGCGCGGCCGGCCTTGAGGTGCCCGCCGCGCCGAGCGCCCCCGGCCAGGTAAGACGCTGGCTTACCGCTCAGCTCACTGGCTGGCGGGTGCCCGAGTCGGTGATCGGTGCGGCGGTGCTGTGCACGAGCGAACTGACCACTAATGCTCTGTTACACGCCGGCACCGCGGCCCGGGTGGAAATCGACCTCAGTACCGAACGGCTCCTGGTATCCGTAGCCGATCAGGGCATCCGCGGTACCGTGACCCGGGCCACCGTCGAGACACTGAGCAGCCGGGGCCGGGGACTCGGACTGATCGAACAGCTCAGCGACGCCTGGGGCACTGATCCGACGGTGCGCGGATGCACGGTCTGGTTCAAGATCTTGATGCCGGACGTACAGGCCTGACCGACGGCTCCGACGGCCACCACCCCGGTTCGCCCACCATCCGCCATTGCAAGATCGTACCGCCCCTCGTCGGGTAAACCGCCTGATCAACCAGCATCCCGGGGCGGACGCGGGGCGGCGTGGGCACCCGGCGAGATGGGGTCGGATGAAACCGGGGGCTTACACGAACGCGAGATACCCCGTACCGTTGTCGATGTTTGTGGGAGCGCTTCCATTGAAGAGCTTATATTTTCATCGAAGGAGGTACCGCATGCATCGGAAACCCGCGTTGGTCGGGGCCGGCGTCATCGCCGCCATGGCGCTCGCCGTGGCAACCGCGGTCGGTGTCGGCCCGCTCCAGCCCCGCGCCGCCGAAGCCGCCGAGTCCGCGTTCTACGTTGACCCGAACACCAGCGCCGCACGCTGGGTCGCCGCCAATCCGAACGACTACCGGACCGCCGTCATCCGAGACCGGATCGCCAGCGTCCCACAGGGGCGCTGGTTCACCCAGCACAACCCAAGCGAGGTACGTGGACAGGTCAGCACCTTCGTCGGCGCGGCGGCCGCCGCCGGAAAGATCCCGATCCTGGTGGTCTACAACATCCCGAACCGAGACTGCAGCAATCACAGCGCGGGAGGCGCACCGAACCACGCCGCCTACCGACAGTGGATCGACGAGGTCGCGGCGGGACTGGCTGGACGGCCGGCCACCATCGTGCTTGAGCCCGACGTGCTGGCCCTGATGAGCACCTGCCAAAACTCCAGCCAGCAGAACGAAACCACCGCCTCGGTGGCGTACGCCGGTAAGCGGCTCAAGGCGGCATCCACCCAGGCCAAGGTCTACTTCGACGCATCCCACTCGGCCTGGCTGCCGGCTGGTGAAATGGCCGCCCGGCTCGTTCGCGCCCAGATCGCCAGCAGCGCCGACGGTATCGCGTTGAACGTCTCCAACTACCGCACCAACGCGGAATCGATCCCGTACGCCAAGGCGGTCATCGCCGCAACCGGCGCCTCCCACCTGAAGGCCATCATCGACACCAGCCGGAACGGCAACGGCCCGGCCGGTTCCGAGTGGTGCGACCCGGCGGGACGGGCGATCGGTATCGCGAGCACCACCAACACCGGCGACGCGGCGATCGCCGCGTACCTCTGGGTGAAGTTGCCAGGTGAAGCGGACGGCTGCATCGCCGCCGCCGGGCAGTTCGTACCGCAGCGGGCGTACGACCTGGCTATCGCGGCCGGTAACCCGCCCACCACCCCGCCCACGACTGCGCCACCCACCACCACACCACCGACCACTCCCCCGGCCACGACACCGCCGGCCACCACCGCACCCCCTGCTGGCGGCTGTCGGGTGACCTACGCGGTCAACCAGTGGACCGGCGGCTTCACCACCGATTTCCAACTGACCAACGGCGCTACCGCGCTCAACAGCTGGGCTTTGGTATTCACCGTCGGATCCACCGTGCGGCTCAGCAACGGCTGGAACGGCGAGTGGAGCCAGTCCGGCAGCCAGGTCACGGTGCGGAACGCGGCATGGAACGCGGCTCTGCCGGCCAACGGCACCGTCAGCATCGGATTCCAGGGCACCTACACCGGTAGCACCCTACCGGCACCAAGCCGGTTCACGCTGAACGGTACGGCCTGCACCGGCTAGCCGAGAGCCGCACCACACCACAGCCGGGAAGGGATGCCCCTTTCCTCGCAGGTGGCGAGGAAAGGGGCTTTTCCTGGGAGCTGTCCTGTTCAGCTGGACCAACCGACTGAACCTTCGTAGGCCGCTGACGCGGTTCACCACCCTGAGCCGGAGGTGGGGAACGTTGGGGCGAGCGGGTTACCGCCCCAACGATGGGGAAACCAGGGTGGAGACGAAGGAGGCAGATATGAACACACCCACGACCCCGAATGCGGGCTGGCGGCCCGGCATGTCGGGCCTCCCGGGTGGTGGTAGCAACCTGCCGCCGGGACCCACCGGGCGATCCTCGATGCCGCCCAGCGCGGAGCAGGGCGCTGATCTCGGACGTCCCACCGTCACCATGGCTTCCTACGCCGATTACCCATCGGCCCAACAGGCGGTGGACTACCTCTCCGACAACAAGTTCCCCGTTGAACGCACCGCGATCGTCGGCACCGATCTGACCCTGGTGGAGACGGTGCTCGGCCGGATGACAACGGCTCGGGCAGCGCTGGTCGGGGCCGGTACCGGTGCCTGGTTCGGACTGTTCATCGGGTTGCTCTTCGGCATTTTCACCATCGGAAACTGGTTGGCCGTCATCGTCATCGCGGTGGCGATCGGAGCCATCTGGGGTGCGATCTTCGGCGCGATCGCCCATGCCATGACCGGTGGGCGCCGTGATTTCACCTCGGCGAGTTCACTTCGAGCCAACCGATATGCGGTTACCGTCGACGCGAGCTTCGCCGACCAGGCCCGACAATTGCTCGGCCGGATGAACTGGCCACAACCGGCGGCCGGTACGCACTGAGCGAGGGCCGGACAATCGCTGTTCCGGTGGCCCGGTCACCAGTGGTTGGTGGTCGGGCCACCGGCTCACCTTGAGACGAGTCGCGGATATCGGTGGCGAGCGGGGCTTGAGAGCTGATCGCCGCCCTCGTGCTCAGCTGTCGGTGACCAACCGGCCGTGGATGTGTTCGTCGTAGCGGCGCCTATCGCCGTAACTGTGCGACTCCCGCAGCGTGCCCTCCAGCAGATACCCGGCCTTCGCCGCCACCCGGCACGATGCCGGATTGGCCACCGCGTGGCAGAGTTCGATCCGGTGCAGGCCAAGAGAGCGGAACGCCCACGCGGTGACAGCCACCACCGCCCGCGCGGCGACCTGCCGACCACGGGCGCCGGCAACCGTCCAGTAGCCGATTGACGCATCGCTGTCGTGAATGCGGTACAGCGAGACCGACCCGAGCAACTCCGTATGGTCCGGGTCCACGACAGCGAAAGAAGCATGATCGCCGAGTGACCAATCAGCCCGGCGCTGCACCCAGGTGCGGGCCGCAGCCAGGTCCATCCCGCCCGGGGATGGATTCCACTGCGCGATCGCTGGATCCCGCAACGCCAGCATGACATCGGCGGCGTCATCGTTCCGCCATCGACGTAGCAGAAGGCCATCGGCAGGCAACTCGTCAGGGGGCACGGTGTTGAATTCTGACAGCTCGCTCGCGCAGTCCGTAGCGGGTTCTGCCCGCGCCGATCTGATCACGTTGATCGGGCACTGAGGTACCCCGGCCACCAAGCCCCGGGGCACTTCCTTTCAAGATAGAAGGAATCTGCCTGCCTGGCGAACAGAGCTTCAGAGGCACTCATGGCGAAAGATACTTTAAGTTTGAAGTAGTGGTAGGCTTGACCGGTGACAACCGAACGCCTGACCGCTGACCGGCTCGCCTGTTGGCGGGCCTACATCGAGTCGAGCCAGCGGTTGCTGACCCGACTCGAGGAACAGTTGCGCACCACCAACGAGCTCAGCTTCGCCGACTACCACGTGCTGGTCCTGCTCTCAGAGGCGCCTCAGCACCGGCTACGAATGGGTGAGTTGGCCAGCCGGCTGATCTTCTCGCCGAGCCGGCTGACCTACCAGATCTCCGCCATGCAGCGCCGAGGGCTCGTCGTCAGGCAGTCCTGCCCGCAGGACCGGCGTGGCTTCGAGGCGGTGCTGAGCGCCTCCGGCCTGCTCGCGCTGCAGGCCGCGGCACCGCACCACCTCGCCGCGGTACGCGACCACCTGATGGACGACCTCGACGACGCAGAGGTCGCCTGCCTGACCCGGGTCTTCACCCGGCTCAACCAGCGTCTGAAGGCCAACCGCGACTCCGTTGGGGAGCCGACCAGCACCAAGGAGAACTAGGCATGCCCGCGATCACCGTCGACGACGTCCTGATCCTTCCCCGCCTACCCCGACTGGCGGAGGCCACCAACTTCCGGCCGGTACACCGCGTCATCACCGCCCCACAGGGCTACGAGGGCGAGGGCTTTCCGGTACGCCGGGCCTTCGCCGGGGTGCCGATGACCGAACTGGACCCGTTCATCCACCTCGACCAGATGGGCGAGGTGGAGTACGCGCCCGGCGAGCCCAAAGGCACAGCGTGGCATCCGCACCGTGGGTTTGAGACCGTCACCTATATCATTGATGGCATTTTCGACCACCAGGACTCGCACGGCGGCGGTGGCACCATCTCCAACGGCGACACCCAGTGGATGACCGCAGGTTCCGGTCTGCTGCATATCGAGGCCCCACCAGAGCATCTGGTCGCCACCGGTGGTCTCTTCCACGGCCTGCAGCTTTGGGTCAATCTGCCCCGGGTCGCGAAACTGAACCCACCGCGGTACCAGGACATCCGAGGCAAGGAGGCGGGCCTGGCGACCACCCCGGACGGCGGCGCGCTGCTGCGGGTCATCGCCGGGGAGATCGCCGGCCAGTCCGGTCCCGGGTCAACCCACACGCCAATCACCATCAGTCACGTCACGGTGCAGCCTGGCGCCGAGGTTGAGGTGCCCTGGCGGACCGACTTCAACGCGCTGGTCTACGTACTATCCGGGCGGGGCACGGTAGGCCCGGAACGACGGCCGGTGCGCACCGGTCAGCTCGCGGTGTACGGTCCGGGTGACGCCCTGCGGTTCGCCGCCGACGCGCAGCAGGACCTCGCGACCCCGGCGCTGGACCTCTATCTGATGGGTGGCCGCCCGATCCGGGAGCCAGTCGCACATTACGGCCCGTTCGTCATGAACACCCGGGCGGAGTTGGTCCAGGCATTTGAGGATTACCAGGCCGGCCGACTGGGTGTTATTCCCGCCGCACGCCTGCCACATTCCGCGGCGGGATGATTTCGGACCCCGCCGGCCCCGACCGGGCCGGCGGGGTCTTCCTGGCGGAGATCCGGCTGACGGTCAGGTGGAGATGGCGAAGATTCCCACTACTCCGAGCACCACCATGACCAACACCGCGACGAGGGCTCCGCGCTCGCCCTCGACGGCGTGATCTGGCGGCTCCAGCTCCGAATCGGTGACCTCGATGGCCATTATCGCCTCCCCTGTCTCGTTGCCTGTCGTGGTCGGTAGGAACGCGCCCGGCGTACCCGTTGCCGGGGCAACCCGACATTCGAGTTACCCGTCTGGGCTGCGGGAAACCAGGTTGAGCCGTATATTCACCGGCCGACTCAGTTGCGTTGCCAACGTCCACTGTGGGAACAAGACAGAAAGCTGACAGAGTCGGTGAGCGATTGATCTCCCACAGCGCAGCCACCGAGCATCCCCGCACCCCGCCCACATCACGTCTGATTTCGCAACGTTAATAACGTTATGCGGAGATTCTCCATCATCCGTTCGGCTAGCCTTAGCCAACCCGGTCGGGTTAGGGTGACAACTGAACGTCGGAGTCAAACAGACCACCCGTCACTTGTTATCGCCACGATGAGGTGCAGGGAGGACCACCATGACCGCGACAACAACAGTCCGGACGAAGTCAGCCGAAGCCATCGCGACAACTCTGGCCCCGGACATGAGGACCCATCCCGACAGCCCTACCGACCTACTCCGGGCGATGAGGGCACTGCCCGCGCACCATCCTTCGTGGCCCGCCCTACGGGCGCGGGCCATCGAGGCCTGGCTGCCACTGGCCCAGCATCTGGCCCATCGGTACAGCGGCCGCGGTGAGCCCACCGATGACCTGACCCAGACCGCCGCCATCGGACTGATCAAAGCAATCGACAAATTCGATCCGGACCGCGGCGTGGACTTCGCCGGTTACGCGATCCCGACCATCATCGGCGAGCTCAAACGCTACTTCCGGGACCGGACCTGGGACGTCCGGGTGCCACGCCGGCTGCAGGAACTACGGCTGGCCATCTCCGAGGCGAACAACCGGCTGCTCCAGACGCTCGGCCGATCGCCGACGGTGGCCGACATCGCCACCTACCTCAAACTCACCGAGGAGGAGATCCTCGAAGGGCTGGAGGGCGCCCGCGCCTACAACGCGGTATCCCTCTCGACGCCGACCGGGGACGGTGAGCGGGCCACCGAACTCGGTGACACGCTCGGAAGCGAGGATGTCGAGTTCGAGCTGGTCGAACTACGCGTCGCGCTCGGGCCGGCGCTGGCCACCCTGGACGAGCGCGAACAACGCATCCTCACGCTGCGCTTCTACGGAAATCTGACCCAGGCGCAAATCGCCGATCAGATCGGGGTGTCCCAGATGCATGTTTCCCGGCTGCTGGGCCGTGCGCTGGGCAAGCTGCGGGGTCAGCTTGCCGACTCGCGCTGATCACCACCCCTCGCCTGGTCTCAGACGCCGCTGGCCAGGTGTCGCCGGCAATCGGCCGGATCGGTGATCACCACGGTCGGTGGGACACTGGCCAGGTGCTGCGTGCCCTCTCCCCCGACCTGCCGATCCGCCACATTCTGCCCACGGTAATCGCGGCGATCCAGGATCCGGGCGCGGCGGTGCTGGTCGCTCCACCCGGCAGCGGCAAGACCACACTCGTCCCGCTGGCGCTGCTCGGATCGGTCGACGGGCGGATCCTCATCGCCCAGCCCCGCCGGGTAGCTACCCGGGCCGCAGCTCAACGGATGGCAGCCCTGCTCGGCGAACCCGTCGGCGAGACCGTCGGGTACGCCGTACGCGGCGAACGACGCATCGGACCTCGAACCCGGATCGAGGTGGTAACCACCGGACTGCTCGTTCAGCGCCTACAACACGATCCCGAGCTGGCCGGCACCGGCGCGGTGCTGCTCGACGAATGCCACGAACGCCAACTGGATGCCGACCTGGCCCTGGCGTTCACCGTCGAGGTCCGGGCCACGCTCCGCCCGGAGCTTCGGCTGCTGGCGCTGTCGGCGACCGTCGAGGCCGGCCGACTGGCCGCCCTGCTCGGCACCGCCGACCACCCGGCACCGGTGATCAGCGCCGAATCAACACTCCATCCGGTCGCCGTGCACTGGTCGCCCCCGCCCCGGCCGGTGGACCCGCCGCACGGTCTGCGGGTGGATCCGCGGCTACTCGACCACGTTGCCGCGACCGTACGGCGCGCACTCCGCGAGCACCACGGTGACCTGCTGGTCTTCCTGCCCGGCGTCAGAGAGATCTCGCGCGTCACCCATCTGCTGACCGACCTGGGTGACCACGTCGACCTGGTGGCGTTACACGGCCGGCTGGCTAGCGCGGACCAGGATGCCGCGCTGCGGGCCGGCACCCGCCGTCGGGTGGTGCTGGCAACTTCGGTCGCGGAGAGCAGTCTGACTGTGCCCGGCGTACGGGTGGTCGTTGACGCTGGCCTGAGCCGGGTGGCCCGCACCGACCTGGCCCGGGGCCTGGGCGCGCTGGTGACAGTGCCGGCGTCCCGGGCGGCGGCTATCCAACGCGCCGGCCGGGCTGGACGTGAGGGCCCCGGTCAGGTCTACCGGTGCTGGTCGGCCGCCAGCCACGAGCGTCTGCCCGAGCGACCGGAACCGGAAATCGCCAGCGCTGACCTGACCGGTTTCGCGCTGCAACTCGCCAGTTGGGGCCATCCGGACGGCACCGGGCTCGCGCTCCCCGATCAACCACCGGCGGCCGCCATGCGGATAGCCCAGGCAGCGCTGGCCTCGCTCGGTGCCGTCGAACCGGACGGTCGGGTCACCAGCCGTGGCCGGGCCATCGCGGCGACCGGTGTCCACCCCAGACTTGGCCGGGCCCTGCTGGACGGCGCCGAACTGCTGGGAGCGCGTCGGGCCGCGGAGATTGTCGCACTACTGGCCGCTGATCAGCCGACCACCGATGACGATCTGATAGCTGTCTGGCGCCGACTGCGCACCGGCACGGACCCCGCAGCCGCCACCCGCTGGCGGGCCGAGGTGTCCCGGCTGCACTCCGCGCTGGCCGGCCGCGGCGGCCCCAACGGTGGATCAGCCGGCGAAGCGGGATCCGCTCCGACCAGCGACGACCTGGCCGCGGGGCTGGTGGTCGGGCTCGCCTACCCGGAACGGCTGGCTCGCCTCCGGCGGCCCGGCGGCACCACGTACCTGATGACCGGCGGAACCTCGGCGGACCTGGCGCCCGGGACGGCGCTGACCGGAGCCGCCTGGCTGGCGATCGCCGCCGCGGAGCGACCCGCCGGCCGGCGCGATGCCCTGATCCGGCAGGCCGTGGCGATCGACGAGGCGACCGCGCGTGCGGCCGGTGCCGCTCTACTCCGGCAGGAGCAGGAAATCACCTGGTCCGGTGAGGACGTGGTGGCCCACGAGGTGTGCCGCCTCGGCGCACTGGTTCTGGTTGAGCGTCCGCTGGTCCGTCCGGACCGCGCGATGGTCACCGAGGCGCTCCTCGACGGCCTGCGCCGGGGCGGGCTCACCCTCCTCACCTGGACAGCCGATGCCCGGTCGCTGCGTGCCCGGTTGGCATTCTGCCGGCACGCGCTCGGCACGCCCTGGCCCGAGATGACCGACCAGGCGCTGCTCGACGCGGCCGAGCGGTGGCTCGGCCCCGATCTGGCCAACGCCCGGCGGCGGGCGGATCTGGGTCGAATCGACATCCTGACCGCACTACGCCGGTTGCTGCCCTGGCCGCCGGCGGCCCGACTGGACGAGTTGGCCCCGGAGCGGCTCCGGGTGCCCAGTGGCTCTCGAATCCGGCTGGATTACACCGATCCAGCCGCCCCGGTGCTGGCGGTCAAGCTGCAGGAGACCTTCGGCTGGCAAACCGCGCCGCGAATCGCCGATGGGCAGGTGCCCGTGCTGCTGCACCTGCTCTCTCCGGCCGGTCGCCCGGTTGCGGTGACCAGTGATCTCGCGTCCTTCTGGCGCACCGGCTACCTCCGGGTCCGCGCGGAGTTACGCGGCCGGTACCCGCGCCACCCCTGGCCCGAGGACCCGGCCAGCGTCCAACCCACCCGGCACCTCCAGCCTCGTCGCCGTTAGGACATCCCGCCCTACCGCGTCCACGGGCCAAAATCGCCAATCCGGTCAATCGGCCTGATCGATGACGTCGGCCACCACCACGGTGATGTTGTCCGGCCCACCCGCCCGCAGTGCCAGATCAACCAGGCGCTGGGCGCACGCATCCAGATCCGGGTACGACACCAGCGCGTCCGCGAGCGTCTCGCCGCGTACCACATTGGACAGGCCGTCGCTACAGAGCAGCCACCGGTCCCCCGCCTGCGGCACCAGGGTGGTGTAGACGGGGATGACCGGCTCGCCCTGCAGCGCTCGGGTGACCACGGCTCGCCGGGGATGGCTGCTCGCCTGATCGGGGGTGATGACTCCCTCGTCAACGAGCATCTGCACCAGCGTGTCATCCCGGGTGAGCTGCTGCAGGGTCCCGTCACGTAGCAGGTAGGCACGGGAGTCACCGATGTGGGCGAGCGCCAGACGGTTCCCGCTACCGGCGAAGAGCAGCGCGGTGAGGGTGGTGCCCATGCCCTGACGTTCCGGGTCCTCGGCGACCGCCGCCCGGATACCGGCACTGGCCCGCTCCACCGCGTCACGGAGCGCCCCGACCAACTCGTCCTCGGTGGTCTCCACGTCCAACGGGACCATCGCCCCGAGCGCGATCGTACTGGCCAGGTCACCGGCGGCCATCCCGCCCATTCCGTCGGCGACCGCGAGCAACCAGGGGCCGGCATGCACCGCATCCTGGTTTCCGCTCCGAATCAGGCCGCGGTCAGTCACCGCCGCGGAACACAGCTTCAGGGTCATGGCAGGCAGCCTGCCAGGAATCGGGGCACGATGTCTCTAGCAGATCACGAAAGTAGTGGTCATCCCGACAAGATTTCACTGCCGGTAGTCGATCGGCAACACATTGACCGCGTGCCGGTCCCTGCCGGGGGCTTTCCGCCCATCGCCACGACGGCGGAAGCATCAATCCAGGACTTTCAATTGACATGGCAGTAGCGGCCTGGCAACATCGACGCGACTGGGAGCGCTCCCAATGATGTCGGCCATTCTCCGCCATCGCCGCAGTCCGACCGGCGCACGGTCGGTCACCCCACCAGGCTCACACCCCCACCGGAAGGAACCCCGTGCTCCGACCTCGACGCCTCCGGCGGACCGTCGCGCTCTGCGCCACCACGGCGACCGCCCTCGCCCTCACCGGCCTGGCCGCCTCGGCGGCCCCAGCTGAGGCCACCGAACACATCGTCAACGGCACCTTCACCAGCAGCACCGCCCCTTGGTGGTCGACCTCGAACACCCCGATCTCGGTGGTGAACGGCGAGCTCTGCGCCCAGGTCCCCGGCGGCACCGCCAACCCCTGGGACGCCAGTCTCGGCCACAACGGCATCCCCCTGGTGAACGGAGCCAGCTACGCGCTGTCGCTACGCGCCTCGACCAGCGCGCCGGTCAAGGTCCAGGCCAACGTGCAGCTGAACGAGGCGCCGTACAGCACGGTCTTCTCCCGGGAGCTGACGCTGACCCCCGGCGGACAAAGCTTCGGGTACGAGTTCACCAGCACCCTCGACTCCACCGACGGCACGCTCACCTTCCAACTCGGGGGAAGCGCCCAGCCGTACACCTTCTGCCTCGATGACGTGTCACTGATCAGCGACGGCGAGGCCGGTCCCCCGACGGCCGGACCGGAGCAGGTCCGCAACGGTGACTTCGCCGAGGGGACCAGCGGCTGGTACTCCTACGGCACCACCTCGAGCGGGGTCACCAACGGGCAGTACTGCTCCACACTGCCCGGCAATCTGGCCAACCCCTGGGATGCCGGTGTCGGGCAGAACGACGTGACCCTGGTCGCCGGCGCCACCTACACGTTCTCCTTCGACGCCTCGGCGGCTCCCGGCGGAACCGTCCGGGCAACCGTGCAACTCGGCGCCGAACCGTACACCTCGTTCTTCGCCGAGGATCTCACCCTGGCCGCCGGGATCACCCACATCGAACGGACCTTCACCGCCACCGCGGACACCAACGCCGCCCAGGTCGCGTTCCAGCTCGGCGGTAACGCCACCGGTTACACCTTCTGCCTGGACAACGTCTCGCTGCGCGGCGGCGAGGCGGCACCACCGTACGTACCGGACACCGGCCCCCGGGTCCGGGTCAACCAGGTTGGTTACCTGCCCGGCGGCCCGAAGCACGCCACCGTGGTCACCGACGCGACCAGCCCGCTGTCCTGGACCCTGGCCAACAGCGCCGGGACGGTCGTGACCCGGGGCTCGTCCACCCCGCGCGGCGTGGACGCGGCAAGCGGTCAGAACACCCACACCATCGACTTTTCCGCATTCACCACCGCCGGCACCGGCTACACCCTGACCGCCGACGGCGAAACCAGCCACCCGTTCGACATCTCCGGCAGTCTGTACCACCAGCTCCGCGCCGATGCGTTGCAGTTCTTCTATCTCCAACGCAGTGGCATCGCCATCGACGGCGCGCTGGTCGGTAACGAGTACGCCCGACCCGCCGGTCACCTCGGCGTAGCGCCGAACCAGGGCGACACCGACGTGCCGTGCCAGCCCGGCGTCTGCGACTACCGGCTGGACGTACGCGGCGGCTGGTACGACGCGGGTGACCACGGCAAGTACGTGGTCAACGGTGGCATCGCCACCTATCAGCTGCTGAACGCCTTTGAGCGGACCAAGACCGCGCCCACCGCCGGGCACGGTGCGGGGCTCGGCGACAGCACGCTGCGGGTGCCGGAGCGGGGCAACGGCGTACCGGACATCCTGGACGAGGCCCGCTGGGAGCTCGAGTTCCTGCTACGCATGCAGGTGCCGGCGGGCAAGCCGCTGGCCGGGATGGCCCACCACAAGATCCACGACCGGCAGTGGACCGGACTGCCACTGCAGCCCCAGCACGACCCGCAGCGGCGGGAACTGCACCCACCGTCGACCGCCGCGACGCTCAACCTCGCCGCCACCGCCGCGCAGTGCGCCCGGCTGTTCGCCCCGTACGACGCGGCGTTCGCGACCCGCTGCCGCACCGCGGCGAAGACCGCGTACGCGGCGGCCAAGGCCAACCCGACCCGGTACGCCGACCCGGCCGACGGCGACGGCGGCGGCTCCTACAGCGACGGTGACGTCAGCGACGAGTTCTACTGGGCCGCGGTCGAGCTCTACCTGACCACCGGTGAGGCGTCCTACCGCACCGATCTGACCGCCTCGCCGCACCACACCGGCAACGTGTTCGACGCGAACGGCTTCGGCTGGGGCGGTACCGCCGCGCTCGGCCGACTTGACCTGGCCACCGTGCCGAACGGCCTGCCGGCCGGCGAACGGGACCGGATCCGCGCCTCGGTGCTCACCGCCGCCGACGGTTACCTGGCCACCGGTCGCGCCCAGGCGTACGGGCTGCCGATGCCGGGCGACGCGGGCAGCTACTTCTGGGGCGCGAACAGCAACATCATCAACAACGCGGTGGTGCTGGCCACCGCGTACGACCTCAGCCGGGACGTGAAGTACCGCGACGGCGCGGTACAGGCGATGGACTACATCCTCGGCCGCAACGCGCTGAACATGTCGTACGTGACCGGCTGGGGTGAGCAGGCGGCCAAGAACCAGCACACCCGAATCTTCGCCCACCAGCTCGACCCGGCCCTGCCGAACCCGCCGGCCGGTTCGATCGCCGGTGGCGCGAACGCCAGCCTGGACGATCCGTTCGCCAAGCAGTTGCTCGCCGGTTGCAAGCCGATGTTCTGCTACGTCGACGACATCAACTCGTACGCCACCAACGAGGTCGCGATCAACTGGAACTCCTCGCTGGCCTGGATCGCCTCGTTCCTCGCCGACCAGGGCGCGGCCGGTCAAACCGTGGCGTCACCCTGCAAGGTCACCTATATCAACTACGGGACCTGGGAGGGCGGAACCGGGTTCACCGGGCAGGCGACGATCACCAACACCGGCAAGACCCCGATCAACGGTTGGGCCCTGCGGTTCGCCTTCACCGGCGACCCGCAGGTGCGTGAGGCGTGGATGGCGACCACCACCCAGGTCGGTGCCACGGTGACCGCGAGGAACGAGAGCTACAACGCCCGGATCGATCCTGGCGGCACCGCGATGTTCGGCTTCAACGCCACCACCGCCGGCGGCGCCAACCCGGACCCGACCCTCTTCACCCTCAACGGGGCAGCCTGCAGCTGACCCGGAGAGTAGTTAGCCTCTCGCCCCGCCCCTGCTAACGCACATTCACGGAATGAGTGGCCTCCGATACCTACGGAGGCCACTCATTCCGTGAAATAGCACAGTGTCGTTCAGAGTCGTTCGGGGCGTCGTTCCTCGGGCCGGCTAAGTGCGGCGCCAAGCAGCGATTCGAAACCGTCCCGGGCGAGGTCGGCCAGCTCGTCGAGGGCCCGACGGGCCTGATCAGCCGCGACCGGATCCCGTTCGGCCAACCCACTGGCGAGGAACTCGTCCTCGTCCAGCCGGAGGATGGTGCGCCGATCGGCGGAGAGCCACAGGTCGAGGTCCAGGTCGGTTACGACGAGTCCGCTGTCAATGACCTCGGCGGGCCGGGTCACATCGCAGTACCAGCCCTTGCGCACGCCATCTACGGCATGGATCTCCTTTACCGCGTACCAGCGGTCCCGCCAGAAATGCTCGGTCCAGACGTCACCGCGCTCGAAGCGGACAAATCCCATGTCCCGGGTCTCCGCGCCGGCCCACGGCGCACGCACCACAACATGCGTACCGTCGTCGGCGACCACCACCGCCGGGTACCGCACCTCGGGTCGGGGAAGCTTGACCAACCGAACGGTCACCGTGCTGCCCGGCGTGAGTATCGCCCCGCTATTGGTCCGCACCGTGCTGTCCCGCTTTCCGGTTGAGTCAATCAACGATTGCCGGCCAGTGTCACCGCACACCGCGCCGCGGCCGCGCCAGGCCGCGCCGCACCGGTTCGGCAGGCATCTGGCAGCATGACTGAATGCCTGAAGATCACGTTTCGCTGATGATCCGGGCCGGCGGCCCGGACGATGTGCCGATCGTACTGGCGTTACTCGACGGGGCCACCCGATGGCTGGTTGAGCAGGGTCGCACCGGCCAGTGGGGCACCGAGCCGCACTCGGCCGACCCGCGCCGGATCGAACAGGCCCAACGGTGGGCCGCCAGTGACGGTCTCTACCTGGCCGAACTGAACGGCACTGCGGTCGGCGCGCTGGCCGTCGGGTCGGCCACGCCGTACGTCCCGCCCGCCACCGAACCCGAGCTCTACATCAACCTGCTGGTCACCGACCGGGCGCGGGCCGGGTCGCGGATTGGTGCCCGGCTGCTTGAGTACGCGGAACAGATCGCCCGCGATCTCGGCGTCGGACTGCTCCGGGTGGACTGTTACGCCGGTGCCGACGGTGCGCTGGTCCGCTACTACGAACGTCAGGGTTTCACCGCAACCGAGCCGTTCACCGTCGGGCTGCCGGACCGGCAATGGCCGGGTCAGGTCCTCGAACGCCGCCTCCGCCGTTGATCATGAGGTTATCGTGATAGAGAGCGCTCTCTTTCACGATAAGCTCATGATCAACGGAGAGGGAGAGGGAGGCTGGTCGGTCAGTCTTCGCCGCCATCCTTGAGCAATGACTCCTCAAGGTCCAGTTCGCGGTACGCCCGGACCAGCGCCTCCTCCGGGATTCGCCCCTGGTCCCGAGCTTCCCGGAACACCTGCCGCTCGGCATCGATCATCTCGTGCCGTAACCTTCCGTACGCCCGCGACGGGCTCTCCCCCGCACCGTCAAGGCGTTCCCAGGCCATATTGGCGCGCTCGTCAACCACCTGTCGGAGCCGATTCACCACTGCGACCGGGGCGTCGCCGGCCGCCTGCTCGAGCCGTTTCCGGGCGGCCCGGCTCGCCTCGTGCTGCACCTGGGCTTCGTTCCAGGCATCCCGAATGCGATCATCGGGAGGCAGCCGGGTCCGGCGGGCCACCGCCGGCAGGGTGGCACCCTGCAACACCAGGGTCACCACGATCACCGCGAGCGCCAGCCACACGAAGAGCTCACGTGGATATTTCGCCCCGCCGGCCAGGGTCAACGGCAACGCGAGTGCGGCGGCCAGGGTGACCACGCCGCGCATCCCGGCCCAGGCGATGACCACCGGAATGCCAACGGGCGGAGGTGGTCCGGTTCGGCGTATCCGGGGCACCAGCCGAGCCAGGTAGGTGCCCGGGAAGACCCAGGCGAACCGGCCTAGCAGCACGGTGGCCAACACCGCGGCAGTCACCTGCACGACGTCCCGCCAGGGTGTGCTGAGCTGGCCCAGCACCTCGGGCAACTGCAGCCCGACAAGCAGAAAGACCAGCCCTTCCAGTAGAAACCTGGCCAGCCGCCAGAAGGCGATCATCTGCAGTCGGGAGGCGGCCGACATCAACACCGGCATCTTGTGCCCAAGGGCCAGACCGGCGGTCACCACAGCGACCACGCCCGACGCCTGCACCGCCTCGGCGATAATCACCACCGCGAACGGGGTGAGCAGCGACAGCGCGTTGTCCAACACCGGATCGGTGATCCTGCGGTGCACAAAGCCGAAGAACACCGCACCGAGGGCGCCGATCAGAATGCCGCCACCGGCCGCGGCCACCAGCTCACTTGCCACCTCGGGGATCCCGACAGCGGCACCGAGGGCCGCAGCGGTGGCGACCCTGAGCAGCACCAGCGCGGTGGCGTCGTTGATCAGGCACTCGCCTTCCAGGATGCTGACCAGCCGCCGGGGCAGCCCGATCCGCCGGGCTACCGCCGTCGCGGCGATGGCGTCCGGGGGCGCGACGACCGCGCCGAGGGCCAGGCAGACGGCGAACGGCACATTCGGTAACAGCACGTACACGACGGTTCCCACCGCGAACGCGGTGAAGAGCACCAGCCCGACGGCGAGCAGCAGGATGGGACGAATGTTGAAACGCAACGCCGGCACTGAACTCTCCAGCGCGGCGACGTAGAGCAACGGCGGCAGAATGCCGGTCTGCACCAGTTGTGGATCCAATCGGACCTGTGGGAACACCGGCGCGAACGAGACCGCGACCCCGGCCACCACCAGCAGGATCGGCGAGAGCAGCCCGAGGCGGCGGGACAACGCCGCACCGATGATCGAGATCGCGAGCAGGACGACGATCTCGAACAACGCCACCATGCGACGAGCCTAGGGCGGCGGAGAGCCGAATCTGGCCGGTCAGGCGAATCTGGCTGGGCTGCCGGTCCGCTACTCGCTGTGTGCGCCGGGACCCGCGCGGGAACCCGCGCCGGCCACCCCGTCACCCACCCAGACCGTCTTGACGTTGCAGAACTCACGGATGCCATGCGCGGCCAGTTCCCGGCCGTACCCGGAGTTCTTCACCCCGCCGAACGGTAGCTCGGGGAAGGAGGTGGTCATCCCGTTGATGAACACGCTGCCCGCGTCGAGATCTGTGGCGAACCGGTCCTGCTCGGTCGGGTCGCGGGTCCAGGCGTTGGCGCCCAGTCCGAAACTGGTGCCGTTGGCCACCTCAACCGCCTCGTCGTACGAGGAGACCCGGATAACCCCGGCGACCGGGCCGAAGACCTCCTCGGTCCAGACCCGCATCGCCGGCGTCAGATCGGTCAGCACCGTCGGCGGATACCACCAACCGCCGCCATCCGGGCGGCGCCCGCCGCAGCGCACCCGGGCGCCCCGGTCGACCGCGTCGGCGACCTGCTCCTCGACATCGGCCCGGCCCCGCTCGGTGGCTAACGGTCCGACGTCGGTCTCGTCGGCCATCGGATCGCCCACCCGCAGCGCCGACATCCGGGCCACGAACGCGTCAACGAAGGCGTCGTACGCCTCGGCGTGCACGATGAACCGCTTCGCGGCGATGCACGACTGGCCGTTGTTCTGGCACCGGGCGACGCAGGCCACCTCGGCGGCCCGATCCAGGTCGGCGGTGGGCATCACCACGAACGGGTCACTGCCGCCCAGTTCGAGCACGGTCTTCTTCACCTCCTGACCAGCGATCCGGGCCACCGCCCGGCCGGCGGCCTCACTGCCGGTCAGCGTCGCCGCCCGTACCCGGGGATCGGTGAGCACCCGCTCGACGGCCCGGGAGCCGATCAGGAGCGCCTGAAACGCGCCGACCGGGAAGCCGGCCCGGTGGAACAGCTCGTCGAGGAAGAGCGCGGTCTGCGGCACGTTGGACGCGTGCTTGAGCAACCCGACGTTGCCGGCCATCAGGGCCGGCGCGGCGAAGCGCATCACCTGCCAGAGCGGAAAGTTCCACGGCATCACCGCCAGCACCGGCCCGATCGGCTGGCACCGGGTGTACGCGCGGGCGGCGCCGACCGCCGCGGCGTCCGCCGGAGAGTCGGCGAGGTAGCCCTCGGCGTGCGCGACGTAGTACCGGCAACCGGCGGCGCACTTGGCCACCTCCGCCTTTGCCGAGGCGTACGTCTTGCCCATCTCCATCGTCATGATCCGGGCGATATCGTCCCGCTCGGCGTCGAGCAGATCCGCGACCGCGGTCAGCCACCGGCCCCGATCGATGAAACTCGTCCGGCGTAGCGCCTGGTAGCCCTCGACAGCCCGCCCGATCGCGGTGTCGATCTGCTCGTCGGTCATCGGGGCAAAGGTCTTGAGCACCTGGCCGGTGGTCGGGTCGGTGGTCGCGATTGACATCTGTACCCCCTGGCGGCAGCGGGACCGGCGGGCGACCGACGCATCCCTGGACTACTCGAAGAGCGAGTGCCGGGAGCCCGGTGCCTCCTCCCGACGACGGGCGGCCCGGCGGCGCTGGATCACCACCAGGTCAACGGCGGCGACCGCCGCGAGCAGGAAGAGGACCGCGGCCAGCACCAGGTAGTCGGCCCGGGCGGCCAGTACGCCGAGCACCGCGCAGATCACCAGACCGAACGAGGCCAGTGCCAACCGCAGGTTGAGTGCGCTGTACGGATGTCCGACTGTTCCTTTAGCCCGTCGGGGTTGCCCTCGCGTCCCTCCGGGTCGCTGCTGCTTGGCGGCCATCTGATACCGGTACCCGCCCGGAACGGCTGGCTAACCTGGGCGGGCATACCTTGTCGGGACTGGGCGGACGGGCCCAGCCAGGTTGAGCACCCCTGCTCATTTCCGGCCGCTTCCCGCTTGGCAGGCTGTGCTGATGATCCACCGGACCCCCACCGACCAGCCGAGCCGTGCCCGGGTGGGCATCACCGCGGTCGGCGCCAGCCTGCCCGAACGGATGCTAAGCACGACCGCCCTGCAACAGCGGGTGGCGACGGCTAGCGGGGTCTACCTGCCCGCCGACCTGTTCTCCCGGACAACCGGGATCGACAACCGGCGGATAGCCGACGACACCGAGTACGCCTCGACACTGGCCGTCCGCGCCGCCCGCCGGGCGCTGGCCGCCGCCGACCTGGACCCCCTCGACATCGACCTGCTGTTGTTCGCCTCCGCCACCCGGGACGTGGCCGAACCGGCGACCGCGCACATTGTGCAGGCCGAGCTGGGCAGTCGGGCACACGCGCTGGACGTGACCAACGCCTGCAACAGTTTCCTGAACGGAATCGACCTGGCCCGCTCACTCATCCTGGCTGGTCGGGTCGGCCGCGCCCTGGTGGTGACCGGCGAAACGCCGACCCGGGCGATGCGCCCGCGACTGGCTGACCCGGCCCAGGCCCGCGCCGCCTTCGCGGGCTACACCTTCGGCGATGCCGGTGCCGCTGTGGTGGTCGAGCCGGTCACCACCGGCGGGATCATCGATATCGATACCGAGACCTGGTCGGAGCACTGGCGGGTGGGGGGATCGCCGGCGGCGGCTCGCGACACCCGCGCGGGGACGAGCACACTTACTTCCATGGTGACGGCCACGCGCTACGCGGGGTGTTCGAGAAGGTCGGCGCCGACATTCTGCACCGGCTACGGCAGCGCACCGGCCTGGACTGGGCCGACTACACCAGGGTGCTGGTCCACCAGGTCACCCTCCCCTATCTGGACCGGTTCATCGAGGTGACCGGCGTGCCCCGGGAGAAGTTGGAGATCACCGTGACCGAACTCGGCAATCTGGCCAGCGCCACCCTCGGCGTGCAACTGGCCCGGGTCGACCCCACGCTGCGTTCCGGTGACCGGGTGCTCTTCATCGGACTCGGCGGCGGCATCAGCCTGATGACCATCGTCTGGGAGAAGTCGTGATGTGGGTGGTGGTACCGGCCTTCAACGAGGCGGCCCGAATCGGCGCCACGCTCGACGCGCTGGCCCGGCAGACCGATATGGACTTCACCCTGCTGGTGGTGGACAACGGCTCAACCGACGGCACCGCCGAGGCGGTCCGCCGGTTCGCCGGGGCGGCGCCGATGCCCGTACACCTGATCCGGGAGCCGGCCAAGGGTGTGGGCTGCGCGGTGGACACCGGGTTCCGACACGCCATCACCCACGGCGCGCTGCTGCTGGCCCGTACCGACGCGGACTGTCTGCCGCGCCCCGGCTGGGTCGCCGCCGCGCGGACCGGGCTGACCACCGGAGCGGGCATGGTCTGCGGCCGTCTGGTGGCCCGCCGGGACGAGCACGGCCCGCTCGGTCGGGCCGGCTTCCGCAGCCTGGTCGCGGTCGCCGCGGCGTTCGGCCGGCTGCGCCCGGCCCACCGGGGTGCCGGCTACCAGGCGCCGTACCGGATGCACGCGGGCAACAACATGGCCATCACCGCGGCGCTCTACCTGGCCGTTGGCGGAATGCCGAGACGTCCGTCGCCCACCGACCGGCTCTTCCTGAACCGGGTACGCCGGCAGACCGGGGCGATCCGGCACAGCCGGGCGATGGTGGTGGAGAACTCGACCCGCCGGTTGCGGGCGTACGGGCTACGTCGCACCGCGGCCTGGTACCTGGACCAGGGCAGCGGCCACCTCACCCCGGACCCGCGCTGATGCTCGACGAACTGGCCTCAGCGCTACGCCGCCATTCGGACCGGCCCGCGGTGCTGACCGCCACCCGGACCGGTCGGGCCCGGGTCCGGGCCACCCGGGGCGAGTTGGCCGACCTCGCCGACGGCTACGCCGCCGCGCTGCACCGGCGCGGCCTCACCGCCGGGGAGACCATCGGGTTGGCGGTACGCCCCGGAGCGCGGGCGCTGTCGGTGCTGCTGGCCGCGTACCGGCTCGGGGTGCGGGTCGCGGTGCTCGATCCATCCGCCGGGCCGGATGTGCTCGCCGCCCGGCTCGCTCTGGCCCGCCCGACCCTGGTGATCGCGGACGCGGCGGCGCAGGCTGTCGCCGGCTGGGCCCGGCCGCTGGCCCGCCGGGCCCAGTTGGCCTTGCCGGAGCTGGCCACCCTCGGTCCGGTGCTGACCGCCGGGCGGCGGCTGCCCGGCTGCGCGCCCGCGTTGACCCCGGAACGCGGACCGGCCCCGGACCGGCGGGGCGACGACGGCGACGCCGTGATCATTTTCACCTCGGGTACCACCAGCCGCCCCCGGGCGGTGGTGCACACCCGGGTCGGGCTCGCCGCGGGGATGGCCGCGGTTGCCGGGTTGGTCCGGGCCCGACCGGACGAGCCGGTGCTCGGTGGCATGTTCTTCGTGCTGGTCCCGGCGCTGGCCAGCGGGGCGCCGGTCGCGTGGCCGGCCCGGCCCCCCCGGGTGCTGGCCCGACAGGTGGCCCGGCTGCGGCCGCAGGCCACCTACCTCACCCCGCCACAGTTACGGTCACTACTCGCCGAGGAACCCCGACTGACCGGCGCCGTCTACAGCGGCTCCGCGCCGGTCAGCGCCGAGCTGCTGACCAGGGTGAAGCGGGCCGGCGCCAGCCAGGCCTGGGGGGTCTACGCGCTGACCGAACTCTTCCCCGCCGCCGCCATCGAGGCGACCGAAAAGGCCGCCTTCACCGGCGAAGGCGACCTCGTCGGCCACCCGCTGCCCGGGGTCCGGACCCGACTCGACGCCGACGGTCAACTGCTGCTCACCGGCCCCGGCCAGGCCGACCGCTACCTCGGCGAGGCTCCCTGGCGGTGGGTCGCCACCGGGGACGTCGCCCGGTTGGCCGGTGACCGGGTGGTGCTCGCCGGCCGCTGCAAGGACATGATTCTGCGCGGCGCGGAGAATATCTACCCCGGCCTCTACGAGCCGGCCCTGCACGTACCCGGCGTCAACCTGGCCGTGCTGGTCGGCGTACCGGCCGGCGACGGCGACGAACGGTTGGTCGCCGTGGTGGAGCCGGAACCCGGCGCGGACCCGAGGCGGCTGCGGGCCGTACTGGATCCGGTGCTGGCCCGGATGGGCACGGCCCGGCCGGACGCGGTGCTGTTCGCCCCGGTGCCGACGGCCGGCCGCTCGCGCAAGCCGGACCGGGCCGCCGCCGCGGCACTGGCCGCCGGCACCCAACCTGGTTCTCCCCATGTCTGAGACTTTCGAAAGGGATCCTTCCGATCCGGAAATCGGTAACCGGCGGTCCTTCCCCACCGCCGGACGACGGCGCGACCGGCGTGTCTACCTGGAGAGCCATCCGCTGCTGTTCGCCCTGCTGACCGCCACCCGGCGGAAACCGGTACTACGGCTGGGACGCACCGTGCTGGTGCACGGCCAGCAGGCATACGTCGACGCACTCACCCGGGTACCGCTGGACCGGGTCGCGCCCGGCACCACCGGCGGTACCGCGTACCGACTGAACGCCAGCGGGGCGCTCTTCGATCAGGAAGGTCCGACCCACCGGGACAATCGCCGTCGACTGGCTGAGGGCCTGACCGCCAGCGGAATCACCCGGCTACGCCCGGTCTGGTCAGCGGTGCTCGACCGGCGACTCGCCCCGCTGCGCCACGGAGAACCGGTCGATCTGGTTCCGGTCGCCGCCGAACTGGCGGGTGCGACCACGGCCGCGCTACTCGGTCTGACCGTCGACCCGGTCCGATTGGCGCTGGCGGCCCGCCAAGCCGCCGCGGCCGCGGCCCGCCAACACCTGCCCGGTCCGCGCCGCTGGGGAGGGGACCGAGCCACCCGGGCCGCAGCCGATCGGCTCACCGACCTGCTCGCCGCCGCCGGATCGGCGGATCGTACGGCACCGTCGGACGACCCTGGGTTGTCGGAGCGCAGCGGCGAGGCACCCGGGGCGGCGGGGATGTTCGCCGTCGCCTCGGTCAACACCACCGTGGCGGCGCTACCCCGAGCGGTCGCCTGGTGCGCCGACGATCGGCTCTGGCCCCGGGTCGTCGACCTGGACGAACGGCACGTTCTCGTCGACGAACTGCTGCGGGTCACCGCGCCGAGTCCGCTGTTACCCCGGGTCGTGGCTGGCCCCGGCACGATCGACGGTTGCCCGGTCCGGACCGGGGATCGGCTCCTGCTCGTCGCCCGGCATGCCGCTGACGCTCACCGGAGCGGACCCGACTGTCGGCGGCCGGCGCCGGCCCGGGTGGCCCAGTTGGTCTTCGGCACCGGCCCCCATGCCTGTCCCGGTGCCCGCCTGGCCCGCGCTCAACTCGCCGATACACTCGCCGCGCTGGCACCGTACCGGCCGGTCGTGGTCCGGGCCCGCGCGGACCGCCGCGCCGCCCTGCCGGGCTGGGCCACCCTGGTCGTACGGGCGGAACCGCGATGAATCTCCGCGGAGCCCGGGTAGCGGTTACCGGCGCCAGCGGCTTTTGCGGCGCGGCGGTGGCCCGCGCGGCGGCGGCCGCCGGTGCCGAGGTGATCTGTCCAGGCCGCCGGCCCGGGCCGGTCGGTCGCCATCTGCCCTGGGACGCCGTCCGGTCGGCGCCGGACCTCGGCGGCGCCGACGTGGTCGTGCACCTTGCCGCTGCGGTCGGCGATCCCCGGCCGGGCCGCGGCAGCGAGCAGGCCTATTGGAGGGTCAACGTGGACGGCGCCGCCCGGTTGATCGACGCCGCCGGTGACCGTCCCCTGGTCTGGGTAAGCAGTGCCAGCGTCTATCGACCGGCGGTACGCCCCGGACCGGTCACCGAGGAGCATCCGGTCGACGGACAGCGCAGCGCGTACGGGCGGACAAAGGCGGCCGGCGAGCAACTGGCCCTGGCCGCGGGAGCGGTGGTGCTGCGACCCCGGGCCGTCTACGGGCCGGGTGACCCGCACCTGCTGCCCCGGCTACTGGCCGCGGCCCGAGGGCGCTGGCTACCGCTGCCCGGTCCGGACGTGCCGTTGAGCCTGACCGCCGTGGAGAACCTGGCCGACGCCTGTCTGCTGGCACCCGGCTGGCCACCGGGGGCGTACAACATCGCCGACGGGCGGTCGTACCTGCGGGATTCGGTAGTGAGCGCGGTGCTGGCCGCGACCGGTCGCTCGGTACGGGTGGTCCATGTTCCGGTCGGGCTGACTGTGGCGGCGGCGGGTTTCGCGGCGGCCCGCGCCCGGCTGCCCCACGCCAAAGCGCCAACCCTGACCCGGTACTCGATCGATCAGCTCGCTACCGGGATGGTGCTCGACATCAGCCGGGCGCGGGACCAGGGCTACCGACCGGAGCGTCGCTTCGCAGATTATCTGACCCGCCTCGGGCGCTGACTCGGCCGACCGTCGGGTTGGTATGAAACAGGTATTCCAACCAGCCAGCGACAAAGCGTACAGTTACCTGGTTCTTGCTCTCCGCATCCGATCGGAGATCAGCGTGCCCAGACGTTGGACCACCACCATCACCGCGTTCCTCGCCATCCTCGCGCTGGCATGTGAGGGATCGGGAGGCAGCGGCGGCTCCAGCCCGGCATCGTCCACCCCGTCCCACCCCGGACGAACGACCACCATCGTCGCGCTCGGCGACTCGATCACCGCGGGTTTCGGCTCCTGTCTGTCACTCGCCGCCTGCCAGCGCAACTCCTGGTCCACCGGGGACGGACTGCGGGTGAACAGCCTCTACCGGCGCCTGCTCGAGTCCGATCCGACCATTCGCGGCAACGCCCACAACCAGGCGGTGGCCGGGGCGCGGGTAGCGGCCCTGACCGATCAGGCCGCCGGTGCGGTACGCGCGAAGGCGGACTACGTGACCGTGCTGATCGGGGCCAACGACGTCTGCCGCAGCCGGGTCGAGGAGATGACCAGCGTCGCCGATTTCCGGGCCGGACTCGACCGTGCCCTGGCCGTGTTACGGGACAAGCTGCCGCGAGCCCGGGTGTTCGTGGTGAGCATTCCGGATCTGCACCGGCTCTGGGCGGTCGGGCACACCGACTCGCGGGCGGTGCGGATCTGGTCGCACGGGATCTGCCCGGCGCTGTTGGCCAACGCGGCTTCGATGGCCGACGCCGACGTGACCCGCCGGTCCGCCTTTCAGGCACGGGTGAAGGCTTACAACGGCGAACTCGCCGCCGCCTGTCGGGCGTACGGGTCGCGCTGCCGTTACGACGGCGGGGCGGCGCACCGGGTTCGGTTCAGCCTCAACATGGTCAACCGACTGGACTACTTTCATCCCAATGTGGACGGCCAGAACAAGCTCGCCGAGGTCGCCTGGGCAGCTTCCGGGTTGGCTGGTCGTGCCGGCTGAGCAAGCCCGTCGATCGAAAATCCGCATGCCTCACAGCTTCACCGCCAGCGGAATCACTGCTGCACGGACGGCAGGATCGCGTCGACAACCTCGGTGGCCTGGGCCTCATGCTGGGCGTAGTACCCCGGGTAAGCCGACACCTGCACAGCCTGGGCCGCGTCGGTGAGCCGCATCCGCTCCCAGCCCGACACCCGTCGCAGGGCCTCAAAGAACTTCGCCGAGGCGTACGCCGGTTCCATCAGCTTGCCTACCGGGCCCCAGCCGCTGCTGGTGCGCTGCTGAAACAGGCCGACCGAGTCATGGTCCCAGCCGGTGCCCTGGTATGGATAGTTCTTGGATTCCGGCAGGACCTCGCTGGCGCGGTTGAGCAGGGTGCTCTCCTGCATCGCGGTGGCCACTCCGATGATCAGGGCACGCCGCGGCATGCCCATGTCGTTGCCGGTACGCACAATCGCCTTGGCGTTGTCCATCTGCACGCCGGTCAGGCCAGCCACCGGGCCCGGATCGACCGGCGCGGGCGCCACCGGGGCAGGTTCAGCGCTCTTCTGCGGCGCCGGTTCGGCAGAGTCCTCCCCGGTCCGCTCGGTAACCTCAACCGCCGCCGGCTCCGGCCCGGTCGGCTGGACGTCGGGCTGACCGGGGGCGGCCGACTGAAACCGGGACTCAGCGGCGGGGACCGAAGCCGGGCCGGTTTTCTCTGTCACCCGGGGGTGACCATCGATTGCGGTGATCAAACCCAGGCAGCAGAGTAGGAGCACGACGGCTAGTCGAGCCGGTCGGTCTGCCCCGAACATTCTCCGAAGCCAGGGGCGGGCCGCGAACTCACGTTCCCGCACCTCGGCAAAGCGCACCGCCCGCTCGGCGATCCGGACCTGGATCGCGGCCAAGCGGACCGCCAGGTCCGCTTGGCCGACGCGGGCAAGCTGGCCGAGCTCCTCCAAACGCAGCCAGAACCGGAGGAGCAGAGTGCTCTCCCTGGGCACCAGCTCGTTGATCTGTGTCGTCAGGTCGTCAGTGCGGCTCGACGGCTGAGTAGTGCCGCCGGGCTCCCCGGGAGCCGGTCCGGACGAGCTGACGTCATCCGATCGGTCAATGCGGGCTGGGGCGGCGCACTCGCTGTCAAGTCTGTGGTCGTCCGGCATTCGACGAGGCTAGGCACATCGATAGGCAACTACCCACAGTCATTAAGTGGCGCTTGCCACATTTTGCGACCGAGTATTCGGGCAGCTAATCGCAAGTGCGGGAGGCACGGGCCAACCCCGGCGACTCTGGCATCTCGGATATTCCACACATTAATGATTAGACAGGCATTTACTTACTAACCAGCAAACACCCAGCACAGCAACCATCGCCGTCCCCTGTTCGGGCCAGGCCCGATCGGACAATCGGCTGTTGGCGGATCCGCCACCCGATCTGACCTCAGAAAGATCCACTGACCGTGTGACAGGCAGAACATGCCAACCTGCGCGAAGATGCGGCAGGCCGGAATGGACGAAGATAGCGGGAGCGTTTCCAATTGTGCCGGCGGCGTCCATCGACGGACCCGCCTCCGGCGTTTCTGTTGAGGAGGTCCTGACCGGTGCTCGACCCGCACGAGCTCTACCAGCTCACCGAAGACCTGCCCGAGCTGGGTCAGCCGGTGCTGATCCAGGCGCTGACCGGCTTCGTCGACGCCGGCAACGCGACCCGACTCGCTCGCGAGCATCTGCTGTCGGCGCTCGAGGCGCAGCCGATCGCCACCTTCGACATCGATCAGCTACTGGACTACCGATCCCGCCGGCCGACCATGGTCTTCGTTGCCGACCACTGGGAGCAGTACGAGGAACCCCGGCTGGAACTGCACCTGCTACACGACGACACGGGCACCGGATTCCTACTGCTCAGCGGCCCCGAACCCGACCTGCAATGGGAACGGTTCACCGCAGCGGTCACCGAACTGGTGGGGCGGCTCGACGTCCGACTCACCGTCGGCCTCAACGCGATCCCGATGGCCGTGCCGCACACCCGCCCGATCGGGGTTACCGCGCACGCCACCCGGTCGGAACTGACTGCCGGGTACGAGCCCTGGCTGCAACGGGTCCAGGTACCGGGTAGCGCCGGACACCTGCTGGAGTTCCGCCTCGGCGAGCAGGGCCGCGACGCGATGGGCTTCGCGGTGCACGTGCCGCACTACGTGGCGCAGAGCGAATACCCGGCCGCCGCCGAACTTCTGCTGACCTCGGTCTCCCGGGCCACCGGCCTGCTACTACCAACGGAAGGGCTGCGTACCGCAGCCGAGACGGTCCGCGTCGACATCGACCGTCAGGTGGCCCAGACCGACGAGGCCCGGGCGCTGGTTCACGCGCTGGAGGAGCAGTACGACGCCTTCACCCGCGGCCGCGGCGGCAGCAACCTGCTGGCCGGTCAGACCGGGCCGCTGCCAACCGCCGATGAACTCGGCGCCGAACTGGAACGGTTCCTCGCTGAGCAGGGCCGCCCCGGAGAAACCCCGGCCGGCTGAACCGATCGGCCCCGATCCCTTGCGGGGATCGGGGCCGATCGGGCTCGTCGGCGGCCAACCAGGCCACTATCGGGCAGGCTGGGGTACATGCGCCTGGCGACCTGGAACGTGAACTCGGTAAGGGCACGGCTACCCCGGCTGCTGGCCTGGCTCGCGGACACCGGCCCCGATGTGATCTGCCTGCAGGAGACCAAGTGCCCGGACGGCACTTTTCCGGTCTCCGAGGTCGGCGAACTGGGGTACAGCGTGGCCAGCCACAGCGACGGCCGCTGGAACGGGGTCGCCATCCTCTCCCGCGTCGGGCTCGACGACGTGCTGGTCGGCTTCCCTGGCGAGCCGGGCTTCCCCCTCCCGGAGGCCCGAGCGCTCGCCGCGACCTGTGCCGGGGTCCGGATCTGGTCGATCTACGTGCCGAACGGACGCACCCCGGAGTCCCCGCATTACGCATACAAGCTGGCCTGGCTGGCCGCGTTCCGCGAGACACTGGCTGGCGAACTACTGACCGACCGGCCGCTCGCGGTCTGCGGCGATTTCAACGTCGCCCCGACGGACGCCGACGTGTGGGATCCGGCACTCTTCGTCGGCTCAACCCATGTCACCCCGGCCGAACGGCAGGCCCTGGCCGATCTGCGCGATCTGGGCCTCCGGGACGTGGTGCCCAGCCCGATGAAGGGCCCGCATCCGTACACCTACTGGGACTACCGGGCCGGGATGTTCCATCAGAACAAGGGGATGCGGATCGACCTGGTCTACGCGACCGGCTCGTTCGCCGAGCGGGTGCGAGCGGCGTACGTCGACCGCGAAGCCCGTAAGGGTCCCGGTCCGTCGGACCATGCCCCGATCGTGGTCGACGCCGATCCGGGCACCGCGCGACCGTCGGTGCCGCAGGAACGCTGAGCGGCCCTGCCGTGGCGGTGGCGCTGCCGCGACCGTGGCGACCAGCAGAGGTACCGGGTTCCCGCCAGTGGCGTGGGCGTGCCGGGGGCATCAACCGTGGGCGGCTCATTAGGGTGGAGCCATGGCAGTCGTGAAGATCAATGCTATCGAGGTACCACCCGGCGCGGGCGAGGAGCTGGAGCGGCGCTTCGCGGCCCGGCGGGGCGCAGTCGAGAACGCGCCCGGCTTCCTCGGCTTCGAGTTGCTCCGACCGGTCGCCGGAGAGACCCGTTACTTCGTTTACACCCGCTGGAGCAGCGAGGAGGCGTACCAGGCGTGGGCCGCCGGTCCGGCCCGGGAGGCACACGCCCACGGTTCTACGCGCGGCACCGGTCCAGCGGGCGGCGAGCCAGCCAAGCCCGTCGCCACCGGCGCCAACCTGTTGGAGTTCGAGGTGGTCGAACTGGCCGAGCCGGCCCGGTAGGCCGGGACCGACAGAACGGCCAGGATCACCGGTTGCGGGCCCGGATCAATGACGCGAAAGCGATCACGTTGTCGGCATAGCCGATGCTGCCGCCGAGCCACGGACCACCACAAGTGATCAAGCGGAGCGCTGGCCGCCGGTAGTCTCCGTAGACCCGCTCGGCGGGCAAGGCGGCCTTGTCGAAGTGCTCCACCGAGTTGACCTCAAAAATCGCTACCGAACGATCCTGCCGGGTTACCTCAATGCGGGCGCCGGGGCGGAGCTTCACCAGGTCATGGAAGACCGATGGGCCGGTCCGGGTGTCGGTATGCCCGACGATGATCGCCGGCCCGAACTGGCCCGGGGTGGGCCCACGGTCGTACCAACCGGTTTCGTTGTGCCGCTCCAGGGCCGGCACCGCGATCGAACCGTCGTCGGCGAGCCCGACCCGACCCACCGGTGCGCGCACCCCGATCGATGGAATAACCAGGCGCACCGGTCGGCTCGGCGCCAGCACCGGAAAATCTCGCGGGGGTTCCCGGTCGGCCGCGCCCAGCCAACTCCACGGCCCGCCGACGGATCGACCGAGTCCCGCACCGGTAGCGAAGACTCCGACCAGGACCAGGAGCACCGCGAGCGGCCCGGACCAGGATCGCCGCGAGCGGACGATCAGCCGGTGGCCAACCAGCGCTGTCCGCTCGGTCACCGGACCCGGGGGCGCTGACCGCCGAGCGTCATCTGGCGACTTGTACGCGCTGGGCGAGCGGGCCATCGGCGTAGCTCAGGATCGGGTCCGGTCAGGCGTTGGTCGGGCGGTGAGCGGCGCGGCACGCCTCCGCAGGGCGTACAGGCCCAGCACCGCGCCGGCCACCGTGGTGGCGATCCCGCCGAGAACCAGTAGGTCCGCCGGATCCTGATCGTCGGCGCTGCCGCCGAAGCCGGTGGCCGGCCCGGGACCGGGCCGGCTGGCCGCGATCACAATGAGCTGGGTGCTCGCGGACCTTCCGCTGGGGCAACTCAGCCGAACCCGGAAGGTGTCCGCACGGGTGTTCTCCGGCACCAGCGCGGTCGCGGTCAGAAAACCAGCCTGCGGTTGTGCGGTAACCGACCCGAAGGCCGGTGACTCGACGGTGGCCGCTGTGCTGTTGGCGGTGCAACTGGCCTTGATGCCGATCATGAAGCCCGCCTCGATGGTGCTCGGGGTGACCTGTACGAAGACATCGGCAGCCCGGCTCGGGGTGGCGCCCAGCAGCGTACCCACGAGCACGAGCGGGGCGCCGACCAGTGCGGCGATCCGACGATGCGTAGCCACCATGCCCCCTCCTGGCGCCAGCCGACAGTGCCGAGCGCGAACGCCTGGACCGCCGTACGGTGAAATCTTCTCATCGATCGTTGCTGAGCACACGCGGTCGAGAAACCAGGTCGCGTAGGCTCGTCTTCCTGTGACCTCCTCCAACCTCCCGCTCCCGGCGATCGCGATCGACCGGACCGGGACCGCGCCGACGAACCCTCGGCATGTTGCGCAGATCCGCACCTTCCATCCACGCCAGGGGCGGCTCAGCGCACGGCATATCGACGCGTTGCACCGGCTCTGGCCGGTCCACGGATTCGCCGTCCCGGACGCGCCCACCGACCTCGACGCCGCAACTGCTCCCGACGCGCTGGCCGCCCCCGACGCGCCGCTCGACCTGGCCGGCCTGTTCGGTCGTCGAGCACCCGTGATTCTCGAAATCGGTTCCGGGATGGGCGACGCTACCGCCGCGATGGCCGCCGCCGACCCTGGCCGAGATTATCTCGCCATCGAGGTGCACACCCCCGGAATCGCCAACCTGCTCGCGGTCATCGAACGCCAGGGCCTGAGCAACGTCCGGGTCGCCCGAGGCGACGCGATCACGCTGCTCCAGCACATGATCATGCCGGATCAGCTGGCCGCGGTTCACGTCTTCTTCCCGGACCCCTGGCCGAAGACCCGCCACCACAAGCGCCGGCTGATCCAGCCCGCGACGGTCGCCCTGCTGCGCTCCAGGCTGATGCCAGGCGGCACGCTGCACTGCGCAACCGACTGGGCCGAGTACGCCGCGGCGATGCGGATCACCCTGACCGCCGATCCCGAACTCGTCAACGCGTTCGCCGACTACGCACCGCGGCCGGCGCACCGGCCACTGACAAAGTTCGAGCGTCGGGGCATCACCGCTGGGCATACCATCTTCGACCTGATCTTCCACCGCCAAACGATTCCCGTGATCAGGGAATAGCTGGCGCGTCGCGATGATATTTCCCTGCTCACGACGATCATGGCCATTGACCGATCGACCCGTGAAGCAGTCGATCCGGCCGGCCCGCTTGATCCAGGTTCCTGGCCCGGCTGGCGCTGGCGCGGCGATCCAGGCACCATGGACCGGCCATGACGCTCACTGAACAGCTGCCGGGCAGCACTGACGCCGACTCCCTCTTCGACTCGTTCGCCCAGTGGGCTGCCGACCAGGGGCTTGCCCTCTACCCCCATCAGGAAGAGGCCCTGATCGAAATCGTGTCGGGGGCGAACGTGATCCTGAGCACGCCGACCGGTTCCGGCAAGAGCCTCGTTGCCACCGGCGCGCATTTCGCCGCGCTGGCCGACGGACGGCGTACGTACTACACCGCGCCGATCAAGGCCCTGGTATCGGAGAAGTTCTTCGCCCTCTGCGACATTTTCGGGGCCGCGAATGTCGGCATGGTGACCGGCGACGCGAGCGTCAATGACTCGGCCCCGATCATCTGCTGCACCGCGGAGATCCTGGCCAACATCGCGCTACGCGACGGGGACCGGGCCGAGGTCGGGCAAGTGATCATGGATGAGTTCCACTTCTACGCCGAGCCGGACCGGGGCTGGGCCTGGCAGGTGCCGCTGATCGAACTCCCCCAGGCGCAGTTCATCCTGATGTCGGCCACCCTGGGGGACGTCACCCGGTTCGTTGACGACCTGACCCGGCGAACCGGCCGTTCCACCGCGGTGGTCAAGAACGCCGAGCGGCCGGTGCCGCTGATGTTCTCCTATGCCACCACGCCGCTACACGAGACCCTCGAAGAGTTGCTCAGCACCCGGCAGGCGCCGATCTACGTCGTGCACTTCACTCAGGTCGCCGCCCTGGAGCGGGCCCAGGCGTTGATGAGCGTCAACGTATGCAGCCGGGCGGAAAAGGATCTGATCGCCCAGGCGATCGGCAATTTCCGGTTCACCGCCGGCTTCGGCCGGACGCTGTCCCGGCTGGTCCGGCACGGAATCGGCGTACACCACGCCGGCATGCTGCCCAAGTACCGGCGACTGGTGGAGACCCTGGCCCAGGCCGGCCTCCTGAAGGTCATCTGCGGCACCGACACCCTCGGAGTCGGCATCAACGTGCCGATCCGTACGGTGCTGTTCACCGCCCTTTCCAAATACGACGGGATCCGTACCCGGCTACTCAAGGCGCGCGAGTTCCACCAGATCGCCGGCCGGGCCGGGCGAGCCGGTTTCGACACCATCGGCACCGTGGTGGTACAGGCTCCGGAACACGTCATCGAAAACGAGAAAGCGCTGGCCAAGGCCGGTGACGACCCGAAGAAGCGCCGCAAGGTGGTACGCAAGA
Source organism: uncultured Actinomycetota bacterium (assembly GCA_963750055.1). Lineage (GTDB taxonomy): Bacteria > Actinomycetota > Actinomycetes > Mycobacteriales > Micromonosporaceae > CAVVPI01. The sequence goes on along the minus strand of CAVVPI010000018.1, from coordinate 88,183 downwards.
AGCCGCCCGAGGGCTCGATCGGCTGGGGTCAGCCCACCTTTGAACGCCTGGTCGAAGCCGAACCGGAACCGTTGACCTCCAGCTTCGCGGTGAGTCACTCGATGCTGCTCAACGTCATCGGCCGGCCCGGTGACGCCTTCGCCGCCATGCGGCACCTGCTCACCGACAACCATGAGGACCGGCCCGCGCAGCGCAAGCACATCCGCCGGGCGATCGCCATCTACCGGGCGCTGCTCGCCGGCGGCGTGGTCGAGCGGCTCAACGAGCCGGATGAGGCCGGACGGCGGGTCCGACTCACGGTCGACCTGCAGCTCAACTTTGCCCTCAACCAGCCGCTGTCGCCGTTCGCGCTGGCCGCCATCGAACTGCTTGAGGTGGGGTCCCCGACCTATCCACTCGATGCCCTCTCGGTCATCGAAGCCACCCTGGACGATCCGCGCCAGGTGCTCTCCGCTCAGCAGTTCAAGGCGCGCGGCGAGGCGGTCGCGCAGATGAAGGCCGACGGCATCGAGTACGAGGCGCGGATGGACCTGCTCAACGAGGTCACCCACCCCAAACCGCTGGCCGAACTCCTGGACGCCGCCTACGAGATGTACCGGCAAGGGCACCCCTGGGTCGCCGACCACCAGCTCGCCCCGAAGTCGGTGGTCCGGGACATGTACGAGCGGGCCATGACCTTCGTCGAGTACGTCAGCTTCTACGGCCTGTCCCGATCCGAGGGGTTGGTGCTGCGCTACCTGGCCGACGCGTACAAGGCGCTGAAGCAGACGGTCCCCGAGGACGCCAAGACCGAGGAGCTGATCGACCTCATCGAGTGGCTCGGCGAGCTGGTGCGCCAGGTCGACTCCAGCCTGATCGACGAGTGGGAACGGCTACGCAACCCGTCCGATGCCGACGAGGTGGTCATCGATGAGCGGCCGCCGGCGGTCACCGGCAACCTGCGGGCCTTCCGGGTCCTGGTACGCAACGCGCTGTTCCGCCGGGTGGAACTGGCCGCGCTGCGCCGTTGGGACGAGTTGGGCGCGCTGGACGTCGAGTCCGGCTGGGACGCGGACGAGTGGGCGGACGCGCTGGAGCCGTACTTCGAGGCGTACGACTCACTCGGCACCGGGCCGGATGCCCGGGGCCCGGCGCTGCTCATGATTGATCAGGGGCGGGATCGCTGGACGGTCCGGCAGATCTTCGACGATCCGAACGGCGACCACGACTGGGGGATCAGCGCGGAGATCGATCTGGCCGCCTCAGACGAGGCCGGCGCTGCCGTGCTCCGGGTGACCGAGGTGGGGCAACTCGAGCTCTAATCCGGTCCGGTGCGGCCTGGCGCCCACGCTCCGCTGCGACCAGCGGCGGGACAAGTGGGCGCGGACAGCGGAGCGCGGCACTGTCCCGGATTCGGTGGAGTCGGCTTGGTCGACTTTCATGCGTTTCGCTCGTAGGTGGCGTCACGGGCTCCGCATAGCGCGACGGCGGCCAGGCCGGTGATGAACACCAGGCCGGCGCAGAGGTCGGCGCCGATGTCGTGTGGGGGTCGGGCGGGCCAGATCCAGGGTGTGGTGAGTGCGGGTCCGTGCCATTGGGTGTACAGGGCGTAGATGGCGATCATGAGGTAGGCCGTGGGTGCGGTCCAGGCGAGTGCGCCGCCGAGGATGGCAGCGCACAGCAGCCCGAGGCCGGTCAGTCCGGCGAGGTTGCGCAGCAGGTCCAGGGTGCCGCCAGCGAGGTGTGCGCCGATTCCTGCCGCGGCCAACGCGCCGGCTGCGGCGGCGGTCAGGGTGAGCGCGGTGCCCAGTCGCAGGAGTGGCAGCCATCGGCCGGTGACGCGTTCCGGTTCGCCGAACGGGCTGGCGGTGGTGACGGCGATGGCCGCGGCGCATCCGGCTTCGAAGATCAGTGGGAGTTGGAGTGCCCCGTAGGTACTCCATTGCCAGTGCAGCGCGATCCGAAGTGCGACAGCGCAGGACACGATCGCGGCTAGGGCCGCTGGGACGCGACGGCTGGTCAGGTGCAGCCGGGCCAGGCGTAGGCCGGCGCGTGCGGATTCTGCCGGCGGCTTGCCGGCTCCGGCGATGGTCATGGCAGCTCCGCAAGGGTGATCTGGCCAGCCCGCAGCGCGGCTACGTGAGACGTGAGCCAGGCGTGTCGAACTGCGGACGGCAGGGCGGCGAACCGTTGCGCGGCGGTGGCGGTCGGGCTACCGGGCGGGAGGGTGGAGGTCTTGAGGATGGCCTCGGCGATCGCCTCTTGCGCGTCGGTCGTCTCACGGCGGTCGCCGCCGATGACGCTGTTGAGGATGTCGCGCGCGGTGTTCGTTTGCAGCTCGGTAGTTAGTTCGTCATTGGTTACCGGACGTGCCAGTTGGATGGGAAGGAGTACGTGCAGCGTTGGCGGGGTGCCGCTGATAGTCGGGCCGGCCCTGCTGATCCTTACGCCATTTCCCGATTCCTGTCGATAGATCGCGGCGGTTTGGTTGATCCGGACCGGCGCGCCGGGCAGGCTGGCCAGTTCGCTGAGTACCGGTTCGAGTGCAGCCGTCACGGTGGGCAGGTGGAGGCGGTAGGCGGGGTGCAGGCAGACCGGGATCGGGGTGTCGCTGCACACGGGCGTGTAGGGGACGGGACGGTCGTTGGCGGGGTTGTGCAGCGCGGGGATGGCGATCATGCCATGGGGGTCGAGTTGGCCGGTGCCGGCCAGTGCGGTCGCGGTAATGGCGGCCAGCAGGCCGGCCGTGGTGAGGGCGGCGGCGGAGCTGCGTAGCCATCGGCCGCCGGAGCCGGCGGGCAGGCCCAGGACGCCGAGTAGCGCCGTGGTGAGGCCGGCGAGGAACATCAGCTGGACGATGGGCAGGTCGGGCAGGTAGGGGTAGAAGGTGGCGACGCCCTGGTCGGGGCCGATTTCCCAGGGGCCGGCGACCAGCGGGGATACCTGCCAGGGTGAGTGGTCGCGGTGGATGAACTGCGCGGTGAGTTCGAGCGCGAGGAACGCGGTGACGGCGACCAGTGGTGTGGTGAAGCGGCTGGGGCGCAGCGCCCCGGCGGCGAAGCCGAGCGCGGAGAACGCGGGCAGGCTCGCGGCGACGACCACGGCCGGCCACCACAGCGGGCCGCCCCAGGCGCCCTGCCGCGCGGTGACCGCGTACAGGACAGCCACGCAGCCCAGGTAGGCGACCAGCGCCCAGCAGGTGGTGGCTGCCCAACTGGCGAGCTGGCGGGCCCACCGCGGCCGGGAGGCGCCGGCCAGCAGGTCGGTCATGCCGTGGCGGGCCTCCCGCGAGCCCAGCCAGGCGGCGGCGCCGACCACGGTGGGCACGAAGACCGCCAGGGCGCTGGTCTGCATAGCCATCGCGCGGACGTTCCACAACGGGGGGTGCGCCATGGCCGGCCGGTACGTGATCGAACCAGAAGAGCGCCGGCGACGATCGGCAGCATCCACGGCATGCACGTTGCGGCGCAGTTCCAGCCGCAGCAGCCGCCCGGCGCGCCGCGCAGCGGCACGTGCGATGCCCGCGCCGGCCTGGTGGGCACCTCGCGTGACCGGGGTGGCGGTCATGAGCGCGCCGCCGCGAGCACCGCGCTGTATCCGCGCTCCAGCGGAGCGTCCCCCGCCGCCGTGGTGCCGACGCCGCGGGCGGCCAGCTCGTCCGGCGTGACCCTGGAAGACGATCTTTCCCCGGTCCATCAGGGCGACCTCGGTGCAGGCCGCGCCGACGTCCTCGACCAGGTGGGTGCTGACGATCACGGTGGCGCGCTGCCCGAGGTCGCGCAGCAGGGCCCGGAACGCGACCCGCTGCTCCGGGTCCAGCCCGGCGGTCGGCTCGTCCAGCAGCAGCAGTTCGGGCTCGTTGACGATCGCCTGCGCGATCCCCACCCGGCGCAGCATCCCGCCGGACAGGGTGCGCAGCTTCGCCTTCGCCTTGTCGCCCAGGCCCACCCGCTCGACCGCGGCGGCGACCGCCCGGGCACCCGGCCGACGGCATCTCCTTCAGCAGCGCGAAGTACTCGACGAACTCCACCACCGTGAATCCCGGGTAGTAGCCCAGGTTCTGCGGCAGGTAGCCGAGCCTGCGCCGGATCTGCCGGCGCTGCCCGTGGACGGCCGGGATCACGACCGAGCAGCCGTATCCGGCCCGAGGACGGCGGGATCACCGTGGCCAGCATCCGCAGCAGCGTGGTCTTGCCCGCGCCGTTCGGGCCGAGCAGCCCGAACACGCCCGGACCGGCGTCCAGGGTCACCCCGGCCACGGCCATGGTCCGGCCGAACCGGCGGGTCAGATCGGTGATCTCGACGTTCATGCGGTTCCTCTCGGGATCCGGGTCGTGTAGAGCACGATCGCCGACGCAGCAGCGGCGGCGACCGCCAGATAGGGAAGCCACAGCACCGGGGCCGTCACGGCGGTCGCTGATCCGCCCGGTGGCCGCCTGGCCGGCCAGGATCATGATCACCCAGCCGGCAACGCCGGCCGCCACGCCCACGTTCGCCGACTGGGCAACCGTCGCCGCGGCCAGCGCCAGCGCGCACACCGCGGTCATCGGAACCAGCCAGCCGAGCGTGACCGCCGCCGCGGCGCCCGACGCGGCCGAGGCGGCCAGGCCGAGCGCCGCGTTCAGGCCGAACACCGCCAGCGCCCGGACCAGCAGCACCATCCGGTCGCTGACCGCCACGCTGCACGACAGCTCCCAGGCCGGGTCGATGCCCGGCCCGTACGCGTACGCGATGCCCGCTGCGGCCACCGCCGGCGCGAGCAGCGCGACGTACGGCGTGCCGGTCCCCAGCGTGGCCAGCACCCCGGCCAGCAGCACCACCGCCGCTGGCGACGACCCAGCCGAGCAGCAGCGACGGCGTGGTCACCAGCGCCCGGGCCAGGCCCGGCGAGCGGAGCAGCCGCCCGGCCAGCCGCTCCACCGGGCCCGGACGGCGACGCCACACCTCGGCGGCCACCCCGAGCCAGACCCGGTCCAGATCGACGTCGCGCGACGTCGGGCCCCGCTGCGCCGAGGCGCGATCAGCACCGCATCTCGTGGTCACTGGCTCATCGCCCGCCTCCCTCCGGCATCGGCTCGGCCGTCGCAGCGCCGCGCGCATCAGCCGGCGGATCCGGTGTGCGCGGCTCTTCACCGTCCCCACCGGACACGCCCATCAGCTCAGCTACCTCAGCCACCGGCCGGTCCTCGACGTACATCAGCCGCCAGATCTCCCGCTGCGGGCTGCCCTCCGGGCCCAGCGCCTCGACAGCATCGGCGAGCTCCGTCCTGGACACCGCCGCCTCCGTCGGGTCCACCGGCCGCCCCTCGCCAGCCGCCAGCCAGCGCGGGCAGAGGCAACTCCGGGCTGCGCCCCGGCGGCGCAGCCACAACGCCGCCTGCCGCCGGGCGATCCCCCACAGCCAGCCGCCCGCGCGCCCCCGGCCGGTAGCCCGCGGCACCCCGCCACACCGCCAGAAACGTCTCCTGCAGCACGTCCTCCACGTCGGCGGCGGGTAGGACCGCACGCAGCCGGGCCGCCAGCCACGGCGCATGCCGCGAGAACAGCTCCCGCAGCGCCGCGTCGTCACCGCCGGCCACGGCAGCGACCAGTTCGTCGTCGTCCATCGGCTTATCTGTTGCGTTTCAGCGCCTACCGGTTCACGATGATGCAAGATTTCCTCTCACAGTGAGTCGCCCCACGCCGTCGTGTTGACCAACATCCGGTGGTCCAGGGAGCGCATGGCGAACTCGGGGACAACCCGATCGGTGAAGAGCCCGCCCAGGTAGGCGCGGTTGAGCCGCTGCGGCCAGGTTCCACTCGTCGGCAATCCGGGCTCGGCCCCAGGCGTACTTTCGGCACCGGCGCCACGTGCCTGTCCGGCGCAACAGGCTGCGGTCTAGCTCCGAGCCGATGTCGATGATGACGGCGCACTCCAGTTGGGGCACCTCCACGAGGGGCACCCACTGCACAACCGGTGTCCGGTCCAGGCGAATCTGACCTGCGGTCGGTGGGATGGCCAGGCGCGGGACAGGTTCGTGTGGACGTTCCGGGTCGGCTCGTCCGGATCTAGTTGGCCATTTCTTGATCCAGTGGGCCGATCGAGGGCTGAGTTCGGGTCCTTCAGCGTTTCCAGAACTGCCGGGGGGGGCGAACCCTCCGCGCCGGAGCCAGTGCTCGGTGTAGACGATGCGGTGCGGTTCAATGACCACGAGGGTGTCGCGTGGTGGTTCGGCGGGCGACCGGCCTCGTTCGGCGTGCTCGTTCTCCAATCGGAACGCCGTCCAATTCAGCAACATCAGATGGTCCCGCTCCAGCCAGGACTCGTAGCCGACATGCCGACCCGTCGCCGATGACCACCACAGGCCCGGAAAGTGCTGCTGCCGCTTGTGCGCCGGAAAGATCCGGACTGGTCTGACCTGCTCGAACCGCACCTCAGCGAGGAGGACCAAGGAAGCGCAGGCCTCGATCCCATCGGCGCCAATGAGGCAGGTCTCAAACTCAGCCGTCAACGGACCACAAGAGCCCGGCACCGCGCACGGCATCCCAGCACCGTACCGACGGGCCAACTTCAAGCGGACTGGCCAAGTACGCCCGGACCGGACAAAAGGAGGCGCCAATCAGACTGGGCGCAGCGGCCCCAATCGATTAGAATGGGTGTACTAATCCGGCACCTGAACTGGGAGGATAGCCGTGACAGCGCCCGCTCCCACCGCCGCACCGCTCCCCTACGCCACCCTGCTCGGCTTCACCCGCTACGTCGACCGGACCGGCCCGGCCAAGGCCACCTTCGTCGGCGGACTCCGCAAGCAACGAGCCAGCCGGTCTGGTTTCAACCCACATGGTCAGCTCGTCAAGGCCCTCAAGGCCGACATCGCCTTCCGCACCGGAGGTCGACACCTGACCGAGGTCGCCGATCTCGTCAACCCGCGCTGGCGACCGCTCTACCAGGCACTCGTACCGGGCGCGGTGGCCTACCTCGGTTCGCTGGGCGAGCAGGCCGAGGTCGAGCTCACCCAGGCCCGGGCCGCCCTCGGCATGCTCGGCGGTCTGCCGGTGAAGATCAATCCACAATTCGGACTGCGCTACGCCGACGGCCGCACCGAGGCGGTCCGTCTCTACTTCGACGAGCAGCCGCCAACCAGGGAGGCGGCATTGGCCACCCTCCACCTGCTCGCCCGTCACATGGATCAGGTGCTGCCACACGCCGAACCGGTCCTGGTCGATCTGCGTCGAGGCGTGACGCACCGTCAGGATTCAAGCGTCAAGGCCGATCAGGTCGAACGCTGGTTGACCGGCGAGGCAGCGGCCTTTACCGCGACCTGGTCCACCGCCGCCTGACCCAGGCCACCCTCGTTACCTACCTCGTTACCTACCTCGTCGCACTTTCACGGAAAGAGTGGCTGTCGCGGGCCGCGACAGCCACTCTTTCCGTGAAAGTGCGCGTGAAGGTCGGTCGGCGGCTGAAGGTTATCCACAGTAGAGGTGACCGTTATCCACAGGGGTCCCCGCAAAAGTGCGCGATGCGTCAATCTGGGACGCATGGCTCGATCTCCTCGCCGTCCCGAACGGCTTGCTGGCAAGGTTTTCTACGCGCGCGATGCGCGTAATACAGGCTTGCTCACCAAGAACGACCTACGCAGCAGCGCCTGGCGGAAGCTCTTTCACAACGTGTACGCCGATTCCCGGCTTACGATCTCGTATCGTGATCGCTGCGAGGCGGCGGCTCGATGGCTCTTTCCACCCGGCTGTCTGATCGCCGGACGATCGGCGGTAGCCATGCTGGGCGGCATCTCACCCCCTGCCAATGATCCGGTCGAAGTGCTGGTCGATCCCACGTCGCGCTTCGGTCCACTCCACGGGTTACGCATTCACGTCGCACGCTGGGAGGATCGAGACGTACGGCGGATCGACACCTTCCCGGTCACCAGCCCCGAACGAACCTGCTGGGATCTCGCCTCCTGGTTGGACATTGTCGAGGCGGTGGCGCTGATCGACTCTTTGTTATCTTGCGGGGCGGTCACCATTGAGCAACTACGGGCATACGTGACCACTCGGGAAGGGAAGCGCGGCTGGAAGCGGCTGACGCAAGCGGTCGAACTCGTTGACGCCAAGTCCGAGTCTCCGCAAGAGTCCAAGCTTCGGGTCCGGCTGGTCCGAGCAGGTCTACCAAGGCCGGTCGCCCAATACGTCATCACCCGGGCCGGTCACTTCATCGCTCGTGTCGATCTCGCCTGGCCCGAGTTCAAGGTCGCGGTTGAGTACGACGGCCTCTGGCATAACGACCCGGCCCAGTTCCACCGCGACCGGGAACGGCTCAACCGCATCCTCGGCGAAGAGTGGATCGTGTTGCACGTGACCGCGAAGCGGCTACGTGCGGACTTCGACGGTGTCGTCGCGGAGATCCGGGCAGCACTGCGTATTCGACGTCACTGACTTGCAGCACCCGCTCCACCCTGCGCAATTTCACAGAAAGAGGGGCTATCCGCCACGAAATAGGCACTCATTCTCTGAAATTGCGTGGACCTTGGGGGTGTCGGATGCCGACCCGGCCAAACCCTGGCCGGCTACCGCCCACGCGCGCTAGATCTACTCCCCGGAGGCCGGCTTGCCAGGCAGGGGCGAGCGCTCACGGGCACGTTCCTCGTCGCGCTGCGGCCACCTTACTGGCGGACCTGGGTCGGCACACACAGTAACCGCCTGCCCATCCCGCGCTGAGAGCCGATATCTGGCGGGCGTCGGCGGCCCGGGCTGCCTATCCTTGGCGACGATATGCAAACGCCACCGCCCTCCCCAGCCGTAACCGGTGCCGCGAGCCACGCCGAGCTGCGGGCCCGCCTGTCCGAGTTGATCTTCAGGGATCAGCACCGCCTCCAGCGCCGGCTGGACGGCGTACGCAAGCTCCGCGATCCGCGCAAACGCGATGCGGCCCTTGCGGCGATCGCCACCGAGGTCGGCTCCGCCGAGGACCGGCTGGCCCGCAGGCGGGCTGCGGTACCGGTGATCACGTACCCGGCTGGGCTGCCGGTTGCCGAGAGGCGGGATGAGATCCTGGCCGCGATCCGCGACCACCAGGTGGTGATCGTCGCGGGTGAGACCGGCTCGGGTAAGACCACCCAGCTACCGAAGATCTGCTTGGAGTTGGGCCGAGGGGTACGCGGCCTGATCGGGCACACTCAGCCGCGCCGGCTGGCGGCCCGCACGGTGGCTGACCGGATCGCCGACGAACTCGGCACCGAACTGGGCGAGACGGTGGGCTACAAGGTGCGCTTCACCGATCAGGTGAGCGACCGGACACTGGTCAAGCTGATGACCGATGGCATCCTGCTAGCCGAGCTCCAGCAGGACCGGATGCTCCGCCAGTACGACACGCTGATCATCGACGAGGCGCACGAGCGCAGCCTGAACATCGACTTCATTCTGGGCTACCTCAAGCAGCTTCTCCCCCGTCGCCCCGACCTCAAGGTGATCATCACCTCGGCGACCATCGACCCGCAGCGCTTCGCCCGGCACTTCGCGGCTCCGCCAACCGGCGGTTCGACACCGAAGGCGTCGGAAACCCAGGAACCGACTGGCCCCCAGATCACCGGCGGTTCGACAGGCGACGGGGCGAGCAGCGACGATCCCACGACCGAGGCTCCGGTGATCGAGGTCTCCGGTCGGACCTACCCGGTAGAGGTCCGCTACCGGCCACTGGTTGCGGCAGCCGAGGAGGACGAGGAGACCGACAACGTCCGTGACCAGGTCCAGGCGATCAGCGACGCGGTGATGGAGCTGGCCACCGAGGGGCCGGGCGACATCCTGGTCTTCCTCAGCGGCGAGCGGGAGATCCGGGACACCGCTGACGCGCTCGGCAAGCTGGTGCAGAGTAAACCGGCGCTGCGAGGCACGGAGATTCTGCCGCTGTACGCCCGTCTCTCCTTCGCCGAGCAGCATCGGGTCTTCCAGGCACACAGCGCGCGGCGGGTCGTGCTGGCCACGAATGTCGCGGAGACCTCGCTGACCGTGCCGGGGATCAAGTACGTGGTCGACCCGGGCATGGCCCGGATCTCCCGTTACAGTCATCGGCTGAAGGTACAGCGGCTACCGATCGAACCGATTTCCCAGGCTTCGGCGAACCAGCGGAAGGGCCGCTGCGGGCGTACCTCGGACGGGATCTGCATCCGCCTTTACGACGAGTCGGATTTCCTGGGCCGCCCTGAGTTCACCGACCCGGAGATCCTGCGTACCAACCTCGCCTCGGTCATCCTGCAGATGACCGCGATCGGGCTGGGGGATATCGCGGCCTTCCCGTTCATCGATCCGCCGGACCGGCGCAATGTCACCGACGGATTCAACCTGCTGCACGAGTTGGGCGCGCTCGATCCGGCTCAGGAGGACCCGGGCCGACGGTTGACCCCGCTGGGGCGCCGGCTGGCCCAGCTCCCGGTCGATCCCCGGCTGGCCCGGATGGTGCTGGAGGGCGAACGGAACGGCGCCGCCACCGAGGTCTTGGTGATCGCCGCCGCGCTCTCCATCCAGGATCCTCGGGAACGGCCGGCTGACCGGCAGGCGCAGGCCGACCAGGCACATGCCCGGTTCGCCGACCCGGAGTCCGACTTCGCCGCCCTGCTCAACCTCTGGCGGTATCTGCGGGAACAACAGCGGGAGCTGTCATCCAGCGCGTTCCGTCGAATGTGCAAGGCGGAATACCTCAACTACCTGCGGGTCCGCGAGTGGCAGGATATTTCCAGTCAACTCCGCCAGGTGCTGCGCAGCCTGGACGGCGAGCCACCGGGCCGGAGCAGAACGACCATCCAGGAACCGAGTACGGCGGGGAGCGGGACCGCCGTTGACGACGCGGCAGCGGTCGACTCGCAACGGATCCATCAGTCGCTGCTGGCCGGGTTGCTCTCACACGTCGGGGTCAGGGACGACCGGAAGTCGCCGCCGACGGCTGGCGGCGGAAAGAAGACCGGCCCCGCCGCCGGGGGCGGCAGGAACGACTACCTGGGGGCCCGGGGTGCCCGCTTCGCCCTGTTTCCCGGGTCGGCGCTGTTCAAGAAGCCACCCCGCTGGGTGATGTCCGCCGAGTTGGTGGAGACCTCCCGGCTCTGGGGGCGGGTCAATGCCCGGATCGAGCCGGAGTGGGTCGAGGCCGCTGGCCCAACACCTGGTCAAGCGCAGTTACAGCGAGCCGCACTGGGAGAAAAAGCAGGCGGCGGTGCTGGGCTACGAGAAAGTCACCCTGTACGGCATTCCGCTGGTCACCGCCCGCAAAGTCAATTTTGGCCGGATCGACCCGCCACTGGCGCGCGAACTGTTCATCCGGCATGCGCTGGTCGAGGGCGACTGGCACACCCACCACCAGTTCTTTCACCACAACCGGGCGTTGCTCGACGAGATCGAGGAGTTGGAGCACCGGGCCCGTCGCCGGGACATCCTGGTCGATGACGAAACGCTGTTCCACTTCTATGACCAGCGAATACCCGCCGAGGTGGTCTCCGGCCAGCACTTCGACAGTTGGTGGAAGCGGACCCGACGCGATCAGCCGGAGTTGCTCACCTTCAACCGTGACCTGGTGGTCAACCCGGATAAGGGCGGCATCGACGAGTCGGATTACCCCGACTCCTGGCACTCCGCCGGGCTGGCGCTGCCGCTGACCTACCGGTTCGAGCCGGGTACGGAGACCGACGGGGTTACCGTCGATATTCCACTGCCGATGCTGAATCAGGTAACGGCGGAGAACTTCGACTGGCAGGTACCCGGGCTCCGCGAGGAGCTCGTGATCGCGCTGATCAGATCGCTACCCAAGGCCATCCGACGCAATTTCGTACCGGTGCCGGATGTCGCCCGGGCGGCGCTGGCCGGCATCACCCCCGGCGCGGAACCGCTGCTCGACGCGTTGACCCGCGAGTTGCGCCGGCTGACCGGGGTGACCGTGCCACGCGACGCCTGGGAGCTGGACCGGTTGCCGGCGCATCTGCGGGTCACCTTCCGGGTGGTCGACGAGCACCACCAGCCGGTCGCCGAAGGCAAGGATCTGCCGACGCTGCAGCGACAGCTCAGGGCGGAGGTACGCCAGGTGATGGCTGCCGCCGCCCCGAATGTTGAACGGCAGGGGCTGCGCGAATGGAGCATCGGGACGCTGCCGCGCACCATCGAGCAGAACCGGGCCGGGTACGTGGTGACCGGCTATCCGGCCCTGGTCGACGAAGGGGAGAGCGTCGGGGTCCGGATCTTCGAGACCGAAGCCGACCAGCAGGCGGCGATGGGGGCCGGGACTCGGAGACTGCTACGGCTCAACCTCACCTCGCCGGCCAAGTTCCTCCAGGGCCGGCTCTCCAACGAGGCGAAGTTGGCGCTCAGCCGCAACCCGCACCGCAGTGCGGTTGAACTGCTCGACGACGCCGCCGGTGCGGCGATCGACAAGCTCGTCGCCGATGCGGGCGGCCCAGCGTGGGACGCCGGGGGCTTCGCCACGCTACGTGACAAGGTCCGCGCAGACCTGGTGGAGGCCGTGCTCGAAGTCATCGGCCGGGTGCAACGCACGCTGAGCGCGGCGTACGCCGTCGAGCAGCGACTGGCTCGAACCAACAGCCTGTCGCTGGTGGCGGCGTTGGCCGATATCCGCGGGCAGCTCTCATCGCTGGTGTACCCGGGCTTCGTCACCAAGACCGGCTGGGCGCGGCTGGCCGATCTGCCCCGCTATCTGACCGCGATCGAGCGGCGGTTGGACCGGCTGCCGCAGAATCCGCAGCGGGACCGGGAGCTGCAGGCCCGGGTCGAGCAGGTGCGCAAGGAGTACGACGAGTTGCTCGCCGGCCTGCCGCCCGGCCGCCGCGACGACCCGGCAATCCGGCAGATCCGCTGGATGATCGAGGAGTTGCGGGTGAACCTGTTCGCTCAGGCGCTCGGCACTCCGTACCCGGTCTCTGAGCAGCGGATCTATCGGGCGATGGATGTGGCCGAGGGACGTTGACGATCAAGGACCTTTCCGTGGATCAAGGACATATTGCGGCGGTTTAGTGATCAACTCACGACGATAGGTCCTTGATCGACGGGGAGGGAGGAAGCAGGGCTACGCCGGGGGGCAGCTCACCGCGCTCGGCGGCGAGCCGGACGTGATCCAGCAGGATCCGGCGCATGGCCCCAGCCGCGTGGGTGGGAACCGCGGCCCGGCGGCGGGCCAGGGCGATGGTGCGCCGTACGCCGGGCGGTGCGAGCGGGGTGGCCCGGAGCCGGGGCCGACGGGATACCACCATCCCCGGCACCAGCGCCACGCCCAGGCCGGCCTCGACGAAGCTGAGCACCGCGTCCATCTCGCCGCCGTCGACCGCGAAGGTTGGTTCGAAGCCGGCCTCCCGGCAGGCCTGCAGGGTGGCATCGCGCAGGTCATAACCGACTCGGAACATCACCATGGGGTGCGTGCGCAGGTCGGTCAGACGCAGCGTGCCCGCCGGGGTGGTGGCCGGCAACGGGTCGATCGAGGCGACCACCAGGTTCTCGGTCAGGATCGGCTCGGCATGCAGCGCCGGATCCGGGCCATGTCCGGGCAGGATGATCAACGCCAGATCCAGTTCACCGCGGAGCAGGTCGCGGACGAGGTCCTGCGAGCCGCTCTCCTCGACCCGCAGGTCCACACCGGGATGCGCGTCGCGGAATTGGCGCAGCACCTCCGGGGCCAACGAACTGCACAGGCTCGGGGTGGCACCGAGCCGGACCCGGCCACGTCGGATTCCGACCAGTTCCTGGACCTCGTGCCGGGCGGTCTCCACGTCGGCCAGGATCCGCTTGGCCAGCGGTAGCAGCGCCTCGCCAGCCGCGGTGAGGCCGATGTTGCCGCGGATCCGCTCGAAAAGTGGCGCGCCGAGGTCGGTTTCCAGGACGTGAATTTGCTTACTCAGTGACGGTTGGGTGATGCCGACATTATCCGCCGCATGAGTGAAATGCCGGGTTTCGGCTACGGCGACAAAGTATCTCAACTGATGCAATTGCACCTCCATAGCTTACAGCTATCGAAGCTGCGGTCTCGATGCATTGGACGACTAATCCGAGCTCTCCTAGCGTCGGGCGAGTGGCAGTAGCAACCTCAACCCCGATCCGATCCACCATCGGCTTGAAAGCAGTGATGGCGGTGTCGGGCATCATCCTGGTGCTCTTCCTCATCGCGCACATGCTGGGCAACCTCAAGATTTTCGTGGGCGAGACCGCTTTCGACGAATACGCCCACTGGCTGCGCGAGATCGGCAGCCCGCTGCTGCCGCATGCCTGGTACCTGTGGATCCAGCGGGGAGTGCTCAGCCTCGCCCTGGTGGCGCACATCGTGGCGGCCACCGTGCTGGCCCTGCGCGCCCGTCGGGCCCGGCCGGTCCGCTACGCCCACCGGCCGAAGATCCAGGGCAGCTACGCCGCCCGGACCATGCGCTGGGGTGGGGTGATCATCCTGCTCTTCGTCACCTACCACCTGCTGGACCTGACCACCGGTACGGCCAATCCGGTGGGCGATCCCGAACGGCCGTACCGCAACGTGGTCGCCGACTTCGCCCCCGACCGCTGGTACGTGACTCTGCTCTATGTCCTGGGCATCGTGGCGGTCGGCTTCCACCTACGGCACGGCGTCTTCAGCGCGCTGCGCAGCCTTGGCCAGCAGACCCCACGAGGGGAACACCGGGTCCGCGCCGCAGCACTCGGATTCGCGATCGTGCTCTGCGCCGGCTACCTCGCCGTCCCCTTCGCCGTACTCCTCGGATTGGTGAACTGAGCATGGACCTCTACACCGACGGCGCACCGATCACCGACCGAACGGCTCCGGACGGACCGATCGAGACCCGCTGGAGTCGTCGCCGATTCGCCGCCAAACTGGTCAACCCGGCCAACCGGCGCAAGTTGAGCGTCATCGTGGTCGGCACCGGTCTGGCCGGCGGGTCGGCCGCGGCCACCCTTGCCGAGCAGGGCTATCAGGTCAAGTCGTACTGCTACCAGGACAGCCCGCGCCGAGCGCACTCAATCGCCGCGCAGGGTGGCATCAACGCGGCCAAGAACTACCGCAACGACGGCGACTCGGTGCACCGGCTCTTCTACGACACCGTCAAGGGCGGCGACTTCCGGGCCCGCGAGTCGAACGTGCATCGGCTCGCCGAGATCTCGGTGGAGATCATCGACCAGTGCGTGGCACAGGGCGTGCCGTTCGCCCGGGAGTACGGCGGGCTGCTGGACACCCGATCGTTCGGCGGCGCCCAGGTGCAGCGCACCTTCTACGCCCGGGGCCAGACCGGACAGCAGTTGCTGCTCGGGGCGTATCAGGCGCTGGAACGGCAGATCGCCGCCGGACGGGTGGAGATGTACTCCCGGCACGAGATGCTGGAACTGATCGTGGTCGACGGTCGGGCCCGCGGCATCGTGGTCCGGGACCTCACCACCGGAGAAATCACCACCGAGTACGCCGACGCGGTGGTGCTCGCCTCCGGCGGCTACGGCAACGTCTTCTATCTCTCCACCAACGCCAAGGGTTGCAACGTGACCGCCACCTGGCGGGCCCACCGCAAGGGCGCCCTGTTCGCCAACCCCTGCTACACCCAGATCCACCCGACCTGCATCCCGGTTTCCGGGGATCACCAGTCGAAGCTGACCCTGATGAGCGAGTCACTGCGCAACGATGGTCGGGTCTGGGTGCCCAAGCAGGCCGGCGACCAGCGCCCAGCCCGGGAAATCCCCGAGGACGAACGCGACTACTTCCTGGAACGGATGTACCCGGCCTTCGGCAACCTGGTCCCCCGGGACATCGCCTCCCGAGCAGCCAAGTCGGTCTGCGACGCTGGTCGCGGGGTCGGGCCGACCGGGCTCGGCGTCTACCTGGATTTCGCCGACGCGATCACCCGACTGGGCCGGGCCACCGTCGCCGAGCGCTACGGCAACCTGTTCGAGATGTACGAACGGATCACCGGTGAGGATCCGTACCAGGTGCCGATGCGGATCTATCCGGCCGTGCACTACACGATGGGTGGTCTCTGGGTCGACTACGACCTGCAGTCGACCATTCCCGGGCTCTTCGTCATCGGCGAGGCCAACTTCTCCGATCATGGCGCCAACCGGCTCGGCGCCTCGGCGCTGATGCAGGGCCTGGCCGACGGGTACTTCGTGCTACCCGCCACCATCGCCGACTACCTCGCCGCCGGCCCGTTCGAGCCGATCGGTGATGATCACCCGGCGGTGCGGGCCGCCCGCGAGGACGTAATGGACCGGCTGAACCGGCTGCTCGCGGTCGACGGCGACCGCACGGTCGACTCGTTCCACCGAGAGCTGGGCCAGCTCATGTGGGAGCACTGCGGCATGGAACGTACCGAGGCCGGGCTACGCAAGGCGATCACGGAGATTCGCGCGCTGCGTGAGGAGTTCTGGCGACGGGTCAAGGTGTCCGGCACCGGCGAGGGACTCAACCAGTCGCTGGAGAAGGCCGGCCGGGTGGCCGACTTCTTCGAGCTGGCCGAGCTGATGTGCGTCGACGCGATCCACCGCTCGGAGTCCTGTGGCGGACACTTCCGGGCCGAGAGCCAGACGCCCGAGGGCGAGGCGCAACGCGACGACGACCGGTTCAGCTATGTGGCGGCCTGGGAATTCAACGGCGCCGACCGGCCGCCGGTGCTGCACAAGGAAGACCTGACCTTCGAGTACGTCCACCCCAGCCAGCGGAGTTACAAGTGAACCTGACCCTGCGTATCTGGCGCCAGAAAGGACCATCCGATCGGGGTCGGATGGTGACCTACCGGGTCACCGACATCTCCCCGGACATGTCGTTCCTGGAGATGCTCGACGTACTCAACGAGCGGCTCATCCTCGACGGTGACGACCCGGTGGCCTTCGACCATGACTGCCGGGAGGGGATCTGCGGCGCCTGCGGCATGGTGATCAATGGGGTGGCGCACGGCCCGGAACGGGCCACCACCACCTGCCAGTTGCACATGCGGCACTTCACCGACGGGCAGACCATCGACATCGAGCCGTGGCGGGCCCGGGCCTTCCCGGTGGTCAAGGACCTGGTGGTCAACCGGGAGACGTTCGACAAGATCATCTCCGCTGGTGGATACATCTCGGCGCCGACCGGCAGCGCGCCGGAAGCGCACTCCCAACTGATCCCCAAGTCCGACGCCGACGCCGCGTTCGAGGCAGCCGCCTGCATCGGCTGCGGGGCCTGCGTCGCGGCCTGCCCGAACGGCTCCGCAATGCTCTTCACCGCGGCCAAGGTGACCCACCTGGGCCTGCTGCCGCAGGGGCAACCGGAACGCGCCGCCCGGGTGACCAGCATGGTCACCGCACACGACGACGCCGGCTTCGGTGGCTGCACCAACATCGGCGAATGCACCGCGGTCTGCCCCAAGGGCATTCCGCTGACCACCATCGGTCGGCTCAACCGGGACTTCCTCAAGGCGACCCGGGACCGGGCCGGCACCCCCGGCACCTGAGGCCAGCCCGCTTCTCAGCAGGCAGTGAAGGGCAGCTCAACCAGCTGGTCGCTGTCTCCCGGAGGTCGGGAGACAGCGACCAGTGTCACCTCGCTTCGGCCGCTACTGGCGGACCAAAGTCCGGACTAGTCAGATCCACGGTTACCGAGACGCCAGAGCTGGAGACGAACTCGGCCCGCGTACCGGCGACGTCGATTTGGACGAAGGGGTTGTCCTCCTCCAGATAGACCACCCAGACGAGCTCCCGGTGCTGGTCAAGGCGCCCGAAGAACCCCTCCGAACCGTAGGACCCCTCCCCACAGCAGAGGTAGCCGGAGCCGTCGGACAGCTCCTGCTCCTTGGTCACAATGATCGAGGTCGTGTGCTCGGGGTCCAGCGCGAGGAATGCAGTGAGGTCAAACGGCTCCAGCAACCGCAGGCCGCCGGGGGCCGTCTCATCGACACACACCTCCCGGGCCGAACCGTCCGGCCGGTACAGACCGTCGCGGATTGGGAGGTTCTCCGCCAGCCAGAGCCGTCCTATCAGCGCACCCTCATCCCTAAAAGATCTCAATTGCGCTCCCTAGCTGAGGTGCCGTTGTCGGGGCCATAGTTGCTGCCAGTTTTCCTTGAGGTCGCGACAGATCCAGATCGGCACGCCCTGCTCTTCGTTATCTACGTCTAGTCGATTGTTGTGTCGGGTGGCGAGGCTCAGCGAGCCGCACCAGGAGCGCAGGGCGTCTTCAGTGAAGCCGCCGACGATGAGGACTGTGGTGGCGGTTTCCGGTGGTGGGCCCCAGCGCCAGTAGGCGTTGTGACCGCTGTACGGGGTGGGTAGCCCGTGGGTCGGCCCGTAGTGGTCAATGGCACCGGCCTCGCCGTAGTTGCCGGTGAGGATTGCGGTGTGCGCGGGGTCGGGGAGCTTGTGGTAGACGTCGGCGATGGTGCGGACGAATCCGGGCCAGCCGATGGTTTCGGCGGAGTCGGGGTTGACGGCGGCCTGGGGTGAGCTGTGGTAGCAGGCAACGGGGTAGATGGGTAGACCCATGGCGATGGAACCGGCTGCGGTGAGTGCGACGGCGGTTGCGGTGACAGCGGTGCGAAGTTGTCGTCTGCCGTGTCTGGTCCAGGAAACGGTGGCGATGGCGCCGGCGGCGATAAGCGCGGGGTATCCGCTGGATGGGTAGTAGAACTGGCCACCGGTGGTAAGGAAGACGGCGAGGAGCAGCAGGTAGGCGATTCCGAATCCACGCCAGGCTCTGGCGTTGGGGTTGCGGAGTAGTCGCCAAAGTCCGGCGAGCCAGATGGGTGCGGTTATCGGGCCGAAGAGGAGGAACTGCATGGGGAGCATCAGGTAACGGCCACCGCCGGGTTCGCGGGCGGTGACGACGTTGGCCATGTCGAGTTGCGGCCAGCCGTGTTGTGTCTGCCAGATCAGATAGGGGGCCCAGGCGGTGAGGGCGATTGCGACGCCTGCCCAGAAGAGGGGTCTGGTCCAGAGGCGTGGCAGGCAGGCGATGAAAATCGCCAAGGGGATGATGATGAGGAGTTTGTTGTTGAGCGCAAGGCCAGCGACGGCTCCGGCAGCGAGCAGTAGACGGTCTTGGCGGGTGCGGTTCCAGCGGGCGAGTAGCCAGATCAGCACGCTGGCGTAGAACATGTCGAAGGTGGCGGTGCTGAGTAGGTGGCCGGTGTAGATGGTCAAGGTGCCGGTCGCCATGACGGCGCTGGCGAGTAATTGCGCGGTACGGTCGGCGCCCATTTCGTAGGCGATGGCTGCGGCGAGGATGACCATGGTCGCGGCGCAGATCGCCGATGGAAGCCGCAGGACGGTGAGGTTGTCGGGGGCAAGGTGGTCGAGGAGTGCGGCGAGTAGCGGGGTGAAGGCGGGTTGGTCGTCGTATCCCCAGGCGGGATGGCGGCCGGCGACGATGAAGTAGAGCTCGTCTCGGTGGTAGCCGTACCTTGTGGCGGTTCCGATGAGTATCGCGAGCAGGGTGAGGGCGATGGCGCCCGTTGGCCGCCAGGCGAAGCGGGGGTGCATGGCCTGTCATGGTAATGACTGCTGCTGTGGGTGGTTCTGGTGAACGCCTGGGCTCTGGGACATGTGCGATTCGTGTTTCGATGTCTTAATACCAGGGTGGAATCAAGTGATCATGGCGACACATTGTTCGCTACCAGATCGTTGAAAACCTCAATCGGCTTACGCCAGTTCAACGTCTGTCGCGGCCTGCCATTCAACTGTGCGGCGACTCTATCAAGCTCTTCCTGGGAATGCAAGGACAGGTCGGTGCCCTTCGGAAAATACTGGCGGAGCAACCCGTTGATATTCTCATTACTGCCCCGCTGCCACGGCGAATGCGGGTCACAAAAGTAGACAGGCATGCCCGTACGAATCGTGAAGTCGGCATGCCTCGCCATTTCCTTTCCCTGGTCCCACGTCACGCTGTCGCGCATGAACTCGGGCAGGCTCTCCATCTTCTCCGCGAGCAGGTAAGCGACTCGGTCGGCATTTCGGTCGTACGGGATCCGCACCAGCATGACGAACCGTGTAGCGCGCTCGACCAGCGTGGCGATCTGGGACCTGTTGCCTTTTCCGATGATCAGATCGCCCTCCCAGAATCCGGGCACGGCGCGGTCGTCGGCCTCCTTCGGTCGTTCGCTGATGTTGACCATGTCGCGGATCTTTCCCCTGGTCAACGTCGTGCGGGACCGGTTGACCCGCCGCGTGCGGCCCTGCCGCAGGGCGAGCTTGAGCTGGGTACGCAGCTCGCCGCGGGCCTGGAGGTACAGGCATTCGTACACCGTCTCGTGAGAGATCCGCATTTCCGGATCATCGGGATGATCCTCGCGGAGTCTCTCGCTGATCTGTCTCGGTGACCACTTTTCCCGTAGGCCCTCGTTCACAGCATCGTGTAATCGGGGAGAAGCTTCGAGTTTCCGTTCCTTCGGGCGTAGGCGATTCTCATCGGTCCGATGCTGCGCCTCGACGGCACGGTATTCTTCCGCACCACCGTTACGTTCAATTTCTCGAGCGATCGTCGAATGGTGTCGATCCAGCAGCCTCGCGATGGATCGGGATGAACAATTCGGATCCCGACTCAACTCCCGAGAAATTAGCTCTCGCTCCTCGAATCGCAACGGCTCGTACCGACTCATGAAAATCATCCAACCTATCGACGCTACTTGGATAATTCTATCCGAGCGTCGCTACGACCATTTGACCCGAAGCAGTTAATAACTCGTCGTAGTCGGACAGTTCCGACTCGGTCAGGTCGGTGCCCAGCTCTCAACCCGCTGCGGCGCAAATACTGAGACCGATCAGGATCGCGCCGATCAGCCGGTCGAGCGCCCGGCGCACCCGGAGGGTACGCAGCAGCCGGGCCGCCGCGCTCGAGATAACGGTCCAGCCAGCGAGCCAGCCGCGAGCCGCGAGCCGCGAGCGAGTTTCTCGCCAGCCCGGCCCGTGCCCAACTGCTCGCATGCCCGGCGCCACGCTGCGTGCGTTACTTCGTCAAGGAACATCCGCGCCAGGCGTGGTGCAAGCCGGCCTGCGGCAACCGCGCCCGCGTGTCCCGGCACTACCAGCGCCACGCGGCAAGCCCGTCGCATGCCCCCAGCTGACCCACCTCTGCGACAAGCGGATTGACCTGTTGATCATGCCCGCGTTAGGTAGCGGCACGACGGTTTCGGCCATCGAAACTGCCCGCTGTTTGGGAGCGCCTCCTCGCTCATGTCAACCGGGCGAGGAGCGCACAGCCGCCACAGAATGGCCGGGTGCGGGGCGGGTGCGGTCATGGTCGGGTTAGTCCGATGGTGGTGGCGAGGCGGGTGAGGTCGGCGGGGGCGGGGCCGGCGCGGAGGATGGCGGTCAGGGCGGTGTGGGTGGCGGGGCGGGTGCGGGTTTCGTCGGGGGCGATGTGATCGGCGGTGAGCAGGGCCCGTCCGGCGGCGTGGGGGTCGCCGAGGTCGAGGTGGGTGCGGGTGATGTCGATGAGGTGGGCGGCCCGGTGTTCGGCGGGGAGTTGGGGCCAGGTGGCGGAGTTGGTGGCGTGGTGGTGGGTGGTGATGGCCTGCTGATGGTCGCCGAGGTTGGCGGCGGTCAGGGCGCGGGCGAGGTTGACCACGGTGGGCCCGAACCCGAGGTCGCCGTTGTCGGGTTCGGGACGGTCGCCGTGGGTGGCGGCGAGGTGGGCGGCGTGGTTGGTGAGGTCGCGTACGGCGGTGGCGTCGCCGCAGGTGGCGGCGGCGAGGGCGGCTTCGATCAGCAGGGTGCCGGCGAGGGCGAGGTCGTCCGGTGGGAATTCGCGGCGGGGCGGTGGGGCGAGTTGCTGTACGGCGGTGATGGTGGCGGCCATCGCCAGCCGGCCCCGTTTCAGGGCGCGTAGCGCCTGCGCGAGGGGGATCGCCGCGGCGGCGGTGCGTTGTGGGTCACCGGCGGCGGTGGCCATCGCCCGGTCGGCGGCGAGCCAGGCCAGGTCCGGCTCGCCGAGTTTGACCAGCAGTTGGGCGGTGAGCCGGTAGACCCGTACCAGCAGGCCGGCGGCGGGTCTTGGTCCGGTCGCCGGTTCGGTCTGGTGGGCGTGGCGGGTGTCGGCGAGCAGGTCGGGCAGCGTCCGTAGCACCTGGGGGTGGTGGGCGTGCCGGTACGCCGTCCACGCGTATCCGACTCGAAGGTCAAGCTCCTGCGCTGTTGGCGCCGGCCGGCGGTCGGCGCCGGTTTCGGGGAGGTCGTAGCAGGCCAGAGCCGCCCGCATCCGTTCCACGGCACCGGCGACATCGGTGGCCGGTGCTCGCCGGGCCGTCTGGCCGGTGAGGACCTCCGGGGCGACCCCGAGGACTCCGGCGACCGTTTCGATCACCGAGAGCCGGTCGAGGGTACGTAATCCTCGCTCGACCTTGTCCACCCAGCTTTTCGACTTGCCGACCCGGTCAGCGAAGACCTGTTGGCTCATGCCCCGCGCGTTTGCCGATGGTTGGAGTGCGTTTCCTCGGCTAACGGCCTGATCTATTCTCTGATTCACGGATTAACATAGCCCGTGCGATCAGAGCAAACACTCCTGGTAAAAGTGCTGGCACTAGCCCCGCTATGCCGATGAGCAGGAGAAGCCTCTGGGCCGATCGGCGCCGCTCAAGCAGATACAGCGCTGACGCGACGATCGCGAGAACCGCGATAAGAAGCAACCAGACGAGGAAGAAGATACCGAGAGCGTTGTAGTTGGCCTGTTCAACAAACACCGAACCGCCGTCTGAGCGGGAAACGGTAGTTGAAGTAGGTCTCGTCCCGACCGCTGCGAGTGCGGTGAGAGCTGAGAGGGTAATAAGAGCTACCGTGATAGAGCGGCGATATGGAACAGCAAACATCGTTGACTCGACCCTTCCTTAATACTCGCTCACCGGGGTCTCGAGATGGGAACATCTCAGGGCCCTGGCTGCGCGATTGGTAGCTCCTAGCAGTAGTTCCGAATCGTGTCTTCGTACTTCGTATCACACGTGCCGTCGAAGTGGCCCCAGATGTCAAGGTTCAGATAGATTGACGGCGTGTACGGCACAAGGTTCGAAAACTTTCCCTGCGTGGCGTGATGGATTCCACCCGGGTACGAACCATCCAGCGTGTAGGGGATGAAGTCATTTCGCGAACATCCATCCCAGTTCCAGCCGTTGGTAGTTCCCCAGCCGGTGGTGGATCCACTGCATGCACCACCCCAGTCGGATACCTTCTTCGTGCTGCTGTTCCAGCACCAACTGAGGTTCTGCGTATGGCGCCCACCCTCGGCGCCCCAGATACTGAATGTGATACTCCAGTTGGCGCTCGACTTGCAGCCCGAGGCCATGGCGCCTGCCGTTGGCTCGACAATGACTTCGTACGTGATTCGCTCGTTGGCGCGCTGCGGATCGCAGTGCAGGATCACAGCATCAGCGGCAGTCAGCTCGCCTTTTTCTGCAAGCTTGCTGACCATCGACCGAAACTCCGCATACTGGGCATCTCCGGGTTTGTAACAGCCTGCGGGTCCTGCCTGAGCTGGGCTGGCGGGAATGAACGCGACGATCAAGCTTGCCAGCAGCAAGACGACGGCTGACGCTCCCTCTGCTGTGGCGTAAGCTGTCCAAGTCCTCATTCTTTCTCCGATCTAGATGGGGACATCGCGGCTGCGGGGGTCCAGCCTCGCAGCCGCACCTTCTCGGATCGCGACCCTATGAGGGACGCTAGCAGCGTTCGAACTACATGGATGACCCTCGCATTTTTGTGCGGCTGATCACGTACCACACAATTACTCCTAGTGAGCTTCTTGTAGATCCGATGAGTGGTTCGTTCTCGACAAAGACGCGGCCGTTGACTGCTCTCGACGGCGATTGTTACTCGATGTGATAGTTGACAACGTTTGGGTAACGGGCGATCGAGTTGGGTTGCTGCGTGAGTCAGGTCACGGTCGATTTTGCTCGATACAGTGGACGGAAAGATTCAGTTCTGTCACTGATCTTGAGGAGGTCTGAGATTTCCCGTTCTCTCGGAGCGGAATTGATGTTCCCGGGTTTGACGGAGTCGATCTGATCGCCGCCATATAACTGGACGATGCGAGGTCCCCGTCGCCCGGGCTTGGCGGGGGTTGGCTTATGTGCGGGGCGGGTGCGGTCATGGTCGGGTTAGTCCGATGGTGGTGGCGAGGCGGGTGAGGTCGGCGGGGGCGGGGCCGGCGCGGAGGATGGCGGTCAGGGCGGTGTGGGTGGCGGGGCGGGTGCGGGTTTCGTCGGGGGCGATGTGATCGGCGGTGAGCAGGGCCCGTCCGGCGGCGTGGGGGTCGCCGAGGTCGAGGTGGGCGCGGGTGATGTCGATCAGGTGGGCGGCCCGGTGTTCGGCGGGGAGTCGGGGCCAGGCGTCGCCGTTGGTGGCGCGGAGGTGGGTGGTGATGGCCCGGTGGTTCTCGCCGAGGTTGGCGGCGGTCAGGGCGCGGGCGAGGTTGACCACGGTGGGCCCGAACCCGAGGTCGCCGCTGTCGGGTTCGGGACGGTCGCCGTGGGTGGCGGCGAGGTGGGCGGCGTGGTTGGTGAGGTCGCGTACGGCGGTGGCGTCGCCGCAGGTGGCGGCGGCGAGGGCGGCCTCGATCAGCAGGGTGCCGGCGAGGGCGAGGTCGTCCGGTGGGAATTCGCGGCGGGGCGGCGGGGCGAGTTGCTGTACGGCGGTGATGGTGGCGGCCATCGCCAGCCGGCCCCGTTTCAGAGCGCGTAGCGCCTGGGCCAGGGGGATCGCCGCCACGGCGGTGCGTTGTGGGTCACCGGCGGCGGTGGCCATCGCCCGGTCGGCGGCGAGCCAGGCCAGGTCCGCCTCGCCGAGTTTGACCAGCACCTGGGCGGCGAGCCGGTACACCCACACCAGCAGGCCGGCGGCGGGTCGTGGTCCGGTCGCCGGTTCGGCCTGGCGGGCGTGGCGGGTGTCGGCGAGCAGGTCGGGCAGCATCCGTAGCACCACCTGGGGGTGGTGGGCGTGCCGGTACGCCGTCCACGCGTACCCCACTTGAAGGTCAAGCTCCTCCGGCGGTGACGTTTGCCGGCCGTCGGCGCCGGTTTCGGGGAGGTCGTAGCAGGCCAGAGCCGCCCGCACCCGTTCCACGGCACCGGCGACATCGGTGGCCGGTGCTCGCCGGGCCGTCTGGCCGGTCAGGATTTCCGGGGCGACGCCGAGGACTCCGGCGACGGTTTCGATTACCGAGAGCCGGTCGAGGGTACGTAGCCCACGTTCGACCTTGTCCACCCAGCTTTTCGATTTGCCTACCCGGTCGGCGAAGACCTGTTGGCTCATCCCTCGCCGTACCCGTAACTGCGCCATCCGGCGACCGATCGGCAGCTCGCCGCTGCCGGGTCGGCCCGACGCGGTCATTGCTCAGCCGTTCGGTGCAGGTTCTCAGTGGACTCGCCGCAGCGCGGGCACCACCGTGCTTTGACGTTGAACGCGAAGAGTCCGAGCAGGAATCCGGGCATCAGCCCGCCGAACACGATCATCAAGATTTTGGCAATCACAAGCCCTGTCACCTTCTGGCGAGGCCGGTCAAAGCCACGTATTCGTGGTAGTTGACATGTGGAAACATGCTTGCCCCCTCATGTTTGCGTGACGCTGTCTGCACCTCCATTTTGCGTGCGCATTTTTCGGGAGTCAACCCCAGTGGGCCTGGAATACCCATGGAGTGTGGATAGCTCAGATCGGCAGGGCAGGTGCAGAATGTCGTCCATGGAGAGCCCGACCTTCGTGCGGTTCCAGCTCGGCGCGCAGCTCAAGCAGGCGCGCGAGGCCGCGAACATGACGGCTGAGCAGGCAGCCGAGATCATCGAAGTTTCGCCGAGTACCCTGCGGCGGATCGAGCAAGGCCGGGTGGGCTTGAAGGCCCCAGCCCTGAAGGCGCTGCTGGACCGATACGGGGTCACCGACGCCGAGCTACGCGAGACGTTGCTGTCGATGGCTCGAACCGGCAAGCAGCGCGGCTGGTGGGCCAAGTACGGCGACCTGCCCGGCTCCTACCGGCAGTACATCGGACTGGAGTCCGCAGCGTCGGAGATCCAGAACTTCGAGACGCTGGTGGTGCCCGGTCTGTTGCAGACCGAGGACTACGCCCGAGCAGTCGTCAGCGCCGATGCCTCTCAACCCACGCCGCAGGCGACGGATGAACGAGTCACGGTGCGGATGGAGCGGCAGAAGCTGCTGACCGAGGAGCGGCTACGTCTGGTTGCGGTCATCGATGAAGCGGTCTTGCACCGGCAGATCGGTGGCTCTGAGGTGATGCGGGACCAACTGTTAGCCCTGCTCAACGCCCAGAAGCGTTGGAACATCACCATTCAAGTCATCCCGTTCCGGGAAGGTGCCTATGCCTCAATGGTGTCGAGCTTCCATATTCTCAGCTTCGACGAGAGTCCAGGGGTGGTGTATATCGAGGGCTTGACCGGAGACCTCTACGCTGAAGGTGAGGACGTTGACAGGTGCGCCCGGGTGTTCAGCAGTCTGCGGGCAGCGGCCCTGTCGCCCACGGCCTCAACCGCGATGATCAAGAGGATTCGGGACAAGGAGACGCCATGAAGGCGCTCAGCGAACAGTGGCGCACCAGCAGCCGCAGTGGCGGCAACGGTGCGTGTGTAGAAGCCCGATACGTGGACCACATTGCCCAAGTTCGGGATAGCAAGGACCGGCAGGGGCCGGTGCTGTCCTTCACGGCCGACCAGTGGGTCGGCTTCGTCGAGAGCATCAAGGCCGGCAAGCTCAAGGTCTGACCTACGGCGCCGGGTGCAGTCAGCAGGCCGGGAAGGTACACCAGCTCGTACGCCTCGGCGTCGAGCACCATCAGCGACACCTCAACACAGCGGTCCCCTGCGTAGGCGTACCTGGTGATCTCGAAAACCAACTGCCCTCTCGCCGCAGACCCAACCCTTCCCGGCCATCCACCCCATCGATCTCTTCCGGAGTAGGTGCGCGGCTGATGACCCGCTCTACGAACCGCGTCGGCCCGAATCCCTGCTCGGCGAGTCGGGCGAACGTACCACCAGGTCCGGTGTCCGTGTGCTCTTTGCGAGTCCCACGGTTAGGTCTGTCGGGAGATAGGCGGTGGCGAGCTGGACCGAACGCCGATCCTGCAGGTACCGGCGATACTTCGCGGCGATCCCTACCGCAAGCCTCAATGGCAGCGGCGTTTGCTGTCAGGTTGTCCAATCGGCCAAGCGCGCACGCTCGCGGTGGTCTCTGCCGAGTATCACGGCGCAGCGTCCGGCCTCGCTGGTCCGCGTATGCCGGCCGCACGGCAATAGCCACGACCGAGGCGGTCATTCGCAGCAGCGTGGCGACCGCCGCGCCAGCAGCAGCGTCGTGGCCCCGCAGCGGCATAGGCTGCGGCAAGTGCCAGGGCACGTTCGGCGAGGGCGAGGTTGTGCAGCGCGGCGAGGGTCACCGTGGGGTGCCGCGTGCGCACCGACGCCGCCTCGATGGCGCGCAACGCCTCGTTGGACGACAACCCGACCCTTTACCTGGCACAAGAGTGACGAGGAGATCCTGCATCGCGTGTCTCTTGATACGCCCGGTGTGCCCCCCACGCATTGTCACGGCTCGCCTTGGATCACTTGGCTCCATACGCAAACGCCTGCGCAGCGTTGGTCGCGGCTCGTAGACGCTGATCGTCGGGGCGTGCACGCCGAAGATCGCCAACGAGGCTCCGCGCAGGTCACGGCATATCCCTTGATCTCGTGTAGGCCCGCTTGGCAGGCGGACCGTCATCTGACAACCGATCCCGGCGGGGTTGCCCCCGCCAGCCGGCGTTGCCGGACCGATTCAACGAGGAAGTCGTGGGCTTCGGCGGGCAATGCCCAAGAGTTGACGATGTCGATGGCCGCCTTGTGGTAACCGCCTTCCACAGCGGTCATGAACTGTTCGAGCTGATCAACGTCGCGTCGATTCCTCGCAACCCGCATGATCGGGAGCAACAGCAGGATCAGGGCTGCGCGGCTGTGCTTGCTCATCTTGCGCAGTGCTGCCTCGTCGAACCGGGGCAACGCTGGCTCCCACGTTCCGCGGCAACGTGGTGCGGGAGAGCCAGTCACAGTTGCTGATGATCTGGGGATAGTACCCTTCAAGGATTTCATCCCACCGGCCAGGGGCTACTGCCGTCTGGCCGACGTCCCGGGCGACTGTTCCCGCCAGGATCCGAGTGAGAATAGGCAATATGCCAGCGCCGCCCACGTAGGTCAGCTCGTAGAGGATCGAGAGGCCGTGCTCGGCCAGGTCATCAGCGGTGGGCTGCTGAATAAGGCGGTGCCATACCCGGGCCGTCTCGGGTACGGCACGCTGGGACAGATCCTCCGCGACCAGCCCCTTGATCAACTCCCCGGTGCCGTCCGTAAAGGCGAACGGGCGGTTCAGCAACATGTCGTAAAGCAACCCGGCCGAACTACTCAGGGGCATAACTTTGGCATCGTGCTCGACGGCATCAGCCATCGCATGAGCTATGCGGGTGGCGTTGTCCGGCGCGGTGACCGCCAGCAGCACCGAAAGTGGAATGTCGATTTCTGGGAAAAGCTCCAGCTGCGTCCGCCGACGGTCCGCCGCTGGCGCTGCACACGATCGGGCCACCACACGGGTGACCACGTCGCGGAGCGTGGTGTTGTCTGGGGCAACGTTCTCCATGCACCGTGCAGCAAAGGCCAGGTGGCTGGACGAGGCGCCGGGGACTTCGTCGACGCGGGCCAGCGCGATGCGCAATACCCAGTCCGCGCCGTCGTCGCAATGGCGGTCCAGAATCTGCACTGCCAGCTGGCCGACAACGTCCCAGGTGCTGTCGAGGAGGTGCGGCTCCAACTGACTCCACACCATCGCGGGATCGGGCTGATGCTTGACGAGTTGGGAGGCGGCGAAGAACTCCAGGAACGTGCGGTGCACGAACCCGTAATGCGGTTGCAGGGCGTCGGAGCCCACGTCGGTGAGTACCCACGCGCGGCCGGCGCAGAAGTCGAGGAAGTCGGCTGCGGCCTGAGCGGCATCATCAGGGTCCTCGAACCGCTTGGTCTTCATGTATTCGGCGAGGAACGCGATCAGCTCCGCGCGTGGCAGCGCTTGGCGGCCCTGCGGGTCGGTGAAGAGCCGCCACGCCAGGCGCTGCACGGCTGGACGGATGTGTGCCCCGTACCGGTGTGTGACCTCGATGCCCCGTGACCGGTCCCAGGTCTCGAATAGCAGCTCGGCGCACTTCTCGTAAATCTCGGGTTTGTTGCGCGGGATGTAGTGAACGGTCGAGTACAAACCGCAAAGCAGCGAGAGCACCAACGGGTTGACTCGCAGATCGCGGGCCACCTCGCTTTCCCGCATGAAAGCCTCGGTCAGCTGCCGCCGCTGGTCAGCGTCCAGGGTTGTATCGAGCCGGAACCACCGGTTGGCGTACTGGTTGACCTGGGCCTCGTTGAAGGGGGAAATGTCGACGGTCGGAAACAGGTCAGAGTCGAGGGGGGCATCCGGATAGCCGACGACTCGGGTGGTGACGATGACGCGGGCAAGTGGGTAGCGGTGGGCGAAGCCATCGACGAGCTGGGCGAAGGATTGACGGTAGGAGCTGTCACCAAGTTCGTCGACACCGTCGATGATGACCGTGGCCCGGCCGTTAACAGAAGATATTCAAGCGCATCAGGTGGGGGGTTAACG
Source organism: uncultured Actinomycetota bacterium (assembly GCA_963750055.1). Taxonomy (GTDB): domain Bacteria; phylum Actinomycetota; class Actinomycetes; order Mycobacteriales; family Micromonosporaceae; genus CAVVPI01. The sequence continues at coordinate 58,642 of CAVVPI010000018.1, read as the reverse complement.
TTGCCAGGACGCCGGCACGCCGCCTCCAGGTAGTGCAGCAACGTGTGGTGATCGGTGCGCAGTGACTGAGTGTGTGCACGGACAACGAGCAGGATCGGCACCTGCCCTTCCAGGCCGCCGATCTTGTCGGCTGCCAGGTCGTGGGCGAGCTTTGCGGCCAGCGTCGACTTTCCCGCGCCTGGGTCGCCGAGGATGACGAAGCGAACCGCGTTGTTCATTCCGTCAGCTAGCGTGAACGTCTTCGAAGTCGATGCATCCCACAAGGGGGAGGCTGCGGCCGGGCGCAGCACTGGGGTGACGTACAGCTGGGCGTAGTCGACCTGGCGGTTCAAGTCGTGCGCGGCCATGCGCAGCTTCGCGTGGCCGGCCTTGGCTGCAGAGCGAACCGCCTTGGCGAACTGGTTGACTTCGTCGAGCCTCTTGAGGCGGTACAGCAGCTCGCTGTTGAGGATCCCGGCTGCGGCTACCCTAGCCGCCATCGCCACGGCGCGGCCGTTGTCAAGCGTTCCTGGTGCCGCAGTTTGCCGCACCGCATGTACCGCGGCGTCCACCAGTTCGTGTAGTACGTCGGTGGCCTGTAGCAGGTCTGCCTCGGCAAACTTGCCGTGGTGGCGTAAGCCGTGCCGCAGCTGCTCACGGATCGCGCTCCGCGTGTTGTCGGTCGTCGAGGCGAGGGAAGAGATCATGGCCTGGCGTACGAGGTGATCGAACTGAGCCGACTCGGCGAACTCGCGAAACCCACGGAGCTGCCGAGGGTTCAGGTGTTCGATGAACCGTTCAGTGTTTCCAGCGACCAGGATGCCGGCGGCCTCAGTGGCGATCTTGTTCCGCTGGTACCCGGTCAGTAGCTTCCGGCCGATGACGGCGCTGCAGTTGACGGCCGCCTTGGTGGCCAACTCGCCGAGCGTCGCCATGTCCATGGTGATCCTCCCTTACGGCCGCCGCAGGTGCGGTTTCCGCTGCAGCGCACGGCGCCGTAGTAACGATAGGTGCTCCGGCCGCCCACCCTGATGGTCCTCTGTCCACTCAAGATGCAAACTAGTCTCTGACCCCAGACCGCTAGCCACGACGCCGCCCTGCTCTCGTTCGGCTCTATGCCGTAGCAACGTAGGCGCGATGCCTCTTCAGACCGATGAGCTTGCTCCAACAGCTTCGCAAGGTCGGACACCGCCGCGGTCTGGCCGGCCAAGACTGCTCCGACTGTGCCCCGTTTGGTGGCCCGCCTGATCCGGTCCCCAGGAAGTGGACCGGATCAGGTGGACCACCTCACGGGGACCAAGTCAACACGGCCTGGCTACCGGACCATTTCAGCCAGCGGCACGTGCGGAGCATGACGGTCAGGACCGGACCCAAAGCCGTCCTGAAACTCCGATTTTCCATAGCCTCATCTAAATGTTCGGATGTAAAATCGCCACGGTACGCGGTTCCCGTCCGCTGCACATAGTGGACAGTCTGCGTTTCTAGCCGACGAGCCCTCGCCCTAGGAGGCATGTGTGCGATCCGAACCGGTAGGAAGAAGATTCCCGCGGTGGCGGGGCATCGGCCGGATTCGGCCGATGCGACTGTTGGCCACGGCAATGGCCGCCGTACTGATGGTTCCGCTAGGTGCGGCCTCGGCCTCGGCCGGCGGTACCGCCGGACAGGTGCCGGCATCGCTGGGCGCCGGGGCTGCTGCGCCCACCGGCACGATGGGCGTAGCTGCCTCCGCCGCCGCCACGGTCTGCGCCAAGGTGGCCGCCAAGGCCGGCTTCTCGTACACCGAGAACATCAGCACCTCGGCGGGGAACGTCCGGAAGATCGTGGTCGCCGTGGCGGTCGCCATGGCCGAGTCGAGCTGCAACCCGTCGGCGAAGGGCCAGAACCCCGGCTCGATCGACCGGGGCCTGTGGCAGATCAACAACTATTGGCACTCCGAGGTCAGTGACGCCTGCGCCTACCAGGTCCAGTGCAACGCCAACGCGGCGTGGAACATCTCCAACCGCGGTAGTAACTGGACCCCGTGGTCGACGTACAACAACGGGGCGTGGCGGAACTACCTGGACACGGCGCGAGACGCCATCAGCGGGTTTACGTTCCAGCTGAAGAGCCGGGGCGCCGGTACCTGCCTGGACGCCATCGCGTCCGACGTACGCAACGGCGGCAGGGTCGCCCAGTGGCCTTGCAACGCCAACGACGCCTACCAGCAGTGGCGTGTGGTGGTCGGGGCGAACAACTACAACCCGGTGCTCCAGAACGTCGGCGCCGGCACCTGCCTCGACGCCGTTGCGTCGGACGTACGCAACGGCGGCGCGATCGTCCAGTGGGCCTGCAACACCACTGGCGATGCCTTCCAGCGGTGGTGGTTCTCCGGCAGCGGGCAGCTCAACACCAACGGCGACGCCAACGCCGGACTGCACAACGCCGGTGCCGGAACGTGCCTGGACGCCAAGGCATCGGAAGCCGGCCAGAACGGAGGCATCATCCAGTGGGCCTGCTCCGGCAGCGACCTTTTCCAGCTATGGAACTGACCGCGTGACAACAGGCCCCGCGGGCCTACCTGCCCGCGGGGCCACCAGCAACCTTGTTGACCGAGGCCTCAGCTCGGAATATCGCCTTGCCTCGATCGAATGGGGCAGCGGCTCGGACGCGGTTCGCCTACCGTTCTCGATCTGGGTCGCCCCGGAGCGCCTTCGGCTCTCCGGCACCGGGTGACCCCGTCGAAAAGGAGCGAAGCTTGACAAGCAGGGTGAATCGCCGGACCGCGCTCGGGCTGGGCACTGTGGCGACCGCGGGGGTCATTCTCGGTACGGCGGAGGCGGCGGCGGCCGCACCGGCGGCGGTAAATAATCAGCAGCTGACGTCCCGGCAGGCACGGATCCGGGTCGCCGGGTTCTACCAGTTGGAGAAGGTCCGGGCCGGCGGCAGTTGGCACGCGTACCTCAGCGTGGCGGAACCGGACGGCAGCCCACTGCCGGCGGTCGCCGATGGCGCGGACACCGTGGTCCAGGCGTACAGCGTCAACAAGATCGCGGTGGCCACCGCCGTGCTCGACAAGGTCGACCGGGGCCTGCTCAGCCTGGCCCAGACGGTGGACGTGACCTCGGCGATCGTGATCCCCGGTGGGGACGGCATCTTCAGCCTGGACGGCGCCTACCCCAGCTCGGTCACGCTCGGCCACGCGCTGGCCGCGCTGCTGACCGTCTCGGACGACACGGCCGTGCGGCTCTGCGGCCTGGTCTGCCCGGCCCTCGAGCTCAACCAGATCCTGGCCGCGAAGGGCTTCCCGCAGACGCAGGTCGAGCCGGTCGCCAACCCGAACCGGTTCTACCTCGGCACCACCACTGCCCGGGAGACCCACGACCTGTTGCAGGCGCTGGTCCGGGGCACCCTGCTCAGCGCGTCCTCAACCGCCTTCCTGCTGAACACGCTCCGCTCCCCGATCGCCTTCACCGACGGCATCCGACGCGAAATGTCCTCCGACGAACGCGGCCGGATCGCCACCAAGGCCGGCTGGTACGACGGTGCCCGCAACGAGGCGGGGATCATCTTCGACCCGGCCGGCGCGCCGATCCTCACCTATGCGCTCTTCGCCGACGGGCAGGCCGATCCGGACAACTTCGGCGCCACCCATCCAGCCGTGCGGGCCCGCGCGGCGATGGGCCGTCGTTTCCTCGACACCGTCGACGGTCTGCGCGGCAGCACCGTACGCCGACACATCGCGCCCGCCCACCGGCCCAGCAACGGCGGCTGACCCGGCGTCGATCGACTCGGCACCCGCCTGCAACCGGTCAACCGGTCACGAAGCCGGACCGACCAGGTGTGTCCTACGGTGGAAACCGAGGGGGTGACGGCCGGTGCTCGAGGGAGCGGAACCGACCGGACGCGACGAGATCCACCGGGTACGCCGGTTCCGGCGTACCCGGTGGGTGCTCGCCGTGGCGGCGCTCGCCGCAGCCGCCTGGGCGGTACGCGACGTGCCGGTCGCACTCGGCCGCCGACCCACCGGGCTGCGGGCGGCCCGGGTGCGGCGCTCGCCCCAGTTCCGCGCCGGTGCCTTCCGGAATCCGGTCACCACCCGCACCAGGCTCGCCGACGCCGGTCGGCGCACCCTACATGAGTTGATCTTCGGCGGCCATCGGCGGCGACCCGCGAGGCCGGTGCCGCTGGTGCGCACCGATCAGACGACGCCCGCCGGGGAGTTGAGCGTCATCTGGTACGGCCACGCCTCCGCCTTGATCGAGATCGAGGGCCGTCGGGTCTTGATCGACCCGGTCTGGAGCGAACGCTGTTCTCCGACCGCGCTGCTGGGACCGCGCCGGCTGCACCCACCGCCGATATCGTTGGAGCAACTCCCGCCGGTCGACGCCATCCTGATCTCACACGACCACTACGACCATCTTGACCTGGCGACCGTACGGACGCTGCGGCGCACGCAGACCGCCCCGTTCCTGGTGCCACTCGGGGTCGGCGCCCATCTGGAGGGCTGGGGGGTGCCCCCGGAGCGGGTCATCGAGTTGGACTGGACCGAGCGCGTCCACGTGGCGGGCCTGGAGTTCATCTCGACCGCGGCCCGCCACTTCTCCGGCCGGGGTCTGGTCCGGGATGGCACGCTCTGGGGATCCTGGGTGATAGCCGGTCGGACCCGGCGGGTCTTCTACACCGGCGACTCCGGCTATTTCGACGGATACGCCGCCATCGGTACGGCGCACGGCCCGTTCGATGTCACGCTCATCCAGATCGGCGCGTACGACCCGGCCTGGCCGAACATCCACATGTTTCCCGAGGAGGCGGTCGCCGCGCATCTGGATCTCCGCGGCGATCTGCTCCTTCCGGTGCACTGGGCGACCTTCAACCTCGCTCTGCATCCCTGGGCGGACCCGGTCAACCGGCTCTGGCGAGAGGCGAAGGCCCGCGATGTCCGGCTGGCCATCCCCCGGCCCGGTGAACGGGTCGCCGTGGACGACCCGCCGACCGTCGACGGATGGTGGCAGACCATCGCCTGAGGCAATCGGTCACCATGAGACAGATTGTCCGGGTCAGCCCCGAATTCAACCGACAGCACGCCATCGGTCGGGCCTCGAACGCCACATCCTGGAGATCTACAATGTATCCGTTCGACACTGCCTGATAGCACACCTGAACACCGACTGCTCTTGCCACAGGTCCTGCTCAGACGCTGGACGCCACCGACTCGTCACGCCGTACCGGCCTGCTGAGGATAACCAATGAACAACTACCTGGGCGGTACGAACTACCTGGGCAGCACGGCCGACCGGCTCGCCGACGAACTGTTCCTCATCGCCCATGATGACTACACCGGCAAACCGATCGCGGCGGCGAACCTGCTCGACTCAACCCTGGCCGGTGCCGTGCTCGCGGAGTTGATACTCGATGGGCGGATCACCATCACCCACGATCGGGTGTACGCCACCGACCGCCGGACCTGGCACGAACCCGTCACCGATCTGGCACTGGACGAGATCCTGCGGCACGGTGACGGCCATCCGACCCGCACCTGGTTGGAGTTCCTCAGCCCGCAGGCCCGCGAACAGGTCGGCGATCGACTGGTCCGCGCGGACGCGGTCCGCCGGGAAAGCACCCGGGGATTGGATCTGCGCACCAGCGTGCGTTGGCCCGGCACCGACCCGAACCGGGCGGCGAAGCCCCGGATCCGGCTGGCCGCCATCCTGGAACGCGCGGACCGGCCACTGGACGCCCACACCGCCACCCTGGCCGCACTGATCCGCGCCGGTGGCGTGATCCGGGCGCTGGCGTTGCACGACAAGGCGGTGCTGGAACGGATCGCCTCCGCCCGGCACCGGTTGTCGCCGGAGTTGGGCGAGCTGTTGACCGCGGTCGACGCGGCGATCGCCGCCGCCGCACTGACCGTCGGACGCTGAGGCGACCCCGCCAAGCCGCCACGTCAGCTCGGGTGACACGGCCCGGCCGCGCGCGCACCGGCCCGGCCAACGCGGCAGAATGCACAGCGGAACCGCCGCCGACAAGGGCGGACCCAGCGGAGAAAGCGGAGCAGGATCGTGACGACCTCTGTGCACCAGCGGATCGCCGAGGAGCTCGGCGTACGGGAGCGGCAGGTACAGGCTGCCGTCGAGTTGCTCGACGGGGGCGCCACCGTACCGTTCATCGCCCGCTACCGCAAGGAAGCCACCGAGATGCTCGACGACGGGCAGCTGCGCGCACTGGAGGAGCGCCTGCGCTATCTGCGTGAGCTGGAGGAACGGCGTAACGCGGTCCTGGAGTCAATCCGCGGACAGGGCAAACTCGATGCCACCCTGGAAGCGCAGATCATGGCGGCGGACTCGAAGGCTCGCCTGGAGGACATCTACCTGCCGTACAAGCCCAAGCGCCGGACCAAAGCGCAGATCGCTCGCGCGGCAGGCCTGGAGCCACTCGCCGATCAACTACTCACCGATCCGAGCAACGAACCACGGAGCAGTGCCGCCGCATTCGTCAACCCGGAACAGGGGGTGGCCGACGCTACCGCCGCCCTCGACGGCGCGCGGTCGATTCTGGTCGAGCGGTTCGCCGAGGACGCCGACCTGATCGGTTCGCTGCGCGAGCGGATGTGGTCGCGGGGCCGGTTGCTTTCCCGGGTACGCGACGGGCAGCAGGAGTCCGGGGCGAAGTTCGCCGACTACTTCGACTTCGCCGAGCCGTTCATCCGGATGGCCGCCCACCGGGTCCTGGCGGTGTTCCGCGGCGAAAAGGAGGGGGTGCTCGACCTGACCCTCGATCCGGAACCGGAGGAGCCGGCCGAAGCCGCGCCGGTCGGTCCGACCCGCTACGAGCTGGAAATCGCCGCACGGTTCGGCGTCGCCGACCGGGGCCGTCCGGCCGACCGCTGGCTCGCCGACACGGTGCGCTGGGCCTGGCGTACCCGGATCCTGATCCATCTCGGTGCGGACCTGCGGATGCGGCTGTGGCAGGCCGCGGAGGACGAATCAGTCCGGGTCTTCGCCGCCAACCTGCGGGACCTGCTGCTCGCCGCGCCCGCCGGCACCCGGCCGACGATCGGACTCGACCCGGGTCTGCGCACCGGGGTCAAGGTTGCCGTGGTCGACGCGACGGGCAAAGTGGTGGAGACCTCGACAATCTACCCGCACGAGCCGCGCCGGCAGTGGGACGCCTCGATCGAGGTGCTGGCCCGACTCACCCGCGCGCACGGGGTCGAGCTGATCGCCATCGGCAACGGCACCGCCTCCCGGGAAACCGACAAGCTCGCTGCCGAGCTGATCCAGCGCCACCCCGATCTCAAGCTCACCAAGATCGTGGTGTCCGAGGCGGGCGCCTCGGTCTACTCCGCTTCGGCGTACGCCGCCCAGGAGCTACCCGGGTTGGACGTGTCACTGCGCGGCGCGGTCTCCATCGCCCGCCGCTTGCAGGATCCGCTCGCGGAACTGGTGAAGATCGATCCCCGGTCGATCGGCGTCGGCCAGTACCAGCACGACCTCGCCGAGGTGAAGCTCTCCCGCTCGCTCGACGCGGTGGTCGAAGACTGCGTCAACGCTGTCGGGGTGGACGTCAACACCGCCTCGGCGCCACTGCTCACCCGGGTCTCCGGCATCGGCGCCGGGCTGGCCGAGAACATCGTGCTGCATCGCGACGCCAACGGCCCGTTCCGGACCCGGCGGGCGCTGCGGGCCGTACCCCGGCTGGGCCCGAAGTCGTTCGAGCAGTGCGCCGGCTTCCTGCGCATCCCCGGCGGCGACGATCCGCTCGACGCCTCCAGCGTGCACCCGGAGGCGTACCCGGTGGTCCGCCGGATCCTCGCCCGCACCGGCGGTGAACTCTCCGGGCTGATCGGCAAGAGCGCGGTGCTGCGCGGCCTGCGGGCCGCTGACTTCGTCGATGACACCTTCGGTCTGCCGACCGTTACCGACATCATCGGCGAGTTGGAGAAACCGGGCCGTGACCCGCGGCCGGCGTTCCGGACCGCGACGCTTCGCGGAGGGCATCGACAAGCTCACCGATCTGAGCGCCGGGCATGCTGCTGGAGGGGGTGGTGACCAACGTGGCCGCCTTCGGCGCCTTCGTCGATGTCGGGGTACACCAGGACGGCCTGGTACACATCTCGGCGATGTCGAGGACCCGGATCGATAATCCTCGGGACGTGGTCAAGCCGGGCGATGTGGTGCGGGTCAAGGTGCTCGACGTGGATGTGCCACGTAAGCGCATCTCGCTCACTTTGCGGCTGGAGGACGAGCCGGACCGCCGCCAACCGCGCGGCGTCACCGGCGAGCGGGACGGTCGTGGCGACCGGGGTGGCTCCCCGGCCGGGCGGCAGCGTGGTGGCCGGCGTGGTCCGGATACGCCGCCGCCTGGTGGCGCGATGGCTGACGCCCTGCGCCGGGCGGGGCTGGACACCGGGCGGCAGTCCCGGCCCGGCCGATCTGATCCGCGCTGAAAACTCGTCAGCGACCGGCGCACACGGGTTGCGCGACCTCCCAGTTGATCAGACACCTCGTTACGTGAGGCGGCGCGGCGCGTTGAACTGACGGCGGCCGCCTCATTCATCCCCCTCCGTCGAGGCGGGCCAGCGCAGCCGGGTCTGGCCGCCCCGACGGAGGTAGGGAGAAGACATGCCCGAGCAACGGACCGGTGCGCCAGCGAACGCCACGGTATGCGAATCCCGGCTTTACGAGATCGATCTGCTGCGCTTCTTCGCCGCGCTGATGGTGGTGCTACTGCATTACGCGAACGGCTATGCCCACGGCGAGTCCGAACTCGATTTCGGCACCGTACTCGGTCCGGTGACCCGGTACGGGTACCTCGGCGTCGACCTATTCTTCATGATCAGCGGCTTGGTCGTTTTCATGAGCCTCTGGGGACGCAGCCCGATCGCCTTTCTGATTTCGCGCGTCTCCCGGTTGTATCCGGCCTACTGGGTGGCGGTGGCCATCACCACGCTGGTCGTCATCGGGCTGGGCACGCCGCGCCGCGACCGGATCCCACTGAACCAATTCCTGGTTAACCTGACAATGTTTCCCGCGCCCTTCGACGTGCCGTACGTCGAGAGCGTCTACTGGACCCTCTGGTCCGAATGGCGGTTCTACGCCCTGCTCTTCCTGTTCTCACTGATCGGGCTGACCTACCGACGTACACACTTGTTCCTGTGGGGCTGGTTGGTCGGCACGGTCGGGCTGCAGGCGGCACCGCTGCCCGACGCCCTCCGGCACACCCTCGCTCTCGGCGTCCAGCCGCTGTACAGTCACTATTTCATCGCCGGGATGGTGCTCTACCTCATGCACCGCTCAGGCTGGACCAGGAACCTCGTCCTGCTTCTGCTCGGGTCCTATCTGCACGCGGTCTACCAGGCGGTGCACCTCGCCGAGCACCGGAACCAGACCGACCGGACCGGTTTGAACCTGACCGTGGTCGCGGTCGGGGTCACCGTCATCTTCCTGATGATGACCCTGGTCGCGAGCGGGTCGCTGGCGAGGTGGCGCAGCCGGGCCCTGCTGCCGCTGGGTGAGATGACCTACCCGCTGTATCTGATCCACGCGACCGTCGGATACGCCTTGTTCAACCTGTGTGCGTCCGTGATCAACCAGTGGGTCCTGCTGGTCGGCGTCACCATCGCGATGTGCGCCGGGTCGTTGGCGATCAGCCGGCTGGTCGAAGCACGGCTGCAACCGGTGCTGCGCGGTGTGCTCACGCGATGGTGGAGTTCGGCGCTCGGCGCGACCGCCGCCCGGTCGAGGCCAGCCGCCCGGATCACTGACCGTTCTGGCAAGCTATCGACGGATACCCGCCCAGTCGTGATGGCGCCGGACCGTGGAGAGGATGAAGTCGACCACCCGTCGTGAGGTGTCGGTCACCAGATAGTCCACCGGGCAGGGCACCCCCTCGGCCGCGACCTGTTCCACCGCGACGGTGATCGCCTCCAACAGTCCCTCCGGGTCGAGACCGGTCATGATGATCCCACCGGCGTCAAGCGCCTCGGGACGTTCGATCGAGTCGCGCAGGGTCACCGCCGGAAAGCCGAGGATCGCCGCCTCCTCGCTGATCGTGCCGCTGTCCGAAAGGGTGCACCGGGCGGCACTCTGCAACCGTACGTAGTCGAAGAGCCCGAACGGCTCGTGGAACGCGATGCCGTCCAGAGTGGTGGCGTCCACGGCCAACGCCTCCAACCGTTTGCGGGTGCGGGGATGGGTGGAGACCAGCACCGGTAGCCGCCAGCGGTCGCGTACCGCGCGCAGGCAGTCCAGCAGACGGCGGAGTCGGGCCGGGTCGTCGACGTTCTCCTCCCGGTGCGCGCTGACCACGAAGTAGCCGCCCGGGTCGAGTTCGAGCTGTTGCAGGATCGACGAGCGCGCCACCTCCGGGCGGTAGTGCTCCAACACCTCCCGCATCGGCGAGCCGGTGTGCAGAATCCGGCGTGGAGGCAGTCCCTCGGCGAGCAGGTTGCGCCGGGCATGCTCGGTGTAGACCAGGTTGAAATCCGCTACATGATCTACAAGTCGGCGGTTCGTCTCCTCCGGCACGTTGAGGTCGAAACAGCGGTTGCCCGCCTCCATGTGATAGACGGGCACCCGCATCCGGCGGGCGATCAGCGCGGCGATGCAGCTGTTGGTATCGCCCAGCACCAGCAACGCGTCGGGCCGCAACTCGCGGATCGCCCGCTCCACTCCGGTCAGCACCCCGGCGAGCACCCGCCCCAGCGAGGCGGTGTCGACCCGCAGGAAGCGGTCGGGGGCGCGCAGCCGCAGCTCGGTGAAGAAGACCTCGGACAGGTTCGGATCCCAGTTCTGCCCGGTGTGTACGAGCACATGGTCGACCGTGCGGTCCAACCGGTCGACCACCCGGGACAACCGGATGATCTCGGGTCGGGTGCCGACCACCGTCATCACCCGGGTCATGGCCGGGCTCTCATGCCGCCGGCCCCGACGGCCGCACCTTGCTCAACATATCCTCCACCTGATCGACCCCCACCCGTACCGACATCCGCTCCTGGTAGACCTGCCGGGCCCGCTCCCCCAGCAGCCGCCCGGTCCGCCGCGGTGCTGGCCGCCGCCGCGACGAAACGGTCCGCCAGGGTCCGCCAGTCCTCGGGCGGGCAGACCAGTCCGATCCCGCTGGAACTCACCAGCCGGGCGGCGTCCCCACCGGCCGACATGATCACCGGTCGGGCGCAGGCCAGCGCGGCCTGGAGCTTCGACGGAACCGTGCCGCGCAGCGCGGGCAGATCGCGCAAGGTGATCAACTGGTAGTCCGCGGCGGCGTAGAGCTCAGCCATCTCAGCGGGGGGCCGCCGCCCGAGGAAACGGATGTTCGTCGCACCCAACTCGGTCGCGAGCCGACGGGCATACGGCTCATCAGCACCGGAACCGACGAAGACCAGGTCGACCTGCCCAGCGGCGGCCGCTGCCGCGCGTACCGCAGTCTCCACCCGTTGGAAGGGGCCCAGGTTACCGGCGTACATGACGGTGCACCGGCCACGGTGCCCGATCGCCGTCCGCGCCGCCGGCGTTACCGGAACCGGCCGGAAGAGCTCCTCGTCGGTCCAGTTGAAGACCACCCGCACCTTGCCGGGATCCGCGCCCCGCTCAACGAGCAGCTCCGCCATGGACGGAGCGATAACGGCGATCCCCGCCACCGTCCGGTAAAGGCGTCTCATCAACGCGCCGAGCGCCCGGTCCAGGCCGCGCCCCACCCGACCGCCGGGCGCCATCGCCGAAGCGGTCACCGACTCCGGCCAGATGTCCTGCACGTGCAGCACCACCGGGATCCGCCGGACCAGGCGGGACAACGCCGGACCGGCGAAGGCGGTGGGCGGCGGGTGGTAGACGTAGATCGCGTCGACGTCGGCCAGATAGCGCGGCGCGGCCAGTGCGCTGGTGGCCCCGAAGGAGACGTAGTTCGCCACCCGCCCCAGCGCCGACGCGCTGTAGCTCGGGTAGACCGGCACCCGGCGTACGGTGAGCCCGCCGGTGGTGGTCCGGTCCCGCCAGCGCTGCCGGTAACCCGGATATACGCGTCCCTCGCCGTAGTTCGGGAACGCGGTGAGCACCCGCACCTCGTGCCCGCGGGCGGCAAGCTCGCGAGCGAGGTTCCCCGGGACGAAGGCCGGCTCCGGTGGATACCACTGCGACACGACGCCGATTTTCATCCGGCCACCCCTCCACTCATGCCGCCACGACTTCCTCACGCCGGCACCGCCGGTACGTCCCCGGTGGTGATCTCCACCGGCTCCGGATAGGTGTCCGGTCTGGCCGGGTCGAAGATTTCGTTGGCCCAGAAAAGGGTGAGTAGTTCATCCGGGCCGGTATTGGTGATCTTGTGAGCCCACATCGTCGGCATGTCCACCACGACCGGTTCGCCGCCGCTGACCGGGAACCGGACTACCTCCCGATAGCCGACCCGGCGCAGACTGATCTCGGCGGTACCGCGCAGTACGGCGAAGCGTTCCACCTTGGCCAGGTGGAAATGCTCGCCCCGGGCGTGGCCCGGCCGGGTGGTGGAGCAGAAACTCTGCCCGCCGCCACCGTGCGCCCGGACCACCTCGACCAGTTCCCCCCGGGGGTCGCCGTGCCGGGTCGGCCGGATCGGGAAGTGGTCCGGAAAACAGTGCGAACGGTAGGTGTTGAACAGCCGTACGGCGTGCCGGTCAGGAATCGGCGGGATCTCCCCGACCCCGGTAGTGCCCCGCATAGTCGGTCAACCGCTCGGCGAGCGCCTGCACGCCGATCCGCAACGTCGGCATGGTGGCATCCCAACCACCGGCGGGTGGCGCGTCGAGCAGCCGGGCGGCCGCATCACCAGCGTGCACCAACGCCAGCTCACGATCGTCTCGGATATCCGGCGCGCCGCCATCGGCGAGAACCCGGCTGAAGGTGGCGACCACTGAGTTGTAGCCGGGACGACCGTGCTCGCCGTACAGGTTCGGCAGCCGGAGGTCGATGAAGCCGCTGCCGGCGTCCGCGGCGTTGGTCAGGATGCTGGCTGCGGCCGACTTCGAATCCCCGTACGGCGTCCCGTTACCAGCCTGAGTCGAGTTGGCGAAGACGACCGCCTTCGGTGGTTCGGCGCAGCGTCGCAGACCTCGAGCGAGCGCGGTAGCGAGTTGCACATTGCCCGATGCCACGTCACCGCCGGCACCGCGATTGACCCCGGCCAGGTGCAGCACCCGGTCCACACCGCCGATCCGGGCGGCGAGCACCGCCGGGTCGGCCAGCTCGCCCCGGGTCAGCAGGACCGGCTCCGGCCAACCCAGGGCCCGGATCAGCACCCGTACATGGAAGCCGAGAAAACCGCCCGCACCGGTGATCGCAACTCTCAAGACGCCCCCACAAGCTCCCGGGCGGCCAGATCCGCGCGGACCTCGGGCAGGGCGCGCAGCAGCGCGACGATCTCCGGCACGGTCAATCGGGGAGCGTTGGCGGAGGAGAAATCAACCCCGGCGACACTCTCCGGATTACCCTCCGAGACATAGGCCGCGTAGTTCAGGTCCCGAGCGTCGAGCGGCACCCGGAAGAACTCGCCGAAGTCCTCCGCCCGGGCCAACTCCTCCGGACTGGCCAGCGTCTCGTGCATCTTCTCGCCGTGCCGCACCCCGATCACGTCCAGTTTGGCGGGCACAGCATAGAGCTGACAGAGCGCCCGGGCCAGGTCACCGATGGTGCAGGCGCTGGCCCGGGGAATGAAGACGTCCCCGGGTCGGGCGTATGCGAAGGCATGCTCGACCAGCTCGACCGAGTCGGCCAGCGACATCAGGAACCGGGTCATCGCTGGATTGGTGACGGTGGGCGCTTGTCCGGCGGTGATCTGTTCAACGAAGAGCGGGATCACCGAACCTCGGGAGTACATGACATTGCCGTAGCGCACGCAGGAAACCACGGTGCGACCGCGCTGGCTGTTCCGGGCGTGCGCCTGCACGAACTTCTCCATCAGGCCCTTGCTCATCCCCATCGCGTTGACCGGATAGACGGCTTTGTCGGTGCTCAGCGCGACCAGCGAGGTGACGCCGTTGCGTTCTGCGGCATCCAGCAGGTTCGCGCTGCCCAGGACGTTCGTGCGGACCGCCTCGAGCGGGAAGAACTCACAGGACGGCACCTGCTTGAGCGCTGCGGCGTGGAAGACGAAGTCCACCTCGCGGGTGGCCCGTAGCACGGTGTCGTAGTCCCGGACGTCGCCGACGTAGCACCGCACCCGCTCGTCGGCCAACCGGCGACGCAGGTCATCCTGTTTGGACTCGTCCCGGCTGAGCACCCGCACCTCACCGACGTTCTCGGTGAGCAGGCTGCGTAGCATCGTCTGACCGAAGGAACCGGTGCCACCGGTGATCAGCACCCGGCACCCGGCAGGTAGATGGGCCACGACACTCCTAATTTGCTTGCTGCTGATGTACTACGCACCACTGAGGTGGCTTCAAACCGGTATGTCCGACCTGACCGCTGGGGTCAACGACGATTCGGCTATCGGGTGACGCTTACCTGACCTCAGGGGAATCGGACCGCAAATCCCGGTCAGCGCCGATCAGCATGGCGCCAAGGAGAATCCACAGGACTCCCGCGTACCTGTTCACGGTGAGGCTCGGCGCGCCGGCACTGGCGCCGACGGTCAGAATGATCAGGAAGAGCCATAGCAGGTCCTGCCGCCGCTGCCGGATCGCGCTGCGCCACAGCACCACGATGATGAGCAGGGCCAGTCCCATCCCGCAGATCCCGGCGATGGCCAACATCTCGATCCAGACGGAATCGTAGGGCAGATCAACGCCGGCCGGTCCCAGACCAATCACCGGGCTGATCTCAATAAGCTGGGCGAAGGTGGAGAGCATGTCCGGGTTGTCGTTATCAAAGCGTCCACCGCTGTACGTGTAGAGCAGACTCGACTGCTCGGGCGGGATGAGCAACCCACGGAGCAGCAGGCTGCCGTCCCATCCGGAGGTCCACGAGCCGAGCACGGCCAGCGCTCCGGCGCCCGCGCCGGCCAGCACCACCGTCACCCGTTCGAACAGGGTGCGCCAGCCACGCTTCAGGATGAAGTATGCCGCCGCCAGCGGAATGCCACCGACCACGAAGACCTTCGACACAGCCAGGCACCCCGCGACCAGGATGACAACCGCCACCCCGGACGCGAGCCAGCTTGCCAGCACCCGACGATGCCAGAGGTGGACCAGCAACAGCAGCGCGAGCGAATTGTAGAGGCCGGATTCGATCGGCTGGTTGAACACCCCGCAGATCCGACCCATCGTGCTGGCGAGCTCGCCAACGCTCCAACCCTGCGCACTCCAGAAAAGCCGGGCCACCAGTTCCGTGCCGACGAACATGGTCAACACGGCCACCGCCGCGTTCAGCACCGCGCCGAACACCACCGACGCCCCGAAGATACGTAGGAACTGCTGCACGATCGGCTCCGGGTCGGGCCAGCATCGACCACGCGATCACCAGCCCACCCAGCGGAAGCAGCAGCGTGTCCAGACCACCGACGAAGGAACGTCGCCCGAGCCAGGCGATCCCGTCGGGCGGGAAAAGGGCAGCGGCCAGGCTGATCGCCAGGATGAGCACCCAGAGCCGCACCACGCGGGCCCAATCCGGGGCCCGCCGCAGGTGGCTGAAACGCAACACGACGAGCGTGGCCGCGAACCCGTAGACGGCCAGGTGCTCCAGCCTCATCCGGGGCAGCAGGGACAGATTCAGATTCGGTCCGAGGCAGAGCACGGGTATCGCCGCCGCGATGAGCCGATCAGTACGGGAGAGGCCGCTCACCACCGGTTTCAACCCGGATTCCGGCAGCGGCCATGCCGGCGCTTTCGCTCCGAATTCACCCTGCTCGACCCGCACCTGGGATCAACGACCCGGCGCCGGGCAGGTCACGCCGCATCGGCTGGTCGAGCGACCCCCAACGGAGCGCTTAGGCGGAGGAAAACGTCACCGTATCCAATGCGGCGAGCCAGCGTTGATGTTCTTGACGCGGGACGCCGGTGCCAGTACCGCGAGAGGTTGTGGCGCCTTCCTCTCAGTTGCCACCGAACTATTTTGGCAAATTATTGCCCTATACAGCCCTAATCTTGGTATATCCGTTTAGTACGGTAAATCCCTTATTGGAGGTTCGGCCGGTGACTCTTGCTAATCCCCTGCCGGTCGCTGACGGCCGGGTCCGCTCGGCGGACACCGGACGTACCGGCGTGAGCAGATCAGCACGATGACCGGCCGGATCTTCCTCTCCGCTCCGGACGTCGGACCACTGGAGGAGTCGTACCTTCTCGGCGCCCTGCGCTCAGGCTGGGTCGCACCGGTTGGACCAGAGATCAGCGCCTTCGAACGCGAGATCGCTGAACGGGCCGGCGTCGGACACGCGGTCGCGGTGAGCTCCGGGACCGCTGCCCTGCATCTCGCCCTGCTGGCGCTGGGCGCCGGTCCGGGCCGAGCGGTCATCGTACCCACCATGACCTTCGTCGCGACGGCCAACGCGGTCGTCTACACCGGCGCTGAGCCGATCTTCATCGACTGCGACCCCTCGACCGGCAACCTTGACGTACGCCTGCTGGCGGAGCTGCTCCGCCAGCTACGCGCGGATGGTCAGCCGGTCAGCGCGGTGATTCCGGTGGACATGTTCGGCACCTGCGCGGACTATGCCGCGCTCGAGCCGCTCTGCGCGGCCAGCGGTGTGCCGGTCCTAGCGGACGCGGCGGAGGCACTGGGCTCCACATATCGGGGCCGACCGGCCGGATCATTCGGGCGGGCCGCCGCCTTCTCCTTCAACGGCAACAAGATCATCACCACCTCGGGCGGCGGCATGCTCGTCTCCGACGACGCCGCACTGATCGCCCGCTGCCGTCACCTGGCGACCCAGGCCCGCCAACCGGTAGCACACTACGAACACGCCGACACCGGCTACAACTACCGACTCAGTAACCTGCTGGCGGCCGTCGGCCGGGCCCAGCTACGCCGGTTGGACGACCTGCTGGGCCGGCGGCGGCAATGGCGGGAACGGTACGCGAAGCTCTTCGCCTCGGTGCCCGGCGTACGCCTGCTCGGCTACGGCGATCCCGGCGCGAACTGCTGGCTGACCAGCATCGTGGTGGACCCGACCGAGGCTGGGTGGCACGCCGCCGAGCTGGGCGATCACCTGGCCAGTCGCGACATCGAAACCCGGCCGATCTGGAAACCCATGCATCTGCAGCCGGTCTTCGCCTCCGCACGCGCACTGGTCACCGGCGCCGCGCGGGAACTGTTCGAACGGGGTCTCACCCTGCCGAGCGGCTCCGCGCTGAATAAATCCCAGGTCAATCGGGTGCTATCCGCGATCGAGGAGTTTCTGAGCCGCCGATGACACCGTACTGCGCCATAACCGGGGCTGACGCCGCCTCGTTGGCCGACCCGGATCGGCCGGATGTCTACTTCACCGCCGGTTACGGGCGGGCCGCGGCCACCCCGGAGAGCGGGACCTGGCAGCTCGCACACTGGCAGGACCGGATCCTGGTGCCGTACATCCGCCGACGTTACGACGCGATGACCCAGGACGCGATCAGCCCGTACGGCTACTCCGGTCTGCACGTCGAGCCCGGCTGCCCACCCCACGAACTCGCCCGATTCTGGTCGTCGGCGGTCGACCAGTGGCGCGACGCGGGGCTGATCACCCTCTTCCTGCGCTTCTCCCCGCTGGATTCGGGCGCCGTACGCGCGGCGGCCGGTCTACCCGGCATCGAGCTGATCCGACGGGCGGACACCATCACCGTGCCGGTGCACGAGGGGCCGAGCGCGATCTGGGACAGCATGCAGGGCCGATCGCGTACCGCGATCCGCAAGGCCAGCAAAAGCGGCCTGACCAGCACGATCCAACCAGCGAACGCCGACGATCTCACCGCCGGCTCAGCATTCCGTCGGTTGTACGGGCAGACCATGCGACGGGTGGCGAGCGCGCCGGAGTACCTGTTTCCGCAGGGCTACTACCGCCGACTCGCCGATGGCCTCGGCAAAGGACTCCTGCTCGCGGAGGTACGGGACCCCGGCGGGGCGGTGGTCGCCGGTGCGCTCGTGCTCCGGCACCGGGACCGGGCCCACTACCACCTCGCCGGTTCCGCACCGCTGGCCGCTCGGGACGGGGCAAACAACCTGCTGCTCTGGACCATCCTGCGTTGGGCCGCGGAGAGCGGATGCCGGCTGGTCCACCTGGGCGGCGGAGTACGGGCCGGCGACGGCCTGTTCCGGTTCAAGTGCTCGTTCGGCGGTGTCCGCACCGCGTTCTGGACCGGCGCGGTGGTCCTTGACCGCTCCCGGTACGACGCGCTGCTCGCCGCGCACGCACACCGGCTCGGCCGGTCCACCAACGATGTTCAAACCTCGGGGTACTTCCCGGGCTACCGACTGGAAGGGGCTCGCCGTGCGGGCTGACCTGCGCAAAAAACGGGTCGTTGACATTGTCCTGGCAGCGACGCTCCTGCTGCTGTTCAGTCCGGTGATGGCCGGCATCGCGCTGGCGATTCTGATCATCTCAGGGCGGCCGATCCTGTTCCGGCAGATCCGCCCCGGACTGCGTGGCGTGCCGTTCACGCTCTACAAGTTCCGCACCATGCGCCCGCCAATGCCCGGTGAGCAGACCTGGTCGACCGATGAACTCCGGTCGACCAGGCTGGGCCGGTTCCTGCGTCGCACCAGCTTGGACGAGTTGCCCGAGCTGGGCAATGTGCTCACCGGTCGGATGAGCCTGGTCGGTCCTCGGCCGCTGCTGATGGACTATCTGCCCCGCTACAACCCGTGGCACGCGCGCCGGCATGAGATGAAGCCCGGGCTCACCGGCCTGGCCCAGGTGAGCGGTCGACGTTCCCTGACTCTCGGGCAACGGCTGGACCTGGACATCCAATACATCGACAGTTGGTCGTTGCGCCTCGATGGTCGAATCCTGGTCCGCACCCTGCTGGAGCCGTTCCGACAAGGCGAGATCCGTGGCCAGACCGTCACGGACGTCGACGACGTACGACTGTCCGGCCCGGCACTGGAGCAGGTGAATTGATCCCGACGGAATCCAGCGCGCCGGTGGGAGGTGGGATCCTCCTTCCCCTTCGCGTTGCCGAACGGTCCCGGTTGGCCCGCGGGCGCCAGAACCGCTGCGCTTGTTCGGCTCCGGCCGCCAGGCGCTGCGGGCCCTGCTCGAGTTTGGTCGCCGTACCTTCGGCTGGACCGCCGCACACCTGCCCACGTACTACTGCACGCCGCTGGTCGACAGCATCGCCGACGTACTGCCGATCCGGCGATACGGCTGCGGACCGCTCGGCGCGGAGCGGCCGCCGGCGGCCGGCCCGACCGAGGTGGTCGTCGCGGTCAGCTATTTCGGCGCCCCACCCGTCGTACCGGCAGCCACCGGAGCGGCACTGATCATCGACGCTACGCACGATCCACTCGCCGGCTGGCTGGACCGGACCGGAGCGGACTATGTCTTCGCCTCGCTACGGAAAACGCTGCCGCTGCCCGACGGCGGCGCGCTCTGGTCAGGCACTGGTCGGCTGCTGCCGCCCGATCAGCCACCCACTCCGGATCATCTCGCCGCCGTCGGCGGAATCCTCTCGGCGATGTGTCTGAAGGCCGCCTACCTCGACGGCGCCGACCTGCCCAAGGAGGCGTACCAAACGCTCTTCGGTACCGGCGAGGAGCAGTTCGCCGGCACCGGGGTCAGCGGCATTTCGGCGTATTCCCGCACCGCGTTACGGGTGCTGCCCGCGGTGGAGTTCCGTCGTCTGCGGATCCACAACGCGGCGACACTGGCCACCGCCCTGGCCGGGCTGGCCGGGATCGTGGTCCGGTCGTACAGCTTCGGGGTGGTGCTGGAGTGCGACAGCCATCGACGGCGCGAGGCGATCCGCCAGGAACTCGTCGCCAACGATGTCTACCCGGCGGTGCTGTGGCCACTACCGGCAGCGGGTGACCCGTCCGACCTTCCAGGCCAGGACAGCGCAGCACGCGGCAGACTTCTCCCGCCGGATGCTCTTCCTGCACACCGACTTCCGTTGGCAGGAGTCGGACATGCGTCGGGTGGCGGATCTGATCCATGCGCTGGCCGGCCGCCCGGCCCGGCTGCTCGCCCAACCAGCCGGTGCGTCATGCTGACCGGCCGACTTGTCGGGCTACGTCCGATCCGCGCCGCCGATCTGGACTTTCTGGCTGACCTGGCCAACGCGCCCGGGGTCCGCGATCAGGTGGTGGGTTGGGACTGGCCGGTGGCCCGCGACACCCAGGCTGACTGGTTGTCACACGCGCTGCGCGACCCACGGGGCCGCCGTCTGACGGTGACCGACCTCGCGTCCGGTGACCCGGTCGGACTGACCGGACTCTGGGAGGTCGACTGGCACAACCGCTCGGCGCTCACCGCGGTCAAGCTGATGCCCGGCGCGACCCCGAAGGGCGCGGGCATCGATTCGATCATGCTGATGATGGCCTGGAGCTTCTACGACGTGGGACTACGTCGCCTGCACAGCACCATTCTGGAGTTCAACCGGGCCAGTCTGGGCGCGTACGTACGCCGGTGCGGCTGGCGAATCGAGGGGCGGGAGCGCGAAGCGGTCTTCCGGCGGGGGCAATGGCGCGACCTGTACCGGGTGGCCGTGCTCCGCTCGGACTTCGACGCGCTGCCGAATGCCCCGGAGTACGTCGATCGTGCCTGCGGCAGCGCACCGGCCGGTCCGACGTATCCGGTCCAGCCCGGTCCGGCTGGGCTTTTCGCACTGCCCCGCCCCGCCGAAGTCGAGACCGGCGTCGTGACTCAGCCCGGTTCGGCGAGCGCATGACCGGCGGCAGGGCCGGCTACCCGGATGCCGGTGCCGTGCCGTGCCGGGCTGGTCGTACTGGGCACCTCCGGGCATGCCCGGGAGGTGCTGGCGATCGCCGACGCGGCGGGTGGGCCCAAGCTGCTCGGCTGCCTCGGGCCGCACCGGGCCCAGGAGATCGACCGGCTGGCGGTGCCCTGGATCGGAGTGGACGATTGGCTCGGCACGCGCCGACCCCGCAATCAGCTATGTGATCGGGATCGGCTCGGGCGGGGTACGGATGCGACTCGACCGCCCATCCGGCCCACCGGACGACCGGCGGTCCGACTGGTGCACCCCGCTGCCGTGCTGGCATCCGGGGTCGAGCTGGGCGACGGCTCGGTGCTCTGGCCGGGGGCGGTGCTGATGACGGACGTCACCACCGGCGCGGCATGTGCACGTCAACAGCAACGTCGCGGTGGGGCACGACACCGTGCTGGAGGAGTACGCCACCCTACTGCCCGGCTGCAACATCGCCGGATCGGTCCGGATCGGCCGCGCCGCGACGATCGGTGCCGGCGCGACGGTGATCGACGGGATCACGGTCGGCGCGGGAGCGATGGTCGGCGCGGGCAGCGGCTGTCATCCGGGACGTACCCGAGGGCGCCGTGGTCGTCGGGGTGCCCGCCCGTCCGTTGGTGCCGGCAGTCGGTTCGGCACCAACGATTTCGAATCCGTCACAGTCCACACAGAGGTGCAATCGTTGACAAAGGTCGCGCTCATCACCGGGATCACCGGGCAGGACGGCAGTTACCTGTCCGAATTGCTGCTTGACAAGGGATACGTCGTACACGGCGTGAAGCGCCGGTCGTCGAGCTTCAACACCGAGCGGATCGACAGAATCGACCGGCACCCCCGGGACCCCGAGGCGCGGATGTTCCTGCACTACGGCGACCTGTCGGACACCGCATCGCTGGTCCGACTGCTGCACGAGGTGCGGCCCGACGAGCTCTACAACCTCGGCGCGCAGAGCCATGTCCGGGTCTCCTTCGACGTCCCCGCCTACACCGCGGACATCACCGGCCTCGGCGTACTCCGGATCCTCGACGCGGTCCGGATGACCGGCCTGGATTGCCGGGTCTACCAGGCGTCATCGTCGGAAATGTTCGGTGCCACTCCGCCACCCCAGCACGAGAGTTCCCCGTTTCACCCGCGCAGCCCGTACGGGTGCGCCAAGGTCTTCGGATACTGGTCGGCGGTGAACTACCGGGAGGCGTGGGGACTGCATGTGGTCAACGGGATCCTGTTCAACCACGAGAGCCCGCGGCGGGGCGAGAACTTCGTCACCCGCAAGATCACCCGAGCGGTCGCCCGGATCGAGGCGGGCCTGCAGGATCAGCTCTACCTCGGCAACCTCGACGCGGTCCGGGACTGGGGCTACGCCCCGGAGTACGTACACGCGATGTGGCTCGCCCTCCAACAGAACCGGCCCGACGACTATGTGGTGGCGACCGGCGAAGCGCACACCGTACGCGAGTTCGTCACGGCGGCGTTCGCGCACGTCGGACTCGACTGGGAGAAGTACGTGGTCACCGACGATCCGGCCTATCTGCGGCCAGCCGAGGTCGACTCCCTGATCGGCAACGCGGAGAAGGCGCATCGGGTCCTCGGCTGGTCCCCCGAGACGCTCTTTCCCGACCTGGTCCGCATCATGGTCGACGCGGACCGACAACTCCTCGAGGATGAGCGAATGGGCCGGCTGGTCCGGGTGGACAGGTAGCCGGTGCCGACCGCGAGCCGGGTACTCGCCTTCAGCAGAGCTCGAAGTCTCGAATTCACCGCCGTCCTCACCCCTGCGGTCGCGGCGGTCACCAGCGTCCTGATCGCCCGAACAGTGGACGCTGCCGGGCGCGGCGAGGTCGTGCTCATCGCCACCTGGGCGGCGATGACCGGGTGGATCGGCGTGCTCTCGATCGACAAGGCGATGATCGCCCGGTCCGGGGTGGACAACCAGCGGCAGACCGACATCCCGCTGGCTGCTGGCCTGACCGTCCTGCTCACCGCCGGAACCGTCGCGGCCCTGCTCGGCACGCTCGTCAGCGTTCCGCTCATGGACCATGGCCTACTGCGGGCGGCGATGTTCGCGACCGTGCTCGGCACGGTGGCCGTCGAGGCCCGGACCGCCGCACTGCTGATCTCCGACCAGTGGCGGCAATTCGTCGCGCTACGGTTCGCCCAACCAGCGGTCTACCTCGCCGGCTGCGCGACCGTGGCTGCGCTGGCCACGGTCTTCCCCTCCCTCGGCGTCGATGCCTTTCTCGGCGCGCTCTGCGTCAGCCTCTGGCTACCCGCACTCTTCGTCGGAGGTCTACCCCGCTGGCGCCCACGGTTGCCGACCATCCGGCAACTGCGGACGATGTTCGCCTTCGCTGGCGCCTACCACCTGGGTGCGGTGCTGAATCTGCTCAGCCTCCGGGTTGACGTGCTGGCGATGCCACTGCGGTTCGGCCTCACCGAGATCGGGATCTACGCGGTGGCCTGCTCGGCCGGATACATTGTGGCTCCGCTCGCCTCAGCCGGCTTGATCCGCAACCTGGCCGGTCGGGCCGGCCAACCCGGTCGGGCCGGCCCGATCGACCTGCCCGGCCTGGCCATCGCCACGGCGCTGGCTGCCTCCGTCGCGGTGCTGATCGGTTGGCTCATCCCCCTCGTCTACGGGCCGGCCTTCGCGGCGGCGATCGCGCCGGCTCAGGTGCTCTGCCTCGGCGGTGTGCTGCGCTACGTCACCCAGGGAATCAACGGTCAACTCGCCGGCCAGGGCCGCCCGGGCGCGACCGCGCTGGTGAACGGCGTCGCTGTGGTCACCTTCCTGGCACTCTTCCCACGCTGCGACACCCTGGTCGAGCTGGCCGCCGCCGGCGTCGCCTCGGCCGTCACCGCCCTCTGCGTCGCCTGGTATCTGATCCGACCCGGTCGGTCGACCGCCGCTCGGCGATCGGTGGCGGAGATAGCGGCAGGTACCCCCGACCCGACCGTGTTTGATCGGAGTACACCTTGACGACCACTATCCGGTACCCCGTCGCCCGACCCGCACTGACCGAGTTGGAGCAACGCTATGTCCTCGACGCGCTGCACAGCGGCTGGATTTCCGCCCACGGTCCGTACCTGGAGCGCTTTGAGCGAGAGTTCGCCGACCGCTGCGGAGCCACGACCTCGGTGGCGACCGCCAACGGCACGGTCGCGCTGCACCTTGTGCTGGCGGCGGCGGGCATCGGACCGGGCGACGAGGTCGTCGTACCGGCACTGACCTACATCGCGACCGCCAATGCGGTGACCTACTGCGGCGCCCGCCCGGTCTTCGTCGACGTCCATCCCGGGTCCTGGTGCATTGACGTTGAACAGGTGCGGGCGACGATCGGCCCGAGGACGCGGGCGGTGATCGCGGTGGACCTCTACGGGCACCCCGCGGACTACCGGGCGCTGCGCGAAACCTGCACCGCGCACGGGCTGCTGCTGATCGCCGACGCGGCCGAATCGTTTGGCGCCTCGATCAGCGGCGAGCCGGTCGGCAGCCTGGCCGACGCCAGCACCTTCTCCTTCTTCGGTAACAAGGTGCTGACCTGCGGTGAGGGTGGATGTGTCACCACCTCAGACCGTCAGCTCGCCGAGCGGATGCGGTTGCTGCGTAACCAGGGCATGGATCCGGGGCGTCGGTACTTCTTCCCGGTGGTGGGGTTCAACTACCGTTTGACGAATCTGGCGGCCGCGCTGCTCTGCGCCCAGCTGTCCCGGAGCGACGACCTGCTGCGCCGCCGGGAGCGAATCATCGAGACGTACGAGAAAGCCTTGGCCGACATCGGGTTGCTGACGCCGCAACCGGTCGCGCCCGGGGTCCACCGGGCCGCGTGGATGGCATCTTTTCTGGTGGGGCACCCCGGGGATCGCACCACACGGGACCAACTGGCTCGGCAACTCGACACCCTCGGCGTCGAGACCCGCCCGTTCTTCGTACCCCTGCCCGAACTACCGCCCTACCACTCGGGTCCCAGGGTAGACCTGCCGGTCACCGCGGACCTCAGTCGACGCGGCATCAACCTGCCGACCTATCCGGACCTGACCGATGACGACCTGACCGAGATCGTGGCTCGGGTACGAACCGCGGTTTCGGCGATCACCGGGTGACCGGCGCCGCCAGCAGCCGGGCCCGTACCTGCTCAATGATGTTCGGGCTCCCGGCGCTGGCCCGCCACGACCGGTAGGCCTCGCCGGCCAGCGCCCTGGTCCGTAGTCGCTGTGCGGGCGTCAACGCCGCGAAGTCGGCGAGTCGATCACGGAAGGCTTCGGTGGTCAGTTCCCGGACCACCGTTCCCCCACCGTTGCGCAACACCTCACTGAAGGGCGTACGGTCCGAACAGACCACCGGGCACGAGGCCGACAGGCTCTCCGCGATCACGTGTCCGAAGTTCTCCCCGAGGGTCGGGAAGACGAACGCGTCGTATCGGGCGAAGGTGGCGCGTACCTCGGCGGGTGGGAGCTCACCTCGGTAGCTGGCCCGCACATTGGCGGGCAGCTGGGCTATCAGGGCGACGCAGCCGGACCAGTACCGGGCGTCCTCGGTAGGGCCGTAGATGTCGAACTCGACGGGTTGCCGCAGCTCGCGCAGCGCGAGCAGGATCAAGCGTAGATTCTTCTTCGCACAGATCCGGCTGATGAAGACCAGTCGCGCGGGGCCCGTCCCGGGGTCGGTCACCGGGACCGGTTCGAGGGGCAACGTGACCCGGTTGGCACAGAGCTCGACCTGGGCCCACGGACAGGCGACCCGGATCTCGGTCGCCTCCCGATCGCTGGTCGCGTGCCAGGTGACCCCCATCGCGCGCAACAGCCGGCTCCATCCGCTGAGGAAGAGCCGCTTCTTGCCGGCTTTCAGCGTCAGCGCCCCCGGGGAGAGTTCCCCGCGCGGCGCGATCAGCACCGCCGCGGCGTGGATCATGCCGAGCCGCACCGCGAGGACCGGCAGGAGCGTGTAGACCGGTGACCAGAGGCTGTTGACATAGAGCAGGTCGAACCGGACCGAACGCAACTCGCGCCAGAGCCGCAACCAGTGCCGGAGTGCCTTCGGATTGAGGTAGAAGACCCGCGACCGGTGCCGACTGACCCAGCGACCGGAGAGGCCGGGGTAGGCAGTGGTGGCACCGAGGTCACGGTCACCGGTCACCAGCACCAGCTCGGTGTGCGCGGATACCGTGTCCACTATGTTGGCAACCGACCGGACCGGCCCACCGCCGCGGAATCCCGGCTCGAACACCCCGCAGGTGGCCAATACCCGGAACATCCGGGTGTCAGCCGTGCCGGTCAGGCCCACGGCCCGCTGCCCGGCCGGCGTACTCACCGCCGGTGTCCGGCGCTCTGAGCACCGGCACGCGTCCCGGTCGTTCCCCGACGCTGGTGGTTCGCGCCACGTTGGAAGACCCGGCGCACGACGCCCCGCGCGCGCCGCGGCGGTCCCGACCGTCGACCAATCGATTCACTCGGGCCATACCCGCGGTACACCACCGCCTCCGGTGGTGGGGTCATGCTCAACACGCAGCCAAGCAGCCGAACCTGCACCGAACGCAGCGCCCGGACCGCGGCGCTGAGCTGGGCGCGCGACGTACGGCCCTGTCGAGCCACCAACACCACACCGTCCGCCTGGGCCGCCACCACCGCCGCGTCGGTTACCGGCAGCAGCGGCGGGGTGTCGATGACCACCAGGTCCACCGACCCAACCGCCACAGCCAGCAGGTCCGCCATGGCCCTGGAGCCGAGCAGCTCGCTGGGGTTGGGGGGAATTGAGCCGCTCGGCAATACCGACAGCCCGGACGGTCCGTACGGACGGACCGCCTCCGCCAGTGGCACGTCCCCGGTCAGCACATCCGTCAGACCGGTCCGGGAATCCAGACCCGAACCGGAGAGCGATCTGCGGGCGGCGCAGATCAGCGTCGATCAGCATCACCCGGTAGCCCGCCTCGGCAAGGCAGACCGCAAGCTCGCGCAGATGGTCGACTTGCCCTCCTCCGGCATTGGACTGGTCACGGCCAGTACCCGGGCCGTACCGGTCGCGTCGACGAAGCGAAGGTTGGTCCGCAGCCTGCGCATCGCTTCGGCGCGCATGGTCGCCACGTCTGCTGTCCTTGAGGTCGCGCGTCTGCCGCGCGACCGGAGGGCGTACGCGCACTGCCGTCGAACGGGATGCCGGCCAGCAGGGGCGCACCGGTCAGATTCCGCAGCATCGCCCCGTCGCGCACCCTGGTGTCCAGGACCTCCCGCAATACCGAACCGACGATCGCCCAACACCAGGCCCAGCAGGGCTGCCAAGGGCAGGTCCCGAGCGGGTCGTGGGGACACCGGCTGGGGATTGACCCGCGGGCTGCGCAACACTTCAACTTTGACTGTCGAGGTATCCGCGTTCGGCGGCGTCTCCACCCGCTCCACAAGCTCGATGAACCGGGGCACGATGATTTCCAGCAACCGTAGGGCACGTTCCGGATCCGAGTCGGTCAGCATGGCGGTCAGCATCACCGTATTGGGCTCGACCCGACCCACCAACCGCGATCGGATTTCCTGCGCGACTCAGGCCCAGTCCTGGCCGTGGCCCCCACCTCCTCGGCCAGTCGATCGCTGGTGAGTAGCCGCGCGTAGGACTTTGCCCGCTGCTGGGACAGCAGCATTCCCGGCAGCGCGTCCCCGGCCCGTTGCTGCACGGTAGCGACGAAGAACGATGCGGTCGCGGTGTACTGCCGGGGCAGCCGCATCGTCGCCACGCTGGTCAGCCCCACCGACAGCACCACGGCCACCGCGATCAGCCACCATTGCCGACGCAGCAGCCGCAGGTAGTCGCGAAGGTGCATCGCCGTGCCCACCCTCTCATCAGCTTCTGCGGCCGGTCAACGCCGGCCGGCGCGACGCACGGCGGAGCCCATCCGCGGCACCGAACCAGCACGACGTCGAGCAGACGCCTTTTGATTAGCTCGAATATTGCTAACCACATGGCCGCAAATCAATTCGCATCCGGGGTCATCCATTTACCATCCCCCGCACAGCGAATCACACATCCACAATCCAGCGTGGTCAACGAAAGGACATCCGCTTCGGTTACGCCGAAAATATCGGCCACCCGAAAAAACGTGAAAGTGGCCTGTGCCGTTAGCCGGATCGACTAAGGCTTAGCTATCACCATATTCCAGCCATCCCGGCAGGTACCGCCGAGATTCCGCGCCAGGAGGCCCTACATGCAGCCCAGCCAGCTTCGACGCCCGGACAGCCGCAGCGCGTCCGAGCACCACAACCACCGACGCACACTGATTCGGCTAGCGGCAAGCGACGCAATGGCCTGGGCCGGTGGCTTCGCAGCCGCCGCCTGGACCAGATACGAGTTTGGATTCACAATCGGCCGGCTGGGCCAGGCGCTCTGCACCGGTCTGGTGGTAGCCGCCCTCCACCTGATGGTGACAGCGCTCGGCCGCCGCTACTGGGGACAGTATCCGGTGGGCAGTCTGCCGGAGGCCCGGGCGCTGACCGGCCTGGTCGGCTGCACCGCGATGGCCGCGTTCCTCCTCGTACTGCTCCTGCCGGACCGGCCGGTACCGGCCAGCACGCCGCTGATGGGGGGCGCGATCGCACTGCTGCTGATGGTCTGCCGGCGGGCGGTACACCGACACCAGCGGGACCGCTCGCTGCGTCCGAACACCCACTCGGCCACCCCGGTGCTGCTTTTCGGCCTCGGATCGGCCGGGCAGGGGCTGCTGCGGGCGATGGTCAGCGACCCACGCGGCGGGTACCTGCCGGTCGGGCTGCTCGACGACGACCCGGGCAAGCGGCAACTGCGGATCGACGGCGTGCGGATGCTCGGTGGCCGGGACGACATCCTGGCGGCGGTCGCCCAGACCGGCGCGACCACCGTGATCTTCTCGGTGGCTAACGCGGACGCCGAACTGATCCGGGCGGTCCGCGATGCCACCCTGCGGGCCGGTGCCAGCTTCAAGGTGCTCCCACCGGTACGCGAACTGGTTAACCACCGGATCAGCGTGACCGATGTCCGAGATGTGGAACTCGACGATCTGCTCGGCCGCCGGCAGGTCGTCGCCGACCTGGCCATCGCCGCCACCGCGCTGACCGGCTGCCGGATCCTGGTGACCGGGGCCGGCGGGTCGATCGGTTCGGAGCTGTGCCGGCAGATCATTCGGGCCAATCCCGGCGAGCTGATGATGCTCGACCGGGATGAATCCGCCCTGCACGGCCTGCAACTGTCACTTTCCGGCCGGGCCCTGCTGGACGGGCCCGAACTGATCCTGGCCGACCTGCGCGACGCCGAGGGCATTGACCGGATCATCGCCGACCGCCGGCCGGACATCGTCTTCCATGCCGCCGCGCTCAAGCACCTCACACTGTTGCAACGGCACCCCGGCGAAGCCGTCAAGACCAACGTCTGGGGCACCCTGTCGATGCTGAACGCCTGCCGCGACGTGGCGAGGTTCGTCAACATCTCGACCGACAAGGCGGCCAACCCGATCAGCGTGCTCGGCTATTCCAAGCGAATCACCGAGCGGTTGACCGCGCACGCCGACGCGCACGCCGCCGGCACCTTCCTGAGCGTGCGGTTCGGCAATGTGCTGAGCAGTCGAGGCTCGGTGGTCACCGCCTTCCGGGCACAGATCGAGGCGGGACTGCCGATCACCGTCACCCATCCCGATGTGACCCGCTACCTGATGACGGTGCGGGAGGCCGTGCACCTGGTGCTGCAGGCCGCCGCGATCGGCCGGGACGGGGAGGCGCTGGTGCTGGACATGGGCCGGCCGGTACGGATCGACGACATTGCCCGGCAACTCGCCGCCCAGGCGCCGGGCCCGGCGCGGATCGTCTACACCGGGCTTCGGCCCGGTGAGAAGTTGCACGAGGAGCTGCTCGGTGCGGGCGAGGTGGACCGCCGGCCACTGCACCCGCTGATCTCGCATGTGGCGGTACCCGAACTGGAGCCGGTGGAGGTCGCCGCGTTGGACCCGTACGCCGAGCCGGACAAGCTCATCGACCGGCTGGCCTGGCTCTGCGGTCAGCCGACCGGCGCGGTCGCGTCGATGTCCCGAACCTGGATCCAACGTCATAACTGATCAGCTCCACCATGACAAGCTATTCCCGAATTTCAATACTGTCGACTACTTTTCCCGGATTTAGCACGACAATCCAGCGATCCGATCGTTGACGGGAGCAGCAACGTCCGGAGTACCAACCGAATCTGTTGCCGCGTCGCAGGGTGACCCCTGGCGCTCAAACCGACCCGTTGGAGACAAACCGTGCCGGAGAGCCTCGCCCTGATCGGCTTTGGCTACTGGGGTACCAATCTCGCCCGTAACCTGGACCGGCTGGCGGGACCGGACTGGCGATATCTGGTGGATCCAGATCCCGACCAGCGCCGTAGCGCGGCCGAACGTTACCCGTTGGTGCGGGTGACCGATGATCTCGAATCGGTGCTCGCCGACGTTGAGGTCCGGTCGGTGCTGATCGCCACCCCGGCCGCGACCCACGCCCGGCTCGCCCAGCAGGCGCTCGCCGCAGGCAAGCACGTCTTCGTGGAGAAGCCGTTGGCACTGTCAGTCGCCGACGCGACCGCGCTGACCGAGACCGCCGACCGGTACGGCCTGACCCTGATGGTGGGGCACACCTTCGAGTACGTACCGGCTGTGCTGCGGATGCGCGAGTACATCCGCTCCGGTGACCTCGGTGAGGTGTTCTATCTGCACTCGCAGCGGCTGAACCTGGGACGGCTGCAGAGCGACCTGAACACCTTCTGGTCCATCGGGCCACACGACGTCTCCATCGCCAACTACCTGCTTGACGCCGAACCCCGCTGGGTCGCCGCGCAGGGCGGCCGGTACCTGCGCGACGGCGTCGAGGATGTCATGTTCGTGACCGTCGGCTACCCCGGTGACGTGATCGCGCAAATGCATGTCAGTTGGCTCGACCCGACGAAGACCCGGCGCACCACGGTGGTCGGCAGCCGACGAATGCTGGTCTACGACGACACCCGGCCCGAAGCCAGGCTCACCGTCTTCGACAAGGGTGCGGACCGGCTCGATCCGGATTCGTACGGCAACCCGCGCTACCGGATACGCGACGACGCGGCGTACGTGCCGATACTCCCGGCGGCCGAGCCACTCGCCCTGGAACTGCAGCACTTCCTCGACTGCGTACGCACCGGGACGCGACCCCGCAGTGACGGCTGGAACGGGGTTCGGGTGGTGGCGGTCCTGGAGGCGGTGGACGCCTCGCTGCGGGCCCACGGGGCGAAGGTCGCCGTCCAGCGGATCGCGGTACCGGACCCCGCGGCGCCCGAGTTCGCCGTACCGCAACCGCGCGGCTGACCTCCACGAGCCCCGCCGAAGCCGCCCAGCACATTAGGAGCCAAGTCATGCCTGGAATTCCCCTTGTCGATCTGAATGCCGCCTATCTCCGACACCGGACCGACATCGACGCGGCAATCCAGGCGGTGATCGACAACGCCCGGTTCATCCTCGGCCGCGAGGTGACCGAGTTCGAGACCGCCTTCGCCGCCTTCTCCGGCACCGAACACGCGATCGGCACCGCGTCGGGTACCGCCGCACTGCACCTGAGCCTGGCCGCCCTCGGCATCGGCCCGGGTGACGAGGTCGCCCTGCCCGCGCATACCTTTGTCGCCACGGCGGAACCGGTAAGTTGGCTCGGCGCCCGGCCGCGTTTCATCGAGGTGGATGCCGAAACCGGCGGGTTGGATCCGGACGCCCTGAAGGCCGCCATCGACGGGGTACGGGCGGTGATCCCGGTACACCTGTACGGGATGCCGACTCGAGCTGGAGGAGATCACCGGGATCGCGTCCGCCGCCGGCGTACCGGTGATCGAGGACGCGGCTCAGGCGCACGGCGCGGAATATCTGCGCGGCGACGGCACGGTGATCCGAGCGGGCGGGTACGGCACCGTCGGCTGCTTCTCGTTCTATCCCGGCAAGAACCTGGGGGCGTTCGGCGATGCCGGCGCGGTCACCACCAGGGACCCGGCGCTCGCCGACCGGATCCGCAGGCTGGCCGACCACGGCCGGGCCAGCAAGTACGAGCATCTGACCATCGGGTACGCGGCCCGGTTGGACACCCTTCAGGCGGCGGTACTCGCGGTGAAACTGACCACTCTGGAGGCGAGCAACCAGCAGCGCCGCGCGTTGGCTTCGGCCTACCGATCGAAGCTGCGCGGGGTCGGCGACCTGGTCCTACCGTACGAGCCGCCGCACCGGCGCAGCGCCTACCACCTGTTCGTGATCCGCACCCACTACCGGGACGAGTTGCTCGCGCACCTGCGGGCCGCCGGCATCGGTGCCGGCGTGCACTATCCCATCCCGCTGCACCTGCAACCCGCGTACGCGGCGCTCGGATACCGCCGGGGTGATCTGCCGGTCACCGAGGCGTGGGCGCAGGAATGCCTCTCCCTACCGCTCTATCCCGAGTTGACCAGCGAGCAGTTGGAGACGGTGGTCGAGGCGGTGTGCACCTTCTTCGAGACCTTGGCCTGATCAGTCGGGCATCTCATCGCCCCCGGCTGACCGCCCACAGCAACCAATCGACGAATTGACACCTGTTGGCGCACCGAGCAGGCTCGCGCGTAGACATCCTTCGAACGAGGAGGTGCGATGAGGAAATCACGGCTGGCGATTGCTGGCGTGTTCACTCTGGTCGGCGCGATGGCGCTGGCCGTACCGGCGGGCGCTGATCCCAGAGCGGATCCGGCCCGCCGGGACAACCTTGAGGTTTACGTCGGCACCCTCAACCCGGGCGAGCTCAACGAGCTGCGCGAGAGCGGCGTCGACGTCAGCCACTCGGCCATCTCCACCGACCGGGCCGGAAACGCCACCGTGGAAGCGATCCTCAGCCAGCGGCAGGCGGCCCGGTTGGTGAGCAAGGGCATCAGGCTGGCCGTCAGGAAGGTCCGGGGGAAGGACGCGTCCCGGGCGCTACGCGAGCAGTCCACCGCCGGGCAGCGGGTGTTCCGGTCGTACAGCGAGTCGGGCGGTATCAGGGACGAACTTGCCTCCACCGCCGCCCGGTACCCCCGGTTGGCCAAGCTGGAAACCGTTGGCTACTCGGCGCGGGGCCAGCAGATCCTCGCGGTCAAGGTGACCAGGGACGCCCGGACCGTGCCGGACGGCAAGCGTCCGGCCGTGCTCTACGCGGGTGCCCAGCACGCCCGGGAGTGGATCACCCCGGAGATGAACCGCCGACTGTTGCACCACGTGCTGGACCGGTACGGCGAGGATCCGGCGATCACCAACCTGGTGGACAGCACCGAACTGTGGTTCCTGCCGGTGGCGAACCCGGACGGGTACGACTTCACCTTCACCGAGGGCAACCGGCTGTGGCGCAAGAACCTGCGGGACAACAACCGTGACGGCCAGATCACCAGCGGGGACGGGGTCGATCTGAATCGTAACTTCGCCTACAAGTGGGGTTACGACAATGAGGGTTCCTCGCCGGACCCGGCGAGCGAGACCTACCGGGGTCCGGGCCCGAACTCGGAACCGGAGACCAGGGCCCTGGATGGGTTGTTCCGCCGAATTGGTTTCAAGTTCTTCGTCAACTACCACTCCGCGGCGGAACTGCTGCTCTACGGCATCGGCTGGCAGGTCAGTACACCCAGCCCGGATGACGTCATCTACCAGGCGCTGGCCGGCGACGACGCCCATCCGGCGGTGCCGGGCTACGACCCGGATATCTCCGCCGAGCTCTACACCACCAACGGCGACACCGACGCGCACGCCACCGTCCGGTACGGCACGCTCGGTTTCACCCCCGAGATGTCGACCTGTCAGAGCGCGGCCGCGTCGGACCCGAATGACAACTGGCATCCGGAGGACTGCGTCAGCGTCTTCACCTTCCCGGACGATGAGCAGCTGATCGCCGCCGAGGTGGCCAAGAATCTGCCGTTCGCCCTCGCGGTGGCCCAGTCCGCGGCGCATCCGGACGAGCCGGTGTCGGTGGTCGGTCGGCACACCCCGGACTTTGTCGTCGACTCCTTCGATACCTCGTACGGCAAGCAGCAGCAGGTCGCGGTGATCGCCCGACGGGCGCTGAAGAATGTCCAATTGAACTACGCGATCAATGGCGGCCGCCCGAAGACGGTCGGCGTCAAGCAGTGGCGGGGCGGTAACCGGTACGGCGATACCCACCAGGATTACTACGCCGAGTTGCGCGGTACGGTGAGCGCCAAGGCCGGCGACCGGGTCGAGGTGTGGTTCACCGGGACCAAACCGAAGTCGAAGACCAACCCGAAGGCCCGTACGGTGGCCAGTGAGCACTTCACGTATTCGGTGCACCGGCAGATCGGTGGCGAGGTGCTGATCCTGGCGGTCGAGGACGTGACCGGAATCAGCCCGGCGCAGGGCGGCGGCACCGCCCGGTACGCCGATCGGATCGCCGCGTCGCTCACCGCTGCCGGGCGCACCAGCGATGTGTACGACTTCGACGCGGCGGGCCGAAAAGCGCCGCACCATCTCGGCGTGCTGTCGCACTACAAGGCGGTGGTCTGGGAGACCGGCGACGACATCATCCTGCGCGCGCCGGGGCAGGTGCCGGGCACCACGGCAAAGGCCGCGTTGGACGTCGAACTCGCCGTCCGGGACTACCTCAACGAGGGCGGCAAGCTCCTGGTCAGCGGCGAGTACGCGCTGTACGCGCAGGGCGCGGACGGGGGCTACTACTACCACCCGGACGCACCGCCGGAGTGCACCGTACCGGCGGAACCGTGTCTGCCGATCCTCAATGACTTCCAGCAGTACTACCTGGGCGCGTACAACTATGTCAGCGACGGGGGCACCAGCGACGATGGCGAGCCGTATCCGGTGCGCGGATCGGCGGGACGGTTCGCCGGATTCGCCGGCACGCTCAACGCACCCGGTTCGGCGGGTAACCAGGAGCACACGGCGTCATTCCTGACCACGTCGAGCTTCCTGCCGCCGGCGCAGTTCCCGCAGTTCGCCAGTTCGGCCCCGCTGGGTTGGGTCCGTCCCGGTGGCGCTCCGTTCGACCCGCGTACCGGCGACTGGTACCTGTACAGCGATCGGTCGGATGTCGCCTACAAGCGGCTCAGCCGCACCGTGGACCTGACTGCCGCGAGCAGTGGCGAGTTGAGGTTCTTCGCCTCGTACGACGTCGAGAGTGACTGGGACTTCATGCTGGTCGAGGCGCACGAGGTGGGCACCGGTAACTGGACCACGCTGCCGGACACGAACGGCCACACCGACACCGACACCGGGCAGAGTTGCCGGTCCGGCTGGGCCGTACTGCACCCGTTCGTCAGCCACTACCAGGGCACCGGCTGCTCTTCCACGGGGAGCACCGGGACCTGGAACGCGGCGACCGGTTCGTCCAACGGCTGGCAGGAGTGGTCGGTCGACCTGTCCGGGTACGCGGGCAAGCGGGTCGAGATCTCCATCTCCTACCTGTCCGACTGGGCGACCCAGGGCTTGGGGATCTTCCTCGATGACACCCGGGTCATCGTGGATGGTGCCACGGTGGCGGCGACCTCCTTCGAAACGGATCTGGGCGGTTGGATGGTGACGGGACCGCCGCCGGGCACCCAGTCCAATTCGAGTGACTGGACCCGTGGCCAGAAGGCGTTCGAGGAGGGTTCGGCGGTGGTCACCGCGGACACCGTGTACTTCGGCTTCGGGCTGGAAGGGCTGGCACCGGCCGCCCGTAACGACCTGGTTGCCCGGTCGCTGCAGCATCTGCTCGGCAAGGGCTCACGTTAGCCGGTAGCCGGATCGCGTGAGGGGGCCGGCGTACCGCCGGTCCCCTCACGACACGAACAACGCGTGTTTCCCGGCTCGGGTGCGGGCCTGTTCGGCCGACTGTTCGAGAGTGATGGCGACCGGGTCGAGATCCGGGTGGTCCTTGCGCAACTCGCCGAGAAAGAACGCGGTGACGTGCGCAACGTCGAGCTCATGATCGGCTTCCAGGTAGATCCGTAGGGCGTCCGGCCGGTCCTGCCGGAACTGGACGCCGATGATGCCCGGATAGGACTTGAGAATGTGTACCGGCAGGATCGCGGACAGGTCGAGAATCCCACGATCGAGCGTGGCGATCCGGACGATGTCCTGCTGTCGACCGAGCACCGAGCGCAGCCACAGGGCGTTGCCGTCCTCGATGTCACCCGCCTCGACGGTGTCTCCGATGGCGTAGTTGATCAGCGGGAACAACCGCTGGTCCAGGGTGGTGACGTGCAGCGCGCCATCGTTCGCGACCAGGCAGATGAAACTGTCCCAGATGATCTGCAGGTGTCTGGTCGTGTGTCGCGACATGGCCAGCACGCCGGTTTCGGCGGCACCGTACTCGACAACCGCGGGCGCCTTGAACACCCGCTCGATGACCATGATGTCGGCGTCGCTGACCGACTCGGCGGTCACGATCACCGCGCGCAGGCGGCGCGGGCCGCCGAGATCCAGCCGGTTCCGTTCGATGTACCGGGCCAGCTTGAAGATCGCGGAGGTGTAGCCGACCAGCAGCGCGGGGTTACGCCGACGCAGCGTGGTGTAGTGCGAACGCAGTGACGGCTCGGAGAGGTCGTAGCCGTTGACCCGGGTGATGTTCACCAGCCGGTCCGCGGCCCGGCGTCTCGCCTGGGCCAGCCGTCCCCGCAACCCGCTGCCGAACAGGTGGGAATGACCCCAGATCAGCACCTGCGGATCGAATGGCTGGATACCCCACCAACTACGGCCGAGATAATTGTTCGCATAGGACGCGGGCTGCTCAGCGATCGACCGGGGGTAGCGGGTCGGCTGCCCGGTGCTGCCACCGGTGGTATAGGCGAGGGTGATAGCGCCGTGCTGAAAAATCTCGTCACTGCGGCCGATGAGGTCCCGCTTCTCCAGCGGCGGAAAGGCGGCGAGGTCAGCCGGCCGGCGGATCCGTTCGGGCAGACCGTACTCGGCCCGCCAGGAGCGGTAGAAGGGCACCTCGGCCAGGCAGTATGCCCAGGTCTGGTTGAAGCGCTCGATCTGGTGCTGCTCAATCTCGGCCCGGGTGAGCCGCTGCTCGTACCTGGCGATCTTGCTAGCCAGGTGTTGCCGGCGCTCGGCGAAGAGCGCCCGTCGGAGCAGATCGGTGTACATCGCGGTCACCCTCCCAGGGTTGGTCCGAATCAACGGGTTGGTCCGGCACGGACGGCGGCAAGCAGCGCCCAGCCCAACGATGAGAAATGCCGCGCAGTTATGGCAGAACCAGCCATTCCCCGGATAATCGCTAAATCCCCACGAACAGCTATAACCGGTGCTAGACAGTGAGCTGAAGTGGCTGACTGGAGCGATGTCCTCCACGGTCGACACAGTCAAGGGGATGATCATTTTGCGGATCAGGGTCGACGCCTCCTCGATCATGCCGGGACGCTCCGCGGGGATCGAGGCGTACACCTACGGGCTCCTCAACGGGCTCGCCGCCAATGACCGGCAGGATTGTGCCATCGACGTAACCATCATTCGGGATACCGGCGACCAGTGGCGACGCCAGGTACCCGGCGCACCATTCACCTGGTCGGAGGTAGCGGTACCGCTGAGCACCGAAAGCCGGCTGGGTCGCGGACTGCGGCGACTGCTACCCGTGCCGGCGCAGCAAACTGCCCTGGTCAGCCGCGCCACGCGGGCCCTACGTAACCGGGCGAACCCGGTGCGAGACGACGTCGACCTGACCTTGTATCCGTTCCAGGGGGTACCGGCCCGGGCCTCCCGGTCGGTGATCGTCTTGCATGATCTGCGGCAGTTTCAGCCCGGCATAGGCCTCCCGGTCCGGCAGGCCCTCATCCGGGAGAATGTCGGGCGGGCCGCTGCTGTGATCGCCTCATGGCCGCACCCGTACCGGCAGGTCCTGGCAACATTTCCCGAGGCGGCAAGCAAGACGGTGATGGTACCGCTACCGGTTTTTCACCCCCGCCCTACCGGCGTGCCCACCGGGTTCGACCCGACGCTGCTGCTGTATCCCTCCTCCACCGGACCGTATAAGAACCACCGGCCACTCCTCGAGGCCATGGCGCTGCTGCCGGAGCTGCGCCTCGTCTGCCCGGGACCGCTGGTGGAACCACAGGCCAGCGCCTTGCTCGCCCGCGCCGCGCAACCCGACCTGCGCGGCCGGGTGCACTTCCCGGGGTTCGTACCGGTGGAGGAACTCACCGCGCTCTTCGCCCGAGCGGCGGCCGTCGTCGTGCCCTCAGTCTGGGAGGCCGCCAGCGGTGCGATTTTCGAGGCGTTCAGCTGGGGTCTGCCGGTGGCCTGCGCCGATGTCGAGCCGCTGCGCGCACAGTTGGAGTTCTCGGCGGGAGAAGCCTGTCTCTTCGCGCCGACGAGTCCAAACTCGATCGCCGGATCGGTCCGGCAGCTACTAGCCGACCGGGACCGCTACACGGCCGCCTCGCTCCGCGCCGGACGCCGGTTGGCAACGCGCACCTGGGCGCAGACCGCCCGGGACTACGAAGCGGTCTTCGAATGGGTCGCCGGAGGGCGCCCCGGCCCGATACCCCAGTCGCCGTTCGCTACGCAGGCCACGCTCCCTTAAGTACACCGTCGCAGCGGAAACGCCTCCCCCACGGACGTACGATCCAGAAAGGAGGAACCGGGGCGACCGGGATTGCCGCGATATGCCATCGTTGTTACGATGCCGCTCATCGCGGGAGGTGACTGTCACGCTACAGTTACGCAACCTTGTCGCAGTCAAGGCGCTCCAACCGGTCACGGTCCACATTGCCGCGGGCCAATCGCTGGCCGCGGTGGCAACCCCGGAACACGGCAACGCGGTGGCCCGGGTGGTGGTCGGCCTGGCGGCCCCGGTCGCCGGAGAGGTGCACGTCGGCGAGCGGGACGTCACCGAACTGCCACCGGCGCGGCGCCAAATTGGATACGTGCCAGCCGGCGGCGCCCTCCTTCCGCACCTCACCATCAGACAGAACATCCGGTACGGGCAGGTCCGCCGCGAACGGGTGCACGAGGTAGCCGACGCCTGGGTGACGACAATCATCGAACGCCTCGAACTCGCGCCCACCCTGGACATGCGACCACACCAGCTCTCCGAGGCGCGACGGTTCCGGGCGGCGCTCGCCCGGGCAGCGGCCTGGCTGCCCGAGGCGCTCGTCATCGACCTGCCCGGCGCGACCGATAGGGCGGACCGGCTCTCGGATTTGATAGCACGGGTGTCGCCACCGGCATCGCCAGGCATAGCGGTGCTGGTCTGCACCCGCGAGCCGACCGTGCTGGAGGACATCCCGAATCGAGTTCAGATCGAGGCGGCGCCCCAACCTGACGAGGCAACCCGGTGAGCCCTCTCAGCCGCCCGACCCGTCGCACCCTGCTGCGGCTGACCGCGGCCACCACCGTCGCCACCGTCACCGGTGCCACTGGTTGCTCGGCCGACGACCGGCCCACCCAGGTCGCGGTGGTGTGGAGTGACGAGGAACTGACCCGCTTCCGTACTGTCCTGCAGCGCTACCACCACCCGGTCCGGGTGATCAGCGTCGGTGACGACATCGACGCGTTCCTGCGGGCCCGGGTCCAGGCCGGCACCACCCCGGACGTGGCGATCCTACCGCGGCCCGGTCTGGTCACTGAGTACGCCAACCGGGGCTGGCTGTCCACACTGGACGGCAAACTCGCCGCCCGGTCCATCGGCGACCTGGGGAAGTTACTCAACCACAATCGCAAGCTCTACGGCGTCTGGGTGAAGGCCGCCCACAAATCGCTCTTCTGGTACCTGCCATCGCTGATCGAACCGCCCCAGACCTGGGACGAACTAGTCGCGCGGGTCAAAACGCTCGGCACCGCGGCACGGCGTGGTGCTGGCCCGGCGCCGCTGTCGGTCGGCGCGGCCGACGGCTGGGTGCTTACCGACTGGTTCGAGAACGTGCTGGCCGGTCTGACCCCGGTCGAGTCCTACGACGCACTCGCACAGGGTGCGGGCTGGCAGGAGGGACCGGTGAGGGACGCCCTGGACAGGCTGGCCGAGCTGTGGAGCGTACCGGGTGCCTTCCCGGGCGGCGGACGACGCGCGCTGCTGACCCAGTACGAGGAATCGGTCATCCAGGTGGTGCATACCCGACGCGCGGCAATGGTGTTCGAGGGTGACTTCGTTGAAAGTGTCGCCCAGCGCTTTCCCGGTAAGGACGAACTGAGCACGTTCCCCTTCCCCAACAAGGACCCGCGAAGGCCGAGCCCACTGGTCGTCGGCGGTGACGCCGCCGTCGTCTTCCGTGGCTCTCGGAACGGCGTCGATTTTGTCGAGTGGCTGACCGAATCAGCCAGCTTCTCGACCTGGATCAGCGCGGGGGGTTATCTCTCTCCCAACGCTGAGGTATCCGCGACCGATTACCCGCAATGGCTGCCCCTGCGGCGGAAGCTCGCCGGGGAACTGAGCAACTCGAAGGATCTGCGCTTCGACCTGTCGGACCAACTACCGGGCGCCTTCACCGGCGCCGACGGGGTCGGCATCTGGCGAATAATGCAGGACTACTTCGCGGACGTGACGAGCGGCCGGCACGCCCACGGCCGGTTCAGGGCAGCGGTTACCCGGGCCATCGATCAACTGGTCAAGGCCGCCGAGCAGGCCGGGAGCGCACCGTGACCGACACCCGGGTGCTCGGCGAGACCATCGTGCTCGACGACATCGGGCCGCCCCGGCGCGGCCGGTCGTACCCGGTCGCCGGCAGCGCCTCGTTCCTGCTTCTCCCGGCGGGGACGCTACTCTGCGGCCTCGTGCTCGTGCCGGTGCTGCGAACGCTGCACGTCAGCGTCACCGACGTGGAGACTGGCCGATTCGTCAAACTCGACCATTTCCGGACCGCACTGGCCGCACCGGGCGCCGGGGCGGTGGTCTGGCGCACTCTACTGTGGGCGCTGGTGGTGCCGGCGGTGGTGACGGTGCTCGGCTATCTGCTGGCCTCGGTCTCCCGGCGCTCCCAGCAGGGCGCACTGGTCCGGCTGATCCTCGTCGCGCCGATCGCGATTCCGCTGGCGGTAACCGGGGTGATCTTCCGCCTGATGTACGACCCCGATCCGGACCGGGGTCTGGCCACCTGGATCGCCACCCACCTACTGCACCGAGCGTCTGACACCGCACCGCAGTTCCTCGGCCCGGGGCTGGTCACGGTCTCGCTGATGTCGGCGTTCGTGTGGGCCTGGGTCGGGCTGGCCGTGCTGGTCTTCCGGGCCGCTCTGGACGCGATCCCGCCCGACCTGGTCGATGCGGTACGCGCCCACGGCGGCAGCCGACTGGATGTCTTCGTGGACACACGGTGGCGCCCACTGCTGCGCCGCACCGTGGCGGTGGTCTTCGCACTGGTCGCCCTCGGCACCAGCCGGACCTTCGACCTAATTCTGATCATGGTCCCCGGCTCGATGCGGGATGAGGCGTCGGTGCTCGCGCTGCGGGTTTGGCAGACCTCCGGCGGCAGTACCAGCGGGCCGGGTGCCGCGCTCGGCGTACTGTGGCTGGGCGCGGTGGCAGTGGGCATGCTGGCCGCCGCGTTCGGCATCCGGCAGGCGTGGCCCCCGCCCGGCCGGTCCGGACCGCCGACCGTGGCCGCGAGACCGACCAGGTCACGAAAGCTGGCCGAGTTGGTCGCCGCCGGTGCCACTATCGCCTGGCTGATCCCGGTGGGTTTGCTCGTCGCTACCTCACTGCACAGTCCGATCGACGCGGCCACCCGAGGGTGGTGGGCCGCACCGGTACGACTGAAGTCGTACCGGGAGTTGATCGGTAGTGCCGAGTTGCATCGGGCGCTGGGCTTCACCCTGGCGTTGGCCATCGTGGTCACCCTGGCTGTCCTGGCCATCGCGCTACTCGCCGCCTACCCGCTGGCCTGGCTCTCCGAGCCGGCCGCCCAGGCCACTGGGCTGCTGCTGATGGCAGCCTTGATTGTGCCCGTCCAGGTGATCGCCGGGCCCGTCAATGAAGTGCTCGGCAGGATCTGGTCCTGCCGGCTCCACCCGTGGCCTCGCGCTGGTGCACGTCGCCCTGGGCGTGCCGTTCGCCGTGCTCGTCCTCCGCAACGCCTTCGCCGACCTCCCGGCCGGTCAGGTCCGGCAGGCCCGGGTGGCCGGTCGCCGCTGGTGGAGCATGATCTGGCAACTCATCCAGCGCAACGTCCCGGCGATCGTCGCGGTCTGCGTGCTGGAATTCGTCCAGGTCTGGAACGATCTGGTGGTCGGACTGCTGTTCAGCGGTCCGGACGCGGCACCGCTGGGGTTGCTCCTCTACGGGCAGTCCCGCCAGTTCGTGTCCAACAGCGGTCCGCTCGCGGCCAGCTCGGTGATCATCTCGATCCTGCCGGTACTACTGGTGGTACTGACCCGCCGCCATCTGATCACCGGCCTGGTCTCCGGCGGGATCAGATGACGACAGACGACACAGCCAACGACAGGTCCCACCGCCGGGCTCGGTGGCGGATGCGGGCCCTCGCCGGCAGCGCCATCGTCATCCCCTTCATTGTCGAGGTGGGCAAGGACACGATGTCCGAACTCGCCAGGCAGGTACTCGGCCCGGCAGCCGTCGTACTGGCCGTCGTCTGCGGGATCGTCTGGGGGGCGTTCGAGTGGCACTCGCACCGGGCCGAACGGAGAAGCGCCGCCGACCCGGCGGACACCCTGCACGCCCCGGCTCCGGGGGGACCGACGCTGCCGTACCCGGCCGGCTTCACCGGTCGCGCCGCGCAGGTGGCGGCAATCGTGGACATGCTCCGGGTTGAACACGCGGTGGCTGTCGTCGGGCGGCGGGCGGTAGGCACCTCCTCCTGCGCGGTCCAGGCCGCCAACCTGCGCCGGGACGATTTCCCGGACGGCCAGTTCTACCTGGATCTACGCGACGGTGGCCGGCCCCAGTCACCGCGGACGGTCCTGGCCTCGCTGGCCCACATCATGGGCACCGCCGCGCCCCGCTCGGCCCGCTGGGATGACCTGGCCGAAGCGGCACATCTGCTCAACGGGGTGCTCGACGGCAAGCGGATCCTGCTCGTCCTGGACAACGTCGACGAGCCGGCACAGGTACGGGCCCTGCTGCCGCCCACCGCCCGTACCTGCCGGCTGTTGATGGCCGGCGCCCCCGCGCTGGCCTATTTGGATGGCGTGACGCCGTACTGGCTGGGCGAGCCGGATCTCGCCGATGCGGTGGAGATATTCGCGGCGGCCGGGCAGACCTCGGCCGGGGTCCGTGCCCGACGCCCGGATCCGCGGACGGATCCGGCGGTTCGGGAGATCGTGGAGTTGTGCGGCCGACAGCCGCGCACGATCCGGGCCCTCGGCTACCGGATGGCCCGGCATGGCTGGCGCTCCACGGATCTGCTGGCGGGGCTGCGCCGTGCGGTCGCGGTGGCACCGCACCAACGGGTGCCGTCCGATCCGGCGGTGGCTCTGCTGACCGAACGGGACACCGCCTACACCGCGCTCTCCGCCGGAGCGAAACGACTGTACCGGCTGATGTCGCTCGGTCCGGTCGCGCTCGACCGGACCACCATCGCGGCCCTCGGTCCGTGGCGTCCGGAACGGAGCGCCACGCTGCTGGACGAGTTGGCCACCGGCGGGTTCGTGGTGGGAGCCAGCAGCGACCGGTACGAGATCCCACCGCTGCTGGCCGTCTACGCCCGGTTGCATTTGCGCCGTGCCGAGCCCATTTGGCGGCGGATCGCGGCCCAGGCCCGCCTGGTCCGGCACCTGGCCCGCCAGGCCGAACGGCACGTGCTGAACCTGACCGTGACCGGAGTCAACCCCGGCCGGGAAGTGATGCTGCCGTTCGACGACGACCCGGCCGGCTGGTTCGAGTTGCACCAGTACCTACTGCTGGCGGTGCTCAAGGACGCAGCCGGCGCGGTCAAACCGCTGCCTCGTCAGGTACGCCGGTGGTGGTTCCGGCTCGCCGTCGCGCTCTGCGGTTGGTGTGCGCACGAAGGCCGGCTGGCCGAGTGGGCCGAGGTCTGCCAGGTGGTGCTCGACAGTCCGACCGCCAACGGCCGACCGAAGATCACTGGCTGGGCACACAACGAGCTGGGTGCGTTGCGGCGCCGACAGCACGACCCGCGCAGCGCGGCCGACGCGCTGATGGACGCGGTTGCCGAACGCGGTCGGCGGGGCACCGCCCAGGCCCGGATGAACCTCGGGCTGGTCCTGCTCGACCTGGGCAATCTCGACGATGCCGTCGAGACTCTGGAACTGTCCCGGCGGCACCGGGCCCGCGCCGACCGCAGCGGCCATGCCCTTACCGACCTGGCCCTCGGCGTGGCGCACCTGGCCCGCGACAAACCGGAGACCGCCCAGCACCACCTGGTCAAGGCCGCCAACTCCTTCCGGTCCATCGGCGAGGCCCGTGGGTATGCGGCCGCGCTGACCAACCTCGTCCTGGTCTACGCCCGGCTCGGCGAACACCTTGACGCGGCGCAGACCTGGCGGGCGGCGCTTCGCGAGTACGACGAGGTAGCCGACCTGACCGCGCGGGCCGCCGCCCTGCTCAACGCCGGCGCGACCCTGGTCACTTCAGCGCCGGAGCGCGCCGAGCAGGCGTACGAATTGCTCTCCGACAGCCGCCGGCTACGCGAGCAGTGGCAACCCGACCGCCGGGCTCGGCCGGACCCTCTGTATCTGGGGGATGCGGCGGAACTGCTGGGTCGCCCCGACGAGGCGCGCCAGCACTGGGTCGACGCAGCCGGGATCTGTGAGGCGGTGCGGGATCCGGACGGGGCGGCGGCAGCCGACGCCCGGCTGCTGCGCTGACCCGGCCCGCGTGACCGATGCCGCCGGCCGTGGGCTTACCCGTGCCTAGCGGGCCTGATGGAGCACCTCCGAGACCAGATCGCGGGCCTCCTGCTGAAGTTGCGCCAGGTGCTCCGGGCCGCGAAACGACTCGGCGTAGATCTTGTAGACCTCCTCGGTGCCGGACGGTCGGGCCGCGAACCAGCCGGAGTCGGTGCTCACCTTCAGACCGCCGATCGGGGCGTTGTTGCCGGGCGCGGTGGTCAAGGTGGCGGT
Organism: uncultured Actinomycetota bacterium; assembly: GCA_963750055.1. Lineage (GTDB taxonomy): Bacteria > Actinomycetota > Actinomycetes > Mycobacteriales > Micromonosporaceae > CAVVPI01. The sequence continues at coordinate 13,921 of CAVVPI010000018.1, read as the reverse complement.
GATCGGCTCGCCGGCCAACTCGGTAGCGGTCACCTGTTCCGGGGAGAGCTTGCCGAGCACCGCCTTCTCCGCGCGGCTGGCCGGCGCGTCGATCCGGGCGTACGCCGGAGCACCGAACCGGCCGGTCAGCTCGGCGTAGTGCTCACTCGGCGACCGGCCGGTAGTGGCGATGATCTCCGAGGCGAGCAGGCTGAGCAGGATGCCGTCCTTGTCGGTGGTCCAGGTGCTGCCATCGCGGCGCAGGAAGGCCGCCCCGGCGCTCTCCTCACCACCGAAGCCGATCGATCCGTTGAGCAGTCCCGGCACGAACCACTTGAAGCCGACCGGGACCTCGACCAACTGCCGGCCAAGGTCGGCGGCGACCCGGTCGATCATTGATGAGGAGACCAGGGTCTTGCCGATCGCGGCGTCCGGCGCCCAGCCCTGGCGGGTCCGGTAGAGGTAGCTGATCGCCACCGCGAGGTAATGGTTGGGATTCAGCAGCCCGGCGTCGGGGGTGACGATGCCGTGCCGGTCGGCGTCGGCGTCGTTGCCGGTGGCCACCTGGAACCGCGACCGCGCGGCGACCAGCGAGGCCATCGCGTACGGGGACGAGCAGTCCATCCGGATCTTGCCGTCACCGTCCAGGGTCATGAACCGCCAGGTCGGATCAACGATCGGATTGACCACGGTCAGGTCCAGGCGGTGCCGGTCGGCGATCTCGCCCCAGTAGTCGACGCTGGCACCGCCGAGTGGGTCGGCGCCGATGCGTACCCCGGCCGCGCGGATCGCCGCGATGTCCAGCACCGAGGGCAGGTCGTCGACGTAGCCGCCGAGGAAGTCGTACCGATCGGTGCTCTGGACGGTGCGGGCCTGCCGGTACGGGATCCGCCGGACCTCCTTGAGCCCATCGGCGAGCAGCGCGTTGGCCCGGTCCTGGATCCAACTGGTCGCGTCGGTGTCCGCCGGCCCGCCGTGCGTCGGGTTGTATTTGAAACCGCCGTCCTCCGGCGGGTTGTGCGACGGGGTGATGACGATCCCGTCGGCGCGACCGGCGGTGCGCGCCCGGTTGTAGGTCAGGATCGCGTGCGACAACGCCGGGGTCGGGGTGTACCGGTCACGGCTGTCGATCAGCACGGTCACCGCGTTGGCGGCGAGCACCTCCAGTGTGCTGGCCGTGGCCGGCTCGGAGAGCGCGTGGGTGTCCCGGGCGAGAAAGAGCGGCCCGTCAACGCCGTGCGCCTGCCGGTAGTCGCAGAGCGCCTGGGTCACCGCGACGATGTGGTCCTCGTTGAACGCGCCGCGCAGGCTCGACCCGCGATGCCCGGAGGTGCCGAAGGCGACCCGCTGCGCGGGATCGTCCGGGTCCGGATGCTCGGTGTAGTACGCGGTGACCAGCCGCGCTACGTCGATCAGGTCGTCGGCCCCGGCGGGCTGACCGGCACGGGCGTGAACCGGCATCGATGGCCTCCTGGTTGTGGCTGATGATCAGAACTGCGCGCCGCAGTGGCGGTTCAGGGCTCCACCCGCTGCCCCTTACCGACCACGACGATCCCGTTGTCGGTGACCGTGAAGCGGCCACGCTCCCGCTCCAGATCGACCCCGATCTCCGCACCCTCAGGCACCACCACGTTCTTGTCGAGAATCGCGTTGCGGACCACCGCGTGCCGACCGATGTCGACCCCCTCCATCAGCACCGAACCGGCCACATGCGCCCAGGAATGCACCCGGACCTTCGGCGCGACCACGGAGTTCTCCACCAGCGACCCGGAGATCACCACTCCCGGGGAGACCAGCGAGCCGATTGCCCGGCCGATGCGTTCCTGCCAGCCGTGCACGAACTTGGCCGGCGGCCACGGCGGATGGTCAGTGTAGATCGGCCACTCGAAGTTGTAGAGGTTGAAAACCGGGTGGATGGCGATCAGATCCATGTGTGCCTCGTAGAACGAGTCCAAGGTTCCGACGTCCCGCCAGTAGCCACGGTCCCGGTCGGTGCTGCCGGGCACCACGTTGTCCCGGAAGTCGTAGACGTTGGCCTCGCCCCGGTCGACCAGCATCGGGATGATGCTGCCGCCCATGTCATGTTTGCTGCCCTTGTCCTCGGCGTCGCGCTCCACCGAGTCGCAGAGCACGCTGGTGGTGAAGATGTAGTTGCCCATTGACGCGTAGACCTCGTCTGGCGCGTCGGGCAGGCCCTGGGCGTCGGTCGGCTTCTCCCGGAAGGCGCGGATCCGGCGGCCGTCCTCGGCCACCTCGATCACCCCGAACTGATCGGCGGCGGCCAGCGGCTGCCGGATGCCGGCGACGGTCACGCCCGCTCCGGAAGCGATGTGATCGGCCAACATCTGCTGCGGGTCCATCCGATAGATGTGATCCGCGCCGAACACCAGCACGTAGTCGGGCCGCTCATCGTTGATCAGGTTGAAGCTCTGGTAGATGGCATCCGCCGAACCGGCGAACCACCAGGGGCCGCGTCGCTGCTGAGCCGGCACCGGGGCCACGTAGTTGTTCAGCAGGTTCGACATCCGCCAGGTCTTGGTGACGTGCCGGTCCAGTGAATGGGATTTGTACTGGGTCAGTACGACAATCTGCAGGAACCCCCCATTGACCAGGTTCGACAGCACGAAATCGATCATCCGGTACATGCCGCCGAATGGCACGGCCGGTTTGGCCCGGTCTGCGGTGAGCGGCATCAGGCGCTTGCCCTCCCCGCCGGCCAGCACAATCGCCAGGACTTTGGGAGCCATGTACCGACGCTAACCAGTCGGCCGGCACTTCACCACTCGTACGCGCAACCTGCCGTAGGGTGCGAAGGTGACCGACTCCGCAGACCCACGGCTCCGCGTCGATCTGCTGACCCGGGAATACCCACCGGAGGTGTACGGCGGCGCCGGGGTGCACGTGGAATACCTGGCCGGGGAACTACGCGGGTTGGCCGATCTCCGGGTGCACTGCTTCGGGGCTCCCCGGCAGCCTCCGTACGCCATTGCTGGCGTGGTCGCGTACCCGGAACCAGCCGAGCTGGCCGGCGGCAACGCCGCGCTGCGCACCATGGGCGTCGACCTGGCGATGGCCGCCGGCTGCGCCGGGACCGACCTGGTGCACAGCCACACCTGGTACGCCAACCTCGCCGGTCACCTGGCCAAGCTGCTGCACGGCGTACCGCACGTGGTGACCGTGCACAGCCTGGAGCCGCTGCGGCCGTGGAAGGCCGAGCAGCTCGGCGGCGGCTACGCGCTCTCCTCCTGGTGTGAGCGGACCGCGCTGGAGTCAGCCGATGCGGTGGTCGCGGTCTCCGCCGGGATGATGCGCGACCTGCTGGCCGCCTACCCGTCGGTATCGGCCGACCGGGTCCGGGTGGTGCATAACGGGATCGACACCACCCAGTACGCCCCGGACCGGGGCACCGACGTGCTGGACCGGCTCGGGGTGGACCCGGATCGACCCAGCGTGGTCTTCGTCGGTCGGATCACCCGGCAGAAGGGTCTCTCGTACCTGCTGCGGGCGGCCCGTTTCCTGCCACCGCAGGCACAACTGGTGCTGCTCGCCGGGGCGCCGGACACCCCGGAGATCGCCGCCGAGGTGACCGAGTTGGTGACCGAGTTGCGGGCCAGCCGGCAGGGGGTGGTCTGGGTGGCCGAGATGCTGCCCAAGCGCGAGGTGATCCAGATCCTGACGCAGAGCACGGTCTTCGTCTGCCCGTCGATCTACGAGCCGATGGGCATCGTCAACCTGGAGGCGATGGCCTGCGAGACGGCGGTGGTGGCCACCGCCACCGGGGGCATCCCCGAGGTGGTCGCGGACGGGGAGACCGGGCTGCTGGTGCCGATCACCCCGGCTACCGACGGGACCGGTACGCCGCTGCACCCGGACCGGTTCATCGCCGACCTGGCCGCGGCGATCACCGAACTGCTGGCCGACCGGGACCGCGCGGTCGAGCTGGGGCGGGCCGGCCGGCAGCGGGCGGTCGAGCATTTCTCCTGGGATGCGATCGCCCGACGCACCATGTCGGTCTACCGCGCGGTGCTCAATGCCACCTGAGGCGATCCGGGTCGACCAGCGGCCGTCCCCGCGTCCGGGCGCGAACCGGGCGGAACGGGATCTTTGGCGTTAGGTTGACAGGGTGACTGGACGGATCCCGATCGAGGACGTCACACCTTCGGTCGCCGGTGGCCGCTACCCGGCCAAGGCGGTGGTGGGCGAGCTGGTGCCGATCTCCGCCCTGGTCTACCGGGAGGGGCATCAGGCGCTCGGCTGCCAGGTCCTCTGGCACGGCCCGGATGGCCACGAGCGGCCGGTGGCCCGGCTGCATCCCGGCCCGGAGCGCGACGACCGCTGGCACGCCACCATCCGGCCGGACACGGTGGGGGCCTGGAGCTTCACCGTGCGAGCCTTTGACGACCCGTATCTCACCTGGCGCAACGCGGTGACCAAGAAGACCGACGCCGGGCAGGGGGTGGCCGAGTTGGCCAATGACCTGGCCGAGGGAGCCGCGCTGCTGGAGGTTGCCGCCGAGGGTGTCCCGGCGGCGGATCGGGCCCGGGTCCAGGCGGCCGTGGCCGCACTGGGCGACCCCAGCCGTACGCTGCCCGACCAGCTCGGTCCCGCGCTGGAGCTGGCCGAGCTGCTCTGGGCGTATCCGGTCCGCCGGTTGGTCACCGTCAGCCCGACCTACCAGCTCTGGGTGGACCGGCCCCGGGCGCTCTTCTCCGCCTGGTACGAGTTCTTCCCCCGCTCGGAGGGGGCGGTGCTGGCCGAGGCCGGCCAACCCGCCCGGCCCGGCAGTTTCGCCACCGCCGCCGCCCGGCTGCCCGGTGTCGCGGCGATGGGCTTCGACGTGCTCTACCTGCCGCCGATCCACCCGATCGGCCGGATCAGCCGAAAGGGTCGCAACGGTTCGCTGACCGCCGGGCCGGACGAGGTCGGGTCGCCGTGGGCGGTCGGCGCCGCCGAGGGCGGGCACGACGCGATCCACCCCGACCTGGGCACCGCCGAGGACTTCCGACGGTTCATCCGGGCGGCCGGCGAGGTTGGCCTGGAGATCGCCATGGACCTGGCGTTGCAGGCCGCGCCCGACCATCCGTGGGTGACCGGGCATCCCGAGTGGTTCACCACCCGGGCGGACGGCTCGATCGCGTACGCGGAGAACCCGCCGAAGAAGTACCAGGACATCTACCCGATCAACTTCGACAACGACCCGGAGGGGATCCGGGCCGAGATCCTGCGGGTGGTCAGCCACTGGGTCGGTGAGGGCATCCGGATCTTCCGGGTGGACAACCCGCACACCAAACCGTTCGACTTCTGGCACTGGCTGATCTGGGCGGTCAAGGAGATCGACCCGGATGTGCTCTTCCTGGCCGAGGCGTTCAGCCGACCGGCGATCATGCACGGGCTGGCGAAGCTCGGCTTCACTCAGTCGTACACGTATTTCACCTGGCGGACCCGCCCGGATGAGCTGCGCCGCTACTGTCAGGAACTGCTCGCCTCAGCCGACCACATGCGGCCCAACTTCTGGCCCAACACCCCGGACATCCTCCCCGAGGAGCTGCGGCACGGCGGCCCGCCGATGTTCAAGATCCGTGCGGTGCTGGCCAGCCTGCTCTCCCCCGCGTGGGGCATCTACGCCGGTTACGAACTCTTCGAGCACACCGCCCGGCCGGGCAGCGAAGAGTACCTGGACAGCGAGAAGTTCGAGTTACGGCCACGCGACTGGGCGGCGGCCGAGGCGGCCGGCCGGTCGTTGGCCGCGTTCATCACCCGACTGAACGCCATCCGGCGGGCCAACCCGGCCCTGCGCTGGCTGCGCAACCTGCGCTTCCACCAGATCGACAACCCGACGCTGCTCTGCTGGTCCAAACGCGACCCGGACTCGGAGAACACCGTGCTGGTGGTCTGCTCGGTCGACCCGGGCGAGGTGCAGTGGGGCAACACCGACCTGGACCTGCCGGCGCTCGGCTTCGACTGGGCCGACCGGTTCACCGTCGTCGACGAGCTGACCGGGGCAAGCTACACCTGGGGGCAACACAACACGGTCCGGCTCGACCCGTACCTGCAACCCGCCCACGTGTTCACGGTGCACCGGCATGGCCCGCCCCCGACGGACGCCGGCACCGGCACCGGCGCCGGCGCCGGCCAGGAAGGATCGCCATGGACGAGCTGACCGCCGGCACGGGAGGCACGGTCGGCGGCGAGCGGCCGCCCACCTTGGGGGAGCTGGACCTGCATCTGATCAACGAGGGCCGGCACGAACGGCTCTGGGAGGTGCTCGGCGCGCGGCCCGGCCCCGACGGCGGGGTCCACTTCGCGGTCTGGGCGCCGAACGCCCGAGCAGTCCGGGTGGTCGGTGACTTCACCGGCTGGGGTCCGGGCGACGGCACCCCGATGCGTTCGCTCGGCAGCAGCGGGGTGTGGGAGACCTTCGTACCGGAGGCGGCGGTGGACGACCGGTACAAGTACCGGATCCTCGGCCCGGACGGCGGCTGGCGGGAGAAGGCCGACCCGCTGGCGGCGCGGACCGAGGTGCCGCCCCGGACCGCGTCGGTGGTCTTCAAGTCCCGGTACGAATGGTCCGACGCGGAGTGGCTGGCCGGGCGGGCCCGGAGGCAGGCACACCGGGAGCCGATGAGCGTCTACGAGGTGCACCTCGGTTCGTGGCGGCCCGGCCTGACCTACCGGGAGTTGGCCGACCAGCTCACCGGGTACGTGGTGGAGCTGGGTTTCACCCACGTGGAGTTCCTGCCGGTGATGGAACATCCCTTCGGCGGCTCCTGGGGCTACCAGGTGACCGGCTACTACGCGCCGACCGCCCGGTTCGGTGACCCGGACGACTTCCGCCACCTGGTCGACCGGCTGCACACCGCCGGGATCGGGGTGCTGCTGGACTGGGTGCCGGCGCACTTTCCGCGCGACGAGTGGGCGCTGGCCCGGTTCGACGGCACCCCGCTCTATGAGCATCCCGACCCGCGCCGGGGCGAGCACCCGGACTGGGGCACGTACGTCTTCGACTACGGCCGGCCCGAGGTGCGCAACTTTCTGGTCGCCAACGCGCTCTACTGGTGCTCCGAGTTCCACATTGACGGGCTGCGGGTGGACGCGGTCGCCTCGATGCTCTACCTGGACTACTCGCGGCCGGACGGTGGCTGGCTGCCGAACCGGCAGGGCGGCCGGGAGAATCTGGAGGCGATCGCCCTGCTACAGGAGGTGGCCGCCACCGTCTACCGGCAGCATCCCGGCGTGGTGCTGGTCGCCGAGGAGTCGACCGCCTGGCCGGGGGTGACCCAGCCGACCGAAGCCGACGGGCTGGGTTTCGGTTTCAAGTGGAACATGGGCTGGATGCACGACACGCTCGACTACCTGAGCCGGGATCCGGTGCACCGGCGGTACCACCACAGCGAGCTCACCTTCTCCCTGGTCTACGCGTGGAGCGAGAACTACCTGCTGCCGATCAGCCACGACGAGGTGGTGCACGGCAAAGGCTCGCTGGTCGGGAAGATGCCCGGTGACACCTGGCGACGGCTGGCGACGGTACGGGCCCTGCTCGGCTACATGTGGGCACATCCCGGCAAGCAGTTGCTCTTCATGGGTTGCGAACTCGGCGACGAGCAGGAGTGGAGCGAGCAGCGGGGGCTGGACTGGCGTCTGCTCGACGATCCCGACCGGGCCGGCCTGCACCGTTTGGTCCGCGACCTGAACCTCGGCTACCGGGCCAGCCCGGCGCTCTGGTCCCAGGACACCACGCCGAACGGTTTCCGTTGGATCGCCGCCGACGACGCGGACCACAACACGGTGGCCTTCATCCGGATCGCCGCCGACGGCTCCCCGCTGGTCTGCGTGGCGAACTTCGCCGCCGTACCGCACGAGGGCTACCGGGTCGGGCTGCCACAGACCGGCCGCTGGCAGGAGGTCATCAACACCGACGCCGAACGCTACGGCGGTTCCGGCGTGACCAACCTCGGCGCGGTTACCACCGAACCGCTGCCCTGGCACAACCTGCCCGCCTCAGCCCCGCTGCGGCTCCCCCCACTGGGCGTGCTCTGGCTCCGGCCGGAATAAGCACCACGCACCAAATCGACAATGCCATCGTCATGATCCAGCCGGGTAGAGCATCCCACAGCACCAACCAAGGACATCACCCAGCGGTAAATTTCGATTCGTCGTTATGAAGGGTCTACTCGCCTTCGTCTGGCTCATCGAGTGGGATCGGCCGGCGATGCTTCGATGCCCACGCGCGGATCGCGTCCGCGTGCCAGATCCGACCTCCGCCAGCTCAGCCACCGGTTGCGGAAAATCGTGGTGCCGGGATGCCAGCGTGCGAGACACGCTGCCGGGACACGCCTAGGTAGTTCCCGATCTCTTCGCAGCCCACAGTTCTAGCTCCATCGCACCGACCTTCCGGCCGCCAGCTTTTCCGCTTGCCTGTTGGGGGTTGACGCGTGCCTAGTCGCTGGAGTTGGAGTATGGCGAGCATGCCCAATCAGTTGGGGTTCAAACCGGCGCGTGACTGGCCAGTCGTCACCACCCACCCACCGACACCCCACGTACGGCTCATGGCGGTCCCGCTTTGGCTAAACGGGTCAGGCACCAAGCCCAGGCCGTGCTGCTACCCCTCGGCTCCGCCGATTTCCTGCGGATGAGCACCTGCCACTACGGAAGGAAGACCTCGTGATCTCAGTACCGCGCGTACCCGGGGACCGGCGCGCGAGCGTTGCGGAGGCCCGGTCCTCCAGGGACCGATCCGACTCGGGCCGAGGCATCCGTGCCGCCCGCTTTGGGCGGGTCCGGTTCGGGAAGCGCGGCCTGGACCCGGACGAGGTCCGCCAATTCCTAACCCGAGTGGCTTTGGAGGTCGCCAACCTCCAAGCCGAGTTGGACCGCGTACGCCAGGAGGCCGGACGGATCCGTACGGCGCTACGTGAGTGGCAGACCCGGTACGGCAACCAGCGCAACTCCTACGGCAGGAACTTCCCAAAGAAGGACATGCGGTGACCGGCTCTGAGTTGGCGGCTAGTTGGGCAGCAACGCTCGCCGATGGGGGTGAGCAGGCCGCAGAGCGATTTCGGGAGCGGGTGCGGCGACATTCGCCGGAGCTGTTCCGAGGCGGGTCAATCGATCACGAGCTGGTCTTCACCACACTCGGCCGGTTGACCAGCGGAGTGGACGACCCGGCCGGCCAGGCAGCAGCACGCGCCGTACTCGGCCGATGGATCCGGCGTCACCTCCTGCTGCCCGGGGATCTGTGGAGCCTCGGCGAAGCGCTGATGACCGTGCTGGCCGAAGTGAACCGGCCCGCCTGGCCCGACGAGTTGATTGCTGCGGGGGACACGGCGTACCGGGATGTCGTGTTCACTCTGCTGCGCGCCGCCGGGCGGCCGGGGATGGCGCGGCGTGGGTGGGCAGCGGAGCTGGTCGGGCACGAGCGGCCCACCGAGGGCATCGCGGTGCTGACCGTACGCCCAGAACGGCCGTTGCTGTTCCGGCCCGGCCAGGCAGTGCCGGTCAGCCTGCCCGAACGCCCTGGAGTGTGGCGGTGGCACTGCCCGGCGAACGCACCCCGCCCGGACGGCACCATCGACCTGCACATCCGGGCGGTCAACGGCGGAATGCTCTCCCGACATCTGGTCGAACGAATCGGCGTTGGTCAGCGGCTCTGGCTCGGTCCGCCCACCGGCCGCAGCCTGGTCCCCGGGCGAACCGGCCGACGAGACCTGCTGCTCATCGCCGGCGGGACCGGCCTGGCACCTCTGCGAGCCATCGTGGAACAGGCGATCGAGGCCGGACCGGACGGCCGGCAAGTGACCCTCGTCGTCGGCGTCCGCACGATCGAAGGGCTGTACGACGCGGTCACCCTGGACAAGTGGCAACAGGCCCATGAGTGGCTGACCGTGCTGCCCGCACTCTCCGAAGATCCGTCACTGGCACACCCGGTCGAACGCGGCACCGCGATCCGAATCGCGTTACGCCACAACTGGCCCGAGCACGACATCTACGTCTGCGGACCGCCCGCGATGATCCACGACGCACTCCCCCGCCTGGTCGTCGCCGGCATCCCACTCGCCCGCATCCACCTACCCGAGATGTACGACGAGTCGATAGTGGAGAAGCAGCACGGTGGGCACCTACCGCAGCCGTAACGCCAGGGTCGAGCCGCTTACCCCGGCCCACCTCCACGCCTTGGACTTCGACCTCACCCGTACGGCCGGCACGACTACCGCCCAGACCAGGGCCACACCCCGATAAACCAAATCGCCACCGAAATCGCCACCACCGAACGGCAAATCACCATGCTGCGCGACGAGAACGCCCGACTCAACCGCGCCCTCCGCACCTGGCCCCACTGGCGATGCATCCCTTGGGCACTACTCTGGCCTGACACCAGATCGGTCGCGGTTTCGCTGGCGCAACAGGTGACTCGGGTTACCTCAGCTCTCAATGCCCGCATTCACGCAAACGATACCTACGATGCTGGCCCTCAGCCACTGCACGTATGATCCGGCAGAGGCATGGATGTAAGAGCAACTCCTGCCAGCAAGGAACCACCAACCAACCCGATCAACAACACGCACTCGATATCACAGCAGCCTAATAACAGTGAGCTATAAATCACAGATTGCAATTTACGAAATCATCGCAAAATAGCGGCCGCAATAAATAGCAAAATAATTGCAATTAGTGTTGCAATATTGAATACAACAACCGCAGAATAGGCGGCAGATTTCTGTTGGCCAGGCGCACCAAGTGCGCCCCTAGCGAAGGCGATTGTCGGCGCCATGTACTCGAGAGCGACTGTCTCACCATGAGCAATCGACACATCCATCTGCGCACGCCCAGCCTTCCGCGGAAGGACATATGGGACCCAAATCTTCACCTGATGTCGACCAGCCAGTACGGGCAACATATGCCTACCCCAACCTGGCACTCGAACCTCTACACCGTCAACGAACAGGCGCGGCTTGGTGGCCCGATAAAAATATGCCGCCGCAGGGTACTCGAATGCCACTGCGAGAGTGGCTGTTTGAGATACATCTTCCACTTCCGGCATTTCGAGCCCTCTACTGCGCAACCAAAGCTGCAGCGCCCGGAAAATGCACTCCAGCCAAACCCGCTATCACGAAGTATGTTAACGCCAAGAAAGAGGCGACCCGATCTCCACGATCGCCAAGGCCGGAGGCGATCCGGCGATCTCGAGCGAAATCTTGCGAATCGCCTCTCGAAATAACAAAGTCCTTAACTTTAGTGCGGTGAACTTTAGGGCGTGACTCCCCACTGACACACGGTTACTCCGACTCCACAAAGTTCAGACATCATAATAGCTCAGGTGGGAAAGAATTTTGGTGTCGCACATCGAGTGAATTCGCTAGTCCAACCTAGGTCTGGATCACCGTCATAATTCACGAGGTAAAACCCACCCCGGGAATGTTTGACCGGCATTCCAGTTCGGTATAGGAAGTCCTGCCCTCCTAGCTGATCGAACTTCAATGTCACGCTCGGCGTCTCACCATCCAGATCCAACTCCCAGCGGCCCCCTCCATATGTTGGCGAATACCGCCGAACTCCGTTTTGATGCGGTACCATCAACATAGTCTTCGTCGCTCAGTATTTCATTACGATAGGTTCTCGAGATACGTTTTAGACTGAATGCGCGACCTTTGTCGAAGTCAAAGATTTCCCCTTCTCCGCCACACCAGTTGCCGACAATGTCTGCAACCATGGGCCCGGTGACATCCCGCCCACACCCCACAGCCACAACGGTCATCGCAATCAATGCCAGGAGCTGCAGTCGAAAGGACATCGGCCTACCAAAAATACCTACCGAATCACCTCGCTCATGTCATTCAGACGAAAGTCACCCGGTATCCCTAGTGCCAACATCCAGCGATACTAGTGTGACCACATCCGGAACACTCGTCCGCGTGCCGACGCTCTTCAAGCATTTATCATCTAGAAGATGATGACCTCCGCCCAGTAAAAGTTTTGCTTCACAGGAGCATGTGGGCCCAGCAAGCCGCCTGGCGAACGCTGCCCTGTTTCTGAACCATTACCACCCCCTGCCTTCTTTTGCGTTCCAGGCACTCGAAGACATGATATTTATCATCCCAAACATTCCCGCGCATGGAAAGCGACCACCGCTTTCCTGACATCGGATCAACCGCCATGACCTGATAATTAAGGTCGTATGAACCAATCGCTGCGGCAGCCCCCCTTTTACCTTGCTCGACAAAAATGTTATACCCATCGACGGTGGCACGGCCTGCTCCGCCCGCCCCTTCCGGCAGATCATAATCGAAACCAGCACCTCCACCCACCGGACTGTACCCTCCATCCGACAGCATCTCAGCTAATTTGGCGCGCACTTCGTCCATATGTTCCGTTCCCCGGATGCCCATCGTCATCTCGTCTATCTGATACCAGTTTTGCACCTTTGTAGTCCCATAATAGAACTCAAAACCGCCTGCATGTAGTTTTGCGGGTTCACAACTTGGCTGGCCATCGATCTCCGCCTGGGCCATATTCAGGTGGCTCAACGAACTTAGCGGGGGTTGAGGTGGCCTCGGGGCGTCGGGTCGTGGCGCAGCGGGTTCGTAAACGCTGGTTCTCGGGGTTGCGGAAGCCGTAGGCGTCGCGGGCGACGGTCTTGATCACCCGGTTGGTGCCTTCGGAGCCGGCGTTGGTGATTCCGGTGCGGATGAATGCGAGGATCTGGGGCCACCAGGTCTGCACGGTGGTGGCCAGGCGGGCGAGTTCGGGCAGGTCAGCGTTCGCGCAGCGGCGGTAGAAGCGGTACAGCAGTGCGGCGACCCGTTCACGGTCCGGTTCGGTGCGGGCTAGCGCGAGTAGGTCGAGCAGGTCTTCCTTGGCGTTCCACGCGGCCAGGATCGGCACGCCGATGCGTGGGGGCAACGCGGACAGTTCGGCTTGGAGGTCGTCGACCTGCTCGGCGCGCATTCGGGCGGCGTTGCGGGTCAGCCTGTCGCGTAGTTCCCACTCGCGGTTGCCTTTGCGTCCGCGCCGACCGCGGGCCTGCACGGTGACCCGGCGGCGGACCTCGGTGACGGCGGCGTTGGCCAACTGGACGAGGTGGAAATGGTCGACGACGAGTTGAGCGTGGGGCAGCACCCGCTCAACAGCGGACTTGAAGATCGTGCACATGTCGATCGCGACGTAGCGGACCTCGTCACGCCATGTTGTGGACGTGCCAGGAACCAGTCGACGACGACCTGGGCGGTGCGGCCCTCGACCTGACCGAGCAGTCCCTGCCCGCCGGACAGATCGCAGAACCCGACGTGCCATCGGTCGACGGTGCTCTGCCACGTGCCGGTCACCTCGTCGAACACGAATTTCGGCCTGCCCCGGCGGATCTCGTCGATGCCCAGCACCTCGACCGGTTGCGGCTGCTCGGGCAGCACCCCGGCGGCGTGCGCGGTGAACGCCGCGGCGACCACCGGCCAGGACACGTCATGATCCCGCGCGGCCTGCACGATCGTGCGTCCGCCGTCGGCGACAGCCGCACCGGCCGCCGCCCGTAACCGGCTGGTCAACCGCTGCCGGGCCGGGACCGCGGCCACCGCCTCAGTGACGCCCCCCGCCGGCAGGCGGGCTCATCACAGCACCAACGGCGTTTGCACCACCGCAGAACCGGCCGCCGCCCTCCCACGGGCAGGTCACGCGGCCGGGTCACCCGCCGGCCCTTCGACCTGCGCGCCACCCTTCCACACTCCGGACACCGCCGTGCCCGCCCATCGGCGGTGACCAGGTCCACGACCGGGCCGTCCGGCCCGTCGGTGACCCCGGTGACGGCCAGGCCGGCAAGGCCCAGCAGCCGGGTCTAATTCCTCCACCATGCCCGTGGCTCTTCTGTTGTGATCAGCTTGCCTCGACAACAAGATGATCACCAAGAGCCACGGGCAACCTCACACCAGGGTCCACCCTGGACAGGCCGACGACG
>CAVVPI010000017.1:0-45664 GCA_963750055.1 uncultured Actinomycetota bacterium | reverse complement strand
GGGTGGCGCGACCACCCACGGCCGGCTCGACGTTTTTCAGCCCTTGGTTACGACCGTCTTGACGATCTTGTCGGCCAGGGTCTGCCGCTTGCTGTCCCAGAGCGGGAAGAGCCAACCGATGTAACAGATCACCGAGTCGACAATGTGCGCGAGGTCCCGGGCGAATGCCATGCCCGCACCGATCGGCTTCCCGGTGGCCTCCCCGAGCAGCGTGATCCCCACCGCCTTCCGGCCCCAGCTCTGCCCGGTCTTGCCAGCCTGGATCCAACGGTTATAGATGTTGAGAGCGAAACCGATCAGGAGCAGCAGCCAGTAGATGGCGCCCCCGCCGGAGGTTTCCAGAGTATCCGCATCGATCTTCGGGCCGTCGATAACGAGCGCGAGTACGTAGAACGGCACCAGCACCAGCAGGTCGATCAGATAGCCGCCCACCCGCAGGGGCCAACTTGCGTAATTCATTTCAAACACTCCTCATGGGGGTGGTCCGGACTCAGCCAGTGCCGAGCCGGTGCAACTGAAAAACCCAGCTCGCTGCGGCGAGCAGGGCCATCACCCATCCCGTACGACGGCGGGCCCGCGCCGACCAGGCCACCGGAGCCGGCAGCACGCCGATCGCCCGGAGCACAAGGATCGGCCCGACGGCGATAGCGAACAGAGCGACACCGAGAATCGCTGGATTGGCGCTGACCGCACCGACCAGGTCGCCCCGAATCAGTGCGACCGCGGCCGTGGTGAGACCACAGGAGGGACATGGCACACCGGTCAACCAGCGCAATGGACAAGGCGCCGCCAATCCAGTGATTTCGGTAAACGACGGCCAGACCGCCGCAGCCAGGGCAACCCCGACGCCAAAAAGGCCGAGCCGCTCCGGCACCGAGAAGTGTCTCCACACATCGACCTACCGTTTATGGATGAGTCGCCGATGTTAGGGGATAACTGGCTACGCCGCGACCCTGAATACAGTTCGGGCGAACAACCTGAATCGCACTAAAACAGCTTTGATCAACCTGAATGCGATAGACCACAAATTGTCTACTTCGCGTCGACCTCGCCGATCCGTTCCGCGCCCAGGGTCTGCTGCAACAGTTGCAGCGCCTGCTGCTCGCTGGTCTGCCGGGCGGTCCGCTCGTCGATCACCTCATCGTCATCGAGCGGCTCGTCACCCGGATCGAAACCCTGGTAGTCGGCGCCCGTCTGCGGCTGACCGTCGTACTCGGGGTCATAAGGTGGCTCGCCGGCCCAGTCCCGGTCCGCCGTCCGATTCGCCGCCGGAGTACGCGGACCCCGGCCCGCCGCGGCAGCGCGCGCCGCCGCGAGACCAGCACTCGGCGCCGGAGCCCCGTTGCCGCCCACTGCCCCGCCCGGGCCGGGCGCCGCCAGGTCCGATCCAGCGTGGCCAGCCGGGACCGCCGCCGTCCCGGCACCCGCCGGGACCGCCGCCGTCGGCGTACCCCCGGAACCGGTCGCAGCCGTACCCCCCGGACGCGCCGGCTCCGGCCAGTCACCGGCACCCGCGCCGGCCACCGTCGCCGCACCGCCTCCCGGGCGGGCCGCTTCGGGCCAGTCCCCGTCCCCGGCGGTGCTGGCCGACCCGTGCGCCGGGGCCGGACCGGCAGCGGAACGCTGGTCACCGCGCGGACCGGCACCGCCGCCGACCGGCGGCGTGGGGTTAGCGGGGCGGGCCGGGGCGGCTGGAGTCGCCGACCGCTGGTCGCCGGCCACCTCGCACCGGATCTGCCAACGCCCGCCCAGCTCCTCATACAGGGCTGCGGTGATAACTCCGGATGCGTCGGACAACATCTTGGCCAGCACCGAGGACTTCACCGTCAGGAGCAGGGTGTCACCCTCAAGATCACGTACGACGGCGTCCCGCATCAGCGCGGCGATCTTCTTGTGGCTGCGGTTGACCATGCCGACGATGTCATTCCACGCCCGACGGACCGCCACCGCGTCCAGCGCACCCGACGGCGCCGGCTCAGCTGTGCCTACGTTGGGTGTCACCGTCTCGGGCGGTGCCGGCCGGCGGATCGGCTCGGCCGCCGGCACCGGGTCCGCCGGAGACGGCGCTGCCGGCGTCGGCCGCTCGGCCGGGGCGGCCACCGTCGGCCGCTCGGTCGGCGGTGCCGGGCTCATCGCGGGGGCGGGGGCGGGTGCGGAGCGTACGGCGGCCGGAGCGGGCCCGGCGGTGGCCGGCAGTGGCCCGTCACTCAGTCGGCGTTCCATCCGTTCGAGGCGCTGGAGCAGCCCACCAGCGGAGTCATCGGCGCCGGGGAGCAGCATCCGCGCGCAGATCAGCTCCAGCAGCAGCCGGGGCGCGGTGGTGCCGCGCATCTCGACCAGACCGTTGTGCACGAGGTCGGCGCAGCGCGACAGCGTGCCCGGGCCGAGCCGCTGAGCCTGGGCGGACATCCGCTCGATCTGGTCGGTCGGACCGTCGACCAGACCCTTGGTCGCCGCCTCCGGCACCTGCTGCAGCACCATCAGGTCACGCAGCCGCTCCAGCAGGTCGGAGGCGAACCGACGCGGATCGTGGCCGGCCTCGGCGACCCGGTCGACCGTGGCGTACGCCGCCGCGCCGTCCCCGGCGGCGAGCGCGTCACACATCTCATCGATCAGGGCCGCGTCGGTCACCCCGAGCAGGGCGACGGCGCGGGCGTACTCGACCCCCTCCGGACCGGCCCCGGCAATGAGCTGGTCCAGCACCGACAGGGAGTCCCGGGCGCTGCCCCCACCAGCCCGGACCACCAGCGGGAAGACCGCCGGATCGACCTTGATCCCCTCGGCCGAGGCGAGGTGCTCCAGGTACGGCCGGAGCACGCCCGGCGGAATCAGCCGGAACGGATAGTGGTGGGTACGCGACTTGATCGTGCCGAGCACCTTTTCCGGCTCGGTGGTGGCGAAGATGAACTTGACGTACTCCGGTGGCTCCTCGACCAGCTTGAGCAGGGCGTTGAAGCCCTGGGTCGAGACCATGTGCGCCTCGTCGATGACGTAGATCTTGAAGCGGCTGCTGACCGGGGCGAAGAAGGCCCGCTCGCGCAGCTCGCGGGCGTCGTCGACGCCACCGTGGCTGGCCGCGTCGATCTCCATCACGTCGATCGAGCCGCCGTCGGTGGCCAGACTCCGGCAGGAGTCACATTCGCCACACGGTTCCGGCGTGGGCCCCTGCTCACAGTTGAGCGAGCGGGCCAGGATCCGGGCGCTGGAGGTCTTGCCGCAGCCGCGCGGGCCGGAGAAGAGGTAGGCATGATTCAGCCGCCCGCTGCGCAGCGCCTGGGTCAGCGGCTCAGTGACATGCTCCTGGCCGATCACTTCGGCGAACGTGCGGGGCCGGTACTTGCGGTAGAGCGCCAATGCCACCCGTCCCGCCTCCTCTCGACCGAGCCATTCTGCACCCGCCGTCGCGCTTGCCGCCTGTCAGGCTGTCATGCGGCACCGACGATTCCAGATCGATCATGCCGTCCCGCGCATCGAGCGCGCGGACTCCCCGTCCGGCTCACCGTCGGCCACGGCACCCGCTCAACCAGGGCATACTTCCCATCCGGGAACAGAAAGGCCCCCCGTGCACCCGCCAGAGCTCGCTTATCCTTGCTGCCTTCCGGCCCTGGGGAGGTTCACGAGATGGACGCCGCACGGGGGGTACCGTGAAGTGTACCCGGTCCGGTAGTCGATCTCTCAGGGTGGTAGCCCCGGGATGGGATCTGCACTGCGGGCCATGTACCCTGTCCCACGGAGGATTCGCCTAGTGGCCTAGGGCGCACGCTTGGAAAGCGTGTTGGGTTCACACCCTCACGAGTTCGAATCTCGTATCCTCCGCCAGCTCCACCAGCAGCACGCAAGGGTCGGCCCCCACCCGGGGACCGGCCCTTCGTCGTCCGTACGGTCACCCCGGCACAGGACGACTTCAAGTTACGCGAGAACCTCCTTGGGTACCCTTGTACCAAGGTAGCCTTGTACCACGCTCGGGAAGGGGGAGGTTATATGGCTACTTCAGCCGCTCCCATCAAGGTCGACATCAGTACTGATCAACTCATCTCCCACGCTGCACATTTCCTCGGCAAAGCCAAAAAGGATCTTGTTGATGCCGCCGTGCGGGAGTACATCGCCGCCCATCGCGACGAGATCAACGAAGGCGTACGCCAAGCCTTGCGGCGGTTAGACGGATCGCCAGAGTCCGCCGTTTCGTTGCTTACCGACGTGCCAGTCGACGAGCTTGATCAGTACGGTGGCATGCCGGAGTAATCTGACCAATGGTGTTTGGGTTTGGGCTAATTCAGCCTTAGAATCACCAGGTGAACGGTGAGCCCCCACCCGTCCGACCTACCCGTCTGTGCCTCAGGTCACTAGATCTCCCAATTCCCAAGCTCGACATGCAGCTTTCTGACCTTGACCATGTTTTGGTCAAGGAAGCACAGCGAACACCAGAGACATACGCGGCAAGCGGCGTGGAGCGAATCCTGTCGCTTAGCGACCGGGTATGGTTCAAGGTCAAAACAGGGCGATGGCGGGGAGCAGCAACTCGCTTGTCTGGAACCGACCAACAGGCAGGCACTTCTCCAGTCCAGCTAGCTCCTTGGTGGCTGGGCGCGGGAGGCTACCTGCGCGACGGCGATCCGTCAGACTTCTATGCGTCCATGGCAGCAACTGCTCAGCAGGACGGCAGACATCAAAGTGGCGTATGTTCCGACCGCTGGTTGCCGGATGACTGGGACTGGAAGCGACTTGAGCTTGAGCATGCTGTCGCTTGGGAGCGCAAGGTCCGGAAAGTGGTCTGCGAGTTGATCGTGCGTTCACTACGGACCGGTCGCTCGTACCAGGCTGTTTTCCAGAAGTACAGCGTGACAGCGTTGGCGCGGGCCGCGAACGGGGAGACATACCTGGCGATCGGCACGGAGAACATTGCGGACCCAAAGGTCTTCGCCGTGATCATCAACGCCATTCCAGGAATTAGCGGTGACAGTTGGATGCCCGAGCCTGGAGGAGTTGCAGGGATCACGCCGAATCCCGGCGAGATCATTTGGTCGACGCTCTTACCACCGGCCGTGGCGACCCAACTTCTCGAACAATATGCGGAGATCTACGAATAGACGGGTTCAGGGATGTGCCCTGCGACATTTGGGTTGAGGATGTCGGCCACGGGCCGCTCGGCCTTGCATCCGAGCTTCACATGACTGGGACTTCGTGTGTCTACCCGACTGAGGGTTCCTCAGGGACGTATAGGCCGGCGCCTTGGACGCGAAACCCCCGGCGCTGACGTACCCGCCGAGCCACCCGGCTGGGCTGACGACCTGCCCGCCGCGGTCGCCGCCACCAGTGTCGATGCTGCCCTCTACGGCCTCGAAGAACGTGGCCGCACCGCCCTCGCCTACTACCCGCGTTCCGACGCGCCTACCGAGGTGGTGTTGCCGGGTGAGCTGGTCGTGGATGTTGGCCCGAGCAGCCCTGATCGTTAGCCCATTTCCGGTGAATTCGAGCCTGACTTTTACCGGAAAACGGTTAACGATCATTGGTCGCCGCCGAAGCCCCTACTGGCGATAACCGCAGACCCTCTCCCCGCTCACCCCTTCGCGTTGATCATGAGGTTATCGCTTAAGAGAGCGCTCTCCGTCGCGATAACCTCATGATCAACGCGAAGGGGTGGGGGTACGGGTCAGGGGGTGGGGGTGGAACGGGGGCGGAGCAGGGACCAGGCTAGTTCCAGCAGGCCGCCGGCGAGGACCGCGATCGCCACCGCGGTCCAGGGGGCCCGGGTGCCGACCAGGTTGAGCTGGAAGAAGTCCTGCAGGAACGGCACGGCCAGCACGATCGCGAACGCGGAACCCATCGCCAGCACCAGCAGCACCCGCCACCAGGTGTACGGCCGGGCGATCACCGCCATCGCCCAGAGCCCGACCAGGAAGAGGGTGAGGGTGGCGGCGCGAGGTTTCGGCGGCCAGGTTGCCGCCGTACACGCTCCGGGCATAGAGGTACGACGCGGCGGTCGCGCCCATCCCGATCGCCCCGGCCGGTACGGCGAAACGCATCACCCGCCCGACGAAGTTGGTCTGTGCCCGTTCCCGATTCGGCGCCAGGGCGAGGAAGAACGCGGGGATGCCGATGGTCAGCGACGAGATCAGGGTCAGGTGTCGGGGCAGGAACGGGTACGGCACCTGGGTCAAGACGACGACCAGGGCGAGCAGCACCGCGTACACGGTCTTGGTGAGGAACAGGTTGGCGACCCGTTCGATGTTGCCGATCACCCGGCGCCCCTCGCCGACCACCGACGGCAGCGCGGCGAAGTCGTTGTCCAGCAGGACGATCTGCGCGACCGCCCGGCTGGCCGGGCTGCCCGAGCCCATGGCCACCCCGATGTCGGCGTCCTTCAGCGCGAGTACGTCGTTGACCCCGTCACCGGTCATCGCGACCGTGTGCCCCCGGGACCGCAGCGCGCGCGACCATGTCCCGCTTCTGCTGCGGGCCGACCCGGCCGAAGATGGTGTGCCGCTCAACCATGTCGGCCAGCTCCGTCCGGCTCGGTGGGCAGGGTGCGGGCGTCGATCGGGTGGTCCGCGCCGGGCAGGCCGAGGTTGCGGGCGACCGCGCCGACGGAGAGCGCGTTGTCCCCGGAGATGACCTTTACGGCCACCTTCTGCTCGGCGAAGTAGCGCAGGGTCTCCACCGCGTCGGGCCGTACCTTCTGCGCCGATCACCACCAGGGCGACTCGGGGTCACCGCCTGGTCGTGGCGGGCCAGCAGCAGCACCCGCAGCCCCTGGGCGCCGTACGCGTCGACCTGGGTGAGCACCGGATGCCCGGCCGGCAGCAGTACGTCGGGCGCGCCGAGCCGCCATTCGGCGGTCGTCACCGGACGGGTCGGTGAAGGTGGCCCCGCCCCACTTGCGGTCCGAGGAGAACGGCGTACGACTGAGCACGCGTCCAGTCCGGCGGCGCCGGATGGGCGTCGATCGATCGCCCGCAGGCTCGGGTTGGGCCGTTCGTCGGCGGCGCCGAGCGCGCCGAGCACCTCGGCGACGCGGGGCCGCCGGGTCGAGCAGGTGCACCTCGCTGACCTGCATGTCCGGCTCGGTGAGCGTGCCGGTCTTGTCCAGGCAGACCACGTCGACCCGGGCCAGCCCCTCGATCGCCGGCAGTTCCTGCACCAGGCAGCGTTGCCGACCGAGCCGGACCACCCCGACCGCGAAGGCCACCGAGGTGAGCAGGACCAGCCCTTCGGGCACCATCGGCACCAGGCCGGCCACCATCCGCCGGATGGCTTCCGGCAGGTTGTCGGAGTTGACCAGCCACTGGCTGGCGATCAGCGCCAGCCCGGTCGGGATGATCAGCCAGGTGACGAAGCGGAGGATGGTGTTCAGGCCGGTGCGCAGTTCGCGAGTTGACCAGGGTGAACCGGCTGGCCTCCTCGGCCAGCCGGGCCGCGTACGCCTGGCGACCGACCCGGGTGGCGGTGAACGCGCCGGTCCCGGCCACCACGAAGCTGCCGGAGAGCATCTGGTCGCCCGACTGTTTGACGACCGGGTCGGCCTCGCCGGTGAGCAGGGATTCGTCGACCTCCAGCCGGTCGGCTTCGGCGACCGTGCCGTCGACCACGATCTCGTCGCCCGGTCCCAGTTCGATCAGATCGTCGAGGACGATGTCGGCTGCGGCGACTTCGACCGGTTGCCCGTCCCGGCGTACCACCGGTCGGGTCGCGCCGAGGATGGCCAGTCGGTCCAGGGTTCGCTTGGCCCGCAGTTCCTGGATCACCCCGATCAGGGTGTTGGCGATGATCACTCCGCCGAAGAGGGCGTCCTGCGGTGGGTGCGACGGCCAGAATCATCACGAAAAGTACGCCGATGATCGCGTTGATCCGGGTGAACAGGTTCGCCCGAATGATCTCCGAAACGGTGCGTCCGGAGCGGACCGGCACGTCGTTGACCTGCCCGGCGGCCACCCGTTCGGCCACCTCGACGGTACTCAAGCCAGTCTGCACGCTCAGCATGCGATTGACCTTACGAGCCGAGCCGCCGGGCCCACGCATCCGATAGCTCTGATTTACCCCCGGATCGCGGTCCCGGTCTGCTCCGGGTTCGGCTCGGCGACCCGCACCGGTCGGCGCGCCGGGCCCGGAAGCGCCACTTCTCGTCGTACACATGTGCTATCCACAACCTGTGGACGAAGCTACCACCCCCCAAAAGCGCACTTATCCGACAGCCAACTACTCTGTGTTGCTGGAGGATTACTTGATGGCGCGGACCTTTTCCCTTTTCGTGGTACTGCTGGCGACGGCCCTCGTCGCTGGCTGCACAGCGACGTCCGACGCGCCGAGCAAACCCGGCACCCCGTTGTACGGGCCGGACGTGATCCACCTCGACGGCCTGCGCAACATCGAGTTCGGCGCCACCGAACAGGAGCTGACCCAACGGGGCGTACTGCGACCGGAGAGCGCGAGCTGCGGACCGCAGCTCGCCGACCTTTCCACCGTCAGTCCGGTCTTCGACGAGGAGAAACTGGTGCTGCTCTGGGTCAGCCCACCCATGCACACCCCGGAGGGCATCACCACCGGCACCCCGGTCGATCAGGTGCGGGACGCCTTCCCCGCCGCGACCGCGCTGACCGCACCGCAGGGGACGTACCGGTTCGACGGCCTGCTGGCCCGCCACGGCGACCGCGCCTATCTCTTCCTGCACGACGGAGAGACAGTCCAGAAAACCATCGTCGGGTACGCCGACTACGCCCAGAAACTCTTCGACGAAGGTTTCGGCACCTGCTGACCCCAGTCGAACAGGTAGCCGGAGCCTAACGATCGTGGTGAGCCAGCGGGCGACCACAGCCGGACAGCGAAACGCCCGGTCGGTCCGGCTGGACCGACCGGGCGTTTCGCTTGTTCTGTGGCGGTGGTGGAGGGATTTGAACCCTCGGAGGGCGTAAACCCTCACACGCTTTCGAGGCGTGCTCCTTAGGCCACTCGGACACACCACCGCCGAGAAGGGTACCTGACGCCTCCCGGCTACGTCGCGCCGGTATCGCCCGCGCCAACCTGGCAGGATCACATGCCATGAGTACGCACATCGGCGCGAAGCCGGGCGAGATCGCCGAGCGGGTCCTGATGCCGGGAGACCCGCTGCGGGCCAAGTGGATCGCGGAGACCTACCTCGAGGACGCCAAGTGCTACTCGACGGTGCGGGGCATGTTCGGCTTCACCGGCCGATGGTCCGGGGTCGAGGTCTCCGTGCAGGGTTCCGGCATGGGCATGCCGTCGGCCTGCATCTACGCCCACGAACTGATCAACGAGTACGGCGTGAAGACGCTGATCCGGGTCGGCTCCTGCGGCGCCCTGGCCGATGATCTGAACCTGCGGGACGTGCTCGCGGCGAACGGCTCGTCAACCGACTCGAACATGAACCGGACCCGCTTCGACGGGCTGGTCGACTACGCCCCGGTGGCCGACTTCGGGCTGCTGCGTACCGCCGTTGAGGTGGCCGAGCGGCGCGGCATCAGCATGCGGGTCGGCCCGGTCCTGGCGGCGGACGCCTTCTACACCGACCGCCCGGATCTCTACGACAAGCTGGCCGACTACGGCGTACTCGCGGTGGAGATGGAGTCGGCGGCGCTCTACACGATCGCGGCCCGGTTCCGGGCGCGGGCGCTGACCGTGCTGACCGTCAGCGACCACATCAAGCGCGGCGAGACGACCACTTCGCAGGAGCGCGAGCAGACCTTCGGCCAGATGGTCGAGATCGCCCTCGACACCGCCATCGCCTGACCCAGGCCGTCACCCGCCGGGTTCCACCCTCAAGATCCACCCGCCAGTCCCACCCTCAAGATCCGCGTGATCAGGGAATTTCAACCACGGCACGCCGTGGACACGCCGGAGTTAGTCCCTGATCACGCGGATCTTGGTTCAGGGGGTGGCCAGGGCCTCGGTTGGGGAGAGGCGGGCGGCCCGGATGGCCGGATAGAGGCCGGCGAACCCGCCGATCACCAGGGTCGCCCCGACCCCGCCGATCGTCGCCCAGGCCGGCACCACGGCCGGCCAGGACTGGGAGAAGGCGTACCCGGTGGTCACCGCGATGCCCAGCAGCACCCCGCCGACCCCGCCCAGCGCGGAGAGCAGCAACGACTCGGCCAGGAACTGGGTGCGTACCTGACCCCGGGTGGCCCCGAGCGAACGCCGCAACCCGATCTCCGCCCGACGTTCGAGCACCGAGATCACCATGGTGTTCGCCACCCCGACCCCGCCGACCAG
Organism: uncultured Actinomycetota bacterium; assembly: GCA_963750055.1. Taxonomy (GTDB): domain Bacteria; phylum Actinomycetota; class Actinomycetes; order Mycobacteriales; family Micromonosporaceae; genus CAVVPI01. The sequence goes on along the minus strand of CAVVPI010000017.1, from coordinate 35,440 downwards.
CAACGCCACCGCGCCGAGCCCGAGTAGCAGCCCGGTGAACGCGTCATCGGTGGCCTGCCGCGCGGCGAGCGCGTCCGATGGCCGGGACGACCTTGACCTCGTTCGGCGCCTCCGGGTTGGCGGTGGCCCCCAGCACCGCGCGTACCGCCTCGACCGAGGACTCCGCGGACCGGGTGTACACCGTCGTCGGATGCCCGTCGAAGCCCAGGTACGTCTGCGCCGCCGGCCAGCCGACCAGCGCGGACGAGTCGAGTTCGGTGGCGAGCGGCACCGACTCCAGAATGCCGATCACGGTGAACCATCGGCCACCGAGATAGACCTGCTACTCCGGGCCGGCGGCCCCGAGGCCGAGCCGCTTCGCGGCTGCGGAACCGAGCACCACGGCCGGATACCGCTCGGTCGCGGCGTTGAGCCAGGTGCCGTTCGCCACCGTACCGCCGACCGTGTCGAGCAGATCCAGTTGCGCCGCGCGGGTGGCGATGCCACCGGTCTGCCCGGCCGGGATCCGGTCCGAGCGGTACACCCGGGCGTCGGAGAGCGTACCGGTGGCGGCGACCTGGCGGACCGGCCCGATCCGACCGATCATCGCCACCGACTCCACCGGCAGCTGGGCGTCGCTGCCGAACATCGTGTTGCCGGGCGAGACGGTGAGCAGGTTGGTGCCGAGCGCGGCGAGCGTCCGGTCCAACTCGGCCCGTGAGGACGAGGAGATCCCGACCACCGAGATCATCGCGGCGATGCCGATGGCGATGCCGAGCGCGGAGAGGAAGGCGCGCAGCGGCCGGGTACGCAACCCGACGACGCCGACCCGGAAGATGTCAGCCGGCCGCATCCGGGCTGGCACCAGTCGCCGTGCCCCCTGCCGTACGGCCCTCGGTCCAGCCGACGGGGTCGAATCCGGAGCCGGGGCGATGGTCGGTGTACTCATGGCCGTCCTCCCCCGGGCGCCCCGGCGACGACCGGCACCGGATCCCGTTCGGCTGAGTCGGCGACCAGCCGGCCGTCGCGCATCCGCACCTGCCGGGGCAGGCTCGCCGCGATCTCCCGGTCATGGGTGATCACCACGACTGTGGTGCCGGTCGCGTGCAGCTCATGCAGCAGCTCCAGCACCCCCGCCCCGGAGACCGAGTCGAGGTTGCCGGTCGGCTCGTCGGCCAGGAGCAGCGGCGGTTGGCCGACCACGGCCCGGGCGATCGCCACCCGCTGCCGCTCACCGCCGGACAACTCGTGCGGCCGATGCTCCAGCCGGTGCGCCAGGCCGACCCGGGTCAGGGCGGCCGACGCCCGGCGTCGGCGTTCCCCCAGCGGTACGCCCGCGTAGAGCAACCCGTCGGCGACGTTCTCCACGATCGGCACCCCGGACGCGAGGTGGAACTGTTGGAACACGAAACCGATCCGGGACGACCGGAGCGCGGAGAGTTCCCGGTCCGACAGCGTCGCCGTGTCGTACCCGTCGATCTGCACGCTGCCGCTCGATGGCCGGTCCAGGGTGCCGATCAGGTGCAGCATGGTGGATTTACCCGAGCCGGACGGTCCGACGATCGCCATCAGTTCGCCGTACCCGATTTTCAGTGAGACGCCGGCCAGGGCGGCGACCCCACCGGGGTAGACCTTGGTCACCTCGTCCAGCGCGACCACCGCTGTCCATCGCGGGCCGCAGACCGATCAGCCCGGGTTGCCGACCCGGTCACTTGGGCATCCCGACGGTGGCGCCCTCGACCAGGCCGTCACCGGTGATCTCCACCCGGCCGGCGGCGAAGAGACCCGTCTCCACGCCGACGATCCGGGTGGTCGCGCCCTCCACCAGCTCGATGCCGTACCCGCCCTCGGCGAGCGCGAGCAGCGCGGCCACCGGCACGGTCAGCACGTCGGGGCGCTCCGAGGCGGTGAAGACCACCTTGACCGAGGCCTGGTCGAAGCCGGCCAACGCCTTCGGATCGGCGACCGTGATGATCACGTCGATCTTCGTGGTGGGATCGGACTGGCCACCGTTGCCGGTGCTGTTCTTGATGACCGTCTCCACCTTGCTGATCGTGCCGTCGACCCGGGCCCCGTCCGGCATGGTCGCCGCGACCTTGGCACCCTTCTTCGCCAGCCGCTGATCGGCCACGTCCAGCTCGACGGTGACCACCCGACTGGTCCCGGTCACGGTGAGCACCGACTGGCCGGGTTGGATCCCATCTCCGACGACCGCCTGGTGGCTCTCGACCCGGACCTCGCCGTCGGCGTAGACGATCTGCCCCGGCTCCACCCGGCCGGTCTGCTCCAGACCGAGCGACTCCTGCCAGCTCCAGACCGCGTCAGCGGTGGCCGAGGTGTACTCGTTGTCAACGGTGAAGCCGGAGTAGCCGAGCGCCTTCAGGTTCTGCTCGAACTGTTTGACGTCCGCGCCCGTCACGCCAACCTCCAGCGTCCGGTACGCCGGCAGGGCGCCGTAGAGGAGCACCACCTTCTCCTCGTCCACCGAGTAGAGCGGCTTGCCCCGGCTGACCGTACCGCCGGTGGCGGTCAGCTTGGTGATCGTCCCGCCGAGCCGGGCCGACACGTTCCGGTTCGCCCCATAACCGAGCTCCCCGTCAACGGTCTTCGAGTCGACCAGGGTCTGTCGGATGATCTTGGCAGTCTCCGGCGGCAGGGAGCTGGCCGAGGCCGTACCGTTCTCACCGCCGCCGAACCCGACAGCGGCCGCGACCCCGGCGCCAACGGCGACCACCGCGGCCGTCGCGAACGCCACCACCCGGGTACGCCGTCCCCGCCGGGTCTGCGCCGCTGCGGCGCCCGCACCGCTCACCGGGTACCTCCATCGAACCGGGCGCCCCGCCCCATGTTCGGCGCGAGCTGCCGGCACTTCTCCATCGCGGCCCGCATGGCATCGTCATCCATCCGGGGGCCACCCTCGCCGGACCGGATCATGAGCCGTCCATCGGCGTCCGGGTCGGGGAAGTCCGGCACCCCGTTCTCCCGCATGCACTGCGCCATCTTCCGCATATTCTCGATCTGCTCCGCGTCCATCTTCGGCGGTTCGCCACCGTTCGGGAGGTATTGACGGCATTTCGCCATCGCCTCCTGCATCTTGTTCCGGTCCATGTCTCCGCCCATGCGGAACCGCACGCCGCCACCGGGCTCCGGGTCTGGCATGTCGACGCCGTTCTCCCGCATGCACTCGGTGAACTTGATCTGCCGGTCCGAGTCGCTGAGTTCCGCCTCGGCGCTGGCCACCGGCTTCGCCCCAGCCGCACCGCCGGCGGTCGCCACCCCCGGACCCTCGTCACCCTTACCGCATCCGGCGCACGCCAGGGCAAGGGTCAGGGGTAGGGCGAGCAGACCGCCCGCCAACTTTCCCCGCATGGTCGTCACTCCCTCCACCAGCCGGCGAGGTTCGCCGACCGTGCCGACAAGTCGACCGCGCGGGCGGTATCGGGGGCGTAACCATCGGGGTTAACGGCGGCGTTATCCAGCACCGGGGCACTATTGGCCAGTGCGGGTGCTGGTGGTCGAGGACGAGATGCTGCTGGCGGACGCGATCGCCGAATGGTTGCGGCGGGAGGCGTTCGCGGTGGACGTCGCGTACGACGGTGACGCCGCCCTGGAGCGGCTGGGGGTCAACGGGTACGACGTGGTCGTGCTCGACCGCGACCTGCCGGTGGTGCACGGCGACGAGGTGTGCCGGGCGATGGTCGAGTCCGACGCGGAGACCCGGGTACTGATGCTCACCGCCGCGGCCGCGGTACGGGATCGGGTCGCCGGGCTGGCCCTCGGCGCGGACGACTACCTGATCAAGCCGTTCGCCCTCGTCGAGCTCGCCGCCCGGGTGCACGCGCTGGTCCGGCGGGCCCGGCCGGCCGCGCCTCCGAAGCTGACCCGGGCCGGCATCGTGCTCGACCCGGCCCGACACGAGGTGTTCCGGGACGGCCGGTTCGTCGCGCTCTCCCGCAAGGAGTTCGCGGTGCTGGCCGAGCTGATGCGGGCCGACGGCGCGGTGGTCTCCGCCGAGGACCTGCTGGAGCGGGCCTGGGACGAGCACATCGACCCGTTCACCAACGTGGTCCGGGTGACGGTGATGAAGCTGCGCCGCAAGCTCGGCGACCCGCAGGTGGTCGAGACGGTGCCCGGGGTGGGGTACCAGATCCGGTGAAGCGACTCACCATCCGGGCCCGGCTCACCCTCGTCTACGGCGGCCTGTTCCTGCTCGCCGGCATGGTCCTGCTGGCGGTCACCTACGTGCTGGTCGATCAGCGGATGCCGCAGCCGTTCCGGGTGCGGGTCACCGACCCCGACCTCGATGTCGCCCCTGTTCCCGAAGTCGCCGATGGCCGGCGAGCACGTATGCGGGCGCTGATCCAGCAGGTGCAGGACGAGGCGCAGCAGCATGCTCTGGAGTCGCTGCTCACCCAGGGCGGACTCGCGTTGGTCATCGTCTCGGTGGTGGCCATCGCGTTCGGCTGGCTGATCGCCGGCCGGGCGTTGCAGCCGCTGCACCAGATCACCGGCACCGCCCAACGGATCGCCAGCGCGGACGTCGCCGGGCGCGGGCTGCACGAGCGGATCGCCCTGCGCGGCCCACGGGACGAGGTGAAGCAGCTGGCCGACACGTTCGACCTGATGCTGGAACGGTTGGACCGGTCCTTCGACGGGCAACGCCGGTTCGTCGCGAACGCCTCGCACGAGTTGCGTACCCCGCTCGCGGTCAACCGGTCGTTGGTGGAGCTGGCGATCACCCGGCCGGGCGCCTCGGCCGAAGCTGAAGCAGCTCGGCGAGACCCTGCTGGCGGTCAACGAACGGCACGAGCGGCTGATCGACGGTCTGCTCACCCTGGCCGACTCGGAGACCGAGATCACCGACCGTACCCAGATTGATCTTGCCGAGGTCGCCGGGCACGTGGCCGACCAGGCCGCCGCCCTGACCGAGCTGCCGATCCAGACCGAGTTGGTGGCCGCGGCCACCGCCGGCGATCCGGTGCTGCTGGAGCGGCTCACCCAGAACCTGGTGGAGAACGCGGTCCGGCACAACCTGCCGGCCGGTGGCTGGGTCTCGGTCCGGACCGGGTTGACCGACGGCCGGCCGACCCTGGAGGTCGCCAACACCGGGCCGGTGGTGCCCCGGTACGAGATCGAGACGCTGTTCCAGCCGTTCCGACGGTTGAGCCAGGATCGGTCGGGCCAGCCGCTGGGCGACCGTACCCGGTCGAACCGGCAGCGGGTGGCCAGCCAGCGCGGCTTCGGCCTCGGCTTGTCGATCGTCCGGGCGGTGGCCCGGGCCCACGGCGGGTCGGTCCAGGCCCGGCCCCGTGACGGCGGCGGCCTCATCGTCACCGTCACCCTCCCCGCCACCCCCACATCGCGATGATCAGGGCGCCGCTGCTGTGAGACGCTGACGACACGCCAGAGGTAGTCCCTGATCACGGCAATCTTGGGGTGCGGGGACGGTTAGCGGAAGAAGGCGCGCAGGGTGGCAGCGCATTCGGCCTCCAGCACCCCGCCGTACACCTCCGGGCGGTGGTTGAGCCGGCGGTCGCGCACCACGTCCCACAGCGAGCCGACCGCGCCCGTCTTCGGCTCCCACGCACCGAACACCAAAGTGGAGATCCGGGCCAGCACCAGCGCACCGGCGCACATCGTGCAGGGCTCCAGGGTCACCACCAGGGTGCACCGGTCCAGGCGCCAGCCGCCGATCACCGCAGCGGCCCGACGCAGTGCCAGGATCTCGGCGTGTGCGGTCGGATCGGCGGTGAGTTCGCGCTCGTTGCGGCCGACCGCGAGCTCCCTGCCGTCCGGTCCGTAGACAACCGCACCGACCGGTACGTCCTCGCCGGCGCCGCGCCCGCTGTCGACGACCGCGCAGACGTCAAGGGCCCGTCGCATCCAGGCCTCGTGCCGCTCCCGCCGGCTGGCGCCAACCGGGCCGGTCGGCCCGGTCACCGCATCGGTCGGCCCGGTCACGCCTTCGACCACTTTGGTCACGCCTCGCGGAGTTCCTCGACCTCGTCCGCGCAGCCGACCACCTGGCAGATCTCGGTCGTCACGTCGGCCGGCAGCATGCCTTCGCGGGCACAGATGGCGAGTAGCCGGTGGGCCGAGATGCCCAGATCGGCGAGGAGATCGGCATCGCCGATCGGGTCCGCATCGGGATCGGCGGCCGGCTCCTCGGCTCCGTCGTCATCGACCGCCCGCCTCGCATCCCGCTCAGCGGGCACGTCCACGTCGTCGATCTCCAGAGCCGGCGACTTGATCTCGCCCACCAGCAGCGCGCCGATCTTCGACTCCTCAGCGAAAGCCGAGTCGGATCCGAAGACGCGCAGGTCCTCGCCTTCGTCAAGGCGCAGGATCACCAGGAAGGCGTCATCGGACTCGACGAAGAGCAGGGAGAGATCGGCATCCGGCTCGACATCCCGGAGTCGGTCCGCCACCTCGTCTATATCAATCGCGCCGCCAAGGTCAACTTCTGCTGCCGACCAGCCGGTCGCGCCGCGCACCACCGCAGCCGCGAAGTACGACACGGTCCCCCCAATTACCCCGCGGCTGGTCAGCCGCACACCATTGCCGAGTTGACGTTACGCGTGACGGTATCCGGTCACGTCCGTGCGTCGCCGCGCAACGCCCCGATGGAGGGGCTGGAATCACGTGCCTCGGCCGGCGGTCAGCTCGCCAGTCGTCGACGGGTGGCGATCAATTCGCGCAGCCGGTTGACCTGGGCGCGTCGCGGATGCTCGCGCTTGCGCACCGATTTCGCCCCGGCCAACTCGGCGAGAAGCTGCAACCGGCGGCGGTTGCGGTCGGGGTCGAGCCGCTGCTCTGTCCAGGCCATAACGCCGAGAGTGCCGAGTGTACGGCAGTTCGTCAAGGCTGGTAGCGGCACGCAACCGAGCCCTCACCCACCGCCCTTGATCGACAACCATCAGCGCTCAGTCGACCACGTTTGGTTACCGCGGCTCGGGCGACGAACGGCCGCGACCACTACAGCGGCCAGACCCCGGAGCTGATCCACCGGACCGCCACCGCGACAGCGGCGGTACTCCACCCCGCCGCGGTGACCATCGCCACCCCCACCGCGACCCCTCGATCCCCGAACCTGCTCAGCGCCAGCGCCACCAGCCAGGCCACCCCGCCGGAGAACGCCGTCCACCACACATACCCGCGGAGATCGCTACCCAGTAGCCCGAAGACCAGCAGCCAGCACGCGGCTGAGCCACTGCCCGCGGCCACTGCGGCGCCGCGAACCGGATGCGGTTCGCGGTAAGTGGGATGCGAGGTGCGCACCGGCTGGCCGGACGGAAAGAGACCGGACGGGGTATGACTCTCCGGGGACGCCGGTCGGCCCGGCGGAATCCGCTCCTCCGGCTGCGGCCAGAACCCTGGCTGCTGAGCCGTCACGCCTCGCTCCTTCGCTCGCGTTCCTTCGCCGCAGCGTACCCGCCGACCCGCCCGCACCGAGTGGTCCGCAGCCCGTACCGGGCCACACATCCCGGCCCGCCCGTACCGGGCCACACATCCCGGCTCGCTCTGCCAGGATGACCGGGTGTCACGGGGACAAGCGGTAGGACCGGTTACGCGCGCCAAGCGGCTCGGGCCGCTCCTCGCCGTACTCTTGGTGGCACTCGGCGCCGGTTGCGCTGACCGGACGACAACACCGGCCGAGCCGTCGTTTGAGCTGCCGATCGGCTCAGCACGCTCGACCGGGCAGCCGGCCGGGACACCGACCGCGCCTACCCCGACCGCCGCCCCGAGCCCGCAAGCCGCCCGGCAGCCGGTCAGCGGGTCCCCCACGGCCGGAGCCAACCTCCGGTACGTCTTCCCGGTGCAGACCGGCAATATCGCCTACCATCCCACCCACTCGGCCTACCCGGCCACGGATATCTTCGCCGACTGCGGCTCCCCGGTCGTCGCGGTGACCGACGGCAGGGTTCTTGAGGTGAGTCGGGTCGATGAATACCGCAGAAGCGGACCGGACGGCCCACTCAATGGCGGCAAGTTCGTCTCACTGCTCGGCGATGACACAGTCCGGTACTACGGCTCACACCTGGCCCAGGTGACCGTCGGTATCGAGGCCGGTGTGCGGGTACGCGCCGGACAGCAGATCGGCACAGTCGGTCGGACCGGCAACGCGAACAACGTCTGCCACCTGCACTTCGGCATCTCACCGCCCTGCCAGCGGACCGGCGACTGGTGGATCCGACGTGGTGTGGTCTGGCCGGCGCCGTTCCTCAACGGCTGGCGGAAGAAGATCAGCAAGTCACCGACCGACAAGGTGGACGCCTGGTACCGGGACCAGGGCTGCCCGACGGCGCCGTAACCCACCGTTGAGCCGACGACTGGACAGCCCCGGGCCGGCGGCGCCACCACCACCGACCGTGTGCGAGAGTCACCAGCGTGGACATCGCGGTGATCGGCCTCGGGCTCATCGGCGGTTCGCTGCTGCGCGCCCTCGCCGTAGCCGGGCACCGGGTGTCCGGCTACGACGCGGATCCGACCACCCGGGCCACCGTCCAGAACGCGGCCGCGCGGGCCGCGGCGCCGGTGCGATGGCAGGTCACCGAAACGGTACGGGCCGCGGTGCGGCCGGCCGATCTGGCGGTTATCGCGGTTCCGTTACCCGCGGTGGCACAGGTGCTCGACGAGGTGAGCGCAGCCGGCTACACCGGGTTGGTCACCGATGTCACCTCAGTCAAGGTTCCGGTATGGAAACTGGCCGATGAGCATCTGCGCCGCCGGGCCGCCGGGCCGGGGCAGCCGGACGCCACGCTCGCCCGCTTCGTCGGTGGGCATCCGATGGCTGGTCGGGAGACCTCCGGATTCGGCGCCGCCGACCCGGCCCTGTTCACCGGCTGCGCCTGGGTACTCTGCCTCGAACCGCAGGTCACGCCGTTGGCCGACTGGCTGGAACTCGCCGCGCTACTCACCGGTCTGGGCGCCCGGGTCGTCCCGGCAACCGCCGCCGAGCACGACCGGGCGGTGGCCGCGGTCAGCCACGTACCCCATCTGTTGGCCGCGGCGCTGGCTTCGGCGGCGGTGGATCCGCTGGCCGCCACCCTCGCCGCGGGTTCCTTCCAGGACGGTACCCGGGTCGCGGCGAGCCGACCGGAGTTGGTCGCCGCGATGTGCGGGGGGAACGCGGCGGCGGTCGGACCGGCCTTGGACGCGGTGCTCGACGCACTGCGGCAGGCCCGCGCCGCAGTCGACACCGACGAGCCGATCCCGGCGCTGCGCGATTGGCTCGCGCCCCGCTCGGCGGTCCGCGCCGACTGGCCACCCGGCCCCGGACCGGTCGGGGAGGTGCCGGCAAGCGCCGACGCGCTGCTGCGACTGGGCCGGGACGGCGGCTGGGTGACCAGCGTCGCCGCTGACCGCCGTACCGTGACGGCGGTCATCGCCGCTGAATCCGCTGCCGCACAGGCAGCGGCGGCGCGCTGACCCTGCCCGATGCGGCGGCGTACCCCATCGGGGGTAACCGGACGCAGCCGGCAGGGATTGACTAGCGTGGCCCTCATGAGCTCTCGGGACGCCCTCACCGACCTGCGACGGATCGCATTCCTGTTGGAACGGGCGAACGAGGCCAGCTACCGGGTACGGGCGTTCCGGTCGGCCGCCAAAACCCTGGCCGAACTGCCCGACGAGGAGTTGGCCGCCCGGACCGCGTCCGGAAGGCTCACCGAGCTGCCCGGCGTCGGTGAGGTCACCGCCCGCTGCGTCACCGAGTCACTGCGCGGCGAGGAGCCGGTCTATCTACGTCGACTCGAAGCCACCGAGGGCACCGATCTGGACGCCGCAGCGGCGGCCCTGCGGACCGCCCTGCGCGGTGATTGCCACACCCATTCCGACTGGTCAGATGGGGGTTCGCCGATCGAGGAGATGGCGCTGACCGCCGTCGAACTCGGTCATGAGTACCTCGCCCTCACCGACCATTCGCCGCGGCTGAAGGTTGCCCGCGGTCTGACCGCTGCCCGGCTACGCCGTCAGCTCGATCACATCGCCGCGATCAACGCCAGCCTGCCGGCGGGCTTCCGGATCCTCACCGGCATCGAAGTCGACATTCTCGCCGACGGCTCGCTCGACCAGGATGAGGAACTGCTCGCCCGGCTGGACGTGGTGGTCGGCTCGGTGCACAGCGGGTTGTCCGATGAGCGGGCCCGGATGACCCGGCGGATGCTGGCCGCGATCGCCAACCCCCACCTGGACATCCTGGGCCACTGCACCGGCCGCATGGTCACCTCCCGGCCGCCCGGCGTAACCGGCCCCGGTGACCGGGGCCATCGGGCCCGGACCCGGCCGCCGAGTGACTTCGACGCCGACGCCGTCTTCGCCGCCTGTGCCGAGTACGACAAGGCGGTTGAGATCAACTCCCGGCCGGAGCGGCAGGATCCACCGAAACGGCTGCTCCGGCTGGCGGTCGAGGCAGACTGCCGGTTCGCTATCAATACCGACGCGCACGCCCCCGGTCAGCTCGACTGGCAGCGCTTTGGTTGTGCACGGGCCGCCCTGTGCGGCGTACCGGCCGACCGGGTGGTGAACACCTGGCCGGTCGACCAACTCCTGGCCTGGACCGACTCACACGCCGCGTAGTCGAGCCCGCTCCGCAGCGCCCGACCAGCACAACGAACGGCCCCGCCCGGATCAGGACGGGGCCGTTCCGCGTAGCCGGAGAGGCGCCGAGTCAGTTGGTTCCGCTGGCGGCGGGGGTCAGCTCGGTCGGTCGTGCCGGTGCCGGGCGGGCGCCGATGAGCCCCTGCGAAACGGCGACCCCGACCAGCACGACCAGCGCACCCACCGGCTGGTACCAGGTGAGGCGTTCATCGAGCGCAACCACTCCGATCAGCACGGCGAAGACCGGGATCAGGTAGGTCACCATCGAGGCGGTGCTCGCGCCGGCCAGCCGGACGTTGCGCAGATTGATCACGAAGGCGAGTCCGGTGCCAACCGCGCCCAGCACCACCACGCTGGCAACCGCCCCGAACGAGAGTGCGGTCGGCGCGGGCGGTGCCCCGGCCACCAGCGGCGCGATGATCGCCAACTGCGCCGCTGCCGCCAGCAACTGGGCGGCCGACAGCGCCAGGCCGGACTCCGAACGCCCGGCGACGAACCGCTTCTGGTACGGGATGGCCACGCCGTAGCAGGTCGCCGCCGCGAAACACATCAACTGGCCGGTGAAGTGGGCGCCACCGATACCCTGCCACACCCCGAGGACGATCATCACCCCGGCGAAGCCCAGGCCCATTCCGACGGCCCGGCGTGTGGTCATCCGCTCGGTGCGGAAGACCAGCACCGCCATCGGCAGCACCACCAGCGGCGTGGTCGCGTTCCAGATCCCGGCGAGCATCGACGACACTCGCTGCTCTCCGTACGCGAAAAGAGTGAACGGCAACGCGGTGCCGACGGCTCCGATCACCATCATGTGCAGCCACAGTTTGGGGTCACGGGGCAACCGGTCGCGTATCACGGCCAGGACCACCAACAGGGTGATCGCACCCACGCAGACCCGACCGAGGGTGACGTAGAGCGGGTGCATCTCACCCACTCCGACCTTGATGAAAAGGAAGCTCGATCCCCAGATCGCGGCCAGGATGAGAAAGCCCGGAAGCCAGGCGCGTGGAGTGCTGTTGTCAGGGGCGGATGGTGGAGTCACTCCTGACACTCTGCCGCACCGGTAAGACATTGTCCCGCGCTTTGCCGGCATCCTTTCGGCAAGTGTGGGCCGCGCCACGGCAGGCATTATCGCAAGCCAACGGCGGCGGGCGCCGAGACGGCGGCAGCGGGTCGGGTCGACGGACCACCCCGCGGATAAGTAGGGTCATCCGGTGGGACGAATTGATGAGCTGGCTGACGGTTATGTCACAGACTGGGCACCGCTGAATCCAACCGGCGCGACCTACGTCGGCATCGCTGGATACGACGACCAGCTCGGCGACCTGTCGCCCGATGGTTACGCGGCTCAGGCCGAGTTGATCCGAGGCACCCTCGCCAAGCTCGAGGTGACCGAACCGGAATCCGAGTCCGAGCTGGTCGCCAAGGAAGCGATGCGGGAGCGGCTGGGCCTGGAGCTGACCCGTCACGAGGCCGGCGAAGTGACCAGCGAGGTCAACGTGATCGCCAGCGGTCTGCACGACCTGCGGCAGGTCTTCGACCTGATGCCCACCGAGGGCGAGGAAGCGGTCAGCAACATCGCCGCCCGGCTGAACCAGTTCGCTGGCGCCCTGGAGGCCTACCGCACGACGCTACGGACCGCCGCTGAGTCCGGTCACATCAGCTCCCAGGTCCAGTTGATCGAGGTCGCCAAGCAGTGTGATGTGTGGACCGATCCGGCTGGCGACAACTTTTTCCACGCCCTGATCGAGCGGGTGTCGGCCGAGGGCGGCCTCGCCGCCGATCTGCGCCGGGGAGCGGCTGCCGCAACCGCGGCGACCGTGCAGTTCGGCCAGTTCCTGCGGGACGAACTCGCCCAACGCGGGCGGGAGAAACAGGCCGTTGGGCGCGAGCGCTACCAGCTCGCCTCACAGTACTTCCTCGGCGCCCAGATCGACCTGGACGAGACGTACGCCTGGGGGTTCGAGGAGCTGGCCCGGCTGGAGCGGGAGATGCGCGCGGTCGCGGCCCGGATCGCGGGCCCGGGCGCCAGCATCGACGAGGCCGTAGCGGCGTTGGACGCCGACCCGAGCCGCAAGATCCAGGGCCGGGAGGCGTTCCGCGACTGGATGCAGACGCTCGCCGACGAGGCCATCGCGGAACTGCACGGCACCCACTTCGACATCCCGGAACAGGTACGCCGGATCGAGTGCTGCCTGGCGCCGACGAGTGATGGCGCGATCTACTACACCGCGCCGAGCGAGGACTTCAGCCGACCGGGCCGGATGTGGTGGGCGGTGCCACAGGGCATCACCGACTTCTCGACCTGGCGGGAGGTGACCACGGTCTACCACGAGGGCGTGCCGGGGCACCACCTGCAGGTCGGGCAGACCCAGGTCCGCGCCGATCTGCTCAATCGTTGGCAGCGGCTACTCTGCTGGTGTTCCGGGCATGGCGAGGGCTGGGCGCTCTACTCAGAGCGACTGATGGACGACCTGGGCTACCTGGCGGATCCGGGTAACAAGCTCGGCATGCTCGACGGGCAGGCACTGCGGGCCGCCCGGGTGATCGTCGACATCGGCATGCACCTGGAGCTCGAAATCCCCAAGGACAACCCGTTCGGATTCCACCCTGGGCAACGGTGGACCCCCGAACTCGGCTGGGAGTTCATGCGGGCGCACTGCCGCATCCCGGACGAGAACCTCCGCTTCGAGCTCAACCGGTACCTGGGCTGGCCGGGACAGGCACCGTCGTACAAGGTTGGCGAGCGGATCTGGTTGCAGGCCCGGGATGAGGCGAAAGCCCGCAAGGGCGCGGACTTCAACCTCAAGGAGTTCCATCGGGCCGCGCTCGACCTCGGCTCACTCGGGCTCGACCCGCTGAAGACGGCGCTCGCCCGCCTCTAGTTACCGCAAGCTGAATTTTCTCGATGCGGCTGCTTCCGGCGTCAACGGAAGCAGCCGCATCATCGTCGCGGTTCGGATTCGTCAGCCGGTCCCGGTCAGGCACCGCTCTGGTGCAGATTCGGCGCGCTGAGCGTGCCGCAACGGACGTAAACGAGTTGAATCTCCGGATTGTCGAAGACGATCGAGGGCACGGCCAGTGGGATGTCCGGCGGCATTGGTCCGGCCGGGGTCAGCGTAACTTTGCGGCCGAGCAGCCAGCCGACGAACCGGGTGGCGTAGAAATCGACGTCGCCGTCAACCGTGAGCGCGCCGCTTTTGATCAGCTGTGCCTGGTCGTTGCGGCCGGGCACCCGCAGGACGAAGTCGTTGGTGATCGCCTTGTCCATCGAGAACTTCAGCGCTCGGATGGTGCCATCGGCGGTCGGCAGGTCCACGGCGCCCGCGATCCGCAACCCGTACATGGTCAGTTTTGAACCGGTCAACCGGGACGGCACCCGGTTGACTCTCGGCTGACCGGGTTCGGGGTCGATCTCCGGCCAGTCAACGTCCGGGTCGGCGGGCGCGGCGGGCTTGTCGGTTTCGCAGGGCTCCGGTTCAGCCGGATTTCCACCGCTCGGGGTGGGGCTCGGGGTGGGGCTGGGCGCGGTGGTTGACGGCGCTGGGTCTGGCGTGACACTGGTCGCCACGGCTGGCTCACTGCCCGTCCCGGTGGCCAGGTCATGAACACCGTCGACCAACTCGGCGAGCAGGTTGCCGTTACCTGACTCGGCGGGCGGCGGCGACGGCTCCGGCACAACGGACGGTTCGGCCGGCGCGGGTGCGGTCGCCGACCTGGTGGGGCTGGCGGTCGGCCGACAGGGCGCGGCGTGCGCAGCCGTACCGCCCTCGACCGCGGTCAGCGCCACGGCGGAGAGGCTCAACAGCACCACGGTGATCGCGAGTAGTCGCCGGCTCGGATCGTCCGGTGCTGGCGGCGGCTCCGCGAACAGGTCATCGATGTTGGCGTGTTCAGCCGGCGCCGGGGCGGGCGGTTGCTCCGGAACCTCGGCGTCGGGGGCGTCCCCGGTCCTGCGGATCGCCTTCGGCGCCGGTGTCCAGGCGAAAGCCAACGCGCCGCCGATCATCCCGAGCAGCATGCCGATGACGAAGCCACCGAGATTGACCGCAATCAGCGCGTACACCGCGGTCATCGTGCCGACGATCGCGTAGAACATCCGCTGCTGCGGGGTGAACCAGATGAGTGCGGCGCAGGTGACCAGGATGGTGGGGATCAGCCAGGAAAGGTAGCCGGGCGGCCCCATCTGAAAGCTGAACCCGCCGAGACTCATCTGGGTGCTGCCGAAGATCTCCAGTCCGGCGAGCGCGGTGAGCAGTCCACCCCAGAAGGGTCGCGCCCTCCGCCAGCGGCGAAAGTTCCGCCGCCCTCGGGCCAGCTGACCGGTACGGACATGCTGCGGGTCCGCGGTCGTCACGTACTCCTCCTACAACAGGGTCCGCCGGTGGTCGCCGACGAGGCCCGCGGATGGCATCCTCCGCGGGCCCCTGGCCTGGCTCAGAAACATTCCCGGGCGTCCGCGCCCACATTGACCTTGAGTTTCAAGCCGGTGAGTGTGAACGTGCCCGCGCTGGTCGAGCGAGCTACCTGCTTCACCTTGTAAATGACCACCCGGTCGGCCTGCTGGCCGAAGGAGCCGGGCTCGCCGACCGCACCGGACGGTCCGGCCTTCAGCGTGGACGCGTCCCGACCGATCTCGATATTCGTGAAGGTGGCGTCACCTTCCATGGATTCCATATCGATCATCAGGTTCTTGGCGGTTGCCGGCTTACCACCACTACCGGCATTGATGGTCAGCACCACCGGCAAACCGGGCACCTTGACCGATTGGCAGAGATCGTAAAGCTCGGCATAGCTGATGCCGGAGACGGCCACCGGATGGTTCCTCTGGTCCGCCGGGTTGTGCGGGTCGCCGCCCTTCTCGGTCACCATCCCGCCGTACTGGACGAAGCCATCGCCCACCAGCTTTGACGCGGAGACCTTGAAGGTCTGACCGGATACGGCGAACGACGCGGCGATCGCGCCATTGGCCATACCGAAGACGATGGCACCAGCGACTGCGGTGGCGGGCACCATCAGCGCGGCGAAGCGCCGCCATCTGGTCCGCCCATGCACCGAACTGTCATGCGATTCCTCCACAGGGTCCTCCTCAGTGGGGTGCCGCCGGTGTCCTACACCGGGGATGGCCGGGAGTCGGGTCTGACCGCCAGGACCGGCGATTAGCGACGGCCTGGCTGAGGTGCGAAGCGATGTTCTCGCGAAGAGAGATGACTCACAAGACCCGAACTACTCGCCGGTAACCGCATCGAACCGGCCCAGCGGACCGCCATCACCATGCGTAAGCACGACGTAGATCATCTCTACTCATCAATTTATCCGATTGCCACCCGAAGCCGACTAGGCCATTACTTCAGGTTGCGAGGACAGGCTCTTATTGCGTTTCGGTAACATCGAGCTGATAGAGCTCTGAGAGCTGCACCAGGCCGAATGTCGGTGCCCGGATTCGTCCGGTGCGACGACGGCCGTGCCGGGACAGGACGGCAGAGCAGGCTGGGACAGGACGGCAGAGCCAGTCTCCGGGCGACCACCGTACGCAAGGCGCAGCTGTCCGGCCGGGCGAACGGGCTAGAGTATGAGCGTGCCGAAGCGCTGCGGTGACCTTGGCCGACGGCCAGCACCATGGTTCTCGGGCGAAGGAGCTTTCGGGTGCACCTGACTGAGTTACGCGGCCGGCGCGTCGCTGTATGGGGCACCGGTCGGGAAGGGATCGCCGCAGTCAACGCGATCGCCCCAGCCGGGCCGGCTGACCTCGTCGCGGTAATGGATCGGGAAACCTTCGCAGCGAATCCATGGGCCGGTCGGTTGGCCGAAATCGCCCCCCTGCATACCGGCCCGGCCGCCCTCGACGCGCTGCTCCGGGCGGACGTGGTGGTCCGATCCCCGGTCATCGGCGAGACCCACCCCTGGGTGATACGCCTGCGTGAGCGAGGCATCCCGATCACCGGTGGCACCGCGCTGTGGATGGCCGAGCACGCACCCTTGACAATCGGGGTGACCGGCAGCAAGGGCAAGAGCACCACCACCACGCTGATCGGTCATCTACTCACCGCGGTGGGACGACCGAACGTGGTCGGCGGCAACATCGGCGTACCAGCGCTGGATCTGCCGGAGGCCGACCGGTACGTACTCGAACTTTCCATGTACCAATGCGCCGACCTCACCGATTCGCCCGCGGTCGCGGTACTGACCTCACTCGTACCCGAACATCTGGACTGGGCCGGGAGCGAGACAGCGTACTACCAGCACAAGCTCAACCTCGTTGAACACCACCCGGAACATGTGGTGTTCAACGGGCACGACGAACGACTCAAGGCCGAACTCGCCGCCCGACCCGGACTGCCACTGCGCCCCGCCGGTCGGCCAGAAACGTTCCACCTGGCCCCCGGCCCGGACGGGACACGCTGGATATATTTCGCCGACCAACCGCTCTTCCCCCGAGCCCGACTGCCGCTGCTCGGCCGACATAACGAGTGGAACCTCTGCGTCGCGCTCGGCGCGCTGGACGCGGTTGGCGTGGACTGCGTCGCCCAACGCGAACAGCTCGCCGCCGGTGTGGCCAGCGTTCCAGCGCTGGAACACCGGCTCACCCCGATCCCGGACCCCTCGGGCCTCACCTTCGTGGACGACTCGCTCTCCACCATCCCGCAGTCGACCATCCACGCCATCGAGGCGTACGCGAGTCAACCGCTGACCGTGATCCTCGGCGGTGAGGACCGAGGCGTCGACTACGCCCCCCTGCGGGAATTCCTCGCCACGCAGCAGATCGTCGCCACGCTGATCGGCATCCCCGACAGCGGGCCGCGGATCCTGGACGCGGTCAAAGACCTACCAACGATCACCGCGCTGGAGGCCGCCGACCTACCCGAGGCGGTCCGCCTCAGTCGCGAACGCACCCCGGCCGACGGCGTGGTACTACTCTCCCCGGCGGCACCCAGCTACGGCAGATTCGACAACTACGCCCATCGCTCCCGGGTGTTCCGTCAGGCGATCGAGGAAACCGCACCCTGACCTGACCTGCCTGACCGCCGAGTTGGCCCGGGCAGGCCATCGGCCCGGCCGGTCAATGATCTGCGGGCCGGTCCAGGGCCGCGAACAGGTTGCCCATCGCTCGGATCGCCGAACGGATCTCCTGCAGGTACCGGTCCGTACTCCAGCATTGCGCGGGCTGGCCCTCGACGAGCAGCGCCGGATCGAGCCCAATGGTCTCCACCCCGCAACCGTACGAGAGACCCAGCGTGTTGATCGCATCGCAATGCTGAAACGGAACGTAGATCGAGTTGGTCACCACCAACACCCGATCCCCGGCCGACGGGAAGACCTGCCGGGCCCAGAAGTGGTACGTGTCGGAGGTATGCGCCCTCCTGGTGGCCGGCTCGCTGGACGGCGCCGCCAGCACCCGCACCCGGGGCCCACCCGTCGGCCGATAGTTACGCGTTGCCCACGATCCCTGATTGACCTCGCCATCCGACGATCGGGTCTCGTCGGGTTCGCCGCACCCGAATGCCGCGCGAATTCCGAGTTCCATGGCGTCCAACTCGTAGCCGGATCCGGGCAGGCCGAGTTCGGTGGTCTCACTTTCATGAAGCGGACGGAAGCTACCTAACGCCGCCACCTCATTCACCGTGACGGCACCGGATTGGACCAGCCGGGCGGCGTATCCGGTCCGGTCCAGGCAGGATCGGGCCAACCCACCCAGCACCAACAGGTGCTGATAAGCCCGAACCGATGCGGCCCGGGGCAGCACCATCCCGAGCGCGGTGGACGCCGCCAGCACGAGTTCGGCCACCGGCGCCGGAAATGACAGCGCCGACACCGCGTCCCGCTCGACCCCACCAGCCCGACTCCGGTAGTCCCAGTGCGTCGCGGAGAACCGGTCGAGCCAGTCGATCAGTGCCCCCGGGCCGTCGCCGCTGGGCAGGTCGCCGCCGAACGCGGAGACCAAGTCCCGCAGCGGGCAGGAAGACATCCACTCGACAATGCCCGCCGCCAACTCGGTCCGCGATGCGTCCGCCGCACCCGTGGGCAGCGGTACGGTCCGGTAGTTGCGCACCTATCCTCGCTTTCCGTAGCTGGCGGTGCCGCTTGCGTACCGTCGGACCGACTCAGACGAACGGGCGGAGCGCCAGCTCCAAACTGGAAGCTTATGACGTTCCGCCCGTCTGGCCACCAGGATCACCCGTCACTCGATCATGGTTTCCCGGAAGCCTGCTGTCAGGGCTTACTGCATTCCTGATTTCGGTCAGAGTTCCCGGTGACGGCGTTCGCCGCTTCCCCGGGCTCGATGATTCCGGGCTTGTCGCTGGCGTTCTTCGGGTCGATGATCACAATTTTTGAGTCGACGACATCGGTGTCCAGGCACTCGTCATCGCCCTCGTCATCGCCGTCATCGCCCTCGTCATCGCCCTCGTCATCGCCGTCATCGCCCTCGTCATCGCCGTCATCGTCATTGTTGGCGCACTCGCCCCCGTCGCCATCGTTATCGCCGTCGTTATCGCCGTCCCCATCCCCGTCGCCGTCCTCATCCCCATCGTTATCGCCGTCGTTATCGCCGTCCCCGTCGCCGTCCCCGTCCCCGTCGCCGTCCCCATCGTTATCGCCGTCGTTATCGCCGTCGTTATCGCCGTCCCCGTCGCCGTCCCCGTCGCCGTCCCCGTCGCCGTCCTCATCCCCATCGTTATCGCCGTCGTTATCGCCGTCGTTATCACCGTCCCCATCCCCGTCGCCGTCCCCGTCGCCGTCCCCGTCGCCGTCCCCGTCGCCGTCCCCGTCCTCATCCCCATCGTTATCGCCGTCCCCATCCCCATCCCCGTCGCCGTCGCCCCCATCCCCATCGTTATCGCCGTCCCCATCCCCATCCCCATCCCCGTCGCCGTCGCCCCCATCCCCGTCGTTATCGCCATCCCCGTCGCCGTCGTTATTCTCACTACCGTCACAGCCGTCCGCGTCGCTGGCCGGTTCACTGGCGCCTTGCGGATCGTCCGAATCGGGATCAGGACGTACGGCGGCCTTCTTCATGAGTTCAAGATGGGTTGAGTCCAGGGCAATAATCCGGATCTGCCCAGTCGAGCCCGACTTACCGAGGTCTCGGTCGGCGACACGCATCGCCGAGACCACCTTTCCATCTCCTAGATACACTCCCACTTCGCTGACCACGCTGTCCTTCTGCCGGAAAAACAGGAGATCGCCTCGAATACGCTGATCGCTCGGCACGATCCATTTCCGGCCGGCTCCATACCGGTACTCGCCTGCGGCGCCGCGATAGGGCCGCTTCTTCAGGCCCGCCTGCTCATATGCGGTATGCGCAAAACGTGAACAATCATGTTGCGACTGTCCAGTCCAGTCACAGGATTCCCCTACCTGTCGCTGGGCATAACAGGCCGCCATCTTGTCAATCGATCCCGAACAGCCTGCCTTTGCGCTAGCCAGACTTGAGCCCAGAGTAATGACGCCGCCGATCAGCATCGCGGCGAACAGCAGCGGTAGTAGTTTACGAAGGTTTGCCGCACCCCTCGTCAAAGACCTAGCAAGTTGATGACCATCCGGCGTTGCAGAGCTGCGGTGCATGCGGAGTTGTCCTCTCAGTGCCGCCTACGGGTGGAACTCAAGGCTCACTCAACATTCGCTGGCCAGACCAGAGGTGATGCTGTACGAGAATGTCTCGACCATCTCCAGCACGGCCGATACAGGTTCGAATGCCTGGATGGAAAGTCGGACAGCCTCTTGTTCAAGCACAGCTGTATGCCTTCGCCCGTCGGTTACCCACCAAAACAGTCCCGTGCTGTCCCGTTCGAGATTTGCGTTGAATACCGTCGCCGCACCACGTTGACTGTCTACAGGACGGTCGATCGACCCGGGCGATCGGCGAGTGCCCTCCGCTCCCATGTAACGCCAATAGCAGGAGGCATCCTGAAACAGGCACCTCCCCGAAAGAGGCGGCTACTTCCTCTCCTAGGTGCAGTGACCCTGATAATTGGGGCGATCGTTGGCAGTTCCATTGCGGCGAGCGCCGCATCGCAATCAAAGCCGAAGACGTGGAGCTTCGACCTCAGGACCACGGACTACCCCAGGGCTGGCGGCGTTACTGCCGGTCGGATCACTTGGACGCCGCGCAAGAAGTTGCCCAACAAGAAGCGCTGCTACAACGCGAAGATCGCCGCCACCGTCACTGACATCAACGACAGCGACAAGCACGGGGCTATCGGGAAGTTTGAATACTTTGACTGCGCCAGCGGCAGGAACAAGACGATCACGGTCAAGACCACCCCCCGTACTCGGTACGTGACGTTGAACCGGAGCCTGTCGAATGTTCGGGACATCCGCGTCACGTCCTGTCTCTATCAGGGCAAGGACATGAACCGATTCTGCAATCTGAAGGGGGCACTTTAATCATGTTCAGTCGGATTATCCGGAACCGCGCTTTCCAGCTCTTGGGCCTGGCCCTACTCGTAGGCTCGCTGTACGCCGGGCTGGCGGTTACCTCCGCGCACAAGGATCACGCCTCAGCAGCGCCGCCGCTTGCGGCCACGTCGGCAAAGTCGAAGAATGGTCTGCCGCGCGTTTTCCGGACAGTCGGTTGATGGCCTTTTAGGCTGCTAACTGTCGGTTCAGGTAATCGTCGCGGGCTTCGCTCGGGGTTCGGTATCCCAACCCGGAGTGAAGTCTCGTCGTATTGTATCGGAGCTCGATGTACGCCGCAATATCTGCGTACGCCTTCTTCCGTGTCGGGTAAGCGGTACGGTGCACCTGCTCGACCTTCAGCGCCGCGTCAAACGATTCCGCCATCGCATTGTCGTAACAAATCCCGGTCCGGCCTACGGACTGCCGGATATCCAACTCCTTCAGCGTCTTGACGAATTCTGCCGACGTGTAGTTACTACCGCGGTCGGAATGGAAGATCGCACCAGCGGGCAGGTCGCGGTTACGCGCCGCCATCCGCACGGCTGCGGCGATCAGCGGAGTCTTGTAGTTGTCGTCCATCGCCCACCCGATAACCGCCTTGGTATGACAATCGATGACGGTCGCCAAGAACAGCCACCCCTGCCATGTCGGAATGTACGTGATATCACCGACCATTTTGTCGCCCAGAGCCTGAGCGGTGAAGTCCCGGTTCACGAGGTCCGGAATCGGGCCCGCGCCGGCGTCGATCTCGGTGAGGCTGTGCCGCCAAGGGCGCGGCTGGCACGGCACCAGGCCCCGCTCACGCATGATGGACCGGACCAGCTCCGGGCTGCACCGCACGCCCCAGCGGGCCACCTCGGCGTGCACCCGCCGATACCCGTACGTCTCGTCGGACTCGGCGAACGACAGTTCGACGAGATCGCTTACGGCTGACGCTGGGCGAAGTACGAGGCACATTTTTTTAGGAACTCGTTCTCCATCTTGACTTCCCGCAGCTCCCGTTCTACCTCACGCAGACGGGCCCGCTCGTCAAGGCAAGGGGCTCACCCTCTTCCGGACGCCGTTCGGGCCGGTGCTGCTCGCCGCCGACTTCCACAACGGCCACGTGGACGTCGCCAGCCAGGGCGTGCTGAACGCCCCCTGGGGCCTGGCCATCGCACCGCCCGGCTTCGGGCGGTTCGGCGGCAAGCTGCTGGTCGGCAATTTCGGCGACGGCCGGATCAGCGTCTTCCGGGGCCAACAGCTCGAAGGGCAACTGTTGGATTCGAAGAACAACAAGATCAGCATCGACGGCTTGTGGGGACTACTGCCCGGCACGGCCACCACCGGCGGGACCGGGACGCTCTGGTTCAGTGCCGGACCGGATGACGAGCAACACGGCCTGGTCGGGCAGTTGATTCCGGCGATGTGATCCAGCGCCCGGATCGGCTGCGGTTGGCGCCGTCACCCGCGCGGCGAATCGAAAAAGGGCGGCGGGTACGCGTTGTTCCGCGTACCCGCCGCCCTTTTTCGGTGCCTTGTGCCTGCCACCCCCGCCCGCTCGTACGCCTTATGGGCAAAAAGAGAGCAATCGTTTTGTTGCGCTCCAGCCCAGGCACAAATGTTGCCAACCTGTTGCAGCGCGTGGCAGGCCGCCTTCTGCTCGATGTCTCCCGAGCACCCAACATTGGCCCGAGCCAAGCTGCCAGTCACGATAACCCCAGCAGCGATCAGGAGTGCGGCAAACAGCAGCGGGAGCATCTTTCGGACCCTGGGCGTATGGCCAGTCGTTAACGGATTGCTGCCGTGGCCGCGTCCACGCTGATCACCGGCTGCCCGGCAGCCTGATGGTCCTTGACCTGCTCGTTGAGATAACGGAACTGGGCGTCCCGGTCGGGGTGCTGATCGCCTTCCAGGGTCTTGGCGGTGCCCTGCAGGCTGAACCCGTTGGCCTTCAACAGTCGCCCGACCGTCATCGCCGATGACCGTCCGGCCCTGCCGGCCCAGTTCAGCGGCCAGGTTACGCAGCGATTTTGTCGTCCAGCGCAATGGGGAGCACGGGTCGCCCCGCTCGTCCGGCTCAACCAGCCCGAGCAACGCCGGCACCAGCCCTGGATCACGCTCCTCAGCGCGGCTGCGGCCACCGCCGATCCGACGGACCCGCCCAACCGGCATCGGTCCGGCGCCGGCCTCCAGTTCAGACTCGCCCCGGCGGACTGTGGTCTCGCTGACCCCGGCGACCTGGGCCACCACTCGGATCCCACCGTGACCCAGCAGCCGGGCCTCGACCCCGAGCAGCAACCGCCGCTGCCGCTCATTCAGATGAGGCAACAACGCGTCAAGCCGCACCGCGCGGCTGAGCACGCGGACCATCCAGAACCGCCACGCCAGTCCAACGAGGACACGATCGGAAAGCAACAAGTTGTTTCTTGACGGCTCCATTGTCTGCTCCTTTCCTTCTGGCATGGGCGTGACGACGACCGTGCCAAACCGGCGGGAGGCCGAATATCCGGCCGCTAGATCACGAAGCGAGTTACGGTCCGTCCGCGACGAGGGAGATGACCGACATGAACAAATCCGGACAGCCGTACGGGACAAGCAGACGACGCCCGGACCGCGCTGCCCTTTCCCCCAGCCACCCTTTGAAAATCGATACGACGGCGACCGGCGCCGGCAGGGCCCGTCGTCTTCGCCATAAGAGCTGATAGACCAGAAATATCGGTTACTGAGACCAGGAAGGGACTTCAGGCCGGAGCAATGGCTCGTGTCCAGTGCTCTTACCCGAAGTCCCTTCCTGCTACGGCAGGCCCCCATCAGCCGCACAATCGACCATCATGGTGCCAGGTAGTCCAGTCGGCGGCAACGACCAACCGCTACTACTTCGCCGTGACGCACTTGCTTTCATTCTTCCACGGCACGGCCCCTTCGCCCTTGAGCGCATAGAACTTTCCGACCGATCCGAGCGTGCCGATGTTGGTCAGCCGCCGATAGGTACCACCGCCGGAGATTCGCATCTTGTACTTCTTGCCCTTGACAATCTTGAAGCTGGCATTGCTGGAGCCGGACTTCTTCGCGGTTCCGGTCGGATACCCCAAGCTCTTGGTACCGACGGACAGGTTCGTGCCGCAGTCCACCAGCTCGTAGTAGAAGATCCCTTCCTGGAGCTTCCCCGTCGTGGCCCACTTGAACTTGAGGTGCGCCTTGCTGCTGTTGGCCTTCAAGCAACCCACACCCATGATCTCGTTCGTCAGCGGTGCAGAAACGCTCCCGCGAGCCGTACCACCACCTGCGCCACTGCCGGCATACGAGTTGTTCGCATACGCGGAAACGTAGCCGCTCGGGCAGGAGCCGGGACTTGGCGGAGGGGCGGCACTCGCGACCGCTGTGACACCGGCGATGACTCCGCCGATCGCGAGGGTGGCAACAGCCAGCGGTATGGCCTTCTTCATTTTCCAAATTCTCATGACGTAGCTCCTGCTTGATAGTTTTCGGGTTGCGCTGCCCGGCCGGGGCGTTGTCATCAAGCAAACCTGTATCGATGCTGTACGGCTACCTGAAAGCCGTACAGGACTGCTCCGAACTGGAAACAGGACAGTCTGGTACGGCCCTGGCTGCACTGTCCCATCCCGTCTTGGACGCGCTACCGGAAATACACCGTCCGGAACCGTCCCGGTCAGTCATCCAACTTCTCATCAGGCGAGTTGCCGGGTTGGCTTGCGATACAGCGCCGACAACGATCGACTTCCGCCAGCAACAGCTATCAGGATCGCGAAGGAGTTTGTCATGCAGCGACTGTTGTCTGTATTGAGAAACAAACTCGGACCACTCGCCATCGCCCTTGCTGTGATCGGGGTGACGAGTGTGGGAGCCGCCAGTTACGCCTACGCTGCCGGCGGCACTACGTCGTTCGCCGGCACGTCCAGCGGTACCTCGGGCAGCAGCAAGCCGCAGTGCCCAGCCAATATCACCACGAAGATGTGCCGGCTCTATAAAGCCATGAGCACCGCTGCCACGAGGGGCGAATACCGCTGGAAGTCCGTAGGCTGCTACCGTTCCCCCGACAGCTACCCATACCACCCGAGCGGACGGGCCTGTGACCTGTCGTACGCGTATGGCGCGCCTGCAACCGGCGCTAGCAAGGACAATGGCAGCCGGTTGAAGCGGTGGCTAGTCAAGAACCACGCGAAATACGGAATCGACCACGTAATGTGGCGAGGCCGAGTGTATTCAAGCAGCGACAACTGGGACCCTAAAGGCCATGTCCAGTCGGGCTGCAGCGGCCGCAACATCTCGTGGACCGGTTGCCACTACGACCATGTTCATGTAGCGGTGAAGGTATAGCAGGCATGAGGCTCCCGACCACCGCCAGAAACGCCTGAGGGCGGTGGGTACGAGGTGAAACCCCGTACCCACCGCCCTCGGTGGTTGTTCATGCCCTGGCCCGGGCCTGGCCTTGTCTAGTCAGGACAAAAGACCAAGGTCGGGCCGAAGGTCAGGAACGGCTCACAGTTTGGCGCACTGACCGGTGGCCGGTCCGGACACGGTGTTCTCCCGGTTGTCGTTCCCCGGCGCCGGGCTGTTGCCCGAGCAGGAGAGCGGGCCACTGATCTTGTTCGCCGCGACCAGCACCGGCTGGTTACCGGAGTTGTTGCTCAGGGTGACCGGGCCGGAAATGGTGACCGTGTCGACCCGTACCCCACCGGTGCTCAGGCTGATCGACACCGGGCCGCTCACCTTGCCCCGTTCGATCAGCACCGCTCCGGTGCTGCCGACCACGTTGACCGGACCGGAGACCGTGGTTCCGGAGAGGGTGAGCAGCACCGACCGGGTCGCGGTGATCGGACCGGAGATGCTGCCGCCGGTGGCCACCAGCGACGCGCCGGGCATGATGCTGACCGGCCCACTCACGGTGGCGTTCTCCAGGCAGGTCAGACCGGCGAGCACGGTCAACGGCTGGCTGTGCCGGCCGGTGATCGTGGTGGTGCACTGCGGGCCGGGGTGCCCGACCGCCGAACGGGGCTGCGCATCCGCGGTCACCGGGCTGTTCGCCGCCAGGTAGCTCACCAGCATGGTCAGATCGTTGTCACCAGTCGTCGCCGGATTCGAACCCCCGCCCAGGGTGGTGAAGTTGTCGCCACCTGAGGCGAGGAACGAGTTCACCGTCACCCGGTACGTGCCGGCCGGGTCGAGCGGCTTGCCGTGCAACGTGATCGATGTGATCCGGGAACCCTTCGCCGTCTCCGGGTCGTAGGTGTAGCTGAACCCGTTGGACACACCCAGCCAGAGCACCGGCCGGGAAGCGCCCGCCGGCTGCCACTGCTGCTCCAGCACCTGCTTGATCTCGGCGCCGGTGTAGCTCTTGGTCACCACATCATTGGAGAACGGCTGGACCGCGAAGGCGTTGGCGTAGGTGACCGTGCCGTCGGTACCGTAGCGCAGGTCGGCCCGGAGACCACCGGCGTTCATGAACGCGATCTGCGCCCCGCCCCGCCCGGCGTCCCGCGTACCGGCAAGCTGCACATCGGCGATGAAGTTACCGAGTACGGACTCCTTGCCCCGGTCCTCGTTGCCCCCGGTGTAGGCGCGGGTGATGTCCGCGGTGATCGCACCCAACGTGCGCTTGCCCAGCTCATCGGCGCGGACCTTGGCCGCGGCCACCAGGTCGGCCACCGCCGGGTCCTGCGGGGCGCCAACCACGTCGACCAGTTCCGCCGTGCTGGCGGTGACCTTGTGGGTTGCCGGGTCGACGGAGAGCGTCACCTTCCCCAGCCGCTTGCCGTAATCCTCGGCCTGCACCACGGGCCGCAGCCGATCCGATCCGGGGATCGGGACCTGGAAGGCGTACGGCTGGTGGGTGTGCCCACTGAAGATGGCATCAATCGTGGCATCGACCCGGGTGTACCGGCCGAAGACCGGGTCATTCGCCAGCGCCTGCGCGGAATCGATGTGCTCGGTGGCCGCCCCCTCGTGCGCGAGCAGCACCACCACATCGGCCTCGCCGTTGCTCGGGTCGCCATCCTTGAGCTGCCCGGCGACCGCGTTGGCCTCCGCCACCGCATCGCGGAAGGTCAGCCCGGCGATGCCGTCCGGCGAGACCAGCGAGCCGGTCTGCTCGGTGACCACGCCGACGAAGCCGACTCGGACGCCGCCCAGGGTGGTGACCGAGTACGCCGGCAGCACCCGCTGGTTACCCCGGTACACGTTGGCCCCGAGGTACGGGAAAGCGGACCGGCTGGCGACCCGACCGGTCAGGTCAACGATGCCCTTGTCGAACTCGTGGTTGCCGACCGCCGAGGCGACCAGGCCGGCCCGGTTCAGCACGTCGAGCGTGGGGTTGTCCTCGTCGATCGCTGAAATGAAGGTCGAGGCGCCGATGTTGTCACCCGCCGAGACGAACGCGGTGTTCGGGTTCTGCGCCCGGAGCTGGTTGACCAGCCCGGTGAGCTGGGCGGCGCCGCCGACCGGCTGACCACCGACGGTGGCCGGGGACTCCAACCGACCGTGGAAGTCGTTGACGCTCAGCAGTTGCAGATTGACCGGTCCGGCCGCAGCGGTGCTGAGCCCGACCACCAGCGGGTTGTGGTCGCTGGCCCGGTACGGGTTCGGGTCGTAGAACGCGGCCACACCGTCGTACTGGAAGGCGAACGACTCGACCGCGTTGATCTGCCAGACGTCAACCCCGGTGACCCGGGCGGCCAGCGACGGCGAGGCGATCGCGTGGTCGAGCGAGCCGGACAGACCGCCGAAGACGTAGCTGGGCTTACCGGTGTTGTTCAGGTTGACGTACTGCTTGTCGTAGAGAACCCGCATCGGGTCCTCCTGCGTGTAGGCGTTGAAGTCGCCGAGCAGCAGGACATCATCGCTGCCGCTGTCGGCCTTCAGCCGGTCAACGAAGGTGGCCAGCGCCCGGGCCTGCCGGACCCGGTCACCGTTGAAGGCACCCTGCCCATCACCGGTGTCGGCGTTGTCGCCGGTCGCCGCGGCCGACGTGCTCTTGGACTTCAGGTGGTTGGCGACCACGGTGAAAGTGACCGAGCCGGCGGTGAAGGTCTGGGCGATCGGCTCGCGGGCGTTGAACCAGACGCTCTCGTCGTTGACCGAGCGGCCCGGACCCTTCGGCTGGACCTTGGCCGGCTTGAAGATGATCGCCGTGGTGATGAAGTCCTGCTCCGCTGGCGTCGGCAGCTCGGCCGGCGTGCGGACGTAGTCCCAGGTGCCCGCGCCCTCGGCGGTGTTCAGCGCACCGACCAGCCGCTTGAGCGCCTGCTGCGGGTTCGCAGTGTTGAACCGGACCGAGTTCTCGATCTCCTCGAGTGCGACCACGTCAGCACCGAGCGCGGTGATCGCCGCGACGATCTTCGCCTCCTGCTTACCCAGACTCGCCTCGTTGGCCGCGCCCCGGGCGTCGCCGCCGAAGTGGACGAAGTAGTTCAGCACGTTGAAGCTCGCCAGCCGGATGTCACCGCCGACGGCGACCGGCGCGCTGGTCCGCGGGTTGGTGGCCTTGAAGGTGGACCGGTCGACCGGCGGGGTGTCCGCACTGACCGGGGTGGTCGGCTGGAGCCGCCACTCCTCGAAGCCGTACGAGAGCACGGTCGGGCCGAAGGTCTCCACCGAGTCGCCGACCCGCACCGGGTTCGCCTTGGACAGGTACGGCGGCAGCAGTCCGGCGGTGGCCAGGTTGGTGGTCTTGCCGTCGTCGAGCAGGATCCGGCTCAGCCGGTTCGCCTCGACAACCTGCCCGGCGGCCGCCGAACCCGGTCGGGCCAGGTCGGTCGGCTGGCTCGCCGGCCGGTCGCCGGCGGCAAGGACAACCTCGCCGTACCGGTTGGTGTTGTAGACCTCGGAGACGGTGAACTGGCCGACCGGGGCGACCAGCATCGACTCGACCGACTCGCGGGCGCTCGCGTCCAATGGCAGGCTGAGCGGCACCGGCGCGGGCAGCGCCGCGCCGTGGGCGCAGATCTGCACGTCGGCCTTGGCGGCGATGGTGAGCTGGGTGAGCCCGTTGTACTCGTTCGCCGTACCGCGGACCCGGACCCGGTCGCCGACGGCGACCGCTGGGTGGTTCGCGGGGTTGGTGGTCAGGAAGACGAAAATGCCGTCGGAGGCGACACCGGCCGCGACCGGGCGCGCACCGCCGCTGCCGGCAGTCTGCACATAGACGCCGTTGTAGCCGCCGGTGCGGTGATCCGCGGTCACCACGCCCTCGACGGTTACCCGACTACCGGGCAGCGGCGTGGCGGCACCGGTGCCCTGGACCTCTGCGATGGTGTGGTCGACCGGAACGTCGCAGCCCACACCCGGATCCGGGTCAGGGTTGCCGCCGCCGCCACCGCCGTTGCGGACGCCGAAGGTGTTCGGCGCGGGCGGGCGCCAGGTCCCGTCGATCTTCTGTAGCGAGTGGCCGACCGGGGTGCTGCTGATCTCCTCGACGCCGATGTCAGTGCCGGTCAGACCGTTGGCCGGCCCGCCCACCGCGGTGAAGGTGCCCTCGTAGGTGAGGAACTCGGCAACCTGCCCACCGGGGGCAACCAGCGCGACCCCGTCCGGGGAACCGTTCTGGACACCATCCGTCGGGTAGTTCGCGACGACCACACCGGCGGCCGGCACCACGCCACTGAGCGTCCGGGTGTTGTACGCCGCGCCGTTGGCGCCGTTGTAGAGGACGATCTGCCAGCCGGTGAGGTCGAACCCGGCCGGGGCCTCGACCTCGATGGCCTCGCCGACGTCGGCGCCGGCGTTGTCGTAATGGATCTCGCTGATGAACGGGGTCACCGCGGGTGCCGCGGCAAAGGCCACGGCACCACTGGTCAGGCCGAGCGCTCCACTGGTGATGAGCACGCCCAGCACCTGTAGTGAGCGTATGCGTCTGTTCCGGCGCATGAACTAAACCTCCGATAAGGGGGGACGCGCAGGAGCATAAACGTGTCCGGCTGCGAAACGATGTATCCGGGGTGTACAGAACGGTGTTGCTTGCGCCTCGCGCGAATTCGAACAGGACAGACAGCCGGACACCTGCCCCGGACAAGCCCAGCGTAATCAGACGGGTTCCTTCCGTAACCAGGACGGGAAATGCTTCCAAATCGGAGGTACGAGTCTGTTCCGAACACCTTTGCCACTAGCGGGACAGAGCTGTAACCAACTGGGAACAGCTTTGCTGCCCGGAAGCAAATAGAATCACCATCGACCTTCATCAGGGGCCCAGGTCAAGCTGGGCACGGGGACCGGATGGCTGATGACATTTATGGCAGAGACAGACTCAGGCGAGCGAAACGCGGCCATGCCGACGCCGGACGAACAGCCCCACCCCGCCCCGACGCCACAGGACGCAGCCTCGGCCGCCGAGTTCATCGCCGCGATGCGCGCCCTGAAGCAATGGACCGGATTGACCTATCGACAGCTGCAACGGCGCGCCGAGGCACTCGATGAGGTGCTGCCGCACAGCACCATCGCCGCAGTCCTGGGGCGTAACACGCTGCCACGTGAGGGCTTGGTGAGCACTTTCGTCCGGGCCTGTGGCGGCGATGAATCGTCCGTCGCCGGGTGGATAGCCGCCCGCAAGCGGATCGCCGCCAGCACGGATCAGTCCACGCCGACGCCGGCCGACCCCGCCCAACGGTCGCCCGGCCACGAACCAGATGCGCCGGACACCATCGATCGGTCGGCCGATCCTGAACCGCCACTGGAGACCGAGGCCGCCGAGGTGGCTGGCCCGGTGGAGCAGTCCCGGCTGGGCGCACCGCTCGACCCGGTCGCGACCGACCGGCCCGTGGTCAGCACCTACGCCACAGGGTCACTCGCCGCTGTCGTCGCCGAGCAGGACAGCGATCAGTGGGTCGGCAGACATCGCTATGACCCGGCCGTCGAGGTACCTCGGCCAGCCGGCGTACGCTGGCTGGTCCCCCCGATCATGTATCGCACCGGTTGGTCGACCCGGGTTCTGTCCGGCGTCCTGGTGCTCATTCTCGCGCTCATCTCGGCCGGCGTAATCGTCAAAATCTTCCGCGACGTGCGGGATGACGACGCCGACGGTCTGAAGAAGGATGCCTCCGACAGCCTCCTGACCGACCTCGACTATCTGCTCGAGGAGTCACCGACTCCCGTGCCGGTTACCCTGTCCCCCACCCCGAAGGCAACGCCGTCCAAGGCCCCTCAGACGACCGGTACCAAACAGGATTCAGCCCCCGCCGGCGGTAAGCCCGGGACAGGGACCGGGACAGGGACCGGGACCGGGACCGGGACCGGGACCGGGACCGGGACAGGGTCGGGAACCACCACCGCTGGGGCCGGTACGACTATCTTCGCCGGCCGGTACCGGATACACCTCGCGCACACCGGATTATGCGTCGGCGAGGGGCGAGAACTCTTCAAACCCAGCGGTCGTACAGTCCTCGGGCAACACCCCTGCGCCGACGCCTCCCCACCCACTTTGCTCGAAAGGGTCAGTGGCAACACCTACCGCATCAAGCTTGACCATCCGGAGTACGGCATCGGATGCGTCACGGTCGACTACGGCGGAACCGACAATGGAACGCTGCTCGCTGGCCAGGTCTGCGACAGTCGTCGAGCCGATCAGACCTTCATCCTGGAGCCGGTGACCGCACCAGCTAAGGGTTACCGCATCCACTCCGTCCCCGGCGGGAACAGTCGCTGCATCGGTGTCTACGAGGCCCACACCCAGTCCGGGACACAACTCATTCAGGAGACCTGCCAGAACGGCAAGCACACGGTCTTTACGTTCGTACGCGGTTGAGTGGGCCGCGGCCGATAGCAGGCCGGGAACCCCGCCCCTGCACCCAGGGGGCGGGGACCGCCCCTGCACGGTTCCAGAAACACATTTAGGGCCACCCCTGGACAGGGGTGGCCCTAAATGAAAGATTGTCCGGCGGTGTCCTACTCTCCCACACCCTCCCGAGTGCAGTACCATCGGCGCTGGAAGGCTTAGCTTCCGGGTTCGGAATGTAACCGGGCGTTTCCCTTCCGCCATGACCGCCGTAACACTATCGACTTATCAAACAGCAACCACCACAACAAGGGTCGCATGTTCGTTTGTCGGGAATCACACAGTGGACGCGTAGCAACTTTGTAGTCAAGCCCTCGGCCTATTAGTACCGGTCAACTGAACCAGTTACCTGGCTTACATCTCCGGCCTATCAACCCAGTCGTCTACTGGGAGCCTTACCCCATCAAGTGGGTGGGATACCTCATCTTGAAGCAAGCTTCCCGCTTAGATGCTTTCAGCGGTTATCCCTTCCGAACGTAGCCAACCAGCCGTGCCCCTGGCGGGACAACTGGCACACCAGAGGTTCGTCCGTCCCGGTCCTCTCGTACTAGGGACAGCCCTTCTCAAGTATCCAACGCGCACGGCGGATAGGGACCGAACTGTCTCACGACGTTCTAAACCCAGCTCGCGTACCGCTTTAATGGGCGAACAGCCCAACCCTTGGGACCTGCTACAGCCCCAGGATGCGACGAGCCGACATCGAGGTGCCAAACCATCCCGTCGATATGGACTCTTGGGGAAGATCAGCCTGTTATCCCCGGGGTACCTTTTATCCGTTGAGCGACACCGCTTCCACACGCAAGTGCCGGATCACTAGTCCCGACTTTCGTCCCTGCTCGACCTGTCAGTCTCACAGTCAAGCTCCCTTGTGTACTTACACTCAACACCTGATTGCCAACCAGGCTGAGGGAACCTTTGGGCGCCTCCGTTACCCTTTAGGAGGCAACCGCCCCAGTTAAACTACCCACCAGACACTGTCCCTGAACCGGATCACGGTCCGAAGTTAGATACCCAAATCAACCAGAGTGGTATTTCAAGATTGCCTCCACCCATACTGGCGTATGAGCTTCACCGGCTCCCACCTATCCTACACAAGCTAATTCAAATACCAATGTCAAGCTATAGTAAAGGTCCCGGGGTCTTTCCGTCCTGCCGCGCGTAACGAGCATCTTTACTCGTAATGCAATTTCGCCGGGCCTGTGGTTGAGACAGTGGGGAAGTCGTTACGCCATTCGTGCAGGTCGGAACTTACCCGACAAGGAATTTCGCTACCTTAGGATGGTTATAGTTACCACCGCCGTTTACTGGCGCTTAAGTTCTCCGCTTCGCCCCGAAGAGCTAACCGGTCCCCTTAACGTTCCAGCACCGGGCAGGCGTCAGTCCATATACATCGAATTACTTCTTCGCATGGACCTGTGTTTTTAGTAAACAGTCGCTTCCCCCTGCTCTCTGCGGCCATACAACGCTCCACCCGCAAGGGGCTTCACGTCTCCGGCCCCCCTTCTCCCTAAGTTACGGGGGCAATTTGCCGAGTTCCTTAACCACAGTTCACCCGCTCGCCTCGGTATTCTCTACCTGACCACCTGTGTCGGTTTGGGGTACGGGCCGCTCGGAACTCGCTAGAGGCTTTTCTCGGCAGCATAGGATCACTGACTTCACCTGAATCGGCTCGGCATCACGTCTCACCCACATGCACCACGGATTTGCCTATGGTGCGGCCTACACGCTTACCCCGGCACAACCACCGGCCGGGATCAGCTACCTTCCTGCGTCACCCCATCGCTTGACTACTACCCACCAGGATCCCAGCACAACCCACCATAAACCCGAAGGTCTCAGGTAACTCACATGGTTAGCACAATGAGGTTCATCATGGGCGCTCCTTCGCGGGTACGGGAATATCAACCCGTTGTCCATCGACTACGCCTCTCGGCCTCGCCTTAGGTCCCGACTCACCCAGGGCGGATTAGCCTGGCCCTGGAACCCTTGGTCATCCGGCGGAAGGGTTTCTCACCCTTCTTTCGCTACTCATGCCTGCATTCTCACTCGTGCCGCGTCCACAGCTGGGTCACCCCGCTGCTTCACCCCCGGCACGACGCTCCCCTACCCATCCACACACCTGCACCAACAACCGAAAACTATCGCGAAGTATAAATGTGAATGCCACAGCTTCGGCGGTGTGCTTGAGCCCCGCTACATTGTCGGCGCGGAACCACTTGACCAGTGAGCTATTACGCACTCTTTAAAGGGTGGCTGCTTCTAAGCCAACCTCCTGGTTGTCTATGCGACCCCACATCCTTTTCCACTTAGCACACGCTTAGGGGCCTTAGCTGGTGATCTGGGCTGTTTCCCTCTCGACTACGAAGCTTATCCCCCGCAGTCTCACTGCCGCGCTCTCACTTACCGGCATTCGGAGTTTGGCTGATTTCGGTAAGCTTGTAGGCCCCCTAGACCATCCAGTGCTCTACCTCCGGCAAGAAACACGCGACGCTGCACCTAAATGCATTTCGGGGAGAACCAGCTATCACGGAGTTTGATTGGCCTTTCACCCCTAACCACAGGTCATCCCCCAACTTTTCAACGTTGGTGGGTTCGGCCCTCCACGCGGTCTTACCCACGCTTCAGCCTGCCCATGGCTAGATCACTCCGCTTCGGGTCTAGAACACGCGACTGAACGCCCTATTCAGACTCGCTTTCGCTACGGCTCCCCCACACGGGTTAACCTCGCCACATGCCACTAACTCGCAGGCTCATTCTTCAAAAGGCACGCCGTCACCCCGAAAGGCTCCGACGGATTGTAGGCGAACGGTTTCAGGTACTATTTCACTCCCCTCCCGGGGTACTTTTCACCATTCCCTCACGGTACTTGTCCGCTATCGGTCACCAGGAAGTATTTAGGCTTACCAGGTGGTCCTGGCAGATTCACGGCAGATTTCAGGAGTCCGCCGCTACTCGGGAACACCCACAGAAGACCAGCCACTTTCACCTACCGGACTCTCACCGTCTACGGTCGGCCTTTCCAGACCATTCAGCTAGCAACTGGCTTTATAACTCCTTGAGGAGTGTCAGCCCGTCAGCAGGGTCCCACAACCCCGACCACGCAACCCCTGACAGGTATCACACGCAACCGGTTTAGCCTCAATCCGCTTTCGCTCGCCACTACTCACGGAATCACTATTGTTTTCTCTTCCTACGGGTACTGAGATGTTTCACTTCCCCGCGTTCCCTCCACGCACCCTATGAATTCAGGTACGGGTGACACCACATGACTGGTGCCGGGTTACCCCATTCGGACACCCTGGGATCACAGCTTGGTTGACAGCTCCCCCAGGCCTATCGCGGCCTCCCACGTCCTTCATCGGCTCCTGGTGCCAAGGCATCCACCGTTCGCCCTTGACAACTTGACCACAAAGATGCTCGCGTCCACTGTGCAATTCTCAACAAACGACCAACCCACAACCCACAGCACCACACCAAACCCGAGACCCGCCGGCGGTATGCGAGACCAGGCCATGCCTGGCAGACCCAGAACACACAAGGCCTGCACACGGCTCGAAGAAACAACGGTTGTTCTTTCAGGACCCAACAGGATGCTCATCATTCACCACCAGCCGCACCAACCAGAACTTTCCCACCACCCCGAAGAGATGCTGTACTCACCCGGCCGGCCGTTGCCGACAACAAACTCGCCAGTGTCTCCGC
>CAVVPI010000016.1:0-20175 GCA_963750055.1 uncultured Actinomycetota bacterium | reverse complement strand
ACGAGAAGACAACCGTCATCGGCGACTCACGGGGATCAATTGGAAGTCGCAGACGTTAGAAACCGCTGCCGTGATAGCAACCGCTATGAACGCAAGCCGGGTCTGCCTTTAACAGAGAACCTGTTTAGACAGGTTGAACGGGGAATGCGCCCGGCAGTTACGACATGACCTTTCGGCTTCACGAATGATCTCGACGCGGCACGCCACCTCCGTTCAAGACAAGCGGATCACCTATGCCGGAGCAGCTAGCCAGTTGGGGACCGGTCGCTGGCTCCTCGACGCCCGCGTCGTGCATCCCGTCGCCGAACGGAGATCAGCGCTTGGAGTACCAAGCTAGGTCTCATTAGTACCAAAGTCAACGTTGTGCTTGAAGAGAATGATGTGGCGTGATCAAATCGGGGTGCCGAACGGAGAGCACCGCCATGACGATCCCCATGGGGTATCGCAAGATCGCAGCAGACTTGCGTGCCCGCATCGAAGCCGGAGAGTACCCACCTGGGCAACGACTGCCCACCTACGCCGAGCTCGCGCAGCTCTACTCATCGAGCGTCTCGACGGTGCAACGGGCCGTGATGCTCCTTCAAGTGCAGGGCGTCATCGTGGGTGTCCAAGGCGCTGGCCTCTACGCCGCTGAGACACCGCCCGAAAAGTAGCCACAGGTACTACCTCCGAATTTGATGTACGCCCGCAGGACAACCCGCTCTCGGTTAGCCGGTTACCTTGCCTGGGGTGACCGCCTTGGCTGGTTGGCCGCGTTGGTGGTCTCCGGGCGCGGTCTGTTGCCTTCCGGTGTTGGGGCCCGGAGCTGGGGGTTGCTCCGCTGGGTTCGGATCGGCCTGAAGCGCCGATGGGCCACGAAGCGCGGTGCTGGGGGTGGCGTATCCGCCGAGCGCGGAGGGTTGACCGTCGCGGTGGGTGACCATCGACCCGGTGTGGGGCGATAGCGTGGAAACTAATCCGTGCCGGCGGACGGATTTGTTTCCACGCTATTTTGGTTTGATGGGCTGTCGGTGATGTGGCGTTACCGGGATCGGCGGTTCCGGCTTCCGGGGCGGGCGAACCTGGCATGGCGCGTTCGATGACCGTAACGTCGATCGGCCGGCCGCCGACGGGAAGCACGTCCATGACGCGACACTAGCCAGGTCAAGAGATCTCCGCAGCCAGGAACTCTGTTGCGGACATGCGAGCGGCCCGTTGCGCACCTCCCGATGCGAAGCTGACAAATGGCCGCATCCTTAGCCCCGGCTTGCGGAAAAGCGGTTGCTGCGGGATCGCGCCTCGTCGATCCTGGCCCGATGGATCTGAAAGATGCGGCAAGGGTCTGGCAGGCCGACGGTTTCGTGATCCTTCCAGGGTTCATCCCCGCCGAGGAGCTGAAATCGGCGGTGAGCGAGCTGGACCTACTGTTCCCATCCGCCGAGGGTTTCCACGACGGCACCGATCCGCGCCGTGAGCGTTTCATCGCCGACGAGTTCGCCGGGATCGACACCTTCCCGTTCGCCAGCACCGAAATCAGCCTGCTGGCGGTACACCATCGCATCCTGGCGCTCGCCGAGGTGCTGCTGAACGACGACGACATCCACATCTATGCAGCTGAAGCCTGGGCCAAGTACACCGGCGCCTGCGACTACGACCAGGACATGCACCGCGACTACCTCAATCACACTTTGCTCGTGCCCAGCACGACGCCAGGTTGCCGGCAAGTCGAGATGTTCGTGTTCCTCAACGACGTCCCTGAGGCGCTGGGCCCGCCGCATCTGGTCTCCCGCAAGCACACCGCCGATCTCCCGGCCGTACCCAACTGGCTTTTGCGCTCGCGCCAGGAGACCTCCTGGCGGTACGTCGACGCCAGTGGCCGTCCGGAGCTCTATGAAGCGGAGGTTTCCGGCGCGGGCCCCGCCGGAACAGTCATCGCCTTCGAGCCCGGAACGTTCCATCGGGGAACCCAGCTGACCGCACCCCGCGGTGCGCGGTACAGCATGCACCTGGGCTTCCGGCCGTCCAGTCTGCAGTGGGGGCAGCGGGTCGGTTGGGCGGCAAAGGGTTTCACGAGCGAGTGGGGCGAGTTTGTCGGCCGGGCGACTCCGCGTCAGCTCCAGGCCTTTGGGTTTCCGCCGCCAGGACATCCCTACTGGGCGCCGGAAACGCTGGCCGGTATGGCTCTGCGCTATCCGAAGCTCAACCTCTCACCTTGGCACGCGGCAAGGTAGGAGTGTCGCGGCGGTTTCCGTAAGATATTGATCATGAGTGAGGGATGGGACCCGGCGGCTCCCGGGGTGCTGCGGTTGCCGTCCGGTCGGCTGTTGCGCGGACGTGGGCTCCGCCGCCCCTTGCCGGAGGGCCCCACCCCGGACTTCGCCGTGTACCTGTTGGGCGCAGAGCCGACCCCGGTCGCCTGGGCAGCGCGTTGGGTGCGCTGGCCGGACTCCTGGTTGCCCAAGGACCGCCCCGATGCGCGGGAGGCGCTGCGTGAAGCCTGGCACCGGGCCGAGACGGAACGGGTGGAAGTCGCCTGTGGCGGCGGTCGGGGCAGGACCGGCACCGCGCTGGCCTGCCTCGCCGTGCTGGATGGGGTGTCGGCCCAGCAGGCGGTGGCCTTCGTGCGACAGCACTACCACGCTCGCGCGGTCGAGACCCCATGGCAGCGTCGATACGTCGCCCGCTTCCTCGCGATCTGAAGGCCTCCGCCGGTGGGCTGACCCGACAGCGAACGCCCGCATGAACCGAGCTTTTTGCTGTTAAATATGTGAAAACCCGACGTTTTGCCGGAAGACTTCCGCCGATTACCTCGGCGCCTACGAGCGGGTCTCCTTTTGGTAGTGATGGGGATGGCCGGTAGCCTCGCCCGTTCAGAGTGGAATTGATGCATCGAGGGCGATAAGGGAAAGGTGCTCCTGACCTGCAAGGATGTGAGTGTCTACGTCATATCCAGGGCAGAATCGGGTGCACCTTTCCGGTGCGTAAGAGTAGCGGGTGGGATCAGCGGCTGCAGGTCGCCTCGGGTGGTAAAGGTCTGGTCGGTCACGCTGGCGCGATCTTGCTGCGGCGGTGCGCGGATCGGACCGGTCTGACCGGCGGGTTGAACAAGGTCCTGCCGAGGGGGAAGGGTCCGGGCTGGTGGGACCGGGGCACGGTCCTGGTCTGTCTAGCGACATCGAT
This sequence comes from uncultured Actinomycetota bacterium, assembly GCA_963750055.1. Lineage (GTDB taxonomy): Bacteria > Actinomycetota > Actinomycetes > Mycobacteriales > Micromonosporaceae > CAVVPI01. Next base: position 17,016 of record CAVVPI010000016.1, on the reverse strand, counting down.
CGTGCTCGGCGCGACGAGTATGTCGGATATCAGCCTGCTCGCTCATCAGGCTGTGGTGTTCGCTGATCCGCCGTCGGAGGCGACCGTGCGCCGGGCTCTCGCCGGGTTGGACACGGCGATGCTGGGCCGGATCGCCAAGGCCAGGGCGAAGGTCCGGGCCCGGGTCTGGGACCTGCTCGCTCGCCGGCCGGAGGGCTTCCCGTGGCTCGTGGTCGCGGGAAAGGTGCTGACCGGGTGGGTGGTCATCGATCTGGACGCGACTCTGATCACTGCTCACAGTGACAAGCAGAACGCGGCGGCCACGTTCAAACGCGGTTTCGGGTTCCACCCGCTCGGTGCGTGGTGCGCGAACACCACCGAAAGCTTGGCCATGCTGCTGCGCCCGGGTAACGCCGGTTCGAACACGGTCACCGACCACATTCGCGTGTTGGGCGACGCGATCGCCCAGCTGCCCGTGCAGTACCGGCGCAAGATCCTCATTCGGGTCGATGGCGCCGGCGCCACCCACGACCTGCTCGAACACATTGAGCAGATGAACCGGTTGTGGCGCACCGTGAAGTTCACCGTCGGGTGGACGATCACCGAGACCGACGAGAACGCGATCGCAGCCCTGCCCGCGCACGCCTGGACAGACAGCCTTCTGCAGGACGGCACCGCCACCGATCAGGCCCAGGTCGCCGAGCTGACCGGTCTGAGCGAACGCGTCGACAAGTGGACCAGCGGTCTACGGCTGATCACCCGACGCACCCGGCCCGCCGCCCGGCACCAGAAGAAACTCACCGACCTCGAGAAGAAGACCGGCTGGCGGTACGCGATCGTCGCCACCAACATCAGCCGGATCCACGCCATACCAGGCTCGCATCACCCGCAGTTCCTCGACGTGCTGCACCGCTCGCACGCCGGGGTCGAAGACCGTGTACGGACGAACAAGGCCATGGGCCTGCGCAACCTGCCATCGAAGTCCTGGACCGTCAACCAAGGGTGGGTCCTCACCTGCAATATCGCCGCCGACCTCGCCGCCTGGACCCGACTCCTCGGCCTGCACGACCAACCTGAGCTCGCCCACGCCGAACCCGACACCCTGCGCTACCGGCTACTGCACCTACCCGCGAAACTCGCCACCCACGCCCGCCGACGAACCCTGACCATCGCCGACACCTGGCCCTGGGCCGACGCGTTCCTCCTCTGCTGGCAACGCCTCGCCCTGCCAGCCTTAACGACCTGACCCATCCCCACGGCCCCCGCCAGGAGAAAGAGACCGCCCCCGGTCAGGAGACCCGGCGCGCCCGCAGCGACACGCGGCCAACCCGCACTCACCAGCGAGGGACAAAACGGTCAAGCCGAACCAGACAGGCAGGGATCAAAACCCTCTGACGGATTGAGGCTGACGGCCAAGGCACTCAAGACCGTGGACCGCAAGGGCATCGAGAAGGTCGTCGCCGAGCTGCGCGCCCAAGGGATGAAGGTCTGATGGCCCGACAGACCGACGTCCGGCCGATCGTGCGGCTGCGCAGCACCGCCGGCACTGGCTACACCTACGTCACCCGCAAGAACCGCCGTAACGATCCGGACCGGCTGGTCCTGCGCAAGTACGACCCCATCGTGCGCCGGCACGTCGAGTAAGCGCCGGAACAATCCCGGACCGCCCGGGACTGCCGACCCTGCCGCCCGGGCGGGGGCGCGCGCCAGTGTGGCGGGTGGATGCGGGAAGGGCCCGCACCTTGCCCTAGATAGGGATCGCATGACGACAGCCGAGACATTGCCCGCGCCGCTCGTGACCTCTCCGCGACCGGTCTCCGTCGGCCGGCGAACCGCCCTGGTCGCGTTGGCCGTCGGCGCCGTCTTCAACCAAGCCGCCTCAGTGCTCGCCACGATGTTCAACTCCGGTGACACGAGTGCCGCCGGCTACACGGACGCGATCGACGAACGCGGGCTGCTGGGTGTGCTGGGCGCGTTGGCCAATGTGGCCGGCATTCCATTGATGCTGCTCGGCCTGATCGGTCTGCTGCAGTACAGCGGCCGGCGTGCCCCGGTCGCCGCGCGGATCGGCATCATCGCCAGCACGGTCGGCTTCATCGGGTTCTTCGCGATGTCCGCGTCGCTGGCCGCGCTCTACGATCTGGCCCGGCCGCTCGAGCCCGCGCAGTTGGCGCCCGTGCTGGCCGCGTTGACAGGGGAGAGTGGCGGGATGGCCTTCCCGATCTTCCTGGTCAGCTTCCTGCTTGGCTCCGCGGTGGGGATGATCGCCACCGCGATCGCGCTCTGGCGTTCGCGGTCGGTGCCGCGGTGGCTGCCGGTGGCGTTGCTGGTCTTCCTGGTGGCCGACTTCGTCGTACCCGACCTGGGATGGTTCGACGCGCATGTGATCTTTGTCGTATTCGCGGTGGGTGCCGCCGTGGCGATCGCGCGGACTCCTGACCGCGACTGGTACGGAGTCTGAGGCTCGACTACGGTGCGGACCATCATGGCCATGCCGGAAGCGCCGCTCGCGGTACAGACCGCGGGCGGCGCACGTAGATTGCGGCGGGCAGTTGTCGTCGGTTGGCTCGGCACCATCCTCGGGATGGTCCTCACCGCCGCCGGGCTGGCGGTGCATCAGGTGGTGCCACCAGCGGATCGGGTTGACTTCTGGGGTACACCCCAGCCGATGGTGGGGCTCTTTGCGGGCGTGGTGGGCGCGCTGATCGCGAACCGCAGGCCAGGCAACCGGGTGGCCTGGTTGCTGGTCGTCAGCGGTGCCTTGGCAGGCGTCTACTGCGCCGCGCTGGCCTTCACCGAATATGGTCAGGTGGCCGCCCCTGCCGCGGCCTGGTTGCCGTGGACCGGCTGGGTCACCACGTGGTCGTGGCTCCCTGTGCTGCTGATCTGCCTGGTGGTGCTGCCTCAGGTCTTCCCGGACGGGGTGACCCTGCCTGGGGCGTGGCGGTGGTGGTGGCGGGCCACCCTGGCGATCGCTGTTCTGGTGGCCGGGGTGCTGGCCCTGGCCCCCGAGGCGACGCAGTTCCCCGGGCTGGCGAATCCGTTGATCGTGACCGGCGACGCGCGGTGGCTGAGCCAGGTCGGCGCTGTCCTGACCGTGGTTTTCGGGATCATGGCGGCTGGATCGATCGCGAGCATCGTGGTCCGCTTCCGCCGTTCGAGTTCCCTGTTGCGGCGTCAGATCGGTCTGGTGAGCATCGCCTCGGCGGTCCTGATCGTCAGCGATTTCGCCGATCCCCGCTGGCTTGCCAGCCTTGCCTGCGCGGGTTACCTGGCGGCGGTGCTGGTCGCGGTCGCTCGTTACCGGCTCTACGACATCGATCTGCTGGTGTCGCGCGGCGCGGTGGGCTTCGGCCTGGTGGTGATCCTCGGTGCGTTGTACGCCGTGACGGTGGCCGGAGTCGGCGCGCTGGCCGGGAAGATCGTCGGACCGGGCATGGTCGCGTTCGCCGGTGCGCTCGTTGTCGCCCTGGCGTTCGCGCCGATCCGCGATCGGATCCGCCGGATCGTCGACCGGGCATTCTCGCTGGGTCGGCCCGACCCGCGCGACCTGCTGGCGTCGGTGACGAACCTGATCCGCGACGCGCCAAGCCCGCGACAGGCGGTGGACGAGGTCGTCGAGCTCCTTGGCGACCAGTTCTCCGGCCGGGTGGTGTGGATCGAGATCGGTGCTGCCGTCTATCTCGCCGGCGACCCGCCGGGGGACGGCGCGGTGACGGTGCCCCTGCGCTGGCAGGGCCGGGAGGTGGGGCGCGTGATGCTCGCCGCTGACGTTGACGCCGACTGGGTGAGCTCCGTGGACCGCCGGACGCTGGCGATCCTGGCGCCGGCGCTCGGAGCCCTCGCCCAGAATCTGTTGGTGACTCGCGACCTCGACCTGTCCCGCCAGACCATCATGTCGGCTCGGGAGGAGGAGCGCCGTAGGCTTCGTCGAGATCTCCACGACGGACTAGGGCCGTTGCTCGCTGGTGCGGCCATGTCGATAGACGCGGCCTGCGCCGTCAGCGCACCCGGACCGGATCGGCAACTACTCGACGACGCGCGTAGCGATGTGCGGCGAGCGATCGGCGACATCAGGCAGCTCGTCTATGGCCTACGACCTGCCACATTGGACGATTTGGGCCTGGCCGGCGCCATCCGCTCGAGCATCCCCACGGGGCGGCTCGCGTTGACCGTGGTGGCCGATGACCTCGACGACCTGCCGGCCGCGGTCGAGGTGGCCGCGTTTCGCATCACTCAGGAGGCGCTGACCAATGTGATCCGGCACGCAGGTGCCCGATCGGCCGAGGTTCGGCTGCGCCGGTCGGCGCGGGAATTGCGGATCGAGGTGGTGGATGACGGTTGCGGTGTACACCCCGGGCAGCCGCGCGGCATCGGCTTGAATTCCATGCGTGAACGGGCAGCCGAGGTCGGCGGCCGGCTCACTGTCGGCCCGGCTGAGAGCGGCGGCACCCGGGTGTGGGCCGTCCTCCCGTGCGCGGTGCCATCATGATTCCCGACGCCGAGAACCGGCAGCCCGAGGCGATTCGGGTCGTCATCGTCGATGATCACCCGGTCTTTCGCCGCGGCCTGCAGGCACTGCTGGAGGCCGCGGGGGTCCGAGTGCTCGCGTCGGCCGGGGACGGTGAGGCCGGGCTGCGGGCGGTGCGGGAGCACGCGCCCGACGTCGTTCTCATGGACCTCCATATGCCCGGCATGAATGGAATCGATGTCACGCGTCGTCTGGTGCGGGAAGCGCCGGACGTGAGGATCTGCGTGCTGACAATGTTCGATGACAATGACTCCGTCTTCGCCGCCATGCGGGCGGGTGCGCTGGGCTACCTCCTCAAGGGCGCCGATCAGGACGAGATCATGCGCGCGGTTCGGGCGGTGGCCGCCGGCGAGGCACTCTTCGGGCCGTCGATCGCCCGGCGAGTGCAGGCCTTCTTCGCCGGTGGCGCTTACTTGAGAGCCCAGCCGTTTCCTGAACTCACACCGCGCGAGCGCGAGGTCCTCGAGTTTGTCGCGGCCGGCCACGACAACGCGATGATCGCCGGCCGACTGGGCCTGAGCATCAAGACGGTCCGCAACAGCGTTTCGTCGATCTTCGCGAAGCTTCGCGTGGTCGACCGTGCGCAAGCGATCATCCGGGCCAGAGACGCGGGCCTGGGCGGTTGACCACACCCGATCAGCCAGGGCCACCACGAACCCTGGCCAGGTTGAGGTCAAGCTGTTGCCGACTGCCCCGCGAGGGCGGCCCGCGCGTCGCGGACCGCCCTCGCGGTCAGATCAGCAGGGCTCGTCGAGGTCGGGGCCACACGTGCGCGGCTGACCCGGACCACCGATGTACTGCGACGGCACGGGGATGACGAAGCCCTTGCCGCCGACCCGCGCCAGCGCGGCCACCACGTACGCCTGCCAGCTTTGCTGAGGGCTGATGACGGTCATCGTCGGTGTGCACTGGTCCGGTGTGGTCAGCGCCAGGGGGCTGCCGCACGCGGGGCCGCCCTCCTGCGTCGGCACGTACCCCCGCAGCACTTCTGCGTCGATGACCGCACCCGCGCACGGTTCCTCTCCGGGTGCCGGCTTGACGGCCATACTGCAGACCAGCGCCAGGGTCGCCTGGATGGTCTGCGGGTCGGGCTGGTCCTGCTCCTCACACGCCTCGCCCTCGTCCTGGCCTGGACCGAGCGGCGGCCCCCAGTCTCGACGAGGTGCTGGCCGCGCGAGACGTGCAAGGCGCTGAGCTAGAGCGTTGGCTGTCGACGGTGACGGCCGATCAGCTCTCGGCGCCCGCGCCAGTGCCGGCGGGCCCGGGTTGGCCGCCGTATGCCAGCCTCGCCCGTTCAGAGTGGAATTGATGCATCGAGGGCGATAAGGGAAAGGTGCTCCTGACCTGCAAGGATGTGAGTGTCTACGTCATATCCAGGGCAGAATCGGGTGCACCTTTCCGGTGAGTAAGAGTAGCGGGTGGGATCAGCGGCTGCAGGTCGCCTCGGGTGGTAAAGGTCTGGTCGGTCACGCTGGCGCGATCTTGCTGCGGCGGTGCGCGGATCGGACCGGTCTGACCGGCGGGTTGAACAAGGTCCTGCCGAGGGGGAAGGGTCCGGGCTGGTGGGACCGGGGCACGGTCCTGGTCTGTCTAGCGACATCGATCGTGCTCGGCGCGACGAGTATGTCGGATATCAGCCTGCTCGCTCATCAGGCTGTGGTGTTCGCTGATCCGCCGTCGGAGGCGACCGTGCGCCGGGCTCTCGCCGGGTTGGACACGGCGATGCTGGGCCGGATCGCCAAGGCCAGGGCGAAGGTCCGGGCCCGGGTCTGGGACCTGCTCGCTCGCCGGCCGGAGGGCTTCCCGTGGCTCGTGGTCCAGGGAAAGGTGCTGACCGGGTGGGTGGTCATCGATCTGGACGCGACTCTGATCACTGCTCACAGTGACAAGCAGAACGCGGCGGCCACGTTCAAGACGCGGTTTCGGGTTCCACCCGCTCGGTGCGTGGTGCGCGAACACCACCGAAAGCTTGGCCATGCTGCTGCGCCCGGGTAACGCCGGTTCGAACACGGTCACCGACCACATTCGCGTGTTGGGCGACGCGATCGCCCAGCTGCCCGTGCAGTACCGGCGCAAGATCCTCATTCGGGTCGATGGCGCCGGCGCCACCCACGACCTGCTCGAACACATTGAGCAGATGAACCGGTTGTGGCGCACCGTGAAGTTCACCGTCGGGTGGACGATCACCGAGACCGACGAGAACGCGATCGCAGCCCTGCCCGCGCACGCCTGGACAGACAGCCTTCTGCAGGACGGCACCGCCACCGATCAGGCCCAGGTCGCCGAGCTGACCGGTCTGAGCGAACGCGTCGACAAGTGGACCAGCGGTCTACGGCTGATCACCCGACGCACCCGGCCCGCCGCCCGGCACCAGAAGAAACTCACCGACCTCGAGAAGAAGACCGGCTGGCGGTACGCGATCGTCGCCACCAACATCAGCCGGATCCACGCCATACCAGGCTCGCATCACCCGCAGTTCCTCGACGTGCTGCACCGCTCGCACGCCGGGGTCGAAGACCGTGTACGGACGAACAAGGCCATGGGCCTGCGCAACCTGCCATCGAAGTCCTGGACCGTCAACCAAGGGTGGGTCCTCACCTGCAATATCGCCGCCGACCTCGCCGCCTGGACCCGACTCCTCGGCCTGCACGACCAACCTGAGCTCGCCCACGCCGAACCCGACACCCTGCGCTACCGGCTACTGCACCTACCCGCGAAACTCGCCACCCACGCCCGCCGACGAACCCTGACCATCGCCGACACCTGGCCCTGGGCCGACGCGTTCCTCCTCTGCTGGCAACGCCTCGCCCTGCCAGCCTTAACGACCTGACCCATCCCCACGGCCCCCGCCAGGAGAAAGACCGCCCCCGGTCAGGAGACCCGGCGCGCCCGCAGCGACACGCGGCCAACCCGCACTCACCAGCGAGGGACAAAACGGTCAAGCCGAACCAGACAGGCAGGGATCAAAACCCTCTGACGGATTGAGGGTAGCGCCCGTGTGATCGTCGCGGTTTGTGAGGGTGTGGAACGTACGACTACCTTCAAAATTTTGCGTGTGCGACCACTCGCTGGTCCGGAACTGGATGAGTGGAGGAGGCGGATCCTGTGAGCAAACCGGACTTCGACCGCTCGCCGGTTGGCCGTGATGACGCCGAACGCGCTTTGGATGTGCTCCGAAAGGTCGTGGCTAGCCGAGCTGAGAGCGGCCCCAAGGCCGCGTGAACTAGCGCAGACCGATTGCGATCTGAGTGTTCCGCAGGGCCGGCTCATCGGCCTGGGCAATGTGCGACTGTCTGCTGGTGGGTCAGTCGAGGTTGGTGCCGGCCAGCCGGGCGACGAGTTCGGTCCGGGACCGGATACCGAGTTTCCGGTAGGCGCTGCTCAGATGACCCTCGACCGTTTTTGGGCTGAGGAACAGCGCGGTGGCGACCTCCCGGTTGCGCGCACCGCGCACCACGTGCCGGGTGACCTGCAACTCCTGTTGGCTGAGCTGATCGAGCGGTGAGCCGACCGGAGGCACGCTCCGACCTCCGGCGGCCCGAAGTTCGGCGGCGGCCCGGGCCGTCCACGGCCCGGCGCCCAGCCGGGTGAAGACCAGGCCCGCGTCGCGCAGCGGTCGACGCGCCGCCGTCGGCCGTCCGCCCAGCCGCAACTGCTCCCCGTACGCGAGCAGCAGCCGGGCCTGTTCGAAGGGGGCCGGGACAGGGCTGTCGTACCCGAGCCGTTCGACGGCGGCGGTGAGGTGTTCGTCGGACTGGCCCAGCACAATCCGGCAGCGCAGGACGCCAATCTCGCCGGTCCGGTACCGGGTGCGGGTCACCCGCTGCTCGTACTCGGCCAGCAGTCGCTCGGCGAACCCAGCGTCTCCGGTCCGGTGCAGTGCTTCGATCAGGTCCGGCGACCAGGAGATGACGCCGGGGTGCCGTACCCCGCATGATTCGAGGTTGGCCCGGACAAGGCCGAGCTGCGCCACCACGGTCTCGTAGTCCCGGGCGCCGGCGGCCAGCAGTCCGAGGGCCGCCGCGCCGAAAATCTCGATCGGCATCAGGCTGGTGGACTGGGCGATCTCGACCGCCTCGGCCACGTACCGTTCGCATTCGTCGGACCGGCCCATGGCCGCCGCGTACTGGGCCTGCAGGGTCAGCGCACGGGCCCGGATGTTGCGGTGGCCCAGGTCGCCCGCGAGTCGGGCGGCGTCCGACGCGGTGGCGAAGCCGGTGGTCCACCGGCCGGTACGGAACGCGAGGTCCGCGTCGACGGTGCGGGCGAAGGTCAGCAGATCGGGTGGGATGTTTCCGGCCGGGTCGGACTGGATCCGGTCGAGCACGTCGCGGGCCTGGTCGTAGTACTCCAGCCAGGGCAGGGCGAGCGCGCCGAACGGCAGCACACCGGGGCCGGTCGGGATGCGGGCGACAACCTCGGCCACCGGTACGCCGAACGGCTCCGCCGGGTCGGCCTCGGCCCGGCAGAAGCGGACCCAGCCTCTGGCGACCCGGGCGGCGAGCAGCAGATCGCCACCGAGTGCCGCGGAGCGTTCGACGGCGTCGTGCGCCACCGAGTCGGCGAGTTCGTAGTCGCCGCAGTGCAGCGCGAACGCGGTGGCGTCGAGCCGCAACAGCATGCTGAACTCGGCGTCGAGCGCGGCGATCCGGTCGGCGCTGGTGACCAGGAGACCGGTCGCCCGGCGGGCGTCGCCGCTGATGTTCCAGACCGCGGCGAGAATCCGGTGCGCCTGGGCGCGTACCAGCGGATCCGCCGTCGTCGTCGCCGCTGAGGCCGCGAGGTCTGCCGCGTTCGGCGCCGAAGCCAGCAGCGCGGCCTGCGCGGCGGCCAGCAGATGGGCGGTACGCAGCTCCGGGTCGGTGCTGAACTGGGCCGCCCGCCGGTAGGCGATCATGGCGGTCTGCCAGGCCCCCCGGTCTCCGGCGGTGCGGCCGGCGTCGGCCAGCGCCCGTGCCACCATCGGGTCGGGGCCGGTGGCGGCCGAGGCCAGATGCCCGGCGCGGGTCTCGGCGGCCCGGTCGCCGGTCGCGACCGCCGCGAGTGCCCGGTGGGCCGCGCGACGGCTCGCGGTCGGGGCCTCGTGGTAGACCGCCGCTCGGACCAGCGGGTGCCGGAACCCCGGTTCGACGCCGAGGTGGATCAAACCGGCCTCGTCGGCCGGTTCCAGGTCATCGGGGCAGAGCCCGAGTTCGGCCAGCGCGGCGCCGAGGTCAGCCCAGTCCGGTTCCAGTGAGGCCGCCGCGACGACCAGCGCCAACCGGGTGCGTTCGGTCAGTTCGGCGAGCACCTGGCCGACGCTGCGGCGGATCGCGTCGCTGACCGGGAGCGGCCGGGCCAGTACCGCGCTGGCCAGCACGTCCGGGCCGAGCAGCTTGGGGATCTCCCGCAGGGCGAGCGGGTTACCGGCGGCGGTGGCGAGGATCGCGTCGAGGACCGGCCGTTCGGTCAGTTCCGGCGCGGTGGCCCGCAGCAGCGCGTCGCTGGTCTGCGCGTCGAGACCGCCGAGGCAAAGCGTGGGAAAACCGGCCAGAGTGGACATCGGTGGGCTGGTCGCCGGGGGCGCACCCGTTGGCGTTCGTACGGCGAAGAGGAAACCGATCCGGTCGGCGGCGAGCCGGCGGGCGGCGAACACCAGCGTGTCGAGGGACTCCTGATCGACCCAGTGGGCGTCATCGACGACCACGAGCACCGGGGTCTGCTCCGCCGCTCTGGCGAGCAGCGCGAGGGTGGCGATCCGGAGGGCGAGTCGACCGTCCCCGGCGGGTGGGGACGAGGTCCGGCCCAACGCGAGGGCCCGCTCGATCGCGTGCCGCTGCGCGGGTGGCAGCCGCCGTCGATGGTCGAGCACCGGGGTGAGTACGTCGACCAGCCCGACGAAGCCGATGTGCGCCTCGGTCTGCGTACCGGTGGTGCGGAGGACCTGGGTGCCTTCGGCGGCCCGGATCGCCGTATCGAGCAGGGTGGTCTTACCGATGCCGGCCTCGCCGCAGAGCACGAGCACCTCGGCGCGGCCGGCACCGGCGGCCGTGACCACCTGTTCGAGTTGGGCCAATTCGCGCGCCCGGCCCCGCGTCATCGGCCGACCCTAGTAGTCATGATCAACGTATACAAACCTGGTTCAAGGGATTTCCCGGTGTTCAGCGGGGGCAACCATGCGGTTGGCTGTGGGCGGGCAGGCCGGTCACCCCCGGACAACGGGTCGTGGCCGGCCTGCCCGCGTCGTGCCCGGGTCGGCTGAGCGGGCCCGTCGACGCGGTCGAGTCAGTTCATGAGGGGAAATTTCCGTGGGGATCCGGATCGGATCAATTGTGCGTACCGTCGGGCTGGCGGGCGTACTCGTGCTTGCCCTGGCCGCGTGTGGGGGCGCGGACCCGGCGGACGATGCGGTGGACGCGGCGAAGGAGATCGTGAAGGAGGCGGAGGGCGCTGACAGGCCGAGCGGCGTCGCCGCCGAGCCGGTGGACACCTGCCGCGCTCTTCACCGCCGACGACTTCGCTTCGGCGATGGGCAAGCGGCGGGGGCGCCGGTGAAGTCGAAAGCCCGGGGGTTCCCTTGTGGGTGACTGCACGTACAGAAGCGAGGACGCGACCATGACGTCAACCTCACCGCCCGACCCGCCAAGGAGTGGGACGCGACGCTGAAGGCCCATGACGGGAGCCGGTGAGCGGCGTCGGCAAGGAGGCGGTCTGGATCGATCTGATCGGCTTGCTGGTGCTGCCAGCCGGGAAACCGTATTTCCTGCAGGTGCTCGTCATAACGGATGCGTTGGACCCGATGGTGTTCAACAAGGACTTGTCAGTCCAAATCGGCGAGGTAGTGGCTAGCCGGTAAGGTCGCGACCTCCTGGGGTCGGCTGAGCAGGCCCCTCGACGCGGTCGAGTCAGTTTCATGAGGGGGAAATTTCAGTGGGGATCCGGATCGGATCAGTTGTGCGTAACGTCGGGCTCGCGGGCGTACTCGTGTTCGCCCTGGCCGGATGTGGGGGTGCGGACCCGGCGAGTGACGCGGTGGACGCGGCGAAGGAGATCGTGAAGGAGGCGGAGGGCGCTGGCACCTCGGACGGCGCCGCCGCCGAGCCGGTCGACACCTGCGAGCTCTTCACCGCCGACGACTTCGCCTCGGTGGCCGGTGCGCCGGCGGCGGGGCCGCCGGAGAAGAACCCGCCCTCGGGCTCGTACCTGGGCGGCTGCATGTACTTCAGCGCGGATGCCACGGTCGGCATCCAGGTTTCCGCCCGGCCCGCCGGTGAGTGGGAAGGCTCGGTGCGCACCTACGGGGACGGGTCGGTGAGCGGTGTCGGAGAGAAGGCGGTCTGGGCCGAGAAAGCTGGGCTGTTCGTGCTGCCGGCCGGCAAGCCGTACTTCCTGCACGTGCTCGCCATGCCGGACACCTCGAAGCCGGCGACCTTCGGCAAGGAACTCTCCATCGAGGTCGGCAAGCTGGCGGCCGAACGATGAAATTTCCGCAGCCCCGCGCGGGGATGTTGTCTGTGCGCGGCGTGGCGGTGCTGACCGCCACCGCGATGCTGTTGGCCGGCTGCACCAAATCCCCGGGCTCCCGTTCGTCGGATGATCCGGGCGCGCAGGAGTTCTCGGTGGCCGGGGTGGACACCGAGCGGATCGGCGCGCCGGTGCCGGTCAAGGCCGGCGACGCCAAGGCCGCCGCCAGCCTGGCGGAGTCGGTCATCAAGGGCGGACCGGAGGGGATCGCCGCCCTGGCCACCGCCGTCAACCTGGCCGGGATCACCATCACCGGTGTTGACGGGGAGATCTTCCGGAAACCGACGAATCCCGGCATCGGGCAGGCATTGCAGGCCGGTGAGATCGGTCTGCTCGCCAAGCTGCAGGCGCGGGGCGACCGCCAACTGAGGCTGGGGCCGATGCTGGCGTACGCGATCGGGGCGCTCGACCCGGCGACGAAGCTCGACGAGAAGGCGATCATGAAGGGCCTCCTGGTCGACCTCCGCAAGGGTGCCGCCGGCAAGCACGCCACGGACAAGTTCATCGCGTCGTTCGTTTTCGAGTTGGAGAAGCGCGCTGCCGTCCCGGTGGACCTCGCTAAGGAGGTGGCCGATCCGTCGGCGCTCCGGCTCGGTCCGGTGAGCACCATGCTGCTGCTGATGCGGTATTCCGCCGCGATCCAGGGCGTCGCCCGGACCGCCACGCCCGGCGGTGGCGGCGGCGGCGCGCAGTCGGTGATCAAACCGGTCGGGTACGCCGTGGGTGCGGCGCCGCTCGACCAGCGGGCAACCCGGGCCGCTGGCTGCAAACCGCTGACCCCGTCCGAGGCGGTCAACGAGTTCATCTACGACCGGCTGGGGGACCTGGCCGGCGCGGTGGGCACGAGCGCCGCGACAGTAGCCGCCGCCAAGCTCGGGCTCAATAAGCTCGGCGCGGACGTGCTGGGCGTGGTCGTCTCGACCCTGCTGAGCTTCATGAAGCTGATCGTTGCCGGTGCCTTCTTCGAGCCGAAGATGGAGATGAAACCGAAGAAGCTCGAACGTACCCGCAGCGCGAGCAAGGACGGCGCGAAGGCCGTGGTGACGGTGACGCTCAAGTTCGACTCCGGGGGTTGGGAGGTGGCCAACTGCTACCGCCACTTCCTCGCGTCGGTCGGGCTGGACTTCTCCTTCAAGGAGAGCGGCCTGGTGAAGAACGCGGAGGTCGAGTGGCGGCCCAAGGAAGGCTTCAACGCCGCCTCCAACGGTCTGCCGCTGGTCAAGATCGATCAGGCGACCCCGGTCGGGGTCTCCTACGTCAAGACGAACGACAACGGCCAGGCCGCCGCGACGGTGATCGGTCACCGGCAGCCGAAGGAGGTGGCGGAGGGCACCAAGAAGGTGGAGAAGTCCTTCCGGCTGGAGGGCACCTACAACAGCAAGCCGGATGACTACTGGGGAGACCTGCTGGAAGGACTCTCCATCATGGTCGGGGCGGTGATCGGCGGCCCGGCCGGCTGGGCCGCCGGCGCCCTCAAGCTGGCGCTGAACGCCTTGGAGCAGGGCGGCTGGTACGAGTTCGGCGAGTCCTTCCCGGTGGTGGACTATGGCGGCGACTACCGGATCAACACCACGATCGGCGGGATCACCTTCACCGGGACGGTCTGCGCGGGCTCCACTGAGAACTGGAAAATCAAGATGACCGGCAAGGTCGAGTCCGATGGCTATGGCTGGACCTACACCGGCGACATGGTGGCCGCCATCAAGCCGGACGGCACCGGTCATGTCACCGGGGTGCTCAACGGAAAGTCGAGTGGGATCTTCGGATTCGGGTCGTTGACCAGCTCCAGCCCGTTCAGCGGCACCGCGAAGGTGCACGACGCCGGCCAGACCGTCTGGCTGGAGATCAAGACGGACGGAGCTAGCGCCGCAGATCGCCGGACCGGGCGGGGTGATCTCCTCCGGCGCGGGTGGGGCGGGGACCTTCACCATCCCGGTCGACGTCGGCAACTACTGCGGCTCCTGACCGCCCGCGCCCCCCTTCTTTTACCATGTCGATCATGAGGTTATCCCCGATGAGAGCGCTCTCAACGGGGATAACCTCATGATCGACTGGAGCCATCGGTGCAGGGTCAACGGTCACCGGTCAGGTGAGGAGGCCGAGAGCGGTGAGGGCGGCGGTGAGGGTTTCGGCGGTGGCGAGGTGTCGTACGTCGTCGTCGCGCTCGCGAAGGAGGAGGCGGCAGCCGTCTGCTCGATAGTGGACGGCGGCGGGTTGGCCGGCGTACTGGTGGGCGAGGCGCCGGATGAGTGGGGTGGGGTCTTCGACTTCGATGGGTTGCGGGGTTTGGGGGACGGGTACGGGTTGGTGGGGGTCGTCCGGGGTGGCTTCGTCGGTGGTGAGTTCGAGGTATTCGAGACAGTAGGCGATGGCGGTTTCGGGGGTGTGGTGGGTGGGCGGGTCGGCGGGCGCGGGTGGCCGGTCTGGGGGGTTGGCGGTGATGTCCCAGCTTTCGCCCTGGATGGCGCGGGGGTCACCGAGGTTCGGTGAGTGGTCGGTCAGGGTCACGGTGACGGTGAGGTGGAGGCCGAGGAGGGCTCGGATGAGCTGGGGCAGGGTGGGAATGTTGGGCGCGGTGGCGCGGAGGATGAGTCGGGCGCCGGGTTGGCCTCGGGCGGCGTTGGCGATCTGCTGTGCGTAGGGGTCGGCTCCGGCGTGATTGACGGTGACGGTGCCTTCGGCGAGGTCCTGGCCGAGGGTGAAGTTGCCGTCGGCGTGAACGAGGTCCGCTGGGCGGGCGCCGAGGATGGTGGCGTAGTGGCCGAGTCGGTAGGGCTGGGGGAGTTGGTGGACGGGTTTCCCGCCGGGTTGGGTGGCGACCAGCGGCGCCGGTCCGGCGTTCGGGTCGCCGATTCTCCACACCAGGTGGATGGCCTGGTGGGTCAGGTCGCTGATGGTGATGAGGGCGCCGTGGTAGACGCGGTGGCTGTCGGCGCAGGTGTAGCAGTGCAGGGCGGTGGGGTGCCAACCGGCGCCGTGGCAGGTGGGGCAGGCCGGCGCCACGGGTGGGGTGAGTCGGGTGCAGATGCATTTACGGAGCCGACTCTTCGGGTCGCAGTCCGGGCACGGGCTGTACGGGATCGGCGCGCCGATCCACGCTGGCATGGGTGGTTCCCAGGTGCGGAGCAGGATGGTGGTGTGCCGGCGGACGATCTGCCCGGTGGATCGTTCAACCATGCGGGTGTGGGTGCCGCCGGTTTTGAGGCGGGTGTACCACCAGCGGCCGTCCCGCCAGATGGCTTGTGCTCCGGCGGCGGGCCTGGCGGTTTCCAGTTCGGTGAGGGCGCTGATAACTCGCCGTTCGATCTGGTCGACCTCCACCCGGGGTTCACCTGCCAACTCGACTCGGCTGGGCGCATTCGGGTTCGGGTAGTGGGCGGGCGCGTTCTGTCCGCGTTCTTCGATTCCGTATAGCGCGTCATCGATGGTGGCGGCGGCGACGGCGGTGGGCAGGTCGTAGTCGGACCACCGGCCGGGTTCCGGCGGGATGTCGCTGCCGGGGGTCTCGTACCGGATTGACCAGCAGAGTTTCCCGTAGCTACGGCGGGCTTCCACGATCAAGTCCAGCCGGAGCAGGTCGGCGACCCGGCAGAACCGGCCCAGCGTCCCGGTCCGGATCGGGGGGTGGGTTGGGGTTGGTGTGGCCGAGGTACACGTACCAGGGGTGCGCCGATTCCCCGGCGAGCGCCTTCGCTTCCAGGGCGCGGCGGTTCGACTCTGGGAGGTTGGGGCGCCAGGTGTGGGGCAGGTGGATGATCGGCCCGACCAGTGGTCGTCCGGGGTCGACGAGGTCTCGCCAGCTTCCCGCCCCCACCGAGGCGGCGAGCTGGTGGATCAGCGGTACGACGGGGAGGTGCCAGCCGACGCCTTCGGGCCAGGGTTCGGGTTCGAGCACGCCGGGCACGATGCTCGCCGAGGCGACCCGGCCGGTGTCGAGGTTGACCATGCTGAGGACGACCTGGGCCCGCCGTTTCCCGGTTTCGCCGCAGCCTCGGCAGCCCTGGGCGACGGATCCGGTGCCGTGACAGACCAGACAGTCCCGGTACGCCCCACGCGGGGTGCGTTCGCCTTCGATGATGAAGGCGTCTCCGGTTTCGATGCAGCGGCAGGTGTCGACGGTGAAGGTCACCCCGGCGCAGACCGAGCAGTCCACCACCGACACCGCCGACCACCGGCGCAGACCGGGGCTTGGGATGCCGTGGTTCGGGATCGGGGTCACCGGTTCACCGTCCGCGTCGCGCACGGCACCTCATGCTCGGCGCGCAGCACACAGCGTCGCCCGTTCTCCAGCAGGCGGTCGCAGAAGAGCCGATACTGCACGGTCTGATCGTCTTCGATCGACACGGTGGATTCGGGGGTGTCGACCTCGGTCAGGAACGACACCGACCGGGCCAGGGTGCGGGCCGACAGCCCGCCTGGTCCAGGTCGGCGGCGGTGAAGGGCAGGTGCACGACGTACCGTTCCGTGCCGGTCATCGGCGGCCCGCCAGGTCCAGCGGCGACACCGCCTGCTGCGACTGCCAGCGCCGTAACGCGTCTTTGATCCGATGGTTCTGCTCCCGCGTCCCCGCCAGTTCCCGATACAACTGCTCCAGGTCGTCGGCGACCCGGTCCAGGTACACCCCCACCTCACCCGCGTCGACCCCGCGGCGCCGGAAGCCGACCGGGGTGAACCGACGCGAGCGCACCTGCCAGGGCCGCAGCGGCGAGTACGAGACCGACCGGTACGCCGTGCCGGCTTCGGCCGGGCGGCGCTAACCCCGCCAATCGCCGCCGACCAACCCCCAACACGCCCACAACCAGCCGAACACTGAAACCACCAACCCTTCCCAACGCAACGAAACGGACGGACTGCAACAAACACGACAACTGATACGAGCTTGACCGGGTGGCCCGGCCCCGCCTCGCCGTTGAACCGGGACCGGGCCACCCCTCCACGCGCCTGCCGCCGCAGCCACGACCAGCAAGTACGGCAACAGGGCCAACCAAGAGCCGGGACGGACA
>CAVVPI010000015.1:0-10232 GCA_963750055.1 uncultured Actinomycetota bacterium | reverse complement strand
TGCGGCTGCGGCGGGCGATCGTGATCCTGATGTCCGGGCAGGGTCAGCCGGCCCCGGACATCGCCCACCTGCTCAGGACCAGCGAGGACTACATGCTTGGCGTGATCCACGCGCTCAACGATCGGGGGTTCGACACGTTGAACCCAAAATGGAACGGGGCGCACCGAGGCAGACCGATGAGCTTCCCGAGCCTGGGTCCGCCTCATCGCCCGCACGACCCCTGCTTCCTCGGCCAATCGTTCTCCTGCTGGTCGCCTGCCAAGCTGCGCGACTACTTCATCGACACCGGCCGGGTCGCCACGATCGGCGTACGGCGGATCCTGTCGAAGGGCGCGGTGCGGTGGCGGGCCACCAGAACCTGGAAGACCAGCACCGACGCGGGGTTCACCACCAAGTTACGCCGGAGCCCCCACCTGTACGACCACCTGCTCGTTGAGGGGAGGTGATCTGCGTGGACGAGTTCGGGCCGACCCAACGATCCGGATTCGTCGCCAACTCCAAGAGCCGCCACCCGGATCACCCGTGCAAACCTGGGTAACGAGACCCTAGTGGAGTCGGGACGGACCGCCCCGACTAGTCGCAATATCGGGTAGTTAAGGGCTGGTTGTCAAGGGCGGTCCGGCGAGGACGTTGAGCTGATGGTGGCCTGGTAGGTGCGCCAGTCGATGGTCGGGCCGCGGGCGTTGTATTTGGAGATCGCGCGTTTGACGCGGTGCGGGCGTTGACGCGTAAGCGCCGCTCGGGCAGGAGGTTGTCCAGGACCAGACGGCCGATCTTGCCGACCAGGTCGATGACAGTGTCGGCGATGATCCCGGCGGCGTGTCGACCTGGTCACGGGCGGCGTGCAGCGCGATCGCTGAAGCTGGCCCGGTCGGGATCCAGGCATCGGGCCGGGTCAAATGGCGTCGGTGATCGCGATCCGCAGCACCTGGTAGGTGATCAACAGTGCGTAGACCTCCTGGTCGATGCCGGCCGGGGTACGGGCGCGCAGCACCCGGCCGCCTAGATGCTCGACTTGATTCGAAGTAGGCGGTCTCGATCTCCCATCTCTCGTGATACAGCGCGACGATCTCCTGCCGGGTAGGCAGTCCGGGTCCAGCATGGTGGTGATCAACCGGTAGGTCTGGGCGCGGCGGACCGGGTGGCCGTCGGGCGCGGTCGTCACGGTGATGGTGGCGGTGATGACCCGCACCTGCAGGGCGCCGATGCGCGACAGGTAGCTGCCGGCGCCCAGCTGGCGACAGACCGGCAGTTTCGGCCCGCCCGTCCGATCTTTGACCCGGACCAGCAGGTCAGCCCCGGTCTCGGCGATGGTCTTCGAGCAGGCCTTGGGCGGCGAAGTTGCGGTCGCCGAGCACGATCATCCCGGGGTGACAGGCCCGCAGGAGCTGGTGGGCGTAGCTGGTCTCCCCGGATCCGGTCGGTGCCAAAGACCGCATCGACGACCGTGCGGGAGCCGCAGGCCACCAACGCCAGGACCCGCACCAGCGGGAAGCCGGTAGCGCCGTTACCGCTGCCGCCGCGGGAGTACACCGCCAAGTTGGCCGGGGTGTCCGGGCACCCGAGGATGGTGCCGTCGACCGCGGTGACCAGCAGTCCCCGCCACCGCACCCCCTGCACGGCCAGGCCGGCGGCCGGTCCGCGCAGCAGGCCGAACAACGCCCGCAACGGCCCAGCCCCGACCCGGCGGCGTGCTTGGGCCAGTGCTGCCGCGGTCGGGACCGCGACCGGGGGACCGCCGTGCCCGGCCAGTCCGGCGATCATCCGGGCCCATACCTGGGTGTAGCCCAGATCGGCGAACAACGTCGCGGCCAGCAGCAGGTAGACCACGACCCGCGACGGCAGGTCCCGCACGCGGTGCTGGACTGCGTTCGTCTCGGCGAGTGCGGCATCGACCATCTCGAACGGCACGATCTGGGTCAGCTCGCCCAGATGACCGGGCGCGAACGCGCCCGCAGCGACCACGACCGTGGATGACAAATCGCTCCAAGCGGAGCTCCTGGTGCGAGGCTGTATTTGAGTGACAAACCTTGATACCGAGACCCGCCGTCCCCCTCACACGACACGCTTGACATCCGCCGCCGAGTCTTAACAACCCGACATTGCCCCTAGTCGGTGGCGCCCCCAGTCAGGTCACCGGCACTCCATGAGAAGCGGCCAGCACGGGCCGTGGCCAATAATCGTGGCGGGAGTCAACAGCGGCGACGAGGAGGGTCAATGTTAGTTCTGGTGACCGGGGGCACCGGTTTCATCGGCTCCCATTCCGTGGCGGCAATCCAACGGGCCGGACACCGGGTACGGTTGCTGGTGCGGGACCGAGCACGCGTCGACGCCGCATTCATTCCGCTCGGCGTCGATGTGGACTCGATCGAGCAGGTGCCGGGAGACGTGACGAACCCGGCAAGCGTCGCCCGCGCCGTGCACGGGTGCGATGCCGTGTTGCACGCGGCGTCGGTTTACAGCTTCGACAGCCGGGACCACGCTCGGATGCGCGAGGTCAATGCGTGTGGGACCGATGTGGTGCTGACCGCGGCCCGCGCGGCGGGTGCCGATCCGATAGGGTACGTCTCAAGTTTCGGCGCCCTGGTTCCGAGCAGTGATGACCCGATCACACCGGCCTCCCCGGTCGGCGCCCCTCGTGAGACGTACCTGGCGACCAAGGCCGAGGCCGAGATTATCGCAAGAAGACACCAGGCCGACGGGGCACCGGTGGTTATCACATACCCATTAGCCACACTTGGCCCACACGACCCGTACCTCGGCGACCAGACAGCCCGGGTACGTAACGTGCTGCGCGGCCTGATGCCGATGTGGCCGCTGGGCGGGTTCCCAGTCGGAGACGTACGCGATGTGGCGAAGCTGCATGCGGCGCTGCTACAGCCGGGGCAGGGACCACGCCGGTTTCTCGGCCAGGGTCGCTACGTCAGCACCCGTGAATACGTCCGCACCCTTCGCCGAATCACCGGTCGAACGCTGCCCACTGTCTACCTTCCGGCGAGGTCGATGCTGCCGGTCGGTGCACTGGCCGGCCTGCTCCAGCGGATCTCACCGGTCCACATTCCCGCCGAATACGGAGCCATCTACACCTGCATAGTGGGTCGCCGCCGGGTAGACGCGTCCGCAACCGACCAGATGTTGGGCACCAGCATCCGCCCGTTCGAGCGCACGATGGCCGACACGGTGCGCTGGCTTCACGCCACCGGGCGGCTGAACCGCCGCTGCGCAGGGCACGCCGCCTCACCAGATTTCCGCGCCGCGAACGGTTGATCACCCGTACTGCCCTTCCCCCGCCAGCCGGATGCTCTGGGCAGCGGGCACACCGCAGCCCAGAGCACTGTCCACCGGGCCGACCAAACGAGCGTGCCGGGGTCGCCGGCCGGACGCCGATCTAGAGCAAACTACCCACCCGCCGGGCCGCGGCGAGGCTGGCCCAGGACGTGAGCCCGATCAGCGTTTCATCGTCCGGGCGGTCGCGCCGGAACTCATCGACAACTGACTGGTCAACCTGATACGAAGCTAGGGCCGTCAGTATCGCCAGCCGCCCTGCGGGTCGCTCCGCATAGGGCAGAGCCGCCACTGAATCATTTGTCCACGCTCGGTTGAGACCAGGCGGCAGTCCGTCCCACTCTGTCAGCTTTGTCGCAACAAGGTCGCGTACCGCTGGCGACGTCGCACGGCTGCCCAGCTCCTCAATGGCGGCAACCGCTCGGGCGAAGGCGCCGGCAACGCTGGGATTGCCAGTGGTCCATAGCAGGTCCTCAGGCAACTCTGCGGCGGGCAGCAGGGTTAACGCGGTGCCGGGCTGCGCGGCTCGGCGGGCCATGGATCCCATGACCAGGCCGAGTAGACGACGGAGGCCGCCGCGGACCGGGTCGGGCACGGCGACAGGGATCGGGGAGCCATCGAGAAAGACATTGACCATACGGTTCAGGTAGTGAAAGGTGACCGCCACCCCGACGAACTCGGGGGCCTGCTCGGCCGAGAACGGCATCTGCGGTTGCCCGGTCCTGTCCCGCACCCCACTTGTTCGCGCCCACGTCGTAAGTCGGCGGGTGATCGGATCAGTAACCGAGGAGATCCGGTCGCTGGCGATGGCGGCGGCGTCGCGCCCACCGACCAGACCCTGCAGAGTGGTGCTGTGCACGTCGACGCAGTATGGGCAGACGTTGCCGAGCGAGACCCCCGAAGCAATGGCCTCCTTGGCCGTCCGGTCCACCCGACCCGCAGCGAGTAGCGTCTCCCGCAGCATCAGCCAGCTGGCCGCCAGGGCGGTAGGCGCCGGTGAATGCAAGGCAACCGGAGGCGCGAGGACGCCGAAATCCCGCTCAAGCTGCAGATAGACCTGGCCAACGAGCCGCTGGGCGGACTCCGGTGAAACCGGTGTGACGTAGCGAACCTGCGCCAACGACTTCCGGACAGCCGTCCGGGCGGCCCAGCCAGCCACCATACACCTCCCAAGGTTTTATGAAGCAACCAACGAGCTGAAGCAGCTAGGTTCACGCATGCAATCCCTGAATATCATTGGTAAATGCTCAGACGCACATACGACAATCAGCTCTGCTCGATCGCCCGCACGCTTGAGGTGGTTGGTGAGCGATGGACGTTCCTCATCATCCGTGATGCCCTGCTCGGCGCGAACCGCTTCGATACATTCCTCACCAGCCTCGGCATCGCCCGTAACGTCCTCACCGATCGGCTGAACAGCCTCGTCGAGCATGGTGTCTTCGAGCGGGTGCCCTATCAGGACCGACCGCTACGGTACGAGTACCGGCTGACAACGAAGGGCCACGAGTTGACCTCGATCATCCTGTCACTCATGGAGTGGGGGGACCGTCACCACGCTGGCGAGGCCGGTCCGCCCCGCGTTGCCGAGCACTGCGGATGCGGCGGTAAGGTGCGCATTCATGTCATGTGTGGCAAATGTTCCCGTTCGCTGGCACCTGGCGAGGTCACCACTCTCGCTACCGCCCGGCACCCCGCGACCCGCGCCACCCTAAGCGATACCGACCGACCATCCGGTCTGCACCAGCAGCTCGACGAGTCTGGTAGCCATAACACGCGTTAGCCGCCACGTCAGTAGGTCCCCCCATCATCCTCGGGAACCCCCTATTCCCGCGATAGGTTGCGCACCAGCGGCAGCACCGCTCGCCGGCTACTCGTGGCCCCATCCGGCGCTGGAGCCCCGTAGGTGACTGCCACGCCACGCTGCCGCGCGGCGTGCACGATGCCCGGTATCGCACGTTCGGCCAACGCGGCGATGGTCATCGCCGGATTGACCGTCAGCGCTCCCGGTACGGCCGCGCCGTCGGTGACAAAGATACCCGGATGGTTACGCAGCTCGTGCCGGTCGTCCAGCGCCGAGGTATCCGGGTCGTCCCCGATGCGGCAGGAGGCCAACGGGTGCACCGTATAGGCGCCTACCACCTCATTCGTCCAGGGCATCACGCGCGACAGTCCATCATGCTCCATAATTTCCCGCACCTCTGCGTCAGACTCGGCCCAACCACGCAACGTATTCGAGGTCGGGCGGTAGCGGAGCGGACCGCGACCTAGCATCTGCTGCGAGACCCGGATTGCGTTACCGGACGGCGGGGGCGGACCGAAGACACCCTCATTGTCGTCCTCACTCATCGTGAAAATAGTCAACCAGGAACGCCAGCGCCGAAGAATCTCCTTCTTCTCCACGCCGAACCAGGTCGGCCCGGACGCGTCGGGCACCTGCGCGAGAATCGTGCCCAGTCCGGGCGGGAAGTAAAGCTGTTCCAGCGAATACCGGCTGTATTCCGGTAGCGAACCGTCAAGCCGGTCCCAGGTCGCCACACACGGACCCTTGCCAATCTGATAAGCCTCATACGCGATCCCGTCGGCGCGCATCAGTCCCAGCACATCGCGCACCCGGTCCTCGTTGATGATCGCCGTGTTCAATCGTTCACCGTTGCCAGAAAAGTAACGACCCACGGCCGAAGGCATTGGACCCAGCGACGCCTCCGAGCGCTGCAGGATCACCGGCGTCGCCCCGGCACCAGCCGCCAATATGACGATCTTCGCATCTATGGTGCCGCTACCGATCTCGACCCGGTAATCCACGTCATCAATGACGTTGTAACGCACGCGATAGCTGCCATCGTCGGTCCTCGAAAGTTGCTGCACCTCGTGCAGAGGCCGGATCTGCGCACCGTGTGCCAGGGCCGCCGGGAGATAGTTCAACAGCAGTGACCGCTTCGCGTCAAAGCGGCAGCCGGACATCATCCAGTTACAGTTGGTGCATTTTTCATTGTCGATGGCTACCGGAACCGGGTTGGCCGTCCGGCCCGCATGTGCACAGGCCGCCGCGAAGAGACCGCCCGCATAGGGAACAGTCTCCCATTCCTGCTTGGTGACCGGTAGGGCTTCTGCCACCCTGTCGTACCATGGCTCCAGAGTGTCCCTGGATATCGAGGCGGGCCACATCCGTCGACCGATACTGCCGTTCCGCTCAAAGGTGAACCGCGGTGCGCGTGGCATCGCGGCGAAGTAGACAACGCTGCCGCCACCAACGCAGTTTCCACCGAGCAGACTCATCCCATCGCCCACGATGAAGTCGAAGGCCCGGGTCGACGACGAGCCGAATTTGAAGTCGTGGTCGAAGTCCTCGCCGGACAGCCAGGGGCCTCGTTCGAGCACTATGACCCGGGCGCCACCGGCGGCAAGGTGATAGGCCGCGATCGCACCGCCAAAGCCGCTGCCGACAACTAGGACGTCAGTGCTTTCGATGCTCGTCATGCCGGGCTCCCCGAGGGGGTCGTGTCCGGGTGGAGGGAGGCCAACTGCCGGCCATACGAATACGCCGGAAAGCGCCACAATCCATCGGGGGCCGGGGTCGCGAACCCCATCGTTGTCAGCCCCGGATGCCCGCTGGCGAGTGCGTCGGCGGTGTGTGTGTGGGCGGCAGCGTCGAATGCGATCGTGCTGAACATCGCAACGCTGACCCAAATATCCCGCTCTGGATGCTCCGATCCGGTGAGCGTCTGAATCAGGGCGACCCGGTGCTCGAATGCTAGAGCGACGAACGGGGGCACCGTTTCATCGAGCCCCAGGGCGTGTCCGGCTGCGTACTCCTGAGCATGCCCGTTCAGTGCCTCGGCCAGGCTCTCCAACGCCGGTCCCATCCCGCCCTCGGGCGTCTGCAACACCTCGAATGCGCCCGATGCTACTGCGCCACCACCCATCGCGGCGCCGGCAACCGCACGATCATCGGGCGAACGCTTCTCACCCGGTATGATCGTGTCGGCGAATGCCTCGAGCGTCATTGTCATCGCCATATCGGCAATTGGGGTACCGGATCCCACGGCCGGCGCCTCCTGTCATCGGAGAGAAAAGGCCTCCGGATTTCTCAACATCGACTGTCGGGCTGAATGTCGCAGAAGACCCCAGACCCGTTTATCAGACTGAAATCCGTCCGGCTTATCGTCCGACCACTCTCACCTATGGCGCATCTTCTTGGTTGCTTTACTGAACTTAGAGAAAGACAGCATTTGACCAAATTATCCCAAAAGTCGGTTACGCCGACGCGGACATAGTGCGTCAACGCTCCCCCTTGCCTGAGCAACATCGGAGTAGTTCCCGGCGACCGCCGAAACTAGGCTGACTATGAGGCGTGTTTGCCGCCCGCAGGGATGGAGATTTGCATGGCAAGCATCACATCAACGCAACGCTCGCCTGGTTTTATCAGGCAAATAAACATTCAATATCATCGCGCCGTGCTCAACCTTTATCTTTTCATCGTGATCGCCCATTGGGCCGAGCACCTCGCTCAGGCCTACCAAATCTGGGTGCTCGGAACGCCTCGTCCCAAGGCGGGAGGGGTGCTCGGTCAGGCGTTTCCCTGGCTCGTCACTCAGGAGTGGTTGCACTACGGCTACGCCCTCGTAATGCTGATCGGGCTGTTCCTGCTGCGGCCCGGCTTCGTCGGTCGGGCAAAGACCTGGTGGACCCTAGCCCTGGCCATCCAGTTCTGGCATCACATCGAGCACCTACTCCTGCTCATCCAGGTCCAAATCGGGATTAACTTCTTCGGTGCGTCCGCGCCAACCAGCATCGCTCAACTAGTAATCGCCCGCGTCGAACTGCACCTGTTCTACAATTCCATCGTCTTCATCCCGATGATCATCGCTATGTATCTCCACGTCCGCCCG
This sequence comes from uncultured Actinomycetota bacterium, assembly GCA_963750055.1. Classification (GTDB taxonomy): domain Bacteria; phylum Actinomycetota; class Actinomycetes; order Mycobacteriales; family Micromonosporaceae; genus CAVVPI01. The sequence goes on along the minus strand of CAVVPI010000015.1, from coordinate 2,058 downwards.
AGCACGCAGGAACTGCGTGCCACTTCCTGCAGTTGCGTTGCCAAACAGAAGAATCTTCCGGCGGGAACTCCGGGATCAGCCGCAGCAAGCACGGTCTAGACATGGCTGTGCCCAACAAACGGCGCCGGATGCTACACCGCCTCCTCGCCCCACTCACGCTGGTCGCGGTCACCGTCGCGGTGCCGGCGCCCAGCGTGGCTCAGGGCGGCCTAGCCGCAAGCGACCCTCCCGACCAGGCGATACTCGCAACGGCGCCCGCAGCAATCGAGTTGACGTTCGGCTACGTGCCAGACCGGGATTTCTCGCACGTGACAGTATTGGACGACAAGGGATTGATCGTCAACGCCGCTGAGCTATCCAGTAGCGAAAAGCTGGTCCGGCAGCCCGTCTTGATCGAGACACCCGGGGATTTCACTGTCGCTTACCACGTCGAGTTCCGCGATGGCGGCGAGACTCGAGGCTTCCTGCGCTTCAGCGTCGGTACCGGTATCGCACCGGCATCCGCCACCGGCGCAATCGAGCGGGCCGCAACCGCAGCGCTTAACCAGCACCGGCATCAGATCGACCCCGTAAGCGCTGTGGTGCTCGTCATCGACGCGGCGGTCGTGCTCGCTGTCCTGCTACTCCTGCTTGTCACCAGACCAAAGCACCGAGCACCATCGGGCCTCACCAGTAAGTGGCGCGTCGACATCTGACCGAAGAACCACCAGGTAGGTCCGATTAATCTTCCATCGCCGTCGAGGTACGCCACCAAATCCTACGGGTATCGATGATTGCCTGTGACGGAACGACCGCACGACCGAAGATGCCAGCATTACCCGACTGATGCATTCTGGACTGAGATATAGGTGCCACCATTGCCGGCGGTTTTGCTCCTGCAATGGTGGCAAGCACCCTGTCATGCTAATGCATTCCAGACAGCCGACACGCGGATTATGCAAGTTGTCTACTGCTGATACTCCACATTCGGACATCTCATCAGCGAGGCATCCCTTAGTGAGAGGACATACGCGTGACAGAGCAACCTGATGTAATCACCGACCTCATCACGGAAGGCGCCGAGATCGACCGGCTAGTGGCCGATCTCGGCGTGTCCGATTGGTCCACACCCACACCCGCACCCGGTTGGACCATCGCACATCAGATCGCCCACCTGGCTGCGACATTCAGGCTGGCGGCCCTGGCCGCCGCCAATCCGGAAGCGTTCAAAGCAATGGCGGCGAACCTTGGCGCGGACTTCGACGCGAACGTGAATGCCGCGCTGGCCGAGTACCTGGCCGATCCCCCGGAGGTGCTACTGGCCCGGTGGCGTGCCGAACGCGAAGCGGCGGAAAAGGCACTCGCAGCCGTGCCCCCCGGTCAAATAGTGCCCTGGCTGGTCCGCCCGTTGCCCGCGCCCATCCTCGCGGCCGCCGGAATGATGGAACTATTCGGGCACGGCCAAGACATCGCCGACGCACTCGGGGCACGGCGGGAGCGGACCGACCGTATCCGGCACCTTGTCGCATTCGCGGTCCGCACCTGGGATTTCGGCTACCAGGCACGTGGCCTCACCCCACCGGACGGTGAGTTCCGCTTCGAACTCACCGCGCCGTCGGGCACGCTATGGACGTTCGGACCGACCGACGCGGCAGGAAAGATCACCGGGCCTGCCGCCGATTTCTGCCTACTGGTAACCCGGCGACGGCATCGTGACGACCTCAAGCTCTACGCCACCGGCACCGACGCAGACCACTGGCTGAACATTGCGCAGGCCTACCGAGGGCCAGCAGGTCTCGGCCGCTCCCCTGGTCAGTTCAGTGGCAGGTAGTTGAGTTCCGGGCTAATCGGACCGGCTGGCGCTGTGGGCACACTCGCGGTCAACGGCTGCGAGTGTGGTCGGCGCGCTACTCGGGCTGCTACGCCAGGAAGTGATAGAGACGATGGCTCAAGCTGTTTGCGTGCTCCCCGACGTTCTGGCTGCCACCGAGCCTAAGCCAGCCTAGGAAGCTAGCTGATTATCGGATCGGCGTGACGCTAGTCTCTGAACGGCCCTCGTAACTACACCGCTGGCCCCGG
>CAVVPI010000014.1:0-378405 GCA_963750055.1 uncultured Actinomycetota bacterium | reverse complement strand
TGTTGAACCCGGTCGCATCGTCTACCCGCCCGACCGGGTCAACGAACCCGGACACCCCCACCGTTGAGGCCATCAACGCCGCCCGGCCATGTTCCACCGCCCGCAGCCGCACCATCGCCAACTGCTGCACGCGCCTCCGCCTCGTTGAAAGTCGCGTTGTTGGTCTGCACCGCCATCAGTTCCGCCCCATCGGTGACCGTATCGCGTACCACCGCGTCGTAGGCGACCTCGAAACAGATCACGTCCCCGACAGCGCCGGCCCCACCGGCGGACAACACGCCCGGCTGTGTGCCGGCCACGAAATCCGACCGCACCCGGTCGACCTGATCGCTGACCAACCGCGCGATCCGCCGCAACGGTACGTACTCGGCGAACGGCACCGGATGCCGCTTGATGTACATCGTGCTCCGCTCCAGGCCGCTGCCCGGAAGCCACACGCATCCCGCGTTGCGGACCTGCCCCGCCTCGGCCCCAGCAGCACCGCCCCGACCAGGATCGGCGCCCCGATCGCGTCGGCCGCCGCGGTAATCCGCCGCGCCCGCGTCGGCGTACGCATCGGGTCGATGTCCGTGGAGTTCTCCGGCCACACCACCAGGTCCGGCTGCCGGGCCTGCCCCGCCGCCACCCGCGACGCCAAAGTCGATCGTGCCCCGCACATGATTGTCCAGCACCGCCCGCCGCTGGGCGTTGAAGTCAAGCCCCGAACCGGGGCACATTGCCCTGCACGATCGCCACCGTGGCCGTGCCGGTCACGCTCGCCGGCACCCACCGGCACCAACAGCGCCGACCAGCGACCACCGGCGACCGCCCCGCCACGCCCACGACGCGCACCGCCCCGGCCGAGCGCCGGCCACCGCCACGCACCGCCACCCGAGCCGCCACCAGGACCCCGCCGGCCACCGCCACCGCGAAAGTGACCAGCGGCGCACCCCCCAGCGCGGCCAACCTGCAGCAACGGCCCGTCCCCTGACTGAACGCCAACCGCCCCCACGGAAACCCACCGAACGGCGTCCGGTCACGCAACGCCTCCTGCGCCACCCACAACAGCCCGGTCACCGCCGGCCACGCACCAGCGGAACCGGTCCACCAGCGGACCGACCGACGCAGCCACCAGCACCGAGCAACGCCAGATAACCAGCCTGCAACCCGACAGCAGCAGCCACGGCAGCATCACCACGTATGCAGATTGGTCCAACTCAACAACGGAACAAACAACACACAACCAGCCAAAAACCCCAGAGCCGGCGCCGGCACGCCACCGCCGACGATGCACCGCCGCCGTAAACAACGCCACCCCAACCGGCGCCAACCACCACAGCCCGTACGGCGGAAACGCGACCAGCAGCGCCACCCCGGCCGCCCCAGCCGCCAGCGCACCCACCCACCACGGCAACGGACCTCCGCCGCACCCACCGCCCGACCACCGTCACTGGCAGCGCCGACCCGCACGTCAAGCCTCTGTCACCCTGCGCCTCACCGCTTCGCCCGACACCGCCAGCCAGACCGGCTGATCCACCAGACGAAGGCTACCGGCCCACACCACTGAGACCCGCCGCACCCGACAACCAGCAACGACCCACACCGACCACCGAGGAACACAGACGAACCCGGCTGAGCCGAACACACCGGAAACGGAAATCGGGGCCCGGCCGAATGGCCGCGCCCCGATGCTCCCAGGCCCTCCCCGGCCGGTGCGGCAGGAATGACCCACCACGACCTTCGGACCGACCGGACGCGAACTGGCTGTCCCCGCCCACCCGTTGTCTACTGGCCGCGCACATCACCCTGCCCTGACACCGGTAAGCGCGGCCGGTTCGCGCCGCCCCGCCGACCCCCGCCCGCTGGACCTGGCCGCCGCGACCAATTCCCAGGTCACTCGGCCAGCGGACGAAGAGACGGAGTGAACAACAGCCGCTTCCCGTTGTAGGACTCAAAGACGGTACGTGCTCCCCCCGGGGCCTTGTCAACCGCCCCGGGCCAGTCGCCCCGCCTCACCGGCGTGTCGCGCACGGCGAGTTACCCCGGCCGCACCCCCACGCGGCCAAGGCCACCCCACCTCACACCGGCGTCAGATACCGCCGCAACAGGGCCTCCGCCGCCACCGGCTGGTCAACTGCGAGCAAACCCCCCGAAGCCAGCACATAATCCACGTCGACCAGCGTGCCGCGCCGCCCGCGGCAGCCGCCACCCACCGGCATGATCCGCCAACACCGCAGCCCAGCACCGCCGCCCGCACCAACCACCCCAGCGTGGCGAAGAACACCACCAGAACCGATCAGCAACCGCACATCGCGCAGGTCCCGCGCCCCCCGCTGACCCGCGCCACCACCACCCGCGTGCCGCCGCACCGCGATCGTCGCCGCCAAACCAGCGATCCGTACGTCAACCGCCCGCTCAGCCTCATCCCCGACCAGATACCCCGGATCCGCCGCCCGCCGCGCCACCGCCGCGCTCAACACCTCCTGCTCGCCATCGGCCAGCAGCCGCCCCTGCGCCGCCGCCCGAAGCACCCCAGGCGCACTCCAACGCATCCCGAGATCACCCTCGACCGTCCGGGCCCGCCACATCGTCCCGGCCACCGGCCGGGACGGGCCGCCCGCCCGCTCGTCCGGGGTAAGCACCGAATAGACGTCGGTGGTCGCCCCACCCACATCCACCACCAGCAGATCACCGCCGAGCGAATCGGCCAGCAACTCCACCCCGGTCAGCACCACGTCAGGGGTGGCCGCGCGAACCAGCCCCGCGAACCGGCTCCCCCGCGACAGCCGCTTCCCACCGATCACATGCCGCAGGAAAACCTCCCGGATCGCCGCCCGCGCCGACCCCGGCTCCAGCACACCGATGCGGGGCAGCACATTTTCCGCCACCGTCACCGGAACCCCCCGCTCGGCGAGCAGATCCCGGGCCCGCCCACGCACCATCGACATTGCCGGCCAACACCACCGGCACCCGCCAACGGGCCCGGGCCAACCGCGTCGCGTTATGCGTAAGCGTTTCACCGTCCCCACCGTCGGTTCCGCCGACCAGCAACACCACGTCCGGCCGGGCCGCCCGCAACGCCGACAGCCCAGCCCCGTCAAGCCGACCGGCCGCCACATGCACCACCCGCGCACCCGCGGAGAACCCCACCTGCTGCCCGGCCCGCGCGGTGACCAACCGCTCGTACCCCACCACCGCCAGCCGCAGGCCACCCCCCGCCGACGAACACACATACCACGGCATCGTGCTCGCCGGCGGCAGACCCGCGTGGCCTGCACCGACCGCCGCGTCCAAACCGTGCAACACGTCGGTGGCAACGGTGGTCGGATGTGCCGCCGTCGCCAACAGCCCGCCGTCTGCGAGATCCACCACCGCGACCTTCGTCCAGGTGGATCCGACATCGGCGCAGACCGCGTACGAGCTCACCGCGAAATCGGGTCGGCGTCCGGCGCGGGCGGCACCACCACCGTGCCGGTGGCCGTCACCGCCACCACCGGCTGGATCGAGCACCTCCGCCGCCGACCCGCCCCGGTCCGGCCGACCCCGGCACACCACCCGGCAGGCGAAATCGAGGGTACGGCTCCGCCGACCCACCCGGATCACCGTCGCGGTCACCTCCAACACATCCCCGGCCCGCATCGGCGCCAGGAACTGCACGTCCGAATAGGAGGCGAACAATCCCTCGTCGCCGTCGGTGCGAATACACACCTCAGTCGCCACATCGCCGAACAACCCCAACGCGTACGCCCCGTCGACCAGGTCCCCGGCGTAATGGGCATGCGAGTACGGCACATAACGGCGGTGCGTCACCGTCAACCCGAGGCGAAACAGCCGCCCGCGCCAACCACCACGTCACGTCCGCTCATCGTCGTACCCTCGCCTCCGAGTCACCAACGCGTGCACCAGATAACTGCCACCTCCCCGGGCGTCGTGCCTCGACCGAAAATCCGGTCCACGCCCAGCTCGGCTGCCATCAACTCGTCGAACCGGGGACCCCCCACGACCAGCAGTGGACGCTTGTCCGCCGGCCACGCCTCCCGGAACGCCGCCGACATCTCCCGGGTGTTGTGCAGATGCGCGTCACGTTGGGTGACCACCTGGGAGACCAGCACCGCGTCGGCCCGCTGCGCCTGGGCCGCCGCCACCAGATCCGGCACACTGACCTGGGCACCCAAGTTCGTCACCGTCAGCTCCCGGTAGTACTCCAGGCCCTTCTCACCCGCGATGCCCTTCACGTTCAGGATCGCGTCGATGCCGACGGTGTGCGCGTCAGTACCGATACACGCCCCGACCACCGACAACTTACGCCGCAGCCGTGACCGGATCAGGCTGTTGACCTCCTTGGCCGACAACAGCGGATAGTCCCGCTCCAGCACCCGCACCGCGGACAGGTCGACCAGATGATTGACCCGGCCATAGACGACAAAAAAGGTGAAACCATCACCCATCTGGCGAGCATGCACCAACATCGCCGGGTCCAGGCCCATCTTCGCCGCCAGCTGCAGCGCCGCCCCCTCCGCCCGCTTGTCGTGCGGCACCGGCAGGGTGAACGACAACTGCACCATCCCGTCACCGGTGGTGTCCCCGTACGGCCGCACGACCAGCCCCGGCACCACATCGACCACGCCCGCGCCTGACCCGATTCCGGCGAAAAATTCATCATCAACCCGCCCGCTTCATTTCGAGGATCTCCGTCGCCGGATTGAAGTAGTCCTCGGCATGCGCGGCCACCCCGGCCAACCCCTGGCCCCGATCCGCCGGCCGCTTCATGATCCCGAACGTGCCGTTCCCGATCGCGTTCAACAACGTGTCATCGGCGATCCGCTCCAGCAAACCAACCGCTTCACCAAGGACCCGTGCCGCCCGCCGCTGGATGAACCCACCGGGCGCCGGCATGAAATCCTCCGCAACCCACCCGCCGCACCCAGCACATAACGCACGTTCTGCAATGCGATGTCCCGATCGGACAACCACGGCGTGACCACCGCCTCAGTCATCATCCCAACCAACAGAATGCCCTGCCCGGTCAGCGTCCCCACCAGGTTGAAAAACCCGTCCAACAGATTGCCCCGGAACACTCCCCGGTCATATGCCGGTCGGCGGCATCCACTTCAACGGCGCGTCCGGGAACAACTCCCGCGCCAACAACGCGTGCGCCAACTCCAACCGCAACGACTCCGGCACATCCGGATCAATCTCAAACGCGTGCCCCAACCCCAACTGCCAATCAGCCAACCCCGCCTCATGCGCGAAAAACTCGTTGAGCAACTGCGACACCGTCACCGTGTGCGCCTCGTCCACCGCGTCAGCAGTAGTCAGATAGTTGTCCTCACCAGTATTGATGATAATCCCAGCCCGCGCATGCACCTGACGGGAAAAACGCTGGTCGACGAACGTCCGAATCGGATTGATATCCCGGAACAAAATCCCGTACATCGAATCGTTAAGCATCATGTCCAGACGTTCCAGCCCGGCCAAAGTCGCCATCTCCGGCATACACAACCCAGACGCATAATTCGTCAACCGAACATAACGCCCCAGCTCCTTGGAGGACTCATCCAACGCCGCCCGCATCAACCGGAAATTCTCCTGCGTCGCATACGTACCCGCGAACCCCTCCCGGGTCGCCCCCTCCGGCACATAATCCAACAACGACTGCCCGGTCGACCTGATCACCGCGATCACATCCGCACCCGCCCGGGCCGCCGCCTGCGCCTGCGGAATGTCCTCGTAAATATCCCCAGTAGCGACAATCAGATAAATCCACGGCCGCGGCGGCGGATCCCCGAACCGGCGCACCAACCGCTCCCGCTCCGCCCGCCGCCGGTCAATCTGCCGAATCCCCACCCCACCGCCCGCCGCGCCCCCGCCGCGCCGACGTCGCCGCCCGCCCGGACCGGCACCCCGAACCGCACCGAACCCGCCGCCGCCTGCTGCGCCAACAACGTCAATCCCGCCGGATCAGCGGCCAACCCCACACGACCCAACGCATCGAACACCGGCAACGCCACCCCATGCCCCAACCCCACATCCGCGACCACCGCATCAACCAGGCGATTCACCCACGGAATCCCCTCCGGATCCGCCCCCGACACCCCGGCCAGCCGCAACACCGCCCGCTCCACCGACACCGTCGTATGACCACGCGCCAAATCAACCACCGGCTGCCCAGCCAGACGCGCCAACTCCCGCGCCCGAGCCACCAACACCGGATCCAGACCCAGTTTCCCGCTCACGCCGCCCCCTCCTGGAAAATCACCTGACCACGCAGCACCGTCCGCCGACACACCGGCAACGACGTCGGATCACCCGGCCCCCGCAACTCCACATCCGCCGACACCAACACCGGCAACCCCCGCTCCACCCCCGCCGGCGTCGACCACACCGCGAACGTCGCCGCCGCCCCCGGCGCCAACACCCCCTCCACATCGCGACGAACCGCACGCCACACCACCCCGGGTATGCGCCGCGAACGCCGACCCCACCCCCATCCGCTGCACCGGATCGCAATGCGACACCGCCGCCCGCACCGACCCCCACGGATCCAACGGCGTCACCGGCGAATCCGAACCGAACGCCAACATCACCCCCACCCCATGCATCGCCCCCATCGGATTCGCCGCCAACGCCCGAGCCACCCCCAACCGCGACGCATACATCCGATCCCCACCACCCCACAACCGATCAAACGCCGGCTGCATGCTCGCCACGATCCCGAACTCCACAAACCCCGCGATCAACCGCTTGTTCATGATCTCGGCATGCTCGATCCGATGCCGCGCCGCACGCAACCGGTCCGCCCCCAACGACTCCGCCGCCGCCGCAAACCCCGCCAACACCGTGCCGATCGCCGCATCACCAATCGCGTGAAACCCGCCCTGCACACCATGCGCCGCGCAATCCAACAAGTGATCACACACCTGCTCGGCGGTCAGGTACCCGTACCCACAGCCCCCCGGCTCCCCATCCAGGTACGGCTCCGACAGGTACGCCGTCCACGAACCCAGCGCACCATCGGCGAACAGATCCCCGCCAGCCCCCACCGCCCCCAACTCCCGGGCCTTCTCCGCCGCCAACAGCTCACCCCAGTAGCCGAAGACCTCCGGCACACCATCCCCGGACATCGCCAACAGACCGGTGAAATCCGCCTCGTCCGAAATCCCCGGACCACCGCACTCGTGCACAGCGGCGATCCCCAACGACGCCGCGTGCCGCAACGCCACCCGCTGCACCGCCGCCCGCTGGGCCGAGCTGACCGACCCGAGCGCAACAGCCCGCACCAGATGGTGCGCATCCCGCCGCACCCACGCCGTGCCGTCATACCCCGGCGCCGACACCACCTCCGGCACCGCCGCCAGCAACGCCGCCGAACAGAGCGCCCCATGGACCGAAGCCTGCGACAGATACACCCGCCGGCCGCCGGCCGCCCGGTCCAACTCCGCAACATCCGGCAACCGCTGATCCGCCCACCCCGACTCGTCCCAACCGTGCCCCAGCACCACCGCATCAGCCGGCAACCCCACCGCGAACGCCGCCACCGCAGCACACACCGCAGCCGCCGATCGCGTCGCCGAAAGGTCCAAACCCGACAACGTCAATCCGGTACTCGTGGCATGCACATGCGCGTCCACGAAGGCGGGCGTCACCAGCGCGCCCTCCAACTCCACCAACTCATCGGCGGCTGGCGCATCGGCATCCGCGCCCACCCAGTCGATCAGTCCGTCACGCACCAACAAAGCGGTCGCCTGCGGATCACCCGGACAAAACAGCCGGCCACCACGGTAAAGGATCGAGGGGTTCGTCATACCGATCAGTCTGCCGCCGACAACCGCGACTCGAACAGTGCCCGAACCCCGGACACCTCCCGCACCAGCGACAACGCGAACTCGGCATGCCCCGGCACGTACCCGTTACCCACCAGCATCGTCACATCCGCAGCCAGGCCCTCCGCGCCCAACGCCGCCGCGGCAAAACTCGTCGCCATCGAAAAGAAGATCACCGTCCCGCCATCCGCAGTGGCCAGAATCGCCCCGTGCTCACAACCCGGCACATCCACACAGACCACCGTGACATCCGCTGGAGCACCCAACGCACCGGTCACCGCCTCAGCCAACACCACCGGATTCCGCGCATCGGCCAACACCACCTCATCGGCCAAACCAGCGGCGAGCAAACGGTCCCGCTCCACCGCCACCGGAACCACCCCGACAGTACGACCAGCGCCCGCCCGCCGGGCCGCGGCCAACGCCAGCGACCCGCTCTTGCCCGCCCCGCCGATCACCGCGACCGTGACCGGCCCGGAACCACCATCGCGGACCGCCGACACATACCCGGCCACCGTCCGGGCGGTCAACGCCGGCGCACCGCACACATCCATTACCGCCAACGACAACTGTGGATCGAGATCATCCGGTAGCACCGCGGCGATCGACCGGGCGAACAGCATCGCATGCCCCGAACACGGCACCTGCTCACTGCGCCCATCCCAGCCCGCCAGCCCGTCGGTAACCGCCAACGGAGTGAGGGTCAACGACACCAGCGTCGCCACCCGGTCACCTGGCTTCAGCCCTAGTGGCGAGGCCGAACCCACCTCCTCCACCGTGCCGATCAACATGCCACCCGAGCCGGTAACCGGATTATGCATCTTGCCCCGGCTACTGATGATCTCCAGCACGTCGGCCCGCACCGCCGCACCGTCCCCACCATGCTTCTCCGACAGTTGCCGGAAACTCGCCGCGTCCAGGTTCAAACGCTCCACCCGGATCCGCACCTCGTCCAGACCGACCTCCGGGCTCGCATCCAGCCGCCGAGCCGCCTGCGGCAGCACCCCCGCCGGCTCCACCACCCGGTGCAGACCTACCGGTGATGTCATGGCAATCTCCCTCCCACCCGCCAAGTCACCCACCAGGGGCTCGCGTGACGGGAAAACTTACGGCAGACTAGTTTCTCGGCAGGATATTTTCCAGTAGCTTCGGACGACCGGCCGACCGCACACAGCCGACCACCACCGGCGCCGCAACACCAAGGAGGGTTCGTGACGCAGACCGACCCGGTCGAGGTCATTCCCCGGCCACGCCACACACCGGCCATGCCCACCAACCCACCAGCGAGCCAGCCCTACGAATATCGCCGGCAACCGCTCACCGAACCCGACTGGACCCGCTTCCCCGGCTGGCGCCACGTAACCCGCGAACAGTGGGAATCCGCCCAATGGCAGCGGGTCAACTGCATCAAGAACATCAAACAACTCCGCGCCATACTCGGCGACCTGGTCGACGACACCTTCTACACCGACCTCGCCGACGACCAGGCCGCGCTCGCCACCATGTCGATGCTGGTGCCACCCCAGATGCTCAACACCATGGTGCCCTTCGCGCCGATGACCACCGGAGCGTTCTTCGCCGACCCGATCCGGCGCTACATGATCCCGGTCGCCTCCGATCGGCGCACCGACTGGCCATCACACCCGTACGCCAGCCGGGACTCGCTCCACGAGCACGACATGTGGGTCGCCGAGGGACTCACCCACCGCTACCCCACCAAGGTGCTCGCCGAACTGCTCTCCACCTGCCCGCAGTACTGCGGGCACTGCACCCGGATGGACCTGGTCGGCAACTCCACCCCGACAGTCGACAAGCTGAAACTCAGCCTCAAACCGGTCGACCGCTACGACGCCCACATCAGCTACCTGCGCGCCCACCCTGGTGTCCGGGACGTGGTCGTCTCCGGCGGCGATGTGGCCAACGTACCCTGGCGCAATCTCGAGTCGTACCTCATGCGGCTGCTGGAAATCGAAACCATCCGCGACATCCGGCTGGCCACCAAGGCGCTGATGGGCCTGCCCCAGCACTGGCTGCAGCCCGATCTGGTCGAAGGACTGGAACGCGTCGCCCGCACCGCCGCCCGACGTGGAGTCAATCTGGCCATCCATACCCACGTCAACCACGCCCAGTCGTTGACCCCGCTGGTCGCCCGGGCCGCGCAGACCGCGCTGGAGGTCGGCGTCCGTGACGTACGCAACCAGGGCGTGCTGATGCGCGGGGTGAACGCAACAGCACCCGACCTGCTCGACCTCTGCTTCGCATTACAGGGCGAGGCGGGGATCCTGCCCTACTACTTCTACATGTGCGACATGATCCCCAACGCTGAGCACTGGCGGGTACCGGTGCGGCACGCTCAGCAACTACAGCACGACCTGATGGGCTACCTGCCCGGCTATGCCACCCCACGGATTGTCTGCGACGTACCGTTCGTCGGTAAGCGGTGGGTGCATATGCTCACCGAGTACGACCGGGAGCGCGGCATCTCCTACTGGACCAAGAACTACCGAACCTCCATCGAGTCGGCTGATCTGGAAGCGCTCAGCAAACGCTACGCCTACTACGACCCGATCGACACACTTCCCGAGTCCGGCCGTGCCTGGTGGGCCGAGCACGGAGCGACGCAGGTCGTCTAGAACTCACAATCCAGCATGAGGCGAGCGGGACCCGCATATGCGGGTCCCGCTCGCCTCATGCTGGATCAGCCGGTGAAGGGGGCCCGCACGTCACGGCCAGCATCCTTCAGGTGCTCCCCCGCCTGTTTCGCCTTGGCTTCCGTCTGTTCCGTCGCGCCCTCAGCCCGCAACCGCTCGTCGTCGGTCAGGTCACCAGCCTTCTCCTTGGTGACGCCCTTCAGTTCCTCGACCTTGTTCCGCATCTTGTCCATACCGCTCACGTCTGCGTCCCTTCATCGCTGGACCCGCCCGGTGCGTTGGGTCGTCCTGGCGAAACGCTTTGCTCACTTCTCATGCCCGATGTATCCGGCTTGGAAACCTGGTCCTTGGGGAGAGAGAGCACACGTTGCCTAAAGCTTCCTAGGACGCTAGGTTCAGCGGCAAATAGGGCGTGAACCCCGCCGTTCACGCCGTGAGGAACGCCGTCCGGCTGCCGCTGGCCAGCTCATGTGCGGCTGGTCGCACCCGCCGGCTACCCCGCTCCATCGGGCGACACAGCTGGTCGCCTGTTCAGCAGGTACGCGAGCAGGGGGGCGGCGGCATCGAGAGAGACCCGGTTTCTTGATCGCCGGGCGGTGCTGGCAGCGGCGATCAAATAGTTGGCGTCTGCCTGTAATCCTTGCTCTCCCGATGCCACGAGTAGTTATTGAGACTGAGGGGGGTCGGGTGGGCGCTGATCGGGATGAGCACGCTGCTTTCGCGCGGGTGTACTCGTCGAGCTATCACCTGGTACTGCGCTACTGCTACCGGCGGATCGGTGACATGGAGTCTGCGCGGGAGCTGGCGCAGGAGACGTTTGTCGTGGCGTGGCGTCGGCACCGGGACGCTCCGGAGTCGGTGATGCCCTGGCTGTATGGGATCGCCCGTCGAGTGCTGGCTGATCATTGGCGTGCGCGGCGGGTTCGGCCGGTCACCGTACCGATGGCCGAGACCGTCGATGTGGTGGTGGACGACGGGGGATTTGCGGCTGCCGGCTTGGCACAGGACTTGCGGCGAGCATTCGCCGGGCTGTCGGAGTCCGACCGCGAGGTGCTGCGTCTGGTGACGTGGGAGGAACTTGATTTGCCGGCGGCGGCTCGAGTTCTGGGGTGCAGTCGAACAGCGGCGGCGGTTCGGTTGTTCCGGGCTCGGCAGCGGCTGACGCGTCTGATGGACGACCCGCCGGCGGCGCCGGCGCGAAGAGCCCCGGCAACAGTGCGTGGAGGCGTGAGATGAAGATCGACAAGGACATGATCAAGCAGCTTGACCTGGCTCGGAATGTCGACGATTGGCCAGCAGCACCACATGTCGACTGGTCAACCGTGGCGCGCGACCCATCGCCGGCTTCCATCAGGAGCCAGTGGACGCGCCGGGCTGTGCTGGGCGCGGCGGCCACGAGCGCCACGGCGATCGCGGGAGCTTTGATCGTGCAGGTCGCCGGCCCGGCCAGACCGGTGTTCGCCGCGACCCCCCCACCGCTTCAGCTGCAGTACGACAAGGATGCACCGGCAGCCCGCGATGCCCTGTTGAAGCTAGCCTCCGCAGTTCAGGCGGGGCCGGCCGTCAACGAGCAGCGGAGCGGCCGGTTCAGCTTCGTGCGCGTCGGGCAATGGTCTCTGGACATGTCCTCCTCCGCTAAGGAGCGTACGACGGTGGCGGTGGTGCCGCAGGTAATCTCGACCTGGCGTGCCACGGACGGCTCCGGCAAGGTCGTTACCGCCTCCCTTCACCGGTCCGACATCGGCGACAAGCCGGATGCACAGGCATTGATGGCGGCGGCATCACGAGGTGAAACCCAGGTCAGCACCTACGCGGCAGGGCAATTAGCGGCGGTCATCGCCGATCCGATACCGCACGACGTCGACGCCCTGGCTAAGGCACTGTATGCCCATCAACCTCAGGACAAGGGCGCTCAGTCAGCGGTGCGAGCGATCGCGGATTTGTACCGCGCGGCGGCGGTCGATCGTGACGTGCGGGTTGCGGCGCTGAGGTTCCTTGCCCGAACCGACGGAGTGCTCCTTCGCGGTGAGGTTACCGACAGGCTCGGTCGCCGTGGCCTCGCTGTGAGCGTGGACTCGAACGACGGCGGCACGCGTGACCTGCTGGTATTCGATCAGCGCACTGGTTGGCTCCTGGCCTATGAGTCGATGTTCCTGAAGCGACCAGAGAAGCTGCCGGTTAAGGTGCCGGTGGTGTTCTCCTACGTGCTCTATCTAGAACAGGATAGACGGCCCGACATGGCCTGAAGATGAGAAAGCCGAAATGGAGCACCCCTCGAAATGCCCCATTTCTATTGACTCAGCCAGTGATTAGCAGCTGAACCAGACAACAATCTGGACCCCCTGGACCGAACCGCGAGGGCCCGCGTGCGCGACGAGAGGTAGGACCACGCTGCGGTCCGGTCGCAACCGTAGTCCCCCGGGTCCGAGCAAGGGCGGCCACGGGAGGAAAGGCGGCCCTGGCAGGATCCGCCTACGTCACCGCGTGGTCCACCGCACCGGTGGTCCCGGTCAGCCCGTCGGGACGGCTCGTGTGACGGTGAGCAGCAGCGGCGAACGAACGCCGAGCAGGGCGGCGGTGTCGGCGACGATCTCAGCCAGCCACCCGATCGCGTCACACGACCACTCGGCGAGCTCCCCGCGTAGCACCACGCCGTGCAGGGGCGGGCCGTTCCAGGAACGGTCGGTGATCGGAGGAGGGATGACGGCGTCCTGGCCGGCGACGTCGTGGGACCCGCCCGCGAACACGTCCTGCTCCAGGCGGCCGAGGTGGTCGGTGAGCTGCTGTGCGACGGCGGAGACCGACGGGTCCCGGCCGCCGTTGATGTTGACCTGCACCGGAGCCCTCAATCGTGGGTCACGCTCAGCGAACCAACCGACCGTCCGCATCGCAGGCACGGGCGCGTACGGCGGGCGCGATAAGGGGTCGAGACCCTGAACCGGCAGCAGGACCTGGACCGCGGACAGGTCCAGCCTGCCGACCCGCGCTGTCGCGTCCTGCGCGCAGCACAGGAACGGCTGCACTGGTAGCGGCCGATCGTCGGCCACCTCGCTGACCCCGACCTGGAACCACGAGATCAGTCCCGTTCCGGCGGCGGCGGCGAGGGGGTGGTGCCACCCGGCATCGTTCATGCCCCACAACCCCGGCACACGGAGCATGCGGTCCTCCAAGCCGCCCCCGGCCCCCCGGTCGTCGAGCCAGCCCATGGCGACCGACCGCTCGTAGAACAGTTGGTAGGCGTCGTGCTCCGACTCGGGATCGCACCAGGGATGCGAGACCAACTCGCCGTACAGGGCAGCGAACATGGTGCCCGCGGCCGACCGGGACCCGGGCACCACGCCAGGCTGCGCGGTGACGCTGCGCTCCGGCACGCTGGGTCCTCCTGGTTGCCTCGCATCTGCGGGTTCCTTTTCCCTAAGTATTGGTACACCCGGCAGTCGACGTCGTACGGGTATACGTCCACTCGCCGACCACGAAACCGCCGTCAACAGCCTGCCCGCCGACCGCTGACCAGCGCAGTCAGGCCCTACCGCAGGTTTCCGCCGTACTCCGGCCGACCCCCTCGTAGAGCCTTGCGAGGTAGAGCCGCTGAGCCTGGCTGTGGTGCCCGTCGTCGAAGGAGAACGATCCCGCCAGGCGCAGCAACTCGCCGACGGTCATGTCTCGAACATCCCCTCTCCGCGCTGAACGTCTACAGCGTCCGTGTTTCACTGACCGGATGGCAGAACTCATTCTGGTCCGGCACGGCCAGACCGAATGGAGTGCCGCGCACCGGCACACGTCGTACACCGATCTGGGACTGACTCCCGACGGTGAGCGCCAGGCCCGCCAGGTGGGCGA
The DNA here is from genome assembly GCA_963750055.1 of uncultured Actinomycetota bacterium. Taxonomy (GTDB): domain Bacteria; phylum Actinomycetota; class Actinomycetes; order Mycobacteriales; family Micromonosporaceae; genus CAVVPI01. The sequence goes on along the minus strand of CAVVPI010000014.1, from coordinate 364,112 downwards.
CTGGCTCGCTGACCGCAGCTTCGCCGCAGTGCTGTCCAGTCCGCGCCGCCGCGCCCGGCGAACCGCCGAACTCGCCGGGCTGACCGTGACCGACATCGACAACGATCTCGTCGAATGGGACTACGGCGAGTATGAGGGGCTCACCGCCGAGCAGATCCGAGAGCAGCGACCCGGTTGGTACCTGTGGACCGACGGCTGCCCCGGCGGGGAGTCAGCGGAAGCCGTCGGAACCCGGATGGACCGGATGCTCGGCCGGGCCGCCACCCGGCTGAAGCACGGCGACGTCGCGCTCATCGCACACGGACACATTCTGCGGGTGGCCGGGGCCCGGTGGCTCGACCTGCCCGCCCGCGACGGTGGCCGGCTCCGCCTGGACACCGCCACCATCTCTGTCCTCGGCTATGAGCACGGTCGCCCCATCATCCTGAGCTGGAACGTGACTGGTCCACCGGGCCGACGCGCGGCCGGGCCGACCCGGCCGGATCAGCGCTGACTTTCGGCGGGCGGCCTTCATATGGAGTGGACAACACCACCGTCGTGCGGGTGGTCACATTCGCCGCAGTCCGGATCTCCTGCAGCACTCGTTCCAGATCAGTCGGGCTGGCCACCCGTACCAGCAGCAGGTAGAAGTCCTCCCCCGCCACCGAGTAGCAGGAATCAATCTCCGGTAGGTGGGCCAGCCGATCGGGGGCATCGTCCGGTTGGGACGGATCGAACGGCCGGATCGCCACGAACGCGGTCAGCGGCAGATCAAGCGCCTCGAAGGAGACCCGGGCCGCGTACCCCTTGATCACTCCGCGTTGCTCCAGTCGGCGTACCCGCTGGTGCACCGCGGAGACCGACAACCCGACCCGCTCGGCCAGATCAGTGTACGAAAGACGGCCGTCGGCGGTCAGCGCGGCGACAACGGCACGGTCGAGCTCCTCCACGGCGAGAAACCTACCGGAAAGACGGCCGTCGGCGATATCGGCCCGGCTACACCGCGCCTCGAAACGAGCGCGCGATGACCAGACGCTGAATTTGATTGGTCCCCTCGACGATCTGCAGCACCTTCGCCTCCCGCATGTAGCGTTCCACCGGATGGTCCACGACGTAGCCGTACCCGCCGAGGACCTGTACCGCGTCGATGGTCACCCGCATGGCCATGTCGGTGGCGAAGAGCTTGGCCTTGGCCGCCTCGATCGAGTAGGGCCGGCCGGCGTCACGCAAGCGCGCGGCGGCCAGGGTCAGCGCCCGCGCCGCCGACACCTGGGTGGCCATGTCCGCGAGGAGGAAGCCCAGGCCCTGGAAATCGATGATCGCGCGACCGAACTGCTCACGCTCGCGGGCATAGTTGACCGCGTAATCCAGGGCTGCCTGGGCCAGACCGACCGCACAGGCCGCGATGCCCAGCCGGCCGGAGTCCAACGCGGACATGGCGATCCGGAACCCGATCCCCTCCGCACCGACCAGCCGGTCGGCCGGTACCCGGGCGTCATCGAAGGCGATCTGGGCCACCGGCGAGGACCGTAGCCCCATGGTGCGTTCGGCGGCCTGCGGAAGGATCCCGGGGGTGCCGGCGTCGGCGAGCAGGCAGGAGATGCCGCCCGGGCCGGGACCGCCGGTCCGGCAGAAGATGTTGTAGAAGTCGGCGTGGTGGGCATGGGTGATCCACGCCTTGGTCCCGGAGACGACATAGCTGTCGCCGTCCCGGGTGGCCCGGGTGGTGAGCGCCGCCGCGTCCGAGCCGCCCTGCGGTTCGGAGAGGCAGTATGCGCCGAGCCGGTCGCCGGCGAGCAGGTCCGGCAACTGCTCACGCAGCGTTTCACTGCCGTAGGCGGCGACCGGATAGCAGGCGAGGGTGTGCACGCTGATCGCCTCGGCCACGGTCAACCACCGGCTGGCGAGGATTTCCAACACCTGCAGGTAGACCTCGTACGGTTGGCCACCGCCGCCGTGTTCCTCGGGGTACGGAAGTCCGAGCAGTCCGGCTCGGCCCAGCGTGCGTATCACCTCCCGCGGGAACTCGGCGCGGGCCTCGAAGTCAGCCACTCGTGGGGCGAGTTCGCGGTCGGCGAGCTCGGTGGTGAGCTCAAGCAGGTCGTGGGCCTCTTCGCTGGGCAGGATGCGCTCGATACTCATAGTTCGACCAGTTCCGTGGGAAGGGTGTTGAGGCGTTCGACGCCCTCGGATGTGCAGACCACGATGTCCTCGATCCGGGCGCCGTGCCGCCCGCCCAGGTAGATGCCCGGCTCGATGGAGAACGTCATGCCGGGTTCGAGTGGCAGGTCGTTGCCGGCGACCAGGTACGGGTCCTCGTGGCCGTCGAGCCCGATGCCGTGCCCGGTCCGATGCAGGAAAGCCGCGCCGTACCCGGCATCGGTGATGATCTCGCGGGCGACGGAGTCCACCGCGGCGGCCGAAACGCCTGGCCGGACGGCCCCGACCGCGGCCCGCTGGGCGGACCGAAGCACCTGGTAGTAGTCGACGAAGTCGGCCGGCGGCGGGCCGTCGACGACGTAACAGCGGGTGGAGTCGGAACAGTAGCCCGAGGGCATGGTGCCGCCGATGTCGACCACCACCGGATCGCCGGGGCGGATGACCCGGTCTGAGGTCTCATGGTGGGGGCTGGCCGCGTGGGGTCCGGAGGCGACGATCGTGAAATCGGCGGTGGCATGGCCGGCGGCCAGGATCGCGGCGGCGATGTCCGCGGCGACCTGCGCCTCGGTCCGGCCCGGCCGCAGCCACTCGGCCATTCGGGCGTGTACCGCGTCGATCGCCGCGCCGGCCGCCGCGCAGCGCGGCCACCTCGGCCGGCGACTTGCGCATTCGCAGCCCGCGCAGCACCTCACCGGCCAGTCGCTGGGTGGCGCCGGGTAGCGCGGTGCGCAGTCGCGAGGACCTGCTCGGCCCACATCCGGTCGGCCAGGCCGACCGCGGTGACCGGTCCGCCGAGGGCGCGGAGCACCAGCGGGTACGGGTCGGTGCCGTCGGTGTGGTCGACGATCCGTACGCCGGTGCCCGGAGCCGGGGACGCCTCGGCGGCCGGACGCTCCAGCGCGGGCACGATCAGGGTCGGCTCGCCCTGCGCGGGCAGCACCAGGCAGGTGAGGCGTTCCAGTGCATGCGCGTGATATCCGGTCAGATAGCGCAGGTCGGATCCGGGCGTGATCAGCAGGGCGTCGAGCCCTGCTTCGGCGGTAGCGTGCTGCGCGGCCGCCAGCCGCTGGCGGGAGAAGAGGTCGTCGATACCCACGCCGACAGCTTAACGCTCGTTCGGCCATGATAGATCATTCGGCTTTAAGTTTGGTTCAGTCGATCCGGCACGGCCAACGCGACCACTCGGGCCCGATCGACACGCCAGAACGCCGGTGGCCACCGGACGGCGACGCTGTGCCAGGCTGTCGGATGTGAACGACAGCCGCCCCCTGCTTCTCGTCGACGCACCGAGCCTCTACTTCCGGGCGTACTTCGGTATCCCGGAGTCCGCGGCCAAGGCGCCGGACGGCAGCCCGGTCAATGCGGTCCGCGGGCTTCCTGGACATGCTCACCACGCTGATCCGCACCCGCCGGCCGGACCGGCTGCTCTGCGCCCTGGACTACGACTGGCGGCCGGCCTGGCGGGTGGCGCTGCTGCCGTCGTACAAGGCGCACCGGCTCGCCCCCGACGGCGGCGAGGTGGTGCCGGACACCCTGGTCCCCCAGGTGCCGGTGCTCCTCGACGTGCTGGCCGCGATCGGCATCCCGGTGATCGGGGCCGCCGGCTACGAGGCTGACGACGTGCTCGGCACCCTGGCGGCCACCCAGCCCGGCCCGGTGGAGGTGGCCTCCGGCGACCGGGACCTGTTCCAGCTCATCGACGATGCCCGGCCGGTGCGCCTGCTCTACTGCGGCCGTGGTGTGGCGAAGCTGGAGGACTGCGACGACGCGGCGGTACGGGCCAGGTACGGCGTGCCGGCCGACCGGGTACGCCGACTTCGCCGTGCTGCGCGGTGACCCGAGTGACGGGCTGCCCGGGGTGCCCGGGGTGGGCGAGAAGACCGCGGCGCGGCTGATCGACCGGTACGGCGACCTGGCCGGCATCCGTGGCCGCACTGGACGACCCGGCGGCGGGTTTCGCGCGCGGGCCTGCGGACGAAACTCGCCGCCGCCCGCGACTACCTGACGGCCGCGCCGACGGTGGTCCGGGTCGCCCTCGACGTGCCGCTGCCCGAGCTGGACCTCGACCCTGCCGACGGCGCCGGCAGACCGAGGACCGACTGCTGGCGCTCGCCGAGACGGTGGAATCTGGCCGGTCCGTGCCGGCGCCTGGTCGACGCCCTCACCGACGTCAGCTACCGTCAGCGTGACCTGAGCCGCCGGCACGCCCTGCCCAAGATCGGCGTGAGCGGGGACTGCATACGCGACACGCCGACGACGCGCCGGAGCCGATCCCCGATCACGGCGATCTTGGAGGGTCAGGGGCTGGGTGGTAGGCGAGTACGCCCCGGCTGATCGCCGCCATCGCCGCCGGGCGGTGGCCCGCAGCTCAGACGCGGCACCCGCTGCGTCGGCGAGCTGCCCCAGCAGATCGACCACCTGCCTGGCCCACCGGACGAAGTCACCGGCCGGCATCTCCCCGTCCAGGCCGTGGCCACTGGCCAGCACCTTGGCCGAGGTCCTCGCCCCGGGCCCAGCGGTAGATCGGCCAGACGAACCCCAGATCCGGCTCGCGGGTGGTCTCCAGCCCGCGGGACGCCTCATCGGCCTCCAGCTCGGCCCAGAGCGCAAGGTCGCGTCGCACCGCGTCGGCGACCCCGCCGCGCGGCACCGACGCCCGCTCGTCGGACTCCCGCCGCGCCTCGTACAGCAGCACCGACACGGCGGCGGCCAGCTCGGCCGGGGACAGCCCGTCCCACACACCGCGGCGCAGGCACTCCGCCACCAGCAGGTCCGTTTCGGTCCAGATCCGGCCAGCATGCGGCCGGCATCGGTCACCTCGCCGGCCGCGCTCAGGTAGCCGCGAGCGATCAGCAGGGCGCAGATCCGATCGAAGGTGCGAGCCAGCGAACCGGTCCGCCCGGCAACCCGCTGGCGCAGCTCCTCGGTGTCCCGCTCCAGGCGGCGGCGCCGCTCCGCCCAGCGGGCGTGCTCCTCCCGCTCCGCGCAGGCGTGGCAGGGGTGCCGCCGCAACTCGGCCCGCAACTGGGTGAGCTGGTGATCCTCGCCGCCCAGCCCGCGAACGACCACCACGCCGACCGGCGTGTCGGTCCAGACCGGTACCGCTGACCGCCGCCGCCAGATCCCGGCGGTCCGCCGGTGACCGGTGGTTGAAGTGCTTGGGTACCCGGATCCGGGCCAGCACCTCGGCCGGAGTGGTGAAATCACCGGGGGTGACCCGTCCGGCCCACCGGTCCTGGGTGAGCACCAGCGGGCGGGGCTCGCCGAAGCCACCGGCCCCCGGGTCGAGCACCACCGCCAGGCCGGCCCGACGCCCCGAGGGCACCCGGATCACGTCGCCCACCCGCAGCCGCTCCAGCGCCGCGATCGCGGCCGCCCGGCGTTGGCTCTGCCCCTGCCGGGCCAACGCCTGCTCCCGTTCGCCGATCGCCACCCGCAGCGCGAAGTACGCGTCGAAGTCGCCGTGATGGCAGGCCGCCTCAGCTCCGTACGCCTCGATCGTCTCAACGTTGCGCTGCACCTGCCGGGCCAGCCCGACCACCGACCGGTCCGCCTGGAACTGGGCGAACGACGACTCCAGCAGCTCCCGGGCCGGTTCGGCGCCGACCGAGCCGACCAGGTTGACCGCCATGTTGTACGACGGTCGGAAGCTGGACCGCAGCGGATAGGTGCGGGTGGAGGCCAGCCCGGCCACGTGCCGGGGATCCACCTCGGGCGACCAGACGACGACCGCGTGTCCCTCGACGTCGATGCCGCGCCGGCCGGCCCGGCCGGTGAGCTGGGTGTACTCCCCCGGGGTCAGGTCGACGTGCGCCTCGCCGTTGAACTTCACCAGCCGTTCCAGCACCACGCACCGGGCCGGCATGTTGATGCCCAGCGCCAGGGTCTCGGTGGCGAAGACCGCCTTGACCAGACCCCGAACGAAGAGCTCCTCGACCACCTCCTTGAACGCCGGCAGCATCCCGGCGTGGTGGGCGGCCAGGCCGCGTTCCAGCCCGTCCAGCCACTCCCAGTAGCCGAGCACCGACAGGTCCTCGCCGGGAATGGCGGTGATCCGGCTCTCCACCACCTGGCGGATCTCGGCGCGCTCCTCGGGCGTGGTCAGCCGCAGCCCGGCGGCCAGGCACTGCTGCCACCGCCGCGTCGCAGCCGGCCCGGCTGAAGATGAACAGGATGGCGGGCAGCAGATCCTCGCGCGTCCAGCCGCTCGACGATGTCGGCGCGCAGCGGGCCACGCCAGCGGGGTCCACGCCCGCCTGACCGGCCCCAGCCGGGACCGTGCACCCGGCCATCGCCGAGCTCCAGCCGGCGCAGCATTTCCCGGGTGTGGCGCAGCAACTCCGGATGTACGTCGTGCTTGCGGGCCGCGTCGGCGTCGTGGAACAGGTCGAACATCCGCCGGCCGACCAGCATGTGCTGCCACAGCGGCACCGGCCGGTGCTCGCTGACCACCACCTCGGTCTCGCCCCGGACGGTGACCAGCCAGTCGGCGAACTCCTCGGCGTTGGACACCGTCGCGGACAGCGACACCAGGGTCACCGAGGAGGGCAGGTGGATGATGACCTCTTCCCACACCCCGCCGCGGAACCGGTCGGCGAGGTAGTGCACCTCGTCCATCACCACGTAGGCGAGGCCGTCCAGCGTCGCGGAGCCGGCGTAGAGCATGTTGCGCAGCACCTCGGTGGTCATCACCACCACCGGCGCGTCGCCGTTGATCGCGTTGTCGCCGGTCAGCAGGCCGACCTGGTCGGCGCCGTACCGGTCGACCAGGTCGTGGTACTTCTGGTTTGACAGCGCCTTGATCGGTGTGGTGTAGAAGCACTTGCGGGCCGGCCGCCGGATCGACACGGGTGCGCCGCGTAGCGCCAGGTGCACGGCGAACTCACCGACCACGGTCTTGCCGGCGCCGGTCGGCGCGCAGACCAGCACCCCGCTGCCCCGCTCCAAGCGCCTGGCAGGCCTCGCGCTGGAAGTCATCGAGGTCAAACCCAAGGTCAAGGGCGAATTCGTGCAACGCGGGGAAGGTGCTGGCCTGCGCGGCCCGGCGGCGCGCCGCTGCGTACCGCTCGGCGGGGCTCGACATGGCACAAGATTAGTGCTTCCTGGCGCGGTTCACATACGGCGAGGCCGTCGCGCAGCCCCGTCGGACCCGGTCGGTAGGGTGCAGCACGTGCCGGATCATGCCGAACCGCCCAAGCCTCGTACGTCAAGCGGGCCCGCCGCCAAGCGCCACCGGCCGCCGCGCCGGCCGGTCGACGCGGTGCTCTTCGACTTCCACGGCACCATCGCGCAGGTCGAGGACCCGGTGGCCTGGCTGCTGGCCGGTGCCGCCGAATGCGGGGTCACCCTCGCCCGCCCACGGGCCACCGTGCTGGCCGACCGGCTGGTCGCCGCCGGTCGCGCGGGCGGTCCGCTGCCGGCCCGGGTGCCGCCCCGGCTGGCCGAGGTCTGGGCCGACCGGGACCTGTACGAGCATGCCCACCGGGCCGCGTACACCGGGCTCGCCGCCACCGTCGATACCGGAGTCGACGGGCTACCCGAGGCGCTCTACGAGCGGGTGCTGCGCCTTGAGGGTTGGCACCTGTACGCCGACACCGCCGACACGTTACGCGCCCTGCGGGCCGCCGGCGTGCCGGTCGCGGTGGTCAGCAACATCGGGTTTGACATCCGACCGTTCTTCGCCGCCTGGGGGCTCAGTGACCTGATCGACGCATTCGTGCTGTCGTACGAGCTCGGGCGCTGCAAACCCGACCCGGCGATCTTCCTGCGCGCCTGCGGTCTGCTCGGGGTCGACCCGGAGCGGACCCTGATGGTCGGTGACACCCCGGCCGACGCCGGCGCGGTCCGGCGCTGGCTGCGCCGACACTGCTGCTACCGTCAGCTCCGCCGGGTGCGGCCAACGGGCTCGGCGCGGTACTGGACCTGGCCACCCCCACCGGCACCCACTGAACCGCCGCTGGCGGAGCCGCCGGTCGACTGATCCCGGCCAACACCCCGGTTGCGCTGTGCTGCCGACCCGCTCAGCGAAGCAACCGGAGCGCGCCGGGTACCGAGGTCACGGTCACCGGCAGCCGCAGCGCGCGCTCGCCGTCGACGTATCCGACGATCCCCTCGGCGGCCACGTGCACGGTGCGCGCCCGGTAGGTCCGGCACCATCGGATGCTCCATATGGCTGCCCTGGTAGAGCCGCGGCTTGATCCGGACCAGCGTGCTCCGGCTGATCGGGCCGGCGACCAGCACGTCGAGCAGCCCGTCGGTGAGGTCGGCTGCCGGGCAGATCCGCATCCCGCCGCCGTAGCTGGCACCGTTACCCACCGCCACCAGCACCGCGTCCAGCCGGTGCTCCACCCCGTCCAGGACGAGCGTGTAGCCACGGGCCCGCAGCCGGGCCAGCTCGACCAGGATGGCGAGGTCGTACCGGCGCGGGCCGCGCGGCCACCGCATCCGGTTGGCCCGTTCGTTGACGATCGCGTCGTACCCGGCGGCGAGCACCGTGCCGTACCAGCGTTCGTCGCCGTTGCTGGCAGTCATCCGGGCCAGGTCAACCGGCCGGCTACGACCGGCGGCCAGGGCAGCGGCGATCACCTCGACCGCGGCCACCGGGTCGGCCGGGAATCCGGCCTCGACGGCGAAATCGTTACCGGTGCCGGCGGGCACCGGCCCGAACGCCGACCCGGGTTCCGGCGACCGCCTGTAAGGCCAGGTGCATGGTGCCGTCCCCGCCGACGCTCACCAGAGCGGCGGCTCCCTCGGCCACCGCCGCATGGCAGGCTGCCTGAGCATCGGCGGCGTTGTCGGCGGCGAGCAGTTTGACCAGACGTCCGGCCGATCCGAGCCGGTCCAGGACAACCGGCAGCAGCCCCCGGTACCGGCCACGGCCGGCGGTCGGGTTGGCCAGCACCACCACCGGGCCGTCGGTCAGGGGGGCGGCGGGCGCGGAGTGGTGATCGTCTGCGGTCACGGCGAGCACCGTACCGCGCGGTCACCCCGGGGTCGGCCGTTGCGGCCGACCCGAGGTGACCGTCAGGTCATATCGTCGTAGCGCCGCTCGATCGGCTGCGGTGGGATCACCGGGGTGACCGCCTCGATCCGCTCGCCAGCGTGACCGGATCGGCCTCTTCTGCCAGCGGCGAGACCTCATCGTCGTCCAGGCCAGCGTAAATCTCCTTGCCCCGGCCGCGGCGCTTGTCGTTGATGAAGGCCACCCCGACAGCGATGAAGTAGAGCAGGCAGAGCGCGGTGGCGAGCAGGGTCATGCCGAACGGACCCGGATCCGGGGTGGCGATGGCCGCGAAGGCGAAGGAACAGGAAGACCACCACCCGCCACCAGCTCAGCAACCGACGGCCGGACACCACTCCGGTGAAGTTCAGCATCAGCAGCATCAGCGGGAACTCGAACGCCACGCCGAAGAGCAGGATCATGCTGGTGATGAAGGAGATGTAGCGGGTCGACCTCGAGTTGGTTGGAGAGTCCGCTGACCCCGGCCGTCCATCAGGAAGTCCAGGCCCTTGTCCACCACGAAGTAGGCCAGCACCGCACCGGCGACGAACAGCGGCACGGCGATCGCCACGAAGACGTACGCCCACTTGCGCTCATGCCGATGCAGGCCGGGGGCGACGAACGCCCAGAGCTGGTAGAGCCAGACCGGCCCGCCGACGATCAGCCCGATCCAGAGCGCCAGTTTCAGCTTGAGGATGAAACCGTCGGCCGGGGCGAGCATGAGGAACTTCTGGCACTCACCATCGACGACGGCACCGGGCAGGCGGCAGTACGGCTGCTTGAGCAGATCGAAGACCGGATCGGCCAGGAAGAAACCGACAATCAGGCCGACGAGCACCCCAAGCGACGCCCAGAACAGCCGGTTGCGCAGCTCCCGGATGTGCTCGACGAGCGTCATTGAGCCGTCGGAGGCCCGCTCGAAGGTGCTCGGGCCGCGTTTACGAAGCGCGAAGGGCACGGTGCTCGAGCCGCCGGGTCAGTTGTCGCTGACGCGCTGCACCGGGTCGATCGACCGGCTGACGCGGTCGGCTGGTAGCCGGGCTTGTGCAAGCTGGCGTCGGCTGGATCACCGGCTCCGGGTTCAGCGGCTGGCAGCGGCCTGCGCGTCGGCCTTCTCGGCCAGGTCCCGGTCGTCCTCGGCGAGGCTCTTGGTCTCGGCCTTGATGATCCGCAACGACCGGCCGAGCGAGCGGGCCGCGTCGGGCAGCCGCTTCGCGCCGAAGAGCAGGATCAGCACGACCACGAGTACGGCGATGTGCCATGGCCTGAGGGCGTCCATGAAAGCTCCAGTTCGGTCTTTGGCGTGCGGAGGAGGGGTGTCGTAGCCAATCGTACGTCTGTCGAGAATGCCCGCCACCCACCAGGTTGTTGGCTGTCTGACCTGGTCGGTGAAGTGTTGACCAACTGCGGAGGTCCGTCAACCCGACTGCTGGATTGTTTTGGCGGCAAGTGCGCTTCGCAGCCGGAAGATCCCGCTGGGCGGGATCAGGCGTCGCGCCCGGCTCTGAGCAGGGCGGCCTGTCGTTGGGTGGCCGCCGCCTGCCGTTGCAGCTCGACGGCCCGCTCCCGCAGTGCGGTGGCCGTCTGCCGCAACGATTCCGCCTGCGCCTGCCGTTGGAGCAGCGACCGGGCGGCCCGGTTCAGCGCAGGCAGCCGGGAAAGAACCGGCCGGACCACCAGGAACAGGACAATCAGCGCGAACAGCGCTACCGGTGAGCACGATCCACTTGATCACGCCGATCAGCCTAACGTTGCCGGATCGGCGGCGGAGATCGGTGTGGCGTACGCGTCGAGCGCCGCCATCGCCTGCTCACGCACCTGCTCCGCGAGTTCGGGCGGGGACACCACGGTGACCTCGGAACCGAGTCCGAGCACAAACCGGCGGGCCCAGTCCAGGTCCGTGACCCGCATCGACACCAGCCAGTCATCGGCTGGCCGGGTCGGATCGAGCTGCCGGTCCGCCGGTCCGGAATCCGGAGCGACCCGCTCACACGGGTAGTACTCGGTGATCCACCGGCCGGATCGCCCCACCCGCAGCGTGACCAGCGGCAGATCCGCGTCGGGCCGGAAGATACCGGCGTGCAAATCGTGCAGTCGCGCCTGCGGCGGAGCCGCGGCCGGCTCGTCAAGCTCGATGAGCGCATCGATCCGGTCGGCCCGGAAAAGCCGGACCGCCTCGGCCCGGCGGCACCATGCCTCGACGTACGCCCGCCCGCCGACCATCAGCATCCGGACCGGGTCAATGGTGCGCTCGGTCGTCTCGTCCCGAGCCGCCGTGTAATAGGTGATCCGCAGCGCCCGACGTCGCTGCACCGCACCCTGCAAGGCGTCGACCCGGTCGCCATCACCGGACATCCGTACGGCTACCGGCGCGCCGGCCAACTCGCCGGCGGCATCCTCGATCTTCGCCAGGGCCCGCTCGATCGCGTCCCGGTTGGCCATACCCGGCGTCTCGGCGAGCATCCGTAACGCGACCAGCAGGGCGAGCGCCTCGTCGGGGGTCAGCCGCAACGGCCGGTCGATGCCAGCGTCATAGGTGATGGTGACCCGATCACCGTCAAAGGCCATGTCGATCAGGTCGCCCGGTCCGTAGCCGGGCAACCCGCAGACCCAGAGCAGCTCCAGGTCCTCGCGCAACTGCCGTTCACTGACCCCCAGGTCGGCAGCCGCTTCGACAATTTCGATGCCCGGCCGGGCCAGCAGGTACGGCACCAGATTGAGTAGCCGGGCCAACCGGTCAGCCGAAGCCCGGGAGCCGGTCCGGCCCACCCCGGCGCGACCGGTCACACCCTGCCCCGGACCGGCCCGCCCGGTCATGCCGGCACTCCGGCGGCCATCGCCTGATCATGCCGCACGGCGATCTCCTTCAACCGCTGGATGACCGCGTCACGTACTTCCGGCGGACTCAGCACCCGAACATCCGGGCCGTACCGGACCAGGGTGCCGGCCAGCGCCTCGGCGTCGGCGTAGGGCAGAACCAGCCGATCGCCCTCCGGCCCGGTGCTCACCTCGTGAGCGGAACGACGCAACCCGACCGCCCGGCCCGGGCGGACCAGCACGGTGGCCCGGCCAGGCCGCTCCACCGGTCCGGACCAGCGGGCCACCTGGCCGATCAGATCGATGTCGGCCGGCGGAGTGTACGCTCCCGGCTGGCCGACAGCCCGAACGGCGCCGACAATCCGGGACAGTCGGAAGCAACGGGTGGCGGTCCGGTCGAGATCGAACCCGACCACATACCACCGGCCCCGCCAGCAGACCACCCCCCACGGCTGCAGACGCCGGCTGGTCGGCGCATCGCCCGCCGGCACTCGGTACTCGAAGTGCACTGTGCGCCGGTCCCGGGCCGCGGCGGTCAACGGTCCGAACGTCGGGTCGACGGTGACCACCGGCTCCATGTTGAGCGTGGCCTGTGGGTCGACGTCGATGCCGGCGGCCCGCAACTTGGCCAGCCCGGACGACGCGGCCGCGGCCAGCCCGGCGTGCTGCCAGAGCCGGGCCGCGATGCCCACCGCGGCCGCCTCGTCCGGCTCCAGCGGGATGTCCGGCAGCGCGTACTCCCGGGGTGCGATCCGATAGCCCGGCTCGGTGTCGAAGACACTCGCCGTGCCGGTCTCCAGCGGTACGCCGAGCTCACGCAACTCGGCCTTGTCCCGCTCGAACTTACGTTGGAAGGCCTCGTGGTCACGCGGGTCGTCCGGGTCGTGCTCATAGCCGGGCACGGTCGCCGCGATTTGCGCGGCGGTAAGGAACCGCCGCGTGGACAGCAGGCAGATCACCAGGTTGACCAGGCGTTCGGTGCGGGTCCGCGACACCTCCCAGACGCTAGCAGTGTCGGATCGGTACGTGTACACCCGTGCCCGGCCCAGCCCGCCGGACACCGGGCGCCGATTGGGGCCGCGAGCGGCCCGACTAGCCTGCCGGTCATGGTGCGATGGCGATCCGGCACGGTAACGGCGATCCGACGGAGCTGGCACGGCGCGGTGGAGTTGGAGGCCACCCTGCCCGACGGATCCAATCTGCGGGCACTCGCCTATCCCCCACTCGTCGGCACGCCGGAGCTGGGCGACCGGGTGCTGCTCAACGTGGGCGCGCTACTGATGGGGCTGGGTACCGGAGGGTACGCGTTAGTGGTGGCACTGCCCGACCGGCTGCCGGTCGATCCGCCCGGCTCGGGCGTCACCCGGGACGCCGGTCACCTGGTCAAGGCCCGGTACACGCCGTTGCAGCCGATCCTGCTCGGCGCCGACGAACCGGCGTCACCACATCACCCGGCACTGGCCGGGGCCGACGACCTGGCTGGTCTCCCGGTAGTCACCGCCGACCTGCACTCCGCGCTGCCGGCGATCGTCGCCGGCATCCGGGCCGATGCCCCGCAGGCCCGGATCGGATATCTGATGACCGACGGCGGTGCGTTGCCGGCCTGGTTCTCTCGCACTCTGGCAGGGATGCGCGCGGAGCTGGCGGGCACGGTGACGGTCGGGCAGGCATTCGGCGGTGACCTGGAGGCAACCAATCTGCACAGCGGGCTGCTCGCCGCCCGGGAGGTGCTCGGCGCCCAGATCGCGATCGTCGCGCAGGGGCCCGGGAATCTCGGCACCGGTACCCGCTGGGGTTTCTCCGGAGTAGCTGTCGGTGAGGCGGTCAACGCCGTCGCGACGTTGGGTGGGCGGCCGGTGGGATCGCTACGTATCTCCGCGGCCGACCCTCGAGACCGGCACCGCGGCCTCTCCCACCACAGCGTTACCGCGTACGGCCGGGTCGCCCTGGCCGCCGCCGAACTGGTGGTGCCCGACGGTCTGGAGCCGGAACTGGCCGCCGAGGTGCAAGCGGCGCTCGCGCCGCTGGCCACCCGGCACCGGATCGTCCGGGTCAGCGTCGATGGGCTCGACGCGGCACTGCGGGCGGCGCCGGTCCCGCTGGCCACCATGGGACGCGGGTTGGACGCCGACCACGCCTACTTCCTCGCCGCGGCCGCCGCCGGACGGCACGCGGCCAGCCTGATCGGCTCGGCCGCCGCTAGCTGACCGGACAAAGCATCAGGTCAGCAGGACCACGGCCAGCCAGCCGGCCACGATCAGCACCAACGCCAGGGTCAGCACCCAGGTGGGTACGGTGTACTCACCGCGTCGGTTGCGGGCGATCTCCGCCACGATTTTTTCGCGGCGGCGTTCGACCCAGTTCAGCCGCATCTGCCCGGGGCGGCGCTCGTCTCGGTTGTCATCAGGGGGATTCGGATAAGTCATAGCGAGGTCGAGCCTACCCGGCTGTCGCTGGCTACCGGGCTCCCCGTAGTTGTCGGCCCATAAACAGCGCTGAACAGTTGATCTATCTGCTCCGGGCCTCGTGCGGGGTGGGCGGCGAGCCGTCAGGCGCCGCACTACGTACGAGCGTAGAGATGATGTGTACGTTCGTACGATCGCTGACGACCCGGAACTCGCCGAGCACAACCTGCGGGCCATGGATCTGATGGACGCCTTCAACGCGACGTCGGCTCGCGATCCCGAACAGCGCCGCCGGCTGCTGACCGAACTGCTCGACGCGGTCGGTGAAGGCGTGGAGATCCGGCCACCGCTGCGGGTCGACTACGGCAGCCACATCCGGATCGGCGCCCGTACGTTCGCCAACTTCGGGCTGATCGCCCTGGACGTCGCGCCGATCACCATCGGCGAGGACGTGCAAATCGGCACGAACGTGCAGCTACTCACCCCGACGCACCCGATCGCCTCAGGGCCACGCAGGGACAAATGGGAGGCCGCCAAGCCGATCACCATCGGCGACAACGTGTGGCTGGGCAGCGGCACCATCGTCCTGGCCGGGGTGACGACCGGGGAGAACACCGTGGTCGGCGCCGGCGCGGTGGTCACGCGTGATCTGCCGGCGAACGTGGTCGCGGTGTGGGTAACCCTGCCCGCGTCGTCCGATTCATCGACACGGGGACGGAATGAGCAAGGCCACCGCGAAGAGCCGGCCGGCCGTCCCGCAGCGGACACGGCGGCACGATCCCGGGCGGCGGGATCGGCTGATCGACGCCGCCCTGACCGTCATCGCCGACCGCGGCGTGGTGGGCGCGACCCATCGGGAGATCGCCCGTGCCGCCGACGTGCCGTTGGGGTCGATGACCTACCACTTCACCTCGCTGAACGAGGTCCTGGCCGAGGCGTTCACCCGGCACGCGGAATCGGTCGCCCACGCCTTCGACAAGCGGCTCGCCGCCGCGGCCGACCGCGACGCCGCGGTGGAACCGGTGATCACGCTGGTCTCCGACGACCTGCTCGGTTCACAGCGCGATCTCGTCGTGACGGTGGAGCTGTACGGGGCGGCGACACGCAACCCGGCGCTCAAGGCGGTCACCCAGGCCTGGATGCGGCACAGCCGTCAGGCCCTGGAACGCCATTTCGACCCCACCACCGCCCGCGAGGTCGACGCGCTCATCGTGGGCCTGGTCTTGCACAGCGCGTTTTCCACCGACCCCATGACCGCCGAACAGATCCGCCACGCCATCGAGCGTCACCTGCGCTGACCGTTCGGCGCCCCCACCCCTGTCATCCCTGCACCCAGCGCAACCGGAGCACCTTGTCCGCCTCCACCACGGCCGCGCGCACCGGCAGGCGCGCCAGGCCCGCGCCGCTGTCGCCGCGCTGTTCCGCACCAACAGCGCCGTCTTTGGGCTGGGAAACAACTGACGGGCCTACATGCTCGCGATCAACCGCTCCACCCGCTCGTCGTAGGCCCGGAACGGGTCCTTGCACAGCACCGTGCGCTGCGCCTGGTCGTTGAGCTTGAGGTGCACCCAGTCGACGGTGAAGTCCCGCCGCTTCTCCTGCGCGTGCCGGATGAACTCACCACGCAACCGGGCCCGGGTGGTTTGCGGCGGGGTCTCCTTGGCCTCGAAGATCTCCAGGTCGGTGGCGATCCGATCGACCTGGCCGCGCCGCTCCAGCAACCCGTAGAGGCCCCGGCCTCGGCGCAGATCGTGGTAGGCCAGATCCATCTGCGCGACCCGGGGGTGGGACAACGGCAGGTCGTGCTTGCTCTGGTACCGCTCGATCAGCCGCAACTTGGTCACCCAGTCGATCTCCCGCGCCACCGGCTCCAGATCTCCGGACTCCACCGCGTGGAGCACCCGGCCCCAGAGGTCGACCACCCGCTTGGCGGTCTGGTCGCCACCCCGTCGCTCGACAAACTCCGTTGCCTTGGCCAGATACTCCTGCTGGATCTCCAGCGCGCTTACCTCCTTGTTCGAGGCGAGCCGCACCTTACGCCGGCCGGTGATGTCATGCGAGACCTCGCGGATCGCTCGGATCGGGTTCTCCAGCGACAGATCCCGCATCACCACGCCAGCCTCGATCATCCGCAGCACGAGGTCCGCGCTGCCCACCTTGAGCAGGGTGGTGACCTCGTTCATGTTCGAGTCGCCGACGATGACGTGCAACCGGCGGTAGCGCTCGGCATCCGCGTGCGGCTCGTCCCGGGTATTGATGATCGGCCGGCTCCGGGTGGTTGCCGACGAGACCCCCTCCCAGATGTGCTCCGCCCGCTGGGAGAGGCAGTAGACCGCACCTCGAGGGGTCTGCAGCACTTTGCCGGCACCGCAGATCAGCTGCCGGGTGACCAGGAACGGAATCAACACATCAGCCAGCCGACCGAACTCCCCGTGCCGGGAGACCAGGAAGTTCTCATGGCAGCCATAGGAGTTGCCGGCTGAGTCGGTGTTGTTCTTGAACAGATAGATCTCCCCCGCGATGCCCTCATCGTGCAGGCGCTTCTCCGCGTCGACTAACAAGCCCTCCAGGATCCGCTCGCCAGCCCGGTCGTGTGCGACCAGGTCCGCGACCGAGTCGCACTCCGGTGTGGCGTACTCCGGATGGGAGCCCACGTCGAGATAGAGCCGGGCGCCGTTGCGCAGGAACACGTTACTTGACCGTCCCCAGGACACCACCCGTCGGAAGAGGTACCGGGCGACCTCGTCCGGGGACAGCCGTCGCTGACCGCGGTAGGTGCAGGTGACACCGTATTCGGTCTCAAGACCGAAAATTCGCCGCTCCATGACCTGAGATTAGTCGCCCGGAGCGCCAATTGGTCACCGTCGGCTCGTACGGTTGCGACAACCGGTCGTTACGTCACCCGTGAACGCCGCCGTTCGCTACCTCGCCGACGGCTCCGGCCCCATCGTTCACCGGCCGGGATCCTCCAGAATCCCGAAAAGATACTCGCCGTATCCGCTCTTGGTGAGCGGCTCAGCCAGCGCCCTGAGCTGTTCGTCGCTGATCAGGCCGCTGCGCCAAACCACCTCCTCGATGCAGCCGACCTTCAGGCCCTGCCGCTCCTCGAGCACCCGAACGAATTCGCCCGCCTGCACAAGGGAGGCGAAGGTGCCGGTGTCCAGCCACGCCGTGCCCCGGTCCAGCACGCTGACCCGCAGGCGTCCCGCCGCCAGGTAGGTCTGATTGACCGCGGTGATCTCCAACTCGCCGCGGGCACTCGGCTTCAGGCCCCTGGCGATCTCCACCACGTCATTGGCGTAGAAGTAGAGACCGGGTACCGCGTACCTGGACTTTGGCTTCGCTGGCTTCTCCTCGATGGACAACGCCATCCCATCCAGATCGAACTCGACAATCCCGTAGCCGGTTGCGTCCGCGACCGGATAGGCGAAGATCTGGCCGCCCTCCGGCGATTCACGCAACGCCAGGCGTCGGCCCAACCCCGCGCCGTAGAAGATGTTGTCACCGAGGATCAGCGCGACCGGTTCCCCGTCGAGGAAGTCCTCGCCGATCAGGAAGGCCTGGGCGATCCCATCTGGACTCGACTGGGTCCGGT
This sequence comes from uncultured Actinomycetota bacterium, assembly GCA_963750055.1. Lineage (GTDB taxonomy): Bacteria > Actinomycetota > Actinomycetes > Mycobacteriales > Micromonosporaceae > CAVVPI01. The sequence continues at coordinate 346,156 of CAVVPI010000014.1, read as the reverse complement.
ACTCCAGCCGGAGCCCCCACTGCGACCCGTCCCCCAGCAGCCGCACGAACTGATGCTGGTCCTCTGGGGTGGTAATGAGTAATATGTCACTAATGCCGGCCATGATGAGAGTGGACAACGGGTAATAGATCATTGGTTTGTCAAAGATCGGCATCAGCTGTTTCGACACCGCCTGGGTGATCGGCCACAGTCGGGAACCGGTACCACCGGCCAGAATGATCCCTCGCATCGACGCAGCCTACCTACCAGCACAGATCCTCGCTGACCGCAATATGACTGATCAAGACCCGCATAGGCAGGATGAACTCAGCATGTCGGCCAAGTACTCTCCGAACCTATGAGGATCCTCGTAACCGGTGGGGCCGGATTCATCGGCTCTGAGTATGTGCGGATGCTGTTGACCGGCACCGGACCACACCTGTCTCCCAGTGTGGTCACCGTGCTCGATAAGCTCACCTACTCCGGCAACCTGGCCAACCTTGAGCCGGTACGCGGCGATTCGCGACTACGCTTCGTGTCAGGTGACATCTGCGATCCGGTCACCGTGCACGAGGTGGTCGCCGGTCACGACGTCATCGTGCACTTCGCTGCCGAATCACACGTCGATCGCTCGATCCACGGCGCGACCCCGTTCGTCACCACCAACGTGCTCGGCACCCAAACCCTGCTCGACGCGGCGCTGCGGCACGGCACCGGCCGGTTCGTGCACGTCTCCACCGATGAGGTGTACGGCTCCATCGACGAAGGCTCCTGGACCGAGAGTTGGCCGCTGTCACCCAACTCGCCCTACTCGGCGAGCAAGGCCGGCTCCGACCTGCTCGCTCTCGCCTATCACCGGACCCACGGCATGGATGTGGTGATCACCCGGTGCTCCAACAACTACGGGCCGTACCAGTTTCCGGAGAAGGTCATCCCGCTCTTCATCACCAACCTGCTCGATGGCGCGGCAGTGCCGCTCTACGGTGACGGCGGCAATATTCGCGACTGGCTACACGTACACGATCACTGTGTAGGGATCGCGTTGGTCCAGGACAAGGGCCGCCCGGGCGAGGTGTATCACATCGGTGGCGGCACCGAACTGACCAACCGCGAACTCACCGCCCGACTACTGGCCGCCTGCGGCGCCGACTGGGACCGGGTCACCCCGGTCGCCGACCGAAAAGGCCACGACCGCCGCTATTCCCTCGACATCGCCAAAATCCGCGACGAACTCGGATACGCCCCGAGCGTCGACCTGGACCGCGGGCTGGCCGAGACCGTCACCTGGTACCGCACCAACCGCTCCTGGTGGGAGCCGCTCAAGGCCCGTACCGGCGGCATTGCGGCCAGTTGACCGATCCATCATGAACACTGAGCAGAAAGCTACGGGAACGGCGATGCCGGCACCAGTTGACCGTAACCACTGGCTGGTTACCGGCGCGGGCGGGATGCTGGGCCGGGACCTCGTCACGGTACTGACCGCCCGCCACCAGCAGGTGACCGCCGTCGGCCGGTCCGAGCTGGACATCACCGACCCGACTGCGGTCCGGGCCGCGGTCGCTGGGCACGCTGTGGTTATCAACGCCGCCGCCTGGACCGACGTCGACGCGGCGGAGTCCGATGAGGCCAGCGCCACCTCGGTCAACGGCACCGGCGTGGCCAACCTTGCCCGAGCCTGCGCCACAAGCGGGGCGAAACTGCTCCACGTCTCGACCGATTATGTCTTCCCCGGTGACGCGACCCGACCGTATCCGGAGGATGCCCCTGCCGCTCCGATCAACGCGTACGGGCGGAGCAAACTCGCCGGTGAACTGGCGGTCGCCCGGTTGCTACCCGATGCCGGCTACCTGATTCGGACCGCCTGGCTATACGGCGCGCACGGGCGAAACTTTGTCACCACCATGTTGCGACTGGCAGCCGAGCGCGAGCGGCTCGACGTGGTAGACGACCAGATCGGTCAGCCCACCTGGTCGTACGCGCTCGCCGAGCGCCTTGTCGAGCTCGGCGAGGCCATCCAGACCAGCCAGGTGCCCGCCGGTGTCTATCACGGCACCGCCACCGGGCAAACCACCTGGTACGGCCTGGCCCGTACGGTCTTCGCCGAATGTGGCCTGGACCCGGAGCGGATCCGTCCGACCAGTAGCGTCCGCTTCCCACGGCCGGCTCGCCGCCCGGGCTACAGCGTGTTGGGACACAGCCGATGGGCCGAGGCCGGCCTGCCGCCGCTGGGGCCCTGGCGGGCCATCCTTGGGCAGGCGCTGCCCTCGCTGGTCAGCAGCGCCTTACCGACCGGATCACCGAGCCCCGCCGGTTGATCCCACCGACGGGGCGTGCTGACGGATCAGCTGACAGCCAGAACGCTTGAGTTATCGCAGCTGATGCGGTCACTCGCCGCTGGCGTCATCCGGCTGCTCGAGGTCAGCGGAGGCGGCCGAGCCGACCGGCTTGGCCGGCCCTCCCGCTGGCACCTTCGGGTCCGCGTCAGCAGCGCTCGCCGCCGCACTGGCGTCGAGCTGGGCGGCCAACGCGGCCCCGGTGATCCGGCGGAAGGTACGTCCGCCCCGCCCTCGGTCCAAGATCGCTACCTCGAGCTGGTTCGCCGCGATCGTCCGAGGGGCACCGCCCTCTCCCCCGACGCTACCCAGCGCCCGCACCGCCAACTGCACCGCGTCACGCAGCGAACTGTCGGACCGATGGTTTGCCCGCAGCACACCCGAGATCGCTTCGGCCTGCCCGCCCATCGCCATGCTGCCAGGTTCGTCGTTGACCGATCCGTCGTAGGTCAACCGGTAGAGCTCGTCGTCCTCGGGAGTGGCACCCACCTCAGCGAGACAGATCTCCACCTCGAACGGCTTCGACTGCTCGGTGAAGAGCGAACCCAGGATCTGCGCGAAGGCGTTGGCCAGAGCGCGGCCGGTCACGTCCCTCCGGTCGAAACTGAGTCCGTTGAGGTCGGCCATCCGGACACCCGCCCGACGCAGGTTCTCGAACTCGTTGTACCGCCCGACGGCGGCGAAGCCGATCCGGTCGTAGATCTCACTGACCTTGTGCAAAGCACTGGAGACGTTCTCCGCCACGAAGAGCACCCCGCCCTCATAGCTGAGCACAACCGCACTGCGGCCCCGGGCAATGCCCTTACGAGCCAGCTCGGAACGATCGCGCATGATCTGCTCGGGCGAGGCGTAGAACTGCATGGCCACGGCGGCGGTTCTCCTTAGGGTTCTGCTGAGTTGTAATTGGGGCGAGCCAGACGGATCAACCGCCCGGATTCTCCGTTCGGGCGGCTACCACCGCTTCGGCGATCGACGCGGTCTCGGCCGTGGTCAACCGGTGGGTACCTTCGGCGGTCGCGGTCATCACCACCGGGTAGATCTGGCGGATCAGGTCGGGACCGCCGGTAGCGGTGTCGTCGTCGGCCGCATCGTAGAGAGCCTCGACGGCCAGCCGTACCGCCTCGTCGGTGCTCAGCCCGGACCGGAACCGCTTTTTCAATGACGACTTGGCGAACAGGGAGCCGGAGCCGACGGCCGCGTACCCGGTCTCCTCATATCGACCGCCGGTGACATCGAAGCTGAAAATCCGCCCCGCCCGCGCCGGCTCGGCTGCCGCCAGGTCGAAACCGGCGAAGAGCGGGATCACCGCGAGCCCCTGCATGGCGATGCCCAGATTGCCGCGGATCATGGTGGCGAGTCGGTTGGCCTTGCCGTCGAGAGAGAGCATCGCTCCCTCGATCTTCTCGTAGTGCTCCAGTTCGACCTGGAACAGGCGCATCAACTCGATCCCGATGCCGGCGGTTCCGGCGATGCCGATGAGCGAATAGGCATCGGCGGGATAGACCTTCTCCATGTCCCGGCTGGCGATCAGGTTCCCCATGGTGGCTCGCCGATCGCCGGCCATCACCACGCCGCCACGGCTGGCGATCGCCACGATGGTGGTCGCGTGTGGAGCCACATCGGCGACCCGACCCGGTGGCAGCGGTCGACGTCCAGGCAGAAGTTCCGGTGCCGCCTCGGTCAGGAACGCGGTGAAGGAGGATGTCCGCGTGTTGGTGAAGACATCTGGCAGACGCCCGGATGGATCAAAACCCGCAGCCACGTCGTTCCTTTCAGGTACCTGGTTGCCAGAGTGTCCCCGAACCCAGCGGACGCTGATCGTCGTGCCCGATCACGGTTCGCCTGTTGCGGGCATGGCAGGTCCGCTTAATCGGACATTTTTCCTATTCGCCGCCTTTTTGTACATAACCCCGGACGAATTCCTCGGCGTTCTCTTCGAGAACGGAGTCGATCTCGTCAAGTAGATCGTCCACATCCTCGGTGATTTCCGCGTGCCGCTCGGCGACCTCGGGGTTGACCTCGGTCGTAACCTCGTCGACCTGCTCGTCGCGACGCGCCTTGCCGGACTGGGACTGACCGCCGGTGTCACGGGTAGCCATCTGATGCCTCCTCCACGATCGCTTGGGAGAAACTTACCCTGCCGGGCGCCGAATCGGGTCGCCCCCGCAAGCCCGGTTGAAAGGAAATCGATCTTCCGGGTGCACCCCGATGCCGAGGCGCCCCGCTCCGGTCCAGTCTCACCCGCCGGTAATGGTCTCCAAGAGATCCTTCGCGCTCGGACAGCGGTCGAAGAGCGCGCCGACATGCTTCCTGGTGCCCCGCTCCGGCTCCATCATCGGTACCCGCACCAACGACTCCCGGCCCACATCAAAAATGACCGAGTCCCAGCTGGCGGCCACCACTTCGGAGGCGTACTGGGCCAGGCAACGACCACGGAAGTAGGCGCGGGTGTCCTCCGGCGGCTCGACCATTGCCGATCGGGTCAGTTCATCCGGCAGGAGAGTCGCCATCGCACCCCGGCTGACCAGTCGGTGGTACAGCCCCTTCTCCGGCCGGACATCGGAGTACTGCAGATCGACCAGTTGCAGCTTGTGTGAGGACCAGCTGAGCTTCTCCCGTTCCCGATACCCCTCCAGTAGGCGCAGCTTGGCCACCCAGTCCAGTTCGCCCGCACAGAGCATCGGGTCACGGCCCAGTCGATCAAGCACGCTTTCCCAGCGCTCGAGAACATCCGCGGTAGCCTCGTCCCGGTCCGCGCCGTACCTCTGCTCCACAAAGGAGTTGATCCGCTCCAGGTAGGCCCATTGCAGGTCGAGCGCGGTCAACCGGCGCCCGTCGCGCAGCCGGATCAGATGCGACAGTGAGGGATCGTGACTGACCGCCCGGAGTTCGGCGACCGGGTCGGCGATACCAAGATCCGGGGTGAGGGCCTTTTCCTCGATCATCGTCAGCACCAGTGCCGTCGTGCCCATTTTCAGATAGGTAGAAATCTCCGACAGGTTGGCGTCACCGATGATGACGTGCAGCCGGCGGTACTTGTCGGCATCGGCGTGCGGCTCATCCCGGGTGTTGATGATCGGTCGCTTCAGCGTTGTCTCCAGGCCCACCTCGACCTCGAAGAAGTCGGCCCGCTGAGAGAGCTGGAAACCCGGCTGGGTTCCATCCTGGCCGATCCCGACCCGGCCGGCACCACAAACGATCTGCCGGGTCACGAAGAACGGCGTCAGATAGGTGACGATATCGGCGAACGGAGTCTGCCGTCGCATCAGGTAATTCTCGTGCGCGCCGTAGCTGGCGCCCTTGTTGTCGGTGTTGTTCTTGTACAGGTGGATCGGCTGGGTGCCGGGGATCGTCGCGGCTCGTCGAGCCGCCTCGGCCATCACCCGCTCCCCCGCCTTGTCCCAGCGGACCAGGTCCAACGGATTGGTGACCTCCGGCGTCGAGTACTCCGGATGTGCGTGGTCAACGTAGAGTCGGGCACCGTTGGTAAGGATGACGTTGGCCAGCCCGAGGTCCTCGTCGGCGAGCGCCTCCGCGGGATCGTAGGCTGCCCCGGAATAGGTGAAGCCGCGAGCATCCCGCAGCGGCGATTCCTCCTCGTAGTCCCAGCGTGCCCGTCCGCCTCGGTTCAGTTCCGGACGCGCGCCGTAGGCGTTGACCACCTGCGACGACGTCACCATCGGGTTGGCCCCGGCCTGGCCGGGCACGGAAATGCCGTACTCCACCTCGGTACCCATGATCCGCCGTACGGTCATGCCGCCGCCTCGCTTCCCTCGCCCATGACGTTGAGCGTAGTCCGCACTAACGTCCCAGTGTTCGCCTGGCGTGGCGACACGACCACAGAGCGCGCACCTTGTCGGAATGCTCGTAGCTGGTCCGTTGAGTGGGACAGGCACGGCGGGCGGCGCCCGCCGTGCCTGTCCCACTCAAGCAGAGCCTGTCCTACAGGTACTGACCGGTATTGCTGGCGGTCTCGATGGACCGCCCCGCCTCGGCGCCCTTACCGCCCGAGACCAGGGTACGGATGTAGACGATCCGCTCCCCCTTCTTACCGGAGATCCGGGCCCAGTCGTCGGGGTTGGTGGTGTTCGGCAGGTCCTCGTTCTCCCGGAACTCATCGACGCAGGCGTCAAGCAGGTGCTGCAGACGCAGCCCCTTGCGACCAGAGGAGAGAAACTCCTTGATGGCCATTTTTTTACCCCGGTCAACGATGTTCTGAATCATCGCTCCGGAGTTGAAGTCCTTGAAGTACAGGACCTCCTTGTCGCCGTTGGCGTAGGTGACCTCAAGGAACCGGTTCTCCTCGGTCTCGGAGTACATCCGCAGTACCACGGCCTCGATCATCGCGGCCACCGTCGCGTCGGCGTCGCCACCGTGCTCGGTCAGGTCATCGGAGTGCAACGGAAGCCCGGTGAGGATGTACTTCGAGAAAATGTCCTTGGCCGCCTCGGCGTCCGGCCGTTCGATCTTGATCTTCACATCAAGTCGTCCGGGACGGAGAATGGCCGGGTCGATCATGTCCTCCCGGTTGGAGGCGCCAATGACGATGACGTTCTCCAGACCTTCGACCCCGTCGATCTCGCTGAGCAACTGCGGAACGATGGTGTTTTCCACGTCCGAGGAGACACCAGAACCCCGCGTCCGGAAGACCGAGTCCATCTCGTCGAAGAAAACAATCACCGGCGTACCCTCACCGGCTTTCTCCCGAGCCCGCTGGAAGATCAACCGGATATGCCGCTCGGTCTCGCCGACATACTTGTTGAGCAGCTCCGGGCCCTTGATGTTCAAGAAGAAGCTGGTGTGCTTCTGCTCGCCCCGGCGCTCGGCGATCTTCTTGGCCAGCGAGTTCGCGACCGCCTTGGCGATCAGGGTCTTTCCGCAACCAGGCGGACCGTAGAGCAGAATGCCCTTCGGGGGCCGCAACTGGTGCTCACGGAAGAGCTCGGCGTGCAGGAAGGGCAGCTCCACCGCGTCCCGGATCTGCTCGATCTGAGCCTGCAGGCCGCCGATGTCACCATAATCAACGTCCGGCACCTCTTCGAGGACCAGTTCCTCGACCTCGCTCTTCGGGATCCGCTCGTAGGCGTAGGCCGACCGAGGCTCGATCATGAGCGAGTCGCCGGCGCGTAGCGCTGCCCCGATCAGTGTCTCCGCGAGGTGCACGACGCGTTCTTCGTCGGCGTGGGAGATCACCAGGGCCCGGTCGGCCGGACCGCCGGTGGTGTTCTCCAACATCTCCTTGAGCATGACGACCTCGCCGACCCGCTCGAACCCGAAAGCGTCGACGATGTTGAGCGCGTCGTTGAGGAGAACCTCCTGGCCACGACGCAACTGCGTGACATCGAGCGAGGGGGACACCGCGACCCGGAGCTTGCGACCGCCGGTGAACACATCCACCGTGCCGTCGTCGTGTCCGGCCAGAAATACGCCGTAACCGCTGGGCGGTTGCGCCAGTCGGTCAATCTCCTCCTTGAGCGTGATGATCTGGGCTCGTGCCTCCTTGAGGGTGCTCACGAGCCGGTCATTGTTCTCCGTCAGTCGAGCCAACTGCGCCTGCGTCGCCGTCAGCCGCTCTTCCAACTGCCGAACGTGTCGGGGGCTCTCCGTCAACTTGCGCCGCACCAAGGCGAGTTCCTCCTGAAGGAACGCGACCTGGGTGGAGAGATCGTGGGCCTCCTTCTCCCACCGTGCGGCGCGCGAGTCCGCGTCGTCGCTGCGTGCCACGTCCCACCTCCCCGGGGGCTTGAACGTTCTGCCCTAACAGTAACCGCTATGAGGCCGATTCGGTCCAATGCAACACCGTCGTCACCGAAGCTTGATCGTCAAGCCCGCGCCCGGCGGGGGTGACACATCCGTGTTCAGGTACCGTCAAAACGCATAACCGGCGAGAACATGGGGAGGTGCGCCGTGGCGACGGAAACCGAAACCGAAGAACTACGGGTCTGGGTGGACCAGGACCTGTGCACCGGCGACGGACTGTGTGTGCAGTACGCCCCAGAGGTGTTCGAGTTCGACGTCGACGGTCTGGCCTATGTCAAGGACTCCGCCGGCGAACTCCTGCTCTCCCCGGGCAGCCGGGTCGACGTCCCCCGCCACCTGCAGCTCGAAGTGATCGATGCGGCGAAGGAATGCCCCGGCGAGTGCATTCATGTGCTGCGCAGCCGCGACGAGGTTGAGGTAGCCGGCCCGGACGCGGACTGACCGGGCCGGGCGGTCCGGCGCGGGTAGGCCGGCCGACCCACCCGCCGGGGCGGACCGGTTCCGGCACCCACTCAACGGTTAGGGCGACCCACCACCGACGCGATCAGCCGGGCGAATTCCTCCAACCGGGAGATCTGCCCCGCCCCACCGTCGTCCAACGTCTTTCCGAAACGCAACGCGTCATGTCGTAACGCGGCCTGCGTCTCGTCGCCCGGCATCCCCTCGTCGAGCGATCTGAGAAGCAGGTAGACGTCGATGCTGTCAACCCGTACCTGGCCGTCCGGGGTCCGGCTCAGCCGACGTCGACACCCCACCTCGGTCAGCGTGGAGACCGGCACCACGCGTAGCGACGAGGTGATCGCCCCAGCCGGCCCGTCATCCTCTGGTACGTCCTCGCCATGCCAGAGAATCAACCGGCTGCCATCACAGAGCGCAACCTCCTGCCAGACCCCGTTCACCTCGTTGACGAACCGTTCGAGGGTGAAGCCGAGCACCGGGGCGCCGTCCAATACGCCGTCCAGCGCGGCCAGTGCGATGTCGGGGTCGCGCAGATAGGCGCGGGCGGCCGACTCCAGGTCCTGGTACGGTGACCAGTCCGGGAAGACGGCGGGCAGATCCCCACCGCCGAACCCGGGCTGCCGGGTCACCGGCGCGTCCCAACGCCGCAGATCATCGCTCGTGCCCTCTCCGGCGTGTCAAGGCGCGGCTCGACCGCCGCGTCGGCCGGACGACCATGTGTCACCCTGCCCGCTCTCCCCGGGCTGCCCGCCGGCGCCTCGCTGGCTCTGCCGCCGCAGGGCGTACGCCTCGGCGCCCTTGCTCGGCTTGCGGCGCCGGGCCGGCGCGGTCACACCGGGCGCGAGCCGGCGGGTGGAGACCAGGAAGGCGGTGTGCGCGATCATCCGGTGATCCGGGCGCACCGCCAAGTCCGTCCACGTGCCAGTCACGGACCAGTGACTCCCAGGCCCTCGGCTCGGTGAACCCACCCCGCTCCCGCAGCGCCTCCACCAGCTCCGACATCTGCGGCGTGGTGGCCACGTACCCGATGAACACCCCACCCGGCACGAGCGCCCGTTCCACCAGGTCAAGCACCTCCCACGGGGTGAGCATGTCCAGGATGATCCGATCGAACCCCGACTCCGGGCAGGCCGTGACGTCACCGACCTTCAGCGTCCACGCCGGGTGGGGGCCGCCGAAGAACGCTTCGACGTTACGCCGGGCGATCTCGGCGAAATCATCGCGCACCTCGTAGGAGTGCAGTTCACCGCTGGGGCCGACGGCACGCAGCAGGGAACAGCTCAACGCTCCCGAGCCGGCACCGGCTTCAAGCACCTTGGCACCGGGAAATACGTCGCCCATCGCCACGATCTGGGCCGCGTCCTTGGGGTAGATCACCTGGGCGCCCCGAGGCATCGACAACACGTAATCCGAAAGCAACGGACGCAGCGCCAGATAGGCGGTGCCTCCGCCGGAGGTGACCACGCTGCCATCGGGTAGGCCGATCAGGGCATCGTGGTCGACGATTCCCCGGTGGGTGTGAAACTGCTTGCCGCTGGCCAGGGTGATCGTGTGCATCCGGCCCTTCGGGTCGGTGAGCTGCACCCGGTCGCCCGGACGGAACGGGCCACGGTGTGCCGGTGCCGGAGCGGCGGGCTCGCTGGCCGGTACGTCGGCGGGCCGAACGGGTCATGCCGGCCCCCCGCTCCACCCGGCCGGGCACCGACCCGGGGTGCTGGACCACGCTCTTGCCTCGCTTTGCTCGGTCACGTCCTCATCTTTCGTTTCGGCTCCAGGAGCTGCGCCAGATCGGCGATGTGCAGAACGCCGACCACATCTTTGCCTGCGGTCACCAGGTACTGCGCGCCCGGGTGGGCCTGCACGGCCTGGACCACCTGCTCACCATCAAGCCCCATCGGCAGGCTGGGGCACCCCGTCGAGCCCTCGGGCCAGCGTGTCCACCGTCACCCAGGGCCGACGCTCGACCGGTACGGCCTCGGCGGCGGCACGGTCGACCAGAGCGACCAGCCGGCCGGACGAGTCGGTCACCCCGATTGCCGCGCCGGCCTGACCTGCCTCGGCACTGCGGCGCTGCGCCTCGGCCAACGGGGTGCCCGCAGACACCGGAAAGACCGGCCGGGCCAGCCGGGCCAGGTCGACGAGCGGAAACCGGCGGCTGATCCGCGCCAGCCGGATCGACTGGCCCGCCCCCTGCCAGAGGGTGAACGCGACCAACAGCATCAGCGCCAGGCCGAGCGGCTGCAGTAGCTTCAGCGCGGTCAGCCCGAACGACCAGGCCGGCGGTGCCGATCGCGACCGCCCGACCCAACCCAGCCCGCCACCTCGGTACCGAGATGACGATCCCGGCTGATCGCCCACACCGCGGCCCGCAACGCCCGTCCACCGTCCAGCGGCAGGCCGGGCAGGCTGTTGAACACCGCCACGATGACGTTGCTCACCGCCAACTGGAAGGCGAGCTGGTTGGGCAGGGTGTGATCGGGCAGCGCGAGGGTGGCCGCCACCGCCGCCAGCCCGAGGACGAAAGAAACCGCCGGGCCGGCCAGCGAGATCAGCAGATCGATCCGTGGGCTGGGCGCCTCCCGGTCCATCTCCGTGTATCCGCCGAGGAGTTCGAGGGTGATGCCCCGCACACCGATGCGGTAATGCCGCGCGGTGAGGGCGTGGCCCAGCTCGTGCAGGAGCACCGAACCGAGCAGGCAGACCACGAATCCGAAGCCGACGGCGTAGCCGACCAACTGGGACAGGCCGAGCTGGCGGCGGACGAACTCGCCGTACAGGACGGTCACCAGGACAGCGAGCAGCACCATGGAGGCGTTGAGATAGACCGGCACGCCGAACACGCGGCCGACCGCGAGCCCCGGCTTCCGGTCAGCGGGACGTCGTGGTCGTGAATTTTCCTCCATCGGGTCGATGCTACGGAACACCGGACCAGGACCGCCGGCACGGCCGGAGACGTTTACGTCGTACCCGTGGCCTAGCCTTTCGGAATGAAGGCGCAGACGGTGACGACGCAGGCGACCGGGCGACGTTCCGGGACACCCCCGCCGGAGGGCATCGCCTCGCTGTCGCCGTCACGGGCCGCGGATTTCAAGACCTGCCCACTGCTCTACCGGCTACGAACGATCGACCGGCTGCCCGAGCGTCCCACCACGGACCAGGCGCGTGGCACCCTGGTCCACGCGGTGCTGGAGCGGCTGTACGACCTGCCCGCCGAGCGGCGCACCCCGACCGCGGCTGGTGACCTGGTCGTGCCGCAGTGGGATCGCCTGGTCACCGAGGAGCCGGAGCTGGCCGAGCTGTTCACCGTCGGGGACACCGCCGGCCCGGCCGAGTTTCTCGGCTCGGCCCGCGAACTGCTCGACCGCTACTTCACCGTCGAGGATCCGCGTCGCCTGGAGCCGGCCGAACGCGAGAGCCTGGTCTCCGCCGTGGTCGACGACCAGTTGCTGATCCGCGGTTACCTCGACCGGCTGGATGTTTCCCCCAACGGCGATCTGCGGGTGGTCGACTACAAGACCGGCGGCGCCCCGCGGGAGGCGTTCGAGGCCACGGGCCCTGTTTCAGCTCAAGTTCTACGCCCTGGTGCTCTGGCGCACCCGGGGCGTGGTGCCGAAGGTGCTGCGCCTGCTCTACCTCAAGGACGCCGAGGTCTGCGACTACACGCCCGACGCCGAAGAGTTGCTCCGGTTCGAGCGCACCGTGCTGGCCCTATGGCGGGCCATCGAGCAGGCCACAGCAGCCCGCGACTTCCGTCCCAACCCCAGCCGGCTCTGCGACTGGTGCAGCCACCAGGCGCACTGCCCGACCTTCGGCGGCACACCACCGCCCTTCCCGGAACCAGCCCCTGCGGAGGTCCCCGCGGCCCGCGTCGGCGACCCGGCGCAACCCCGTCGGGACGGGTGAACTCCTCCGTGAGGAGGAGGCGTCCCTCGGCACCGATGAGCGATCCGCCGCCGCGAGCAGCGGCTACCGTCACAGGATGCCCCCCACCGACGCTCCCGCGCCGTACCGTGCCTGCACGGGCCCCGCGCACCCGCAGACAGGTAGGTCGAGCACAAAAGCGGCCCGGCCCGCGTCGGCGCCGTGGCGAATACCCCATGGAACTGGCCGGGCTCTTCTTCAGGACTCGCTGGTAGCCCTCGCGATCATCGCGGTCGAGGTGATCTTCTACGGGATCGGGCCGGCCGAGTTCTTCCCCACGTCGAGCTGGCTGGAACTGGTCGCCTGGAGTGTTTTTTGCGCGGCACCGACCGCGCTCCGCCGCGTGGCGCTCTGGCCGGCGGTGGGCCTGGCCATATCCGGCTTCATCGGTACGCTGCTGTTGGACCATCAGTCCTTCGCCGCGAGCATGTCGTTCATCATTCTGACCTACACGATTGCGGCGCGGCTCGGGATGGGGCGGGCGGCGCTCGCCGCTACCCTGCTCTGGACGCCGGCCCTGGTCACTGCCGTGGGCACACCCGATCTTTTGGCCGGGTCGGCGAGCCTCGGCCCGGCGTACATGATTTTCAGTAACGTGCTGGTCGTGCTGGTCTGCTTCTTCATCGGGCGGACCGTGCACACCCGCCGGGCCTTCGTACGCGCGCTCGAGGAACGGGCCCGGGTGGCCGAGGAGAACCAGCGCTCGCTGGCCGATCAGGCGGTCGCCGACGAACGGCGGCGGATTGCCCGGCGAGTTGCACGACGTCGTCGCGCACCATGTGAGCGTGATGGGTGTGCTGGCGACCGGCGCACGCCGGGTACTGCCCAGCGACCCGGCGGCCACCGACGGTGCGCTGGGCAGCATCGAGGAAACCAGCCGGAGCACCCTGCGCGAGCTGCGCCGCCTGCTCGACGTGCTGCGGACCGACGCCGAGTCGGTAGCGGAGCTGGCCCCGCAGCCGAGTCTGGCCGGCATCGAGACGTTGATCGAGCAGGTACGTGAGGCTGGCCTGCCGGTGTCGCTGCGGGTTGACGGGGTGCCCGCACCGCTGGATCCCGGAGTGGCGTTGACGGTTTTCCGGATTGTGCAGGAGGCGCTGACCAACACCATCAAGCATGCCGGTACGGCGACCGCCGCAGTCCGGCTCAGTTTCGGCGTCTACTGGCTGGTTGTGGAGATCTCCGACACCGGCCGCGGGCCGAGACCGGAGGGTAACCGGCTCGGGCACGGTCTGGTCGGGATGCGGGAACGGGTCGCCCTCTATGGTGGCAGCCTACGCACCGGCCCCCGGCCCGGCGGCGGTTTCCGGGTGTACGCCAAAATTCCGATGGAAGGTCTGGGCGCACCGAGCAGCGAGGAGACGAGCATGACCGAGGGCGGCGGCGCGGCGCGGCCGGTACGCATCCTGCTCGTCGATGACCAGCCGCTGTTGCGAACCGGCTTCCGGATGGTGCTCGGCGCGGAACCCGACCTCGACATCGTGGGCGAGGCCGGGGATGGCAGCGAGGCGGTTGACCTGGCTCGCCGCCTGCTGCCCGATGTGGTGCTGATGGATATCCGAATGCCTCGGCTGGATGGCGTCGCGGCGACCCGGGCGATCGTCGACGCCCGGTTGCCGGTTCGGGTGTTGATCCTGACCACGTTCGACCTGGACGAGTACGTGGTGGGGGCGCTACGGGCCGGGGCCAGCGGGTTCCTCGCCAAGGATGTGCCCGCCGAGGATCTGGTCACCGCGATCCGCACGGTGGCCGCCGGTGACGCGGTGGTCGCCCCACGCATCCTCAAGCGGCTGTTGGACCGGTTCGCCGACTCGTTGCCCGACCCGTCAGCGACCCTGCCGAAGGCGCTCAACGCGCTCACCGAGCGGGAACGCGAGGTGCTGGTGCAGATGGCCCGTGGCCTGTCGAACGCCGAGATCGCCCGGGCCCTGTCGGTCAGTGAGACCACCATCAAGACCCACGTGGGGCATGTGCTGACCAAGCTCGGTCTGCGCGACCGGGTACAGGCCGTGGTGCTGGCGTACGAGACCGGTCTGGTGCGCCCGGGCGGCTGACAGTCGGTCGAACCAGCACACGATCGCCGGGGCACCACGCCCGAATCGCGGTGGTCGGGCTATCTCTCATCTCCTCATCAGGTCGGAGATCCGCCCCCCTGGTCGTACTCGAAGATCCTTCCCACGTACGACCAGGTCGCGCTGAGCTGCGTCTAACCTTGACCACGCACATCGGTGGGACCGGCCTTAGCAGTCAGGGACAACCCTGACCCGGTATCGGGGCGCACCCCCAACCGGAAATCCGCGTCCGCCTCCGCCCGGAGTTGGACGTCGCGGTCGCCGACGTCCCCGACGATGGATGCTGCCGGCCGGGCCATCGGCCTGGCCGGTCCAGAAAGAATTTTTGAGGGGGACATTCAGTGACAGCGACGGTCGGCCGCCACGCGAACGTAGCGGCCCGCGCGAGCGAGGTATGGAAGGTGTACGGCAGCGGCGAGGCCCAGGTGGTCGCGCTGCGGGGGGTCAGCGTGGACTTCGAACGCGGCCAGTTCACCGCGATCATGGGCCCGTCGGGCTCCGGCAAGTCGACGCTGATGCACTGCCTGGCGGGACTCGACTCGGTGACCCGGGGCAGGATCGAGATCGGTGACACGACGGTCACCGGGCTCGGCGACGCCGGGCTGACCAACCTGCGCCGGGACAAGGTGGGCTTCATCTTCCAGCAGTTCAACCTGCTGCCCACGCTCAGCGCCCAGGAGAACATCCTGCTCCCGCTGGCCATCGCCGGCCGGAAAGCCGACCCGGCCTGGTTCGACACCGTGATCGACACGGTCGGACTGCGGGACCGGCTCGGCCACCGCCCGAGCCAGCTCTCCGGCGGTCAGCAGCAACGTGTCGCCTGCGCCCGGGCCCTGGTCTCCCGCCCCGAGGTGGTCTTCGCCGACGAACCGACCGGCAACCTCGACTCCACCTCCGGCGCCGAGGTGCTCGGCTTCCTGCGCAACTCGGTGGCCGAGTACGGCCAGACCATCGTCATGGTCACCCACGACCCGGTGGCTGCCTCCTACGCCGGTCGGGTGGTCTTCCTCGCCGACGGTGAGATCGTCTCCGAGCTGATCGAACCGACCCCGGAGACCGTGCTCGACACGATGAAGAAGCTCGACCGGCTCACCGAGGCGGCCCGCTGATGTTGCGCGCCACCCTGAAGAGTCTGCTCAGCCGCAAGCTGCGGCTGGTGCTGTCCGGCCTGGCCGTTGTGCTGGGCGTGATGTTCGTGTCCGGGGCGTTCGTGCTGACCGACACGCTAAGCCGCTCGTTCGAGGCGCTGTTCAGCGGCATCTACGCCAACACT
This sequence comes from uncultured Actinomycetota bacterium, assembly GCA_963750055.1. Taxonomy (GTDB): domain Bacteria; phylum Actinomycetota; class Actinomycetes; order Mycobacteriales; family Micromonosporaceae; genus CAVVPI01. The sequence continues at coordinate 330,359 of CAVVPI010000014.1, read as the reverse complement.
GACGTCGCGGTCAGCGCCAAACCGAAGGTCGCGGTGGGCGGCATGGAGGGCGAACAGGTCGTCGCCCCCATCCCGGCGTCGACCTTGGAGAAGGTCCTGGCCGTGCCCGGGGTCGCCAAGGCGGTCGGTGAGGCCGGCGCCGACGGGGCCCGGGTCATCGGCAGCAACGGCAAGGTGGTGCCGACCTTCGGACCGCCGCAGCTCGGCAGCAACTGGACCGGAGAGAATGAGCTGGTCCAGTTACGCGAGGGGCGTGGCCCGACCGCCGATGACGAGATCGTGGTCAACGCGGCCCTCGCCACCGCCGCCAAACTAACCGTCGGCGACCGGGTCGGGGTGCTGACCCTGGAGCCGAAGCGGGAGTTCACCCTGGTCGGCATCTTCGGCTACAGCGGAAACCGGGACAGCCTCGGCGGCGCCCAGCAGGTGATGTTCACCGAGCGGACCGCACAGCAGCTCATGCTCGGTGCGCCAGACGTCTACAGCGGCATCAACGTTCAGGCCGCAGATGGCGTTAACCCGGCGTCGTTACGCGACGACATCGCGACGGCGCTGGGTGACGGGTATGTGGTGAAGACCGGTAAGGAGCTCTCCGCGGACGCGTCGTCCGGGCTGAAGGAGGGGCTGAAGTTCTTCAACAACATCCTGCTCGGTTTCGCCGGGGTGGCCCTGTTCGTTGGTGTCTTCCTGATCCTCAACACCTTCTCGATCATCGTCGCGCAGCGGACCCGGGAGTTGGCGCTGCTGCGCGCCATCGGCGCCAACCGGCGCCAGGTGATCAGCTCGGTGCTGGTGGAGGCCGTCATGATCGGCCTGATCGCCTCGGTGTTCGGGCTGGGCGCCGGGATTGGCGTCGGCGCGCTGCTGGCCGCCGTCTTCGGTCAGGTCAGCGACCTGCAGCTGGCCGGTATCGGCGTGCCGATGAGCGCGGTGATCAGCTCCTTCGCGGTCGGTCTGATCGTCACCGTGATCGCCGCGGTCCTGCCGGCGCTTCGTGCCTCGCGCATCCCGCCGATCGCGGCGATGCAGGATGTGGCCACCCCGGACCGCCCGCTGACCAAAATTTCGCTGGCCGGTGCGGTGGTGACGGCGATCGGCGGGACGCTGCTCGCGCTCGGGCTGACCGATCACGCCGGGGACAGCCCGCTCTGGACCATCCTCGGTGGGGTACTGGTCTCCTTCATCGGCGTGGCGCTGCTGACCCCGTTGATCAGCCGCCCGGTGGTCTCGCTGCTGGGCCGACTCTTCTCCTGGTCGGTGCCGGGCAAACTGGGCCGGCTCAACTCCGGCCGTAACCCGCGCCGTACGGCGATCACCGCCGCCGCGCTGATGGTCGGCATTGCCCTGGTAACCGGGGTGACGGTGATCCTGGACTCGGCCAAGAGCAGCCTGAGCACGACCGCCGAGGACACGCTCCACGCTGAACTGGTCATCTCCGGTGCACAGACCGGGCCCAGAATGCCGAGCTTCGATCCAGCGGTGCTGGACCGGTCCGCCGAACTACCCGGCGTCAAGGCGGTGACCGGCGTTTACGCCGACGCCGCGATGATCGACGGCAAACGGGAGCCGGAATTCGTCACGGCGGTCAGCAACCCGTCATCGCTGCGGGAGTTCTTCCAGCTCGAACCGACCGCCGGCAGTATCGACACGATCGGCACCGGCAAGTTACTGGTGGACGATGGGCACCGCGGAAAGTTCCGGCTCTCGGTCGGCTCCACCGTGCCGGTGCAGTTGTCCCGGGGGATGCGCAGACCTACACGGTTAGCGGCATCTACGCCAAGTCGGATCTGTACCGTGGTTTCGTGCTGCCGGTCGAGGCCGCGAGCAACTTCGGAATTCCGCAACCGACGCAGGGCTTCCTGCAGCTGGCGCCCGGCGCCACGGTGCAGGAGGTGCTGCCGAAGGTCGAAGAACTGCTCGCGGACAGTCCCGAGGTGTCGGTCGCCGACCGCGCCGCCTTCATCAAGCAGCAGACCAGCCTCTTGGACCAGCTGCTGCTGATGATCCAGGTGCTGCTCGGGCTGGCCATCCTGATCGCCGTACTCGGCATCGTGAACACGCTGGCCCTGTCGGTGCTGGAGCGGACCCGCGAGTTGGGTCTGCTCCGGGCGATCGGGCTTCGGCGGGCGCAGACCATGCGGATGATCACCGTCGAGGCGGTGGTGATCTCGGTCTTCGGCGCGCTGCTCGGGGTGGCGGTCGGCACCGGTCTCGGCGCCGCAGTGGTCCGGGCGCTGCACGACGACGGCATCACCGAACTGGTCCTGCCCTGGGGCCAGATGGCGCTCGTCCTCGTGCTGGCCGCCATCATCGGTGTGATCGCGGCGGTGCTACCGGCGATCCGGGCCGCCCGGCTCAACGTGCTCGGCGCGATCGCCCACGAGTAACCACCCAAAGATCCGGTGATCAGGGAACAGCTCCCGCGTGTCGACGGTGTGTCGCACGCGGGAGTCCCTGATCACCGGGATCCTGTCGATCGAGGTAGCGTCGGACCTGATCAGCTGATCAGGTCCGACGCAGCCAGGCGGCGAGCAGCTCCAGATCCACGGCGGTCAGGCTCTCCAACAGGTGCACGCCGTCGGCCGGGTCGATTGGCACCTCGGCCGGGCACCGCCAGCACGGCGGCACCGGCGGCAAGTGCGCTGGCCACCCCGGCCGGCGAGTCCTCGATCGCCACGCATCGCTCGATCGGTACGCCCGAGTAGCTTCGGGCGGCGGTCCGGTAGGGCTCCGGGTGCGGCTTGGCCGCGGCCACCTCGTCGCCGCAGACCACCACGTCGAAGCTGTCCCGGCCCGAGCGTGTCCAAGGCGATCTCGACCAGGCTCCGGCCGGACGAGGTGACCAGCGCGGTCGGGATCGCCGCAGCGCGCACCCCCTGCAGCAGGCCGAGCGCGCCGGGACGCCAACGCAGCCCGGTGACGAACAGTTCCGCGACCCGCGCTTCCAGCCAGGCCGCGCCGACGGTCGCGTCCTGCCAGGGTTGCGCCGAGATCGTCGTGCATGATGGCCATCGAATGGGCCATGCTGGAACCGATCATCGCGCGACGGGCAGCGGGGGAGAGCGTGCCCCCGTACTGGGCGGCCAGTTCACTCAACGCGACGTCCCACAGTTTCTCGCTGTCGACGAGCGTGCCGTCCATGTCAAAGAGCACGGCGGCCGGGTACTGGCTGGTCAGCGGAGCCTCCAAAGGTCGAGCCGGACTACCCACCGATCCTGCCCTCTCGCACAGCGGGACGACCAGCGGGCTGCCCGACCCGCCGAAACTTCAAGCCCACGGCGTCGATTAGCTGGCGTGCGGTGTCAGGTCAGGTCACAGGCGACGAGAGAACGCTCGTAGCCGGTGAAAAAAGACTCGATGCGCTGCTCGGCTGTGCCGTGCGCGGTTTCGGAGAACCACGGTTGGTTCGGCTCGTCGGCGACCGAGATGAGGCCCGCCCGCAGCTCGTCCAGGTCACCGTCGTCCAACGCCAGTGTCCCGCTCAACACCGAACCGCCAATGTACGCCCCAGCCATGCAGTCGGCCTGCAACTCCTGTTGGATCGAGTACTCGTACGTGTATCCGAGCCGTGCCTGGACACCGTGGGCATACTCGTGGCCGAGCAGGTAGAAAATGAACGCGTCACCGATCTGCCGGAACGAGGCCAACGCCCAGTTGATGTCGTACGCGATGAAGTCCCCGGGCGTGCAGTAGAACGCGTTGTTGATCGGCAACTCCTGCCCGCCGCAGGAAAGCTCGCCGGTCCGCTGGTAGGGCAATATCTGCGTGATCGGCTGAAAGGTTTGCCCGGCCGCGCTGAACTTGTCGTCCCAGTACCGCTCGGCGATCTCAACGGCCCCGGCGGTGTCCCGCTGGAATTCATCGACGGTCATCGTACCGTCGTCCCGACTGGCATGGGTGCCCAACACCACGGGATTCGCTGGCTCGACGCCGCCGGGGCCGGTCCCCGGATCATCGATCGGCCCGACAAAACAGGCCGAAGCGACGACCGCCACGGCGACCAGCGCGGTTACCCGGAGTGAACGCATCGGTGACCTCGATTTTCGATTCACAGGACTGAAAACGACAGGAACGCAAGCCGTGATCGTAAACTGCCGGGCCCACTCCGTTGATCATGTCGTCCGGTCCCTCACTCCGCCGACCGTCCACTCCGGAGACCCGGAATGGACCGACGAGAAGCGATGTACGGCCGGTGCCGCCGCCAGCCTGTCCGGACTGGTCAACCGACAGTCAGGCCGGTCAGGACTGGCTGGCAGCACTGCCCGACCTGATCGCCGAACGCCTGCCCGCTGGCCGCCACGCTCCGGTGCTGATGGGTATGTGTGATCATGGGGAAATGTCAGTACGGAGTGTCCACGACCGGGCTGAGTTGGCCGAGTTGCTGGGCCGCGATCCAGCACTGCACGCCTACGAGCTGGGCGACCTCGACGACTTCTTCTGGCCGTACACGATCTGGTACCGCAACGGTGATTCGGTCGCGCTGCTTTACCATGGCGCCGGCCTGCCCATCCTGCTCGCCCTCGATCGGCCGGAGCAGGTGGACCGGGTGGTCGAGTTGCTGGAGGGCCTGCTGCCGCTGCTGCCCCGACGCTTCTACGCCCACCTCTGCCCAGGTGCGGAACTCGCGCTGGCGAAGCACTTCCAGGCCGAGCCGCACGGCCCGCATTTGAAGATGGCGCTCACCGCGCCATCCCGGCTGGACCGGGTCGAGCCGGCCGGCGAAACCCTCACCGAAGCCGACCTGCCGGAGCTGACCGCCTTCTACGACCTGGCCTACCCGGCCCACCAGTTCGACCGACGGATGCTGGAAACCGGCCCGTACGTCGGCATCCGCCGGGACGGCGAACTGCTCGCGGTCGCCGGAGTGCACATCTGGTCCCCCCGCTACCAGGTTGGCGCGATCGGCAACGTGACGGTCCATCCGCGCACCCGAAACCAGGGCCTGGCCACGGTGGCCACCGCCGAGGTCTGCCGCCGGCTGCTGGCCACCGTGCCGCACATCACGCTGAACGTCCGGGCCGACAACGCCGCCGCGCTCGCGGTCTACACCCGACTCGGCTTCACCCCGGTCGGCGAATACACCGAGATCATGTTCACCGACCAATCCTGATTCGCCCGCCCACGCCGCCTCAGCGGAAGATCTGCACCCCGACGTCGCCCTGCGTTGCCGGATCCAGGGGCGGGCTGGACCTGCTGCCCGCGCCTGGACCGTTTTGCCGCCCCATGGTGGCGATAGCGCTTTGGAAGTCGCTGACCCACTGCGCCGTTTCGCCGTCGGTCAGCCGTGACACGTCCACGAGCAGCTCGTCGATCAGGTCGAACGCGGCCGGCACCCCGCCGGGAGCGGGTGGCGCTGCGACGGCGCCCAGGTCGGGTGACGCCGGGGTGATCAGCAGTCCCGCCTCGCGGGCCTGCCAGCCAGCCCAGGCCAGATGGAAGCGGGCCAGCCGTCGTTGCAGCGCCTGCGCGGTGGCGATGTCACGCATCCAACCGGCCGACAACCCGAAGAAGTGATCGAACGCCACACAACCGGCGGCGACGGCGAGCAGCGCGTAGCCGGTGTTCGCGTCGACGCTCGCGAAGTTCCCGGAGATCAGCGGCACCACGCCGCCGGCCACGGCGAGCATCACGGCGGCGGCCCGCAGCAGGCGTGAACTCCACCGCTTCACCCGCTTGTCCCGCAGATACCAGGTGATTGTCTCAACCGTGTGTCGCTCGGCCCAGTCCCGCAGCCGCTCCAATGCGGACGCCGGATCGCGCCACTGCTCCATCGAGGTGTCCGGTCGGCCGATCGGCTCGATGTCGCCACGGCTCAACCAGCTTCGACGGGGCCGACCTGCTATCGGTTCGGCAAGCAACCAGATCACCTCTTTGCTCACAGTGGCGCTCAAACCCTAACCTCGACGGCACGGTTGGTCGAAAAGTTGGGGTGGACGCGGGTGCGGAAAACCGTGGACGAACTCGGCGTGACGATCCTGCACCTCAGCGCCACCCAGTTCGGCGAGTACCACCGCTGACAGGGCCGGACGCATGACGTCGGTTGCGGCCAACTACCGGGTCGGTGACCCGGTCAATGTCGATCGGCGTGCGGTGTTGAACGGAGTGGAGCACCTCCGACTGGCCGACGGGAACTATGCGAAATCGCCCGGGTGATGGGCCGCCACCTCAAGGGCATGCCCAGGCAGAGGAACTAGCGACCTCACGCCCGGCGGCGGCACCATCACCCCCTCCTAACGCAGGTTAGAAGGTTGGCGACCTCACTTGGCGTTGAAGTAGCTGGCCTCCGGGTGGTGCACCACGATGGCGTCGGTCGACTGCTCGGGCTCCAGCTGGAACTCCTCGGACAGCTGCACGCCGATCCGCTCCGCGCCGAGCAGCTCCACGATCTTCGCGCGGTCCTCCAGATCCGGGCAGGCCGGATAGCCGAACGAGTACCGGCAGCCCCGGTAGTCGGTGCGCAGCAACCCCGCCAGGTCCGCCGGGTCGTCGTCGGCGACGGTCCGCCCGCCGGGCAGCACCAGCTCGGTGCGGATCCGCTGGTGCCAGTACTCGGCCAGCGCCTCGGTGAGCTGCACCGACAGGCCGTGCACCTCCAGGTAGTCGCGGTAGTCGTTGGCGGCGAACAGCTTCGCGGTGTACTCGCTGATCGGCTGGCCGACCGTGACCAGTTGCAGCGCCGACCACGTCGAGCTGCTCGCCCTTGCGGCCGGAAGAAGTCGGCCAGGCACAGCCGCCGCTCCTGGCGCTGCCGCGGGAAGGTGAACCGGGCCCGCTCGGCGTGCCCGTTCTCGTCCAGCACCACCAGGTCGTTGCCCTCGGAGTACGCCGGGAAGTAGCCGTACACGACGGCCGCCTCCAGCACCTTGTCGGCGGTCAGCCGGTCCAGCCAGTAGCGCAGCCGCGGCCGGCCCTCGGTCTCCACCAGCTCCTCGTAGGACGGGCCCTGGCCGCCCCGGGCGCCGCGCAGCCCCCACTGGCCGAGGAAGGTGGCCCGCTCGTCGAGCAGCGCCGCGTAGTCGGCCAGCGGCATGCCCTTGACCACCCGGGTGCCGAAGAACGGCGGCGTCGGCACCGCGCACGTCGGCGGCGACGTCGGAGCGGACCGAGGCGTCGTCCAGGTCCGGCAGCGCCTCGGCGACCATGGCTGCGCTGCCGCTCCCGGCGGGCCCGGCGGGCCGCCAGCGCCGCCTCCCGCTCCGGGTCGACCACCGGAGCGCCGCCACGCTTGGCGGTCATCACCCGGTCCATCAGGCGCAGCCCCTCGAACGCGTCCCGGGCGTAGTGCACCTCGCCGTGGAACGATCGACCGCAGGTCGTCCTCGACGTACGCGCGGGTCAGCGCCGCACCGCCGAGCAGCACCGGCCAGCGCTCGGCCACGCCCCGCGCGGTCATCTCCTGCGAGGTTCTCCTTCATGACCACGGTGCTCTTGACCAGCAGGCCGGACATGCCGATGGCGTCGGCGTTGTGCTGCTCGGCGGCCTCCAGGATCGCGTTGATCGGCTGCTTGATGCCGATGTTGACCACCTCGTAGCCGTTGTTGGACAGGATGATGTCGACCAGGTTCTTGCCGATGTCGTGCACGTCGCCCTTGACGGTGGCCAGCACGATGCGGCCCTTGCCGCCGTCGTCGGCCTTCTCCATGTGCGGCTCCAGATAGGCCACCGCGGCCTTCATCACCTCGGCCGACTGGAGCACGAACGGCAACTGCATCTGGCCGGAGCCGAACAGCTCGCCGACCATCTTCATGCCCGTCCAGCAGGGTGTCGTTGATGATCTCCAGCGGCTGCGGCCGCTCGGCCATCGCGGCGTCGAGGTCGGCCTCCAGGCCGTTGCGCTCGCCGTCGATGATCCGCCGCTTCAGCCGCTCGTCCAGCGGCAGCGCGGCCAGTTCCTCGGCCCGGGTGGCCCGCGCGCGAGGTCACGTCGACGCCCTCGAACAGCTCGAGGAACGCCTGCAGCGGGTCGTAGCCCTCGCGGCGCCGGTCGTAGACCAGGTCGAGCGCGACCTCGCGCTGCTCGTCCGGGATCTTCGCCATCGGCAGGATCTTGCTGGCGTGCACGATGGCGCTGGTCAGCCCGGCCTGCACGCACTCGTGCAGGAAGACCGAGTTGAGCACCTGCCGGGCCGCCGGGTTCAGCCCGAAGGAGACGTTGGAGACGCCGAGGGTGAAGTTGACACCCGGGTAGCGGCGGGTGATCTCCCGGATCGCCTCGATGGTCTCGATGCCGTCCCGGCGGGTCTCCTCCTGGCCGGTGGCGATCGGGAAGGTCAGGCAGTCGACCAGGATGTCGCCGAGCGGCCAGCCCCCACCGGCCGGTCAGGTCCTCGATCAGCCGGCTCGGCGACCCGCACCTTCCACTCCGCGGGTGCGGGCCTGGCCCTCCTCGTCGATGGTCAGCGCGACCACCGCGGCGCCGTGCTCGGCGACCAGCGGCATCACCCGGGCGTAGCGGGACTCCGGGCCGTCGCCGTCCTCGAAGTTGACCGAGTTGACCACGCATCGGCCGCCGAGCATCTCCAGCCCGGCCTCGATCACCGGCGGCTCGGTCGAGTCCAGCATGATCGGCAGGGTGGACGCGGTGGCGAACCGGCCGGCGACCTCCCGCATGTCCTGCGTGCCGTCCCGGCCGACGTAGTCGACGCACAGGTCGAGCAGGTGCGAGCCGTCCCGGGCCTGGCTGCGGGCGATCTCGACGCAGGCCTGCCAGTCGCCGGTCGAGCATCGCCTCGCGGAACGCCTTGGAGCCGTTGGCGTTGGTCCGCTCCCCCACCATCAGCACGCTGGCGTCCTGGGCGAACGGCACGTGGTGGTAGAGCGAGGCCACGCCCGGCTCGGCCGCGGCTCCCGGGTCGCCGGGGTCGCGTCCGTGCAGCCGCTCGGACCACCACCCGGATGTGCTCCGGCGTGGTGCCGCAGCAGCCGCCGACCAGCGCCACGCCGTACTCGTCGACGAACCGGTCCAGCGCCTCGGCCAGCTCGTCCGGGGTCAGCGGGTAGTAGCGCGCCGTCGGCGGTCAGCTGCGGCAGGCCGGCGTTCGGCATCACCGACAGCGGCACCCGGGCGTGCTGGGAGAGGTAGCGCAGGTGCTCGCTCATCTCGGCCGGCCCGGTCGCGCAGTTGAGCCCGATCAGGTCGACGCCGAGCGGTTCGAGCGCGGTCAGCGCCGCGCCGATCTCGCTGCCGAGCAGCATGGTGCCGGTGGTCTCGACGGTGACGTGGCAGATCATCGGGACCGGCTCGCCCGGCCTCGGCCATCGCCCGCTTGGCGCCGACGACCGCGGCCTTGACCTGCAGCAGGTCCTGGCAGGTCTCCACGATCAGGCGCGTCGACGCCGCCGGCGATCAGCCCGGCCGCGTTCTCCTGGTACGCGTCGCGCAGCGTCGCGTACGGTGACGTGGCCGAGGGTCGGCAGCTTGGTGCCCGGGCCGATCGAGCCGAGCACGAACCGCGGCGGTCCGGCGTCGCGGCACGCGTCGGCCGCCTCCCGGGCGAGCCGAGCACCGGCCTCGGACAGCTCGCAGATCCGCTGCTGCGATGCCGTACTCGCGCAGGTTGGACAGATTGGCACCGAAAGTGTTGGTCTCCACGCAGTCCGACGCCGGCGGCGAAGTAGGCGTCGTGCACCGCATCGCACCACGTCCGGCCGGGTGACGTTGAGGATCTCGTTGCAGCCCTCATGACCGTCGAAGTCGTCCAGGGTCAGGTCGGCCGCCTGCAGCATCGTCCCCATCGCACCGTCGGCGATGAGGATCCGATTGGCCAGCACGTCGAGCAACGAGTTCGCCACCCTTCCAGGCTAGTGCCCTACGCAGCGGCCAGTTAACCGCTGTCAGGACAGTTCCACATATTGTGACGCCAGGGACGGCTGTCCCATTCCGTACCATGCTGCTGAAGCCGTCGGACCGGACCCGGCGCCTGATGGTGCAGCGGTGGCGCGGCCGACGCAGCCGGTACGGCGGTGAGGCGAGCCGGCGCGGCCGGCGAGCCGCATCCCGGTCCGGCACGTAGGCTGGCGGACGTGAGGAACAACAGGGACGGCGCCACCGGGTACGGCGAGGGCACCGCCAGGTGCCACGCCGGCCGACGCTTCGGCGAGCATGGTGGGGTGACCGCGTGACCGAGTTCGACGGCCTGCCGGTGCTGCGTTCGCCGGTGGCCATCGCGGCCTTCGAGGGCTGGAACGACGCCGCCGACGCGTCCACCGCCGCAGTGGAGCACCTTGAGCAGGTCTGGCAGGCCCGGCAGATCACCGAACTGGACCCGGAGGACTTCTACGACTTCCAGGTGAGCCGGCCGACCATCACCATGGCCGACGGGCGCGACCCGGCGGGTCGAGTGGCCGACCACCCGCTTCATGGTCGCCAGCCCGGAGGGCACCGAGCGGGACGTGGTGCTGATCCGCGGCATCGAGCCGAGCATGCGCTGGCGCACCTTCTGCGAGCAGGTGCTGGAGATCTGCCACAGCCTGGAGGTCAACCGGGTCGTGCTGCTCGGCGCGCTGCTGGCCGACGTGCCGTACACCCGGCCGCTGCCGATCAGCGGAAGCGCCTCGGACAAGGACGCGGCCGAGCGCTACCAGCTGACCCCGACCCGCTACGACGGTCCGACCGGGCATCGTCGGGGTGCTGCACGACGCCTGCGTCCGGGCCGAGGTCGACGCGGTGTCGTTCTGGGTGCACGTGCCGCACTACGCGAACAACCCGCCCTGCCCGAAGGCGACCCTGGCCCTGCTGCACCGGGTCGAGGAGGTGCTCGACCTGCCGGTGCCGATGGCCGATCTGGCCGAGGATGCCGCCGAGTGGGAGCAGCGGGTACGCGCGGCCGCCGAGCAGGACGCCGAGCTGGGTGAGTACGTCCGTGAGTTGGAGGAACGGGTCGGCGACGCCGGGCATCAAACCGCTGACCGGTGACGAGATCGCCCAGGAGTTCGAGAAGTACCTGCGACGCCGGGGCGGTTCCGCCGGACCGACCGCCGGCGCGTGGTAGGAGCAGCTCCAGCATACCGGACACCATGGTTTAAATTCGGACAGACAGTCGGATATCTGACAATTCTGCCATATCGGCCGGCAGGAATGATCCTATTTGGTGATGATCACCCCTACGCCGCTAATGCGGCTGGTAACCGGCTTCTGGAGCTTTAAAACCTTTGCCGCCGCGGTCGAACTTGACCTGTTCACCAGACTCGCCGACGGGCGAACCATGAGCGTCCAGGACGTCTCGAACGAACTCGAAATGGCGGAGCGTCCGTCGGACCTGCTCCTCGCCGCCTGCGCCTCACTCGGGCTGCTGGAGCGCAGCGGTGACGGCTACCGGAACTCCGCGCTTGCCGAGAAATTCCTGGTCGCCGGTCGCCCCTACTACTTTGGCGGTCAGGTGCGCTACTGCGACCAGCGCACCTACCTGGCCTGGCACCGGGTAGGCGAAGCACTCCGCACCGACCAGCCGATCACCTGGGATCCACAGACCAGCAAATCGCTGTTCACGGCGGACGATACCGAAATGCTGGCCCTGTTCTGGGAGGCGATGTACTCGACGTCGATCTTCACCGCCCGCGTACTCGCCGAGGCGTACGACTTCACCAGCCACCAACGGTTGCTCGATGTCGGCGGCGGGGCGGGCGCCTTCCCGATTGAACTGTGCCACCGCTACCCGGCGCTGCGCGCCACGATCCTCGACCTGCCACACGTTTGCGCCCTCGCCGACGAGAAAATCGCCAAGGCCGGTCTCACCGGGATCATCGACACCGCCCCCGGGGATTTCATGACCGACCAAGCGCTACCGGTTGGCCACGACATCGTCCTGCTCAGCATGATCCTGCACGACTGGGACGAGCCGACCAACCGCCGGATCCTCGACAAGTGCCATGCGGCCCTGCCGTCCGGCGGCACCATCCTGGTGTCCGAACTGCTCCTCGACGACGACCGGAGCGGTCCCCCGGAAGCCGCGCTGATGGGGATGAACATGCTGGTCGAAACCGAGGGTGGCCGAAACTACTCCGGCGCCGAATACGCCGGGTGGCTCACCGACGCGGGTTTCACCGACGTACAGGTCATCCGGTTCGAGGCTCCCGGTGCCAACGGGGTCGTGCTGGCCTGTAAGCCGTAACCGGATCACACACGCTCGGCTGAAAGGCACCAGGAGGGTCCCTCCTGGTGCCTTTCAGGTTGTCGGCTGGTGGCGTGTTTTCGTTGACGAGCGCACACCCCGTACGGCATCCTAGGAACCTAAGTCATCGCGAACGGAGGCCGAACGTTGCTAACCGACGGTGGCGCCAACACCCCCACCCCGCTGACCGGCGGAATCAATCCGGGGGCGGCCGAATTCCCGCACCGGCAGATCTCCGCCGCGCTCCGCGCCCGCATCCGGGCCGGGGGCTGGGCCGCAGGCGAACGACTGCCCTCCATCCCGGCCATCGCCGAGATGTTCGGGGTGGCCAAACAGACCGTGCAGCGGGCGATCGACCAGCTCCGGGTCGAGGGTGTGCTGATCACCAAGCCCGGGTCGGGTACCTATGTGCGTGGCACCCGCCGGCGCCTCAACCGGCTCTCCCGGGGCCGGTACGGGGGGCACCGCGGCTACCACGCGGACCTCGCCGCCCGTTACCGACAGCACCTGATCCAGGTCGGCCGGGCTCCGGCGCCACCCGAGGTCGCCGACGCGTTCGGCGTCACCGATGGCACCGAGCTGATCGTCCGGCGCCATCTGGTCCGTACCGAGGACGTCCCGGTTGAGGTCGGCGCATCATGGTTCCGGGTCGCCGACGCGGCCGGGACCAGCCTGGAACGGCCGGAGGCGTATGGACGCCCGCTCTACCAGGAAGCCGAAGAGGCGATCGGCCGGCGCTACGTGTCGGCCACCGACCAGATCAGTGCCCGCCAACCCAGCCGGGAGGAGGCGGAAACCCTGCAGATCCGTCCGGACACTCCGGTGCTGCACCTGCTACACGTGGCCTACGACGCCCAGCGCCGGCCCATCGAGGTGGCCCAGGCGACCTGGCCTGGGCCAATGACCACGCTGACCGAGGAATACCAGGTTCCCGAACCGGCACCGGAGGTCGAACCGGATCCGGGCCTGATGCTCGGCTGATCCGGCCGGCGGCCGACCGCTACAGACGCACGCCGAGCAGCCCGTCGACGGTCGAGGCCAGGAGTGCCGGGGCGGATGGATCGTCACCGGTCCCGGCGAGGGCGGCATCGGCCCACCGGTCCACCAGGGCCAGCGCGCCCGTGGTGTCCAGATCGTCCGCCAACCGGGCACGTACGCCGGCCAGCAGGTCGACACCGGACGGTCCGGCCGCGACCGAGGCGGCCTCGCGCCACCGGCTCAGCCGTTGGGTGGCGGCCTTACGCAGATCGTCGGTCCACTCACGATCGGAACGGTAGTGACCGGCGAGCAACGCGAGACGCAGCGCCATCGGATCCACCCGGTCGGCCCGCAGCCGGGACACGAAGAGCAGGTTGCCCTTGGACTTGGACATCTTCGCACCATCCAGCCCGATCATGCCGGCGTGTACGTAGTGCTGCGCGAACGGCGTCACCCCGGTCAGCCGTTCGGCGTGCGCGGCCGAACACTCATGATGCGGGAAGAGCAGATCGTTCCCGCCACCCTGCACGTCGATGCGCTCGCCGAGCAGGTTCAACGCGATGACCGCGCACTCGATGTGCCAGCCCGGCCGCCCCGGGCCGAGCGGGCCGCCGGGCCAAGCCGGTTCACCCTCGCGGGTCCCCCGCCAGAGCAGCGGATCCAGCGGGTCACGCTTGCCGGCGCGCGCCGGATCGCCACCCCGCTCCGCGAAGAACTCGAGCATCTGCTCACGGGACAGATTGGACTCGTACCCGAACCGGGGCGACGCGCTGATGTCGAAGTAGACGTCGCCGGTGCCGTCGTCGAGCCGGTAGCCGGCGCCGTCGTCGAGCAGAGCAGCGACTTTCTCCGCAATGGCCGGGATCGACTCGACCGCGCCGACGTAGTGCGTCGGCGGGATGATCCGCAACGCTTCCATGTCCTCGCGGAAGAGCGCCGTCTCCCGCATGGCCAGCACCACCCAGTCCTCGCCGTCACGTTCGGCCCGCTCCAGCAGCGGATCGTCAATGTCGGTGACGTTCTGGACATAGTCCACGAGATGTCCCGCGTCCCGCCACATCCGCTGCACGAGATCGAAGGTGACCATGGTGGCCGCGTGCCCGAGGTGCGTGGCGTCATATGGCGTGATGCCACAAACGTACATCTTCGCCTTGCCGGTCGGCCTGGTCAGGTGCACGGCGCGGCGCGCCGAGTCGTACAACGCCAGCGGCTGACCACTTCCCGGCAGTCTCGGTACGCCGTGCCCCATCCAAGAGTCCATGACCATCAGCCTAACCAGCCGGGCGTCGCGCCACCGGATCCCGTCCCCTCAGGTGATCAGTTTGACAGGCCCCGGTATCGGGGATGATCAGATCGGTGGCCAGGGGACCGCCGGCCAGTCGCCGGACGGACTGGGAAAGCGGCCAGCGGCCAGGAGCCGGCCGATCCGCGCGGAAACCGCGGCGACCTCGGCGACGGTCAAGTGGGTCGAGAGTTCGACGCCCAGCGGGCCGGTCAACGCGCCCGCCAACCGCTCCAGCCGCTCGACCGCGTCGGCCGGCAACGGGCGACCCAACCAGCCCCAGAGCACGGTACGCAGCTTGTCGTCGACATGGAAACAGACTCCGTGGTCGACACCGTAGATCCGATCGTCGGGGCCGAGAAGCACATGGCCGCCCTTACGGTCGGCGTTGTTGATCACCGCATCGAGGACCGCGAGCCGGGCCAGTCGAGCATCATCCGCGTGGGCCAGCGCGTAGGTCGTGCCATCGTCAGTTCGCGCGGCGGCGGTCCGGAACCAGCCCGGCGGCAGGCTCGCCGCGGGCACGAACCCGACCAAGGGTTCGATCGACGACGGTTCATCAATCCAGAGCTGACACGACCCGGGGCCGAGCGGGCCGTCCCGCAGTACGGTTGGCGGGATCAGGTCCCAGCCGGTGGCACTGGAGATGAGATACGCACTGACTTCCCTACCAGCGAGGGTGCCATCGGGAAAGTCCCAGAGCGGTCGCTCACCACGCACCGGCTTGTAGACGCAACGGGCCGTCACCCCGTCGAGGGTCAGCCGGCCGCGGAGCGTGGTGTTGGAGGCGTCGACCAGTCGCCCCTCCAACTCGATCCGGCCGGATCGCAGCAGGCGCAACGCATCGCTCTCATCGAGCAGCGGTCGTAGCTCCGATGAGGTCATCGCGCCGGACCCAGCCTCCCGGCCACGGCATTGACGCGTCCTGAGACCTCGGTCACCGGTGGTAGCCGTTGTGCCGGGGGCAGAGATGACCGGCGGGGTCCAGGGGCTGACCACACAACGGACACGGCGGGCGTCCCGCCGCGACCACCCGACGAGCCCGCTCGATGAACTCACGGGCCGCCTGCGGCGTCAACCGGACGCGCAGCCGGTCAAGATCTTCGTCGTCCGGCTGCTCGTCCTCCTCATCCTCGTCAACGTCTTCGCCCTCAGCCAGCTCGACCTCGGCGCCCGCCTCCCCCACGGCAATTGCCTCGATCACCACCGTCGCCGTGTCAACGTCGAAGGCCAGTCCCAACGTGCCCACCCGGAACTCCTCATCGACCGGAGTGTCCAGCGGCTCGTTGTCGGCGATGACCGGCGGCGGCGCCGGCAACTCGACCCCGAATCGGCGATGCGCCTCAGTGAGGAGTTCCTCCAACTTCTCAGCCAACAGGGACACCTGCACCTTTTCCAGCGCGACGCTGACCAGCCGGCCACCGCCTCGCGCCTGAAGAAAAAATGTCCGTTCCCCGGGCGGGCCCACGGTCCCAGCGACGAACCGCTCGGGCGGCTCGAAGGCGTGCACCTGGTGGGTCATACCCACGACCCTATCCGGAGCGGAACGGCACCGTGCAACGCACCGACCCGAATCGCCACCCCTGCGCCCGTGTGGCGATCATGGTCCGGGCCGGCGTCCCGGCCGCGCTCGCCGGTCACCGTACCGAACCGGTTCCGCTGGTGCCGCCGGCGCCACCGCCCACGGCGGCATCGGACTCGACCATCCTCGAACGCCGTCGCCCGGACCGGCGCGACGCGACAAGGTCGGTCAGCGCCCCACCGGTGTCGTTCAGCCGCAGCACGAAGGGGCGGACCGGGGTGTAGCGGATCACGGTCACCGAGGCCGGATCGGCCACGATCCGCTGGAAAAGATCAAGGTGTACGCCGAGCGCGTCCGCCACGATTGCCTTGATCACATCGCCATGGCTGCAGGCCAGCCAGATCGCCTCCGGACCGTGCTCGGCGGTCAGTCGAGCGTCCCACCGACGGACCGCCTCGACGCCACGGGCGGCCATCGCCGCCATCGACTCCCCGTTCGGGAAGATCGCCGCGCTGGGATGCTGCTGGACCACCGGCCACAGTGGATCCTTGGCCAACTTCTTCAGCGGCTGACCCTCCCACGCGCCGTATCCGCACTCGATCAGACCGTCTTCGACGACCGGTGTGATCTGCGGCAAGGCCAGCTCCAATGTCTGCCGACAACGAATCAGCGGACTGGTGACCGCGGCCACCAGCGGCACGAGGCGAAGTCGCTCGCCGACGGCCACGGCCTGACCACGGCCGGTCTCATCCAGTTCCACGGGTTGCCGCCCGGCCAGGCCACCGCTGGCGTTCGCGGTGGTGCGGCCGTGTCGCAAAAGCAGGAGGGTCGCCACGATCACCAGGGTACGGCCGTCGACCAGGTTGGGCAGGGCCCCTTCTATACCAAAAGCGATAAGAAGGGACCCTGACTCGCACCTCAGGTCGCGGCGATGGTGCCGGTCGACAGCAGTGCCAGGATGAGGCTGCCCACCGCCACCCGATAGAGCACGAAGACATACAGCGTGTGGTGTGCGACATAGCGCAGCAGCCAGGCGATGGCGGCATAACCGATACCGAAGGCGATCAGCGTGGCCACCACCATCTGCGCCCCGGACGGCACCGAACCTCCGCCGCTGGTGTCGAAGACGTCCGGCAGACTGAACACCCCGGACATCACCACGGCCGGAATGGCGAGCAGAAACGAGTAACGGGCCGCTGCCTCGCGGGTCAGGTTCAGGAAGAGTCCGGCGGAGAGCGTGGCGCCGGACCGGGACACGCCGGGGATCAACGCCATCGCCTGCGCGAAGCCCATCAGCACACCGTCACGCAGGGCGAAATTCTCGATCCGCCGGGTCTGCCGTCCCCAGTACTCAGCGAACGCCAGCACGAAAGCGAAAACGATCAGCACGGTCGCGACCAACCACAGGTTCCGAGCCGCACTCCGGATCTGGTCCTTGAACAGAAACCCGAACGCGCCGATCGGGATCGAGCCGATGATGACGTACCAGCCCATCCGGTAGTCAGTGCTGGCCCGCACCGAGGAATCCCAGATCCCGACCACCCAGGTGCGACCGATCCGCCAGATGTCCCTGGCAAAGTAGACGAGCACCGCCGCCTCGGTACCGAGCTGGGTCACCGCGGTGAAGGACGCGCCGGCGTCCCGCTCGAAGAAGAGCGCGGAGGTGATCCGAAGGTGCGCAGACGAGCTGACCGGCAGAAACTCGGTGAGCCCCTGCACCACACCCAGGACAATTGCCTCGATCCAGCTCACCGCGCCCCCACAGCACTTCTAGTCATTGATTCACCACATACAAAGTCGCAGCGGGCCAATTCGCGGCAATGGCTCACTCGGCCACCCCGGCCAGCTCGAGGGCCTCGACGCAGGTACGCAGTGTGCGGACTCCGCTCTGCACATCCGCTGTGAACAGGGCCACCGACAGGGTCGTCACGCCCGACTCGGCGTACGCCCGCATCCGCTCGGCGATCCGTTCCTTCGGGCCGAGCAGCGAGGTGCGGTCGATGAACTCCAGCGGTACCGCGGCCGCCGCGTCCCGCTGCCGCTGGGAAAGGTAGAGATCCTGCACCTCGCGGGCGGCGGTGCCGTAGCCCATCCGGGTGGCAAGCTGGTTGTAGAAGTTCTGTTGGCGACTACCCATCCCGCCGACGTAAAGGGCGGCGTACCCGCGGACCAACTCCGCGCAGGCGGCCACATCCTCGCCCACCACCACCGGCACGCTGGGCACCACATCGAAACCGGCCAGCGACTTGCCGGCCTTCGTCCGGCCGGCTGACACGGCGGCGAGGTGCTCCGCGGCGAAGTCGGGTGCGTAGAAGACCGCCAACCAGCCGTCAGCGATCTCACCGGTCAGTTCCAGGTTCTTCGGCCCGACCGCGGCCAGGTAGATCGGGATGTGCTCGCGCGGCGGATGGAACCCGAGCCGGAGCGGTTTCCCCGGGCCATCCGGCAGCGGCAGGAGGTAGTGCTCGCCGGCGTACTCGACCGGCTTGCGTCCGATGGCCAGCTTGACGATATCGACGTACTCCCTGGTCCGCCCGAGTGGCTTCCCGAAGCGCACCCCGTGCCACCCCTCGGAGACCTGCGGCCCGGAGACGCCGAGGCCGAGCCGGAACCGCCCGCCGGAGAGCGCGTCAATGGTGGCCGCGGTCATCGCGGTCGCCGCCGGAGTGCGCCCCGGGATCTGCATCACGGCCGACCCGAGATCGATCCGTTCGGTCTGCCCGGCCAGCCAGGCGAGTGTGCTCGGCGAATCCGAGCCGTACGCCTCGGCGGCCCAGACCACCGAATAGCCCAGCCGATCGGCCTCCCGCGCCAAAGCCAGATGACTGGCGGGTGTGCTCCACTTCGTGTGATAGCCGAGGTTGAGCCCGAGTCGCACTAGTTTTCCTCCCCCATCCGCGCGCCAGGTCGCATCAGGCTACGCAATGCGCGACAGGCGCTCGACCACCGGTACGGCAACGCGCCGGTTCGATCCGGCAGCAATGCCGGGAGCGAGGATATCGGCGCCGCGATGTTCTGAATAAGGTTCAACCATGCAACAGCGACCGCTCGGCCGAAGCGGGCTGGCGGTTTCGCGGCTCGCGCTCGGCACCATGACCTGGGGCCGGGACACCGATGCTGACGACGCGGCCGCCCAACTCAAGAGCTACCTCGACGCGGGCGGCAACCTGGTCGACACCGCCGACGTCTACGGTGACGGCGACGCGGAGACGGTGATCGGTTCATTGCTGGACACCCTGGTACCCCGCGACGACCTGCTCATCGCCACCAAGGCCGGCCTACGGCCGGGGTCGTCCCGGCGCCGGGACGGCTCCCGGGGACACCTGCTGCGGACCCTGGACGCGTCGCTACGCCGGCTCGGCACCGACTACGTGGACCTGTGGCAGGTGCACGGCTACGACCCGGAGACACCGCTTGAGGAAACCCTCGCCGCGCTGGACCACGCGGTGACAAGCGGACGGGTGCGATATATCGGCGTGTCCAATTTTTCCGGTTGGCAGACCGCCCGGGCAGCGACCTGGCAGGCGGCGTTCCCCGGCCGCGCCCCGGTGGTCGCCGCTCAACTGGAGTATTCGCTGCTCGAACGCGGCCTCGAACGGGAGGTGCTACCAGCCTGCGCGGACCTCGGACTGGGAGTGCTGCCCTGGTCACCCTTGGGACGCGGGGTGCTCACCGGAAAATACCGACACGGCCGACCAGCCGATTCGCGGGCCGCCTCGCCGCACTTCGAACGCTTCGTAGCCAGCTACCTGGAGCCGCGCTGCTCCAGCATCGTTGAGGCGGTGGCGACCGCCGCCGGCGGGCTGGGCGTCTCGCCGTTGGAAGTCGCTCTGGCGTGGGTCCGTGATCGTCCCGGCGTGGTCGCGCCGATCCTCGGTGCCCGTACGGTCGGGCAGTTGCTCGGTGCCCTACAGGTGGAACGGATGAGTCTGCCGGCGGAGATCTCCCAGGCGCTCGACGACGTGTCGGCGGTGCCGATCGGCTACCCCGAGCGGGACGGCTGAGCACCAACCGTCCGGCGCGCCGCACCCCGGGCACCGGGTTTCCACAAACCGGCGCGCCCGTACGGCGGGACGGGGCCGCGGAGACTGGTGCTGGCCAGCGTAGATGGGCAGGATGGAGCGCATGGACTACGAATACGCGCCGCTGCGGTTGCCGCCGAATGTCGACCGGGTGACCGCGACGGCGCAACTGGCGATCCAAGCCGAGTTCTCCGGCTGGGAGTTGGCCCGGGTGCGGCTGTTCCGTGACGGGACGCGACAGGTGACGCTGCGTCGTCAGATCGTCAACCAGCCGCAACCGGGCCTGTCCTACTAACCGGGCTCGGCGCTCACCGGGCCCGCTCGACCTCGTCGTCGGCCTCAGTCTCGGATGACAGGAACGGATGCTCATCCAGTCGGCCGACGAGCCGGTCGTCACTGCCCGGCTGGAACGGCCCACTGCTGTCGTCGTCGTCGAACGACTCCACGTCCAGCGGCGTGGCCGTCTCGCTGACGATCACCAATCCATCCAACGGCTCCAGCTCCGGAATGTCCAACGCGCCGAGCGACCCGTCACCGCTCTGCAGCAGCTCCAGCACCGCCTCGCCAACCCCCTCAACCGGCACCGACTCCTCGTCGTCCGGCAGGCCGGTCCGACGGGCTGCCTCGGCGACCCGGATCAGGGCAGCCACACTGGGCACCCGGTAGTCGCGGCGCTGCCGCACAGAAAGCACCCGCGGGTGTGGGTCACCTGGTTCGGCGCCATCCGGCCCGCCGAGACCGACGCCGAACCGCTCGTCAGCCTCATCCGGGTCGATCGACTCAACATCCCACGGAGTGACCTCACCGAAGGCGTCGAGCAACCGCTCGTCGTAATCGTAGGAGGCGTTGTTGAGCGCCACGTACGCCTGCCAGACGTCGTCGTCGTCGACCCGACCCTGGGCAGCCTTGACCGCGGCGAGGTGGCCGCGGGCCGTTTCGATGACCCGTTCCAGGGCGGCATCCAGCTCGGCGTACTGGTCGGTCATGTTGTAGCAGTCCCTTCGAATTCGGTGGTGCGGGCGAGGGGAGGCGCCGCGGGACGTCGGTTGACACCGTCGGCGCCTGGCCGGCTGCGGACTAACAGCTCCGCAGGAACCGGTCGAGCACCCGCACGCCGAACTGTAGCCCGTCCACCGGCACCCGCTCGTCAATGCCATGGAACAGCGCGGAGAAATTCAGGTCGGCCGGTAGCCGCAGCGGCGCGAACCCGAAACACCGGATGCCCAGGGTGTTGAACGCCTTGGCGTCGGTCCCGCCGGAGAGCATGTACGGCACCGGTCGGGCACCCGGGTCCTCCGCGCGCAACGCCGCTGCCATCGCGTCCACCAGCGCGCCATCGAAGTCGGTCTCCAGCGCTGGTTGCCGCTGGATGTATTCCACCTCGATCTCCGGGCCGATCACCTGGCGCAACTGTTCCAGCAGTGCTTCGGACTGGCCCGGCAGGCTGCGGCAGTCGATAGTGGCGCTGGCCCGCCCGGGGATCACGTTGTCCTTGTAGCCGGCGGTGAGCCGGGTCGGATTGGCGGTGTTGCGGATGGTCGCGCCGATTATGTTCGCGATCGGACCGAGCTTGCCGATCGTCGCCTCCGGATCGTCCGGGTCGAGTTCGATGCCGAGCAACTCGGAGACCTCTTCCAGGAAGACCCGTACGGTCGGCGTGATGACCGTGGGGAAGCGGTGCCGGCCGACCCGGGCGACCGCCTCGGCGAGTGCCGTGACCGCGTTGTCGTCATGCATCATCGAGCCGTGCCCCGGTCGCCCCCGGGTGTGCAGGCGCAGCCAGTCGATCCCCTTCTCCGCGGTCTCGATCAGGTACAGCCGCAGGTCGTCACTGACTGAATAGGAGAAACCGCCTACCTCGCCGATCGCTTCGGTGCACCCCTCGAACAGGTCGGGATGCCGCTCGACCAGGAAGTGGGCGCCGTACTCGCCGCCGGCTTCCTCGTCGGCGGTGAACGCGAGCACCAGATCGCGTGGCGGGCGGACCCCGGTACGTTGCCACTGGCGGATCACCGCGAGCACCATCGCGTCGAAGTCCTTCATGTCGATCGCACCGCGACCCCAGAGATAGCCGTCGGAGATCTCGCCGGAGAACGGGTGTACCGACCACTCACTCGCGTCGGCCGGCACCACATCCAGGTGGCCGTGCACCAGCAGCGCGTCACGGGTGGGATCGGTGCCCGGGATCCGGGCGACCAGACTGGTCCGGCCCGGCGCGGATTCCCGCAGCTCGACCGGCACGCCCACCTCAGCGAGCTTGTCGGCCACGTACTCGGCGGCGAGCCGCTCACCGGCGCTGGTGGCATTATCTCCGGTATTGCTGGTGTCGATGCGCAGCAGATCGCGACAGAGTTCGACGACCTCGTCGGTAGCGGTCGGACCGGTCGGTGCGGCGAGGTTACTCATGCGCTCCTTCATACCAGCCCGGAGTTCCGATCGGGTGGTCGGCCGATGCGCGAGGATCTCTCCGGGCCCGGAGGCTGCCGGTGACTACGCGGTCGGTTACGGCCGCGAGCCGACGGAACGGAGGCGCGCGGTGCGCAACGCGATAGTGGTGCGGGGCGGCTGGGCAGGACACCAGCCGGTTGAGGCGACCGATCTGTTCATACCCTTTCTACGGGAGCAGGGCTTCACGGTCCGGGTGTACGAGCACCTGGACGTCTACACCGATCGCGACCAGTTGGCCCGCACCGATCTCATCGTGCAGTGCTGGTCGATCGGCACGATCAGTGACGCGCAGGCGGCGGGTCTGGACGCGGCGGTGCGGGCCGGAGCCGGCTTCGCCGGCTGGCACGGCGGCATCATCGGCGCGTTCCACCACCTCGGCTACCAGCAGTTGACCGGCGGGGTTTTCGTGCACCACCCGCCCGGCTTCGTCGATCACGAACTGACCGTGGTGCCGGCCCGCGCGGCCCATCCGTTGGTCGCCGGCATCCAATCGGTGCCCCTGTGCACGGAGAAGTACTGGGTGCTAACCGACCCACTCAACGACGTCCTGGCCACCGTGACCTTCGACCCGGCCTCGAACGATGTCGAAGCGCCGACGCCGTGGCGGCAGCGGGTCACCCTGCCCGCCGTGTGGACCCGGTCCTGGGGAGCCGGCCGGGTCTTCGTCTCAACCGTCGGGCATAAACTTGACGATCTGGAGGTCCCCGCGATCCGGACCCTGACCGAACGTGGACTGATCTGGGCGGCACGCTTGCCCTAGATGTCCCGTTGGTTAATATTTGTGTAACGCTTGGAGGATCTTTCATCGACGGAAGGGCTTTCGGAGGATCCCGTTTTGGTCCTACCGTCACGCTATGAACCTGGAGCTACGGCATCTGCGGGTGATTTGCGCCATCGCGGACACGGGCAGCGTCACGAAGGCAGCCTCGGCCCTGGGTCTGGCGCAACCCGCCCTCACCGCCCAACTCCAGCGCATCGAGCGCACGTTGGGCGGCCCACTGTTCGAGCGCGACCGACGCGGCGCCCGACCCACCGCACTGGGCGAGCTGGTGCTGGCCCGGGCCCGGGTGCTGCTGCCGGCGATGAAGGGACTCCAGGACGAGGCGGCCCGACTGGCCGGCACCGGTACGACGATGAGTCGTTACCGGTTCGGCGGCGTGAACAGCCCGATCCTGGGCCGGCTGGTACACCGGCTCGCCGCCGATCAGCCGCAGGCCCAGATCAGCACGTACGCCTCCTGGTCGGTCGACGAGCTGGCGCAGATGGTGCTCGGCGGCCGACTCGACTATGTCCTGTCTGGGGTGTGCGGAAACGCCACCCCGTCGGGTGAGTTCGGCCTGACCTGGCGGGCGGTGGCAACGGATGCGGTCTTCGTCCTGCTCCCCGAGGCGCATCCGCTCGCCGCGGACGACGAGGTGCGGCTGGAGTCGCTGCGCGGCGAGCAGTGGGTGGCGGCGCCGGGTGATGGCTGCTTCGGCGACTGCTTCGCGGCGGCCTGCGCCCGCGCCGGATTCACTCCCAAAAAGATGTACGAGACCGACACCCGCAGTTGCCTGGACCTGGTCGACGCCGGCGAGGCGGTGGCACTGGTGCAGGCCACCTTCCGCCCGGTGGCCGGTCTGGTGACCCGGCCACTGGCCAGCAACCCGCTGCGTTGGCGGCTGCTGCTCGGCTGGCACCCGGATGCGCCGGCAGCCGGGATAGCCGAGCGAGTGCTACAGCATGCGGTGGCGTCGTACAACGAATCGCTGGCCCGCAATCCGCACTACCAGGCCTGGCTGGACCGCAATCCGACGTTCGGGGCACAACAGCTGGCAGCGGCCTGAGTCGATATGAGCTAACCAGGATCTAGGAACGCCGGCTTCCGGGCGTTAGCTTGGCCAGTGCCCTGCTCGATCCAGTGTCGGCCCGACTGGCGACGATCGCCAGGCCCAGCGTGACGGTTTACCGACGCCTGCGCTAGGCGCCGGCGCTGACCCCCGGTCGGCAGGGCACCAAGGCCGCTCCGGATAACCCTGACAGCTGCTGTCAGCAGGCGGCTGATTCTTGACCCATTCGAGCGAGTCGGCTGCTCTCCACCCTTTACACCTCCGGCACAGCCGAGTGTCAAACGCCTGCGCCAGGCAACCAGTTCCCGGACCGCACCCGATTTAGGCATAGAGACGCCTAGACATACGGGAGGAACGGTGCGGGTACGCAGACACGCGCGACGAGGATTGGCAATGGTCCTAGGCGCGACACTGGTGGCCACCGGCTTGTGGCCGCCGGCAGCGACGGCGGCCGGGCTGGTCCGAACTGGTAGTTCGGACCAGCATGGCCAACCCCGACGCCACCGGCGGCCAGACGGTGACGCTGGTAACCGGAGACCGGGTACGGGTCCAAAATGGTCAGTATCGGGTTGAGCCTGGACCCGGCCGGGAACGGATGGTCTTCGTTCAGCAGCGGGCCGGTGGGCGGGAACATCTGGTGCCGGCCGACGCGCTACCGCTGCTCAACGCCGGGCGGGTTGATCTCCGACTCTTTGATATCGCCGGCCTGCTCGAGCTCGGGTACGGCGACCAGGAGCTGTCCGAGCTGCCGCTGCTGGTGCGGCCGGGCAACGACGTCGGGATGGCAGCACGGCGGGCCGAGCCGGGGATCCGGCTGGTTCATGACCTGCCGGTGCTCAACACGCAAGCAGTCGAGGTGGCGAAGAGCAAGGCGAGCGACTTCTGGTCGACGATGATCGCGACTCCGGCCGGGGCAACGGGCGGCCCGGCCAGGACCACTGCGGACGCGCCGGTCAGCCGCATCTGGCTGGACGGCCGGCGTCAGATCAGTCTCGATCGGAGCGTGCCGCAGATCGGCGCGCCACGAGCCTGGCAGGCGGGCCACGCAGCATCAGTTCCCCGGCGAGCGCGGACTCCGCCCTCGCGGTGGGCGCCGTTGATTCCCACGACGAGTTGGCGTACTTCTCCAGCCGCGGCCCTCGGCTCGCTGGCGGCGCGATCAAGCCGGAACTCACCGCTCCCGGCGTGGAGATCGTGGCGGCACGAGCGAAGAGTTCGGTGCCGGACGAGCCGGTCGGTCGGGCGTACGCCCGGATGTCCGGCACCTCGATGGCGACTCCGCATGTGGCGGGCGCGGCGGTGCTCCTGGCCCAGCAGCACCCGGGCTGGCACGCAACGGAACTGAAGGCGGCGCTGATGGGTACGGCGAAGCCGAACCCGAAGCTCGGCCTGAATGGCCAGGGCGCGGGTCGGGTCGATGTGGCCGCGGCGACAGCGCAGTCGATCCGGATGGACCCTCCGGCACTGGCCCTGGGTATCGCCCCCTGGCCGCACCACGACGACCAGCCAATGATCCGGACCGTGACCTACTACAACAGCGGGAACACGCCAGCGGCCCTCCGGCTGGCCGTCCAGGTGACCGGACCGGATCGAACCGCGGCCCCGGCCGGGATGTTCGAGGTACGGCCCGCCACCCTCACCGTGCCGGCTGGTGGTTCCGCCACCGCGACCGTCACCGCGAACACCCGCCTGCCTGGACCGGACGGGGTCTACGAGGGTCGGGTGCTGGCCACCGGAACAGCGGGAACGCTCCGCACACCGCTGGTCATCGACCGGGAGCCGGAAAGCTACGAACTGAAGCTGACCCACCTCGATCGGCTCGGCGCGTTGAGCCGGTCCTATTTCACCTTCCTGGACGGGGTGTCCGCGCCCGGAACCACCTGGCTCTATGAGCCCGACGGCACCACCAGCGTGCGGCTACCCGCAGGCCAATACCACCTGGCCAGCATCATCTCCACCGAGGACGGGGCCGACGAAAGCGCGACGCTGCTCACCCAACCCGAACTGAATCTGACTGCGGACACCAAAATCTTGCTGGATGCCCGTACCGGCCGGCGCAGCACGGTGACCGTACCGCGACCGGGCGCGCAGCCGTTCCTCTCCCTGCTCGGCTACTACCGGAAACTACCCGACGGTGACCTGAAAACGGCATCGCTCTTCACGCTCGGCGGGCTCGCGCCACTCTTCAGCGCGCAGCTCGGCCCGGCGCTGCCCGCGGACCAGATGCGCGGCCGGTTGATCAGCATCTGGGACGAACCGGGAGCAGACGGCTACATCGGCGATGGATCGCATCTCTACAACCTGGCCTGGTTCCCGCCCGGACAGGTGCCGAGCGGGGTCACCCATCGGGTGCGCTCCGACGAACTGGCGGCGGTGCGGGCCGTACACCGGACCAGCCGGCCAGGCTCCACCGCCGACAAGGTGATCACCGCGTCAAGGCCGGACTACGTCGAGGTCGTCAACGCGGGCACGATGTTGCCACTGCCGGCGACCCGTACCGAGTACTACAACACCGATGATGGAGTCCGGTGGTCTTCCGAGTTGCGGTCGGAGACGGGCCAGGTTTCGGCACCGACCGCGTACCGGCCGGGCCAGCAGACCGAAGTGTGGCAGACGCCGGTATTCGGGCCGAGCTTCCCGGAAAGCCTCTTTCCCGGGACCTGGATGTCGGACCAGGATGACCGACTTCGGCGCCGCGCCTTCCGCCGTACGCACACTGACCGTCGAGGTGTCGTACGACGATGGCCGGACCTGGCGCCCGGCGCGGCTGGTTGGCGGCGGCGGAAGTTGGACCGCGACGGTGGTCCATCCCGTCCGGGCCGGCTACGTGTCACTGCGCGCGAACGCGGTCGATCAGGCCGGCAACGCGGTGCGGCAAACCATCATCCACGCCTACCGACTGAAGGGCTGAGGCTGCCACGTGCGACCAGCGAGCGGGGACCGGCGCGATGTCGATACCGAATACACCGAATATGTCCGGAGCCGAATGGCGGTGTGGCGCCGCACGGCCTACCTGATGTGCGGCGACTGGGACCGGGGCGACGACGTTGTGCAGCGGGTGTTGACCGAGCTGTACCGAAAGTGGCCCCGGGCCCGGCAGGCGGAGAGTCTGGATGGTCTGGTCCGCATCATGCTGCTCCGGCGGCTGATCGACGAACGCCGTTTGCGCTGGGCGAAGGTACAGCTCACTACCGCGCTGCCGGACCGGCCGGCCCCGGCCGCGCCGGATCCGGCCGACCGGCTGGCGCTGATGGCGGCGCTGCGTCAGGTCGGACCCCGGCAACGGGCCGTGCTGGTGCTGCGGTTCTTCTCGGACCTGACCGTCGAGGAGACCGCTCAGGCCCTGAACTGCTCGCCGGGCACGGTGAAGAGCCAGACCGCCAAAGGGTTGGCCGTGTTGCGCCGCCTACTTGCCACGCCGGTACCGGTGAACTGAGGAGTGAGGAAAACCTACGATGATTGAGGAAGAGGAGATGGCGCGATTGCTGCGCGCCGAGGCCGAGGCGGGCGAGGCCCCGTCGGCCATCCTGAGCATCGAGCGGGCGATGACGACCGGCCGGCGGCAACGCTGGTACGGCCGAGGCGCCGGGGCTGCCCTGCTGGTGGGCGCATTGGTTGCCGGGGTGGCAACCGTGCCCAGCCTGGTCCGATCGGAGCCCCCGTCAACGGCGTACCGGTTCGCCGCGGAGGTGCCGACCGCCGACCCGTCACAGATCCCGGCCGCGCTGGAGGTTGTCGATCCGACCATCGGGTACGTCCGGTTCGGCTGGCTGCCATCCGGGTTCCGGACCTTGTTCTATCAGGCTGGCCTGCTGACAACCCAGCCTGGAGTTCAATTGATCGCAGACAACGCAGACCAGCGGTACGTGGTGGTCAGCCTCTATCCGAAGGGGGTGAGCCCGGCCGCGCCGCAGCGGGACAACGCCGTGCCGGCAACGGTGATCAGCACAACGGCGGCGCCGGATATCCGGGGCACCGCCGCGACCTTCACCACCTTCACGGGCGCGGAGCGGGATGAGGTCCTGCTCCGCTGGCAGTACGCTCCGGACGGGTGGGCCCAGGTGCGGGTCTTCGGCGGCGAAGCTGGCGTTGACGTGCGCGAGTCCGCTGTCCGGGTAGCCCAGACGTTGCGGTTCAGCACCACAGCACGGGTGCCGCTGCCGGCCCGGATCAACGGGTTGCCAACGGACCTGCGTCCGCTCACCATCACCGTCCATGAACAGCTGGGCACCCCTCGATCCTGGGAAGTCTCTCTCGAATACACCCGGGCGCCGGTCACCGCCGCGTTCGATCAGTGGCGCTCCGACACCCTCAGGCTCGGTTTCCGGCCGTACACCGGGGTATGGAACGATTCCACCAAGCAGAACTACTCGCCGCCAAACACCACCGTTGACGGTCACCAAGCATGTCTCCAGGCGGACCCCAGCTTTCCGACCGAGTCGCTGGTCGTCTACGACACAGCCGGCATGACCATCTCTGTCTCGGCAGACTCGTCGGTGGGCGCCGATGGCACCCGAGGGCTCTACCGGCAACTCGATCTGATCGACAACTCGGCCGGCTGGCACACCCACCTGGTCGACTGATCGCACCGACCTGGGCGCGCCGACCTCGGTCGGCGTGCCCAGCGGCGGTGCAGGCACTGCCAACTGTTCTCTGACCGAACCCCGGGTGCGAACCGGCCCACAACGGGTATCGGTAGCGGCATGACCGATCTCATCCCGCCCGAGGACGACCGGGAGACCACCCGGCAGATCGCCGCCGCACACACCTCGGCCTCCCGGGACGTGGAGGCATTCCTCCGCCGGGTCCCGGCCGTGCCGACACCAGCGGATGTCGCGGAGTACGCCACGCTACTGGCCCGGGAAGAGGTGATCCGGGCCGAACGAGAGGCAGCGGCCGACGCCGCCGGACTGAGCACGCCGAGCCTCGGAACCGAATAGCCGCTACTTCCATCTCGCCGTCCCACACCCCCACCCCACCCCGTTGATCATGGGGTTATCGTCTCCGGAAAGCCCTTTCCAAAGCGATAACCCCATGATCAACGGGGTGGTGGTGTGGGGTTAGTGTTCGTTGAGCGGGTCGTGGCCGAGATCCAGCAGAGCATGCCGCCATTGCTCATCGGTGAGACCCGCCGCCGGTCGGGCGTCGACCAGATC
Source organism: uncultured Actinomycetota bacterium (assembly GCA_963750055.1). Classification (GTDB taxonomy): domain Bacteria; phylum Actinomycetota; class Actinomycetes; order Mycobacteriales; family Micromonosporaceae; genus CAVVPI01. The sequence continues at coordinate 301,011 of CAVVPI010000014.1, read as the reverse complement.
CTGGATCTCAGTCACCGTCTCCCGCATCACCTCGATGTCCTCGCCGGTCAGGTCACGCTTGCGCTTGCCCAGGATGGCGAGGATGTGCCGGCCCGGTTCGGGCAGGTCGAGATCCGGATTGGCGGTGAACACCTCGCTTCCGGAGCCCTGAGTCAGCAACCAGCTCCGCAGCTGCTCCGAGGTGACGTTGACGCAACTGTGAAAATCACTCCACAACTGCTCCACATCAGGTTCGACACGTTGCTTGCGGGCCATCACATCTCCTCCCCCGGCCCGGACGCCGGTGGCGGCTCACCCTCATCCCGGGGCACGTCCACGTCCAACTGCACCGGCTCCCACTCTGGCACCGGCTCCACTTCAGCGGTCGTCGGCGGCCGGCGCCACTGACCGGCAGGGGGAACATCGATGTCGGCGGCGGGCGGACGGAGCACGGCATCAGTCTTCGGACTCTTTTGGCGTACTTCATCAGGCTGGCTCACAGTGGACTCCCTTCATCGCCCGGCCGACGCACTCGCCGTACTGCGCCCGGCCGGTGGCGCGCCATCGCTCACGTCGAAGGCCAACGCACCGTCCCGGGCATCGACCCTGACCTGCTGCGCGGGCGAGAGCGAACCGTCGAGCAACATTCTAGAAAGGTGATTGTCGATCTCCCGTTGAATCGTCCGGCGCAACGGACGGGCGCCGAACTCCGGCTGGTACCCGTGTTCGGCGATCCAGTCCACGCCGGCGCTGGTGAACTCGACGACGATGTTCTGAGCGTGCAGGCGTCGCCGGGTCTCTTCAAGCAGCAATTCGGCGATCTGCCGCAGCTGCGCCGCCTCCAACCGGCGGAAGATGATGATCTCGTCGATCCGGTTGAGGAACTCGGGTCGGAAGTTCTCCTGCAACCGGCGCATCAGCCGTTCACGTAGTTCGGTTCGCTCCGTCTCCTCACCATCAGCGCCGAAACCGACACTGCGCTGGGTACCGGTGATCAGCTCCGAACCGAGGTTGCTGGTCATGATCAGTACGGTGTTACGGAAGTTGACGGTACGACCCTGACTGTCGGTCAGCCGTCCCTCATCGAGCACCTGCAGCAGGATGTTGAACACGTCCTGGTGCGCCTTCTCGATCTCATCGAGCAGCACCACGGCGTACGGCCGGCGGCGCACCGCCTCGGTGAGCTGCCCCGCCTCCTCGTATCCGACGTAGCCCGGCGGCGCGCCGACCAGTCGGCTGACCGTGTGTCGCTCCTGGAACTCGCTCATGTCCAGCCGGATCATCCGGTCCGACTCCCCGAACAGGGCCTCCGCCAAGGCCCGGGCCAGCTCGGTCTTACCGACCCCGGTCGGGCCGAGGAAGAGGAAACTGCCCATCGGCCGATCCGGATCGGCCAGACCGGTGCGGGACCGACGGACCGCCTCAGCCACCGCGGTGACCGCGTCCTCCTGCCCCACCACCCGCTCGTGCAGATGTCCCTCCAAGCGCAGCAGCCGGTCCCGTTCCTCCTCGGTTAGTTGGCTCGCTGGAATACCGGTCGCCCGCGAGACCACCTCGGCGATCTCCTGTGGGCGTACCTCCGGCACCTCATGCTGGTGTCCGTTGCCGTTACCGTCCGAGGCCTCGATCTGCTCGCGTACCTCGCGCAGCCGGTCGCGGAGCGCGGACGCCCGCTCGTACTGCTCGTCGGCGACCGCCTGCTCCTTGTCCCGCTGGACCTCCTCCAACTGCCGCTCCAGGTCCCGTACATGCGGCGGCCGGGGTACGGGTGCGCAGCCGGACCCGGGCGCCCGCCTGGTCCAGCAGGTCGATCGCCTTGTCCGGCAGGAACCGGTCGCTGATGTAACGGTCGGACAACTCGGCGGCGGCGACCAACGCCTCGTCGGTGAACCGGACCTGGTGGTGGGCCTCGTACCGATCGCGCAACCCGCGCAGGATCGCCACCGTGTCGTCCACCGACGGCTCCGGCACCAGCACCGGCTGGAACCGTCGGGCCAGTGCGGCGTCCTTCTCGATGTAGCGCCGATACTCGTTGAGCGTGGTAGCGCCGACCACCCGCAACTCCCCCCGGGCCAGCGCGGGTTTGAGCATGTTACTGGCGTCCATCCCACCCTCGCTCCCGGCGCCGCCCGCGCCGACCAGGGTGTGCAGCTCATCGAGGAAGACGATCAGCTCGTCGCCGTGCGCCCGAATCTCATCGATGACCTTCTTCAATCGCTCCTCGAAGTCACCGCGATATCGAGTGCCGGCGACCAGGCCGGCCAGGTCGAGTTGGACGACCCGCTTGCCGATCAGGGTCTGCGGCACGTCCCCGTCGGCGATCCGCTCGGCGAGCCCCTCCACGATGGCGGTCTTCCCGACCCCGGCCTCGCCGATCAGAACCGGATTGTTCTTGGTCCGGCGGGACAGGATCTCCACCGCCTGTTCGATCTGTTCGGCGCGACCGATCACCGGGTCGATCTCATCCGCCCGGGCCAGCTCGGTGAGGTCCTGGCCGTACTGGTCAAGGGTCGGGGTGCCCCGATCCGGAGGCGCACTGGGCGCAGCGCCCCGTTCCACCCCGGCGGCCTGCAGCGACTGCGGTTGGATCCGTCCGGCGGCGAGCATCCGACCCGCTGGCGACTCGGGGTTGAGGGGCAGTGCCATCAGAATGTGCTCGGGCCCGATGTAGGTAGCGCCCATCGCCCGGGAAAGCTGATGCGCGTCGAGCAGGGCCCGCTTGGCCGCCGGAGTGAGGGAGAGATTTGACGGTACCTGGCCGTGCTTCGCCGGTTCACCCACCCGCTGTTGGCCGCCGAGCGCGCCGAGCAGCGCCTCCGGATCGGCGCCGGCCCGGCTGATCAGGTCACGCAGCGGCCCGCGTTGCAGCGCCGCCCAGAGCAGGTGGTCGGTATCCAGGTCAGTTCTGGACGACTGCGCGGCCCGACGGGCGGCGTCGGCGAGCAGCTCGCGCGCGTCGGCGGTCATCAGCCGGGTGATGTCCACCCGTTGCCCCGGCCGGCGGCTCTCCCCGCGGCCGAAGTACCGGGCCAGGAATTCATCCCAGGGATCAGAGCCGAATTCGCCGGGTCCCTGCGTCATGGTTTGCCCCCTCAACCGGCACGGCACGAATTGGCACAGCGCGAATGGTGGTGGGCTACCCGGCGGTCGGGCCGACAAACGTGCCGGGGTGACAGGCTGGGCGGGTGACTTCAGAGCCATTACTCGTCGTGGACGCCGCCAATGTCATGGGTTCCCGGCCGGACGGCTGGTGGCGCGACCGGGCCGGAGCAGCCGCACGGCTACGTGATGCGCTGGTTCCGGTCGCCACCGTCGGCCGGGCCGACCTGCCGCCCCCGGTCGAGGTGGTGCTGGTGGTTGAGGGGGCGGCCCGAGGAGTCCCTGCCGTCGACGGCGTCCGGGTGCGGCCCGCGCGCGGGTCCGGCGATGACACCATCGTCGAACTGGTCCGGGCCGTGGCCGGGCAACGGCCCTGCTTCGTGGTCACCGCGGACCGGGAGCTGCGGGCCCGGGTCACCGCCCTGGGGGCCGAGGTACGCGGACCGCGCTGGCTGTACTGACACCGGCCGCACCGTTGGCTGCGGCGCGGCTACGCGCCGTCATCTGACGGTGGTCGGACACCGATATGCACCGCAGGGTCGGCGGCCACGAGCATTCCCGCAGGTCGGCCGGAGGGACGCCACGCCACCCGACGGACTCCGCGCTGAATTCGGACAGCCAGGCGGCAACCGCCCATGTGGGATGGGATCCTTGATGACGATAGGCTCTGAAACCTAGCTTCCTCCCCGCCTCCAGGAGGTTCGTCGTGGCGAGCGTCGCCGAGCTGAAAGCGGCCATCGATGCGGCAGTCCAGCAGATCGGCGAGGGTCAAACCGCAGTGCAGGCGGCCAGCGAGAAGCTGACCGAAGCACAGCAGACCCTGGCCGGCGCATTGGAGGGCAGCGGGCACGAAATGGTCGACGCCGCCCAGGCATCGCTGACTCAAGCCGCCCAGGAGCTGGAGGAATGCCTCGCCGCGACACTTGCCGCGGTCGAGCAGGCGCAGCAGTACGTCGCGACGCTCTGAGCGACCACATGTCCATCATCGAGGAGCTTGGGGCGCAGGTTCGGGCCACTGCCGAGGATTTGCCGGTCGGCCTGGTGATGGAGGCGTTGGAACGGCTCGGGCTCGCCGCCGATCGGCTGCGCTGGGTTCGCCAGGAGTCAGCCGATCCGCTGGGCGTTCCTGAGCTCGCCGCTGCCACCGAACGTGCGGAAACCGCCGGTCACGCCCTTCGGGTGGCGCAGGAGCAACTCGTCGCGTACCTGGCCGCGATCGGCCTGGCCCGCGACAGCGCACCCGCGCCGCCCCCGGAGCGTGCGGCGGGGCCCGCCGCCGGGCTGGTCGCGGATCCGGGACCGGTGCCGGAACAATCCGATCGTGCCCGTGCCCCGGTCCACCGCTGGTGGTCGTTGCGGGTGGCCGAGCTGACCGGCCGGCGGGACACGCCCGGCGCGGAACCGGAGCTTGACATCCGGGATGCCGAGGAGCTGCTACGTCGGGTTGCCACCCGGGTGCGTTCCGGTGACCGTGGCCGGTTGCACGCGGAGTTGCGCGGTGTGCACGCGAACATCGGGCTCGGCCTGGCGGCCGTGGCCCCACCGATGCTGCGCGATCTGGCCACCGAACTGCTCGGCCATCCACCCCGCGCGCAGGACCTGCCGCGGCTACGTCGCGAGGTCACCGGCGGTGTCCGCGATCTGCTGCCCGGCCTGCCACCGGCAGTGGTCGACACCCTGCTCAGCCGGGTCTGCCGGATGCCACCGCCCAGGGAGAACGACAAGGACCCCGCCTCCCAGCCGCACCCGGCCGATCCGGCGGTGGCCGCGGGCGTACTCACCGGCCTGCTGCTGCACCGGCTGGGCCACGAACCACCACCGGTGCCGCCACAGCCGGTCGTCCCCCGGATGACGGTACGGGACAAGAATGGCTGACGTACGGACGCAACTGGTCATGCGGGTGCGCGACCTGCTGTCGCAGGCGCTCGGCGCGGCTCGGGCTCGGCTGGCCACGACCCACAGCGAACTGGCCGCCGCCCGGGACCGTTCGGACCGTACCCAGCGGGCGGCGGCCCGGGTGCCGCATCGGGTGGGCGCTCAGCGGGACCGGCGGATCGCCGAGTTGAACGACAAGTACGCCGACCAGATCACCGCGCTCGCCAAGCGCGCCGCCGGGGCCGCCGCCCGGGAGGCGCCGGGTGCGGCCGGCTCGTCATGGTCACGCTGGCGGCCCACCCCGGCGATCCGGCACGAGCCGCCCGGCGCGCTGCGGATCGGCACGGTACGGCTAGCTGACGCGGAACCGGTGCCGGCCCTGCTCGCCTTCCTCGACCGCGGGCATGTGCATCTCTCCGGCGACCGCACCGACTGTGACACCGTCGTCACCGCCGTACTGCTGCGCTCGCTGGGCCGGGCCACCCCCGGCGGGGTGCACCTGATCGGCTACGACCCTGAGCATCTCGGCGGCGGGCTCGCCGGCTTCGCCCCGCTGGCCACCGCCGGGCTGCTCACCTTCATGGGCCCCGGCGGCCTGGCCCGGCTCCTCGACGACCTGGTTGATCAGATCCGCCGGATCAACGAGACGGTGCTGGCCGGCGAATACGGATCGCTGCGGGAGTTAGCTGACGCGACCGGCCGACGCCCGGAGCCGTGGCGGCTGGCGGTGCTGCTCGGCGGGGACGAACTCTCCCGCCACGAACGCGGCCAACTCGACCGGGTGGTCCGGACCGGGGCGAACTGTGGCGTACACCTGCTGGTCCGCGGCATCGACCTGCCCGCTGAGCCAACCGTGCAACGGGTGGTGCTCCGCGACGGGATAACCCGGCTGCCCAACTGCCCCGAACTGGCCGTAGCGCTCGATCCGCCGCCGCCGCCGACGCTGGTGACCGAGACCTGCCGTCAGGTCGCCACGCAGGTCAGCGCCGGTCCCCCACCGACCCCGTTCACCGATCTACTTCCGCCCGCCGACCGGATGTGGCAGGAAGACTCGTCGGCCGGGTTGACCGCGCCGATCGGCGACGGTCTACAGGGCCGCCCGGTACTGCTCACCCTTGGCGACTATCCGCCACACGCGCTGATCGGCGGCCCGTCCGGCACCGGTAAGACCAACCTGATCTTCGCGTGGATCGGCGCGCTGGCCGCCCGCTATTCCCCCGCCGAGCTGGAGTTCTACCTGCTCGACTTCAAAGAGGGAGTGTCCTTCGCACGATTCGCCCCGGGCCGGCGTGACCCGAGCTGGCTGCCCCATATGCGGCTGGTCGGCATCAATGTGAACACCGACCGCGAGTTCGGGCTGGCGCTGCTGCGCTTCCTCGCCGACGAGCTCCGCCGCCGGGCGGACGCCGCCAAACAGCACGAGGTGACCAAGCTGGCCGAGCTGAGGGCGGTGGACCCGCAGGGGCACTGGCCGCGAATCGTCGCCGTGGTCGACGAGTTCCAGATGCTGCTCGCCGGCCGCGACGCGGTCGCTCGGGAGGCCGCCGATCTGCTGGAGGATCTGGCCCGACGGGGGCGGTCCCAGGGGATCCATCTGGTGCTGGCGTCGCAGGATGTGCGCGGCATCGAGGCGCTGTGGGGCCGGCCGGCGCTGGTCGCCCAGTTCACCCTGCGCATCGCGCTCCCCAAGGCACTGCGCATCCTCGCCGAACGCAACGACGCGGCCCAGGCACTGCCCCGGCACCACGCGGTGGTGAACGCTGAATCAGGAATGCTGGAGGGCAACCAGGTAGCGCGTATCCCGTCGGCGAGCGACTGGGGCACCTGGAGCGAACTGCAGCATCAACTCTGGCGGATGCGCCCGTTGGACGCGGCACCGGCCCGCCTGTTTGACGGGGACGCCATTCCCCGGCTTGCCGACGCGCCGGACTTCCGGGCGTTGCGACCGGTCGACGGACCGGGGTACGGGGCGGGTGACAGCGGGTCCGCCGCTGGTGGCGCCGCCCGGGCCGGCGGCAACCGGGGCCCGGTCGCCCTCCTCGGCGAGATCATTGACGTCCAGTCGCGCTCGGCCGGCCTGCGGCTTCCCCGCGCACCCGGTCGCAACCTCGCCGTGCTCGGCACCCGGGTCGAAGAGGCGTGTGCGGTACTCGACGCGGCGGCCCGCTCGCTGCGCCGCCAGCACCCGCCGGGCACCGCACGGTTCTCGATCGCCTGCCTGGACCCGGACGCGGACCACGCCGCCCGGGCGCTCTACGATGCGCTGGGCGCGGATGCGGCCTGGTACGACGAGGAGACCGTGCCGGAGCTGATGGCCGAAACCGCGTCGGCACTGACCTATGGCGCCACCTTGAGCGGGCCGCACTACCTGCTGCTCTACGCAGTCGACGCGGCGGCCGGCCGCCTGGCTGCCGGCGCGGGACAGCAATCCGGGCTGGCCCAACTGCGACACATCCTGCACGACGGGCCAGAACGGCGCACTCACGTGCTGGCCTGGTGGCGTGGGGTAGCCCGAATGCGGGCCGATCTGGGCGGCCCGGCCTCGCGAACCGACCAGATCGGTGCCTGGGTCGCCCTGGACGTACAGGGCGGGGAACTCACCTCCGCGCTCTACCCGGGCTCCGGCGGGCCGGACTGGTACCCCCGGCCCTGGCGCGGGCTCTTTTTCGACCGAACGGTGCACCGCACCGGTCAGGTGATCATCCCGTATGGGCCGGCGCAATGATCCGATCGTCAGACCACTCGCCGACGGACCGGCCCGGCCTGCCGCTGAGAAGCGGTACGGGGAGCTCGTACGCCGAACTGATACGCCAACTCGCCGCGGTGACCGGACGGGCTGACGCCGAACGGGCCGAGGCACAGACCTGGTACGAACGGCAGTGCGCAGGTGCGGACCGCGCGGTACGCGAGGCGACCGAGGCGGTTCGCCTGGCCGAAGCGGAGTTTGCGGCGGCTCAGGAGGAACTCGAGCGCACCGATAGCGAGGTGGCCCATCTCTGGCAGACCCTACGTGGACGCCTCGGCTCAGCCAGCCGTCGGGCCGGTGATCCTCCGGTGCCGACGAAAGGTGCGGTGAGCAGCCCCGCGGCGCTTCTCGACGGGGTCCGCGACCTGCTGGAACGGACCCGCAAGCGGGGCGAACTGCCATCCTCGACGCAGCCGTTGCTGGCCCTGTTCGGGGTGCTCGGTGCGGCTGCCGCGTACGCGCTCGGGATGGCCGCCCGGATCGCGGGTGCCCGCTACGGCGGCGATCTGGCGGTTGGCATGCCGGTGCTGGGGCTGGTGATTATCCTGCTCGGTCCGGTGGTCGGGCTGGCCCCGGCGAAACTGCTCGCCGATCGACGACACGCCGGGCTGGATATCCGCGCGATAGTGGTGGTCCTGATCACGGGGGTGCTCACCACCGGCGTGCTTTTCGCCGGGCTCCGCTGATCCGGCCGAGGTCCGATCACTCCCGGCTCAGTCCGGTAGCATCACCGCCTCACCGGCGGGCCGGCCGGGTTGGCGCCGCCGTCCACCGGGCCCTCACCGGCACCCGACCGGTGCTGGATCACGGACGAACCCGGTCCGCTCCCTCGGATGGGCTGGGCACCGACGGAGCGGACCGGGTCCGGTGATGTGGGCGCTAACCGGTCAGTGTGCGTGACCACCGGTAGCAGCCTTCAAGAGCTAGGCCCGACTGCAGGTCGTGCCGTTGAGGGCGAACGAGGCCGGCGGGTTGTTGGTGCCGTTGTGCGTGCCCTGGAAGCCGAAGTTCTGCGTTCCGCCGTAGGCCGGGATGCTGCTGTTGTAGTCGACGTTGCGGGCCGTCACCTGACCCCCGGACTGGGTGACCGTGGCGTTCCAGCCGGAGGTGACAACCTGCCCGTTGGTAAACGAGAAGGTCACCGTCCAGCCGTTGATCGCCGTGCTGGTGTGGTTGGCGACCGTCACTTCGGCGGTGAACCCGTTGTTCCAGGAGTTCGGCACATAGGTGACGCGGCATCCACCGCCCGGTGGGGGCGCCGTGGGGGTCGGCGGGGTGGTCGGCGGAGTCGTCGGCTGCGTGGTCGGTGGGGTGGTGGGCGGGGTGGTCGGGGGGTTGGAGCCGCCGAGCGCCTCGGTCACCGAGTTGTAGGCCGGCTTCTTGGCGTAGTTCGAGTCCCAGAGCAGAGGCGCGCCCTGGCCCGGGAACGTGTCCGGCACCCAGGAGTACTTGTCGGTGATGCCCCAGGTGGTGACGCCGACGCAGCGGGAGACCGCCAGGCAGGCTTGGAAGACCTTCTTGTAGTCGTTGGCCTGCGTGTTCAGGTTGGCGGAGCTGGCCGGGGTGGGCATCCGGATGTCCAACTCGGTGATCCGCACGTCAACGCCGAGGTTCGCGAAGCGCTGCAGGTTGGACTGGAGGTCGCCGGGTACCTGGTTGACGATGAGGTGCCCCTGGAAGCCGACGCAGTCGATCGGCACCCCACGGGACTTGAAGTCCTGGACCAGGTTGTAGATGGCGGTGCTCTTGGAGTTGACGCCATCGGTGTTGTAGTCGTTGATGCAGAGCTTGGCGGTAGGGTCCGCGGCCCGGGCGGCGCGGAACGCCTCCTCGATGTAGCTGTTGCCGATCCGCTGCTGGAAGACCGAGTTACGCCGCGCGCCGTTGTCCTCGAACGCCTCGTTGACGACGTCCCAGGCGGTGATCTTGCCCTTGTAGCGGCCCGCTACCGCGTTGATGTGGTTGCGCATCGCCGTGAGCAGGTCGGCGCCCGAGGAGATGCCGCTCGCCCAACCCGGCAACTGGGAATGCCAGACCAGGGTGTGTCCGTAGAGCTTCTTGCCGGTGCTGGCGGCGTAGTTGGCCACCTGGTCCGCACCGTTCCAGTTGTATGAGCCACGGTTCGGCTCGGTGGCGTCCCACTTCATCGCGTTTTCGGCGACCACGAGGTTGTACTCGGTGTCGGCGATGTTCTTATACGCGGACTCGTTGAGGCGGTTCGGGTCGAGCGCGAAGCCGATGTCCTTGCCCTTGGCGTCGGCGAGGCTCTTCAGGGTGGTGGCGGCGTCCGCCGTGCTCGGGAGCGCGATGCTGACGCCGGCGGCGAGGGCTGCTGCGGCCAGGGCAGCGGCGAACCCGGCGCCGAGCGCGACCCGGCGGGATCGCCGGGTGGGAAGGGTGGGATCCATGGTCTCGATTTCCTCCTCCATTGGGGCGGAGCAAGCTCCGGTGGGAGTGAGGTGAGTTTGGAGCTGGCGGTACTACGGCGACAGCAGCCAGCATCACACTCACCAATATCGATGGGAGCGTTCCCAAGTATTCGACCCGGGCGCTGTTCCGTCAATCCCCTACCGGAAAATCCCCGGAAATACCGGTCGTCTCGATCAGGGTCCGACCAGCGCGGCGGAGCTGTCCCGGACGACCAGGTCGGTGGAAAGTTCCACCCTGGGCGTATCGACCACCTCACCCTGGGCGAGCCGGAGCACCGTACGGGCGGCGAGCAGACCCATCTCGGCCAGCGGCTGACGCACCGTGGTCAACGGAGGCGACGCCCAACGCGCCTCCGGCAGGTCATCGAAACCGACCACACTGACGTCGTCCGGCACACGCAATCCGCGCCGACGGACCGCCTCGTAGGCGCCGAACGCCATCTGGTCGCTGGACGCGAAGATCGCAGTGGGCGGCTGGGCGAGACCGAGCAACGCGGTACCGCCCGAGAAGCCGGACTCATGATAAAAGTCCCCCGGCACGATCAGCTCGTCGAGCAGCGGTATTCCAGCGTTGTCCAATGCGGCCCGGTAACCATCCAGCCGAGCCCGGCTACACAGCAGCCGCGGCGGACCGGCGATGAAACCGATGCGACGGTGCCCGAGCGAGAGCAGGTGCTCGGTCGCCCGCAGGCCGCCCGCCCAGTTTGTCGCACCGATCGTTGGAATATCCAAATTAGGGATGCCGGCCGGATCTACCAACACCATCGGCACGTTGAGCCGGCGCAGTTCAGCGTGGAGCGGTGGAGCGAGATCATGGGTAACCAGGATGACGCCGTCGGTGGCCCGGGTACGCAGGTTCTGCATCCACTGCCGAGCCGAGGTGGAGCGGCGGTGGATAGCCGACACAACGGTGCCCACCCCGGCGGCGTGAGCGACATCCTCAACGCCACGGATGATCTCCACCGCCCAGGGACTGTCCAGGTCGTTGAAGACCAGATCGATCAGGCTCGCTCCGGCCCGTGACCGGCTCACCCGGCGGCGATAGCCATGCCGGCGCAGCAACTCCTCAACCCGCTCGCGGGTCTGCGGGGCAACATCATTGCGACCGTTGAGCACCCGGGAGACAGTCGGCACCGAGACGCCGGCCTCCTGCGCGATCGCGGTGATCGTAATCCTGCGTCCTTCGTCGACCGTCACGAGGCAGCTCCTTCTTCAAGGCTACAGCGTACGACCGAAACCTTTCGCGGTCGCCGACGGCACCGCCCCACGGCGCCTACCCCTTTATCTTGCCGCAGTTTCAAGGCTTGACCGTTCGGCACGGTCGGACCTAACGCGCCACGAGGGTTACGGAACTCTTCCGGAAAATATTGCACCCAGGAAGGACTCCGCCCCTGCAGTTGCCTCGTACCGTCGATCCGCCCAACCCGTTGGGTCACCGAAGCAGCATTCGATCGCCCGCGGCCGGGCGCCGGACGTCCCCCGGTTCGAGCCGTGCCGGCCGATCCCGATTCTCTGCCACCCAACACCCACCACCCGATCCAGAACACCCCGGTCACGGCAGTGGTCCAGGTCTGTCGGTTACGACCGGCAGCTAACCGCTGAGGTAAAAAGTGATCAGCCGGACATGTGCGGAAGAAAATTGTCCAGCCTGTTCCCGGTCCGGAGATGCCCCTCGTACGCCTCCAGCCAGATCCGGCCCTTCAGCGCGACCAGATACAAAATATTGCTCGGCACCCACCGACTCGGCTTGAAATGGCAGATCAGCGTCGAACCGTCACGCACTCCCAGGGTATGCATGGCCGCATCCGGCAGATCACCCGCCCGTCGGCCGGCGGGTGATCGTAGAGGTCCAGGACCCGGCGCATCTTGGACGTGAAGTCGGGGTCCGTGCTGGCCTTCCACGTCTTGGTGGCCTGCCACGACACCCCACGCTCGTGCAGGATCCGCCGGACCGTCTCGATACTGATCGCCGCGACATAGCCGGTCTCGATCAGGTAGTCGCGCAACTTCGCCAGGGACCAGCAGGAGAACGGTCGGCCGAGGAAACGGGGGTCGCACCGGGCGATGACACAGATCCAGTCCCGGGTCTGCTCATCGATCCGTCTCGGTGCGCCCCCGCTCCATTCTGGGGTTCAACGCGTCGAACCCCCGCTCGTTGAACGCGTGGATCACGTCTCGCACGTAGTCTTCGCTCGCCCTGAGCAGGTGGGCGATGTCCGGGGCCGGTTGGCCCTGGGCGGACATCAGCACCACGATCGCCCGGCGCAGCTTCACCGGGTCCTTCGCGGTCCGGGTGATCCGCTAGCCCGCAGCCGGCTTTCCGGCCAGCGCGGCGGTTTCAAGTAGCCCTTTCGACCGTTGGTTCATCTCGGCGCGCACCGGCCCTACCCGCACCGTAGATCCACACCGGAGGCCAGCCCGAGCCGGTGCCTCGGGTCGGCGTGGATACCCACGCTCGCCTGGCAGGGTCGGCCGGAGAAGTGCGTTCGCGGTTGCGTGGTGTAGACGTGGAAGACGTCATCCTCACCCATCGCCATCCCGAGCGCCGGGACGATCAACGACCGGCCGGGCCGCCGATCCTGCTCCATCGACTTCCCTCCGGATTCGCCAACAACTAGGTCGAACAACGCCGACCATAGGTTGATCCCCCGAGGGGTGACAACGCCCGCCCGGATCGGATAGGTGTCCGATAGGCGACAGATGTCAATCAATTGAAGAACGCGGATAACCGATCTTCTAATCGCCGCCGGATGTTCCGATTACGATCAGGACGGCCCGCCTGTACAGACGGCCCGTCCTCATTTGGCGCAACCCTCTCGAAGTCCCGCCACCGGACCTTATCCCGACATAGCAGAGATATTACCCGCGCTACGGCATCATCGAGCCGAATTCTCGCGGCAGGTTGGACTTCACGTCCTCCCACTCGCCTGGCGTCACGTGTCGCTTCAGGGCATCCAGCACGACGTTCACCATGCCCTCCACTCCTCCCTCGACCTCGTATGGAAAGCCCTGCCGGACCTCATACAGGAAATCGGACCGGTTCAGCTTCACCGGCACAATAGTCGGGTCCCACCCCTCGAAGTAGACCCCGCGCACCATCACCGGCAACTGCGCGGCGAACTGAGCGCTCTCCACAATCGGCAGCCGGTCACGCAGCAACTGCAACACTGTCCGCAGTGCGGCGTACGACTGATGACGACGCTCCTTTGACCACCCGTACGCCTGCTCGATCTCCTTCAGGATCAGGTTGGTCTTGTCAATAGACGACTCAAAGGTCGAATAGGGATTGCTCGCCATGGCTACTCCCCCGTTCCGCGCTCCTGGATGTTTCCTTGCTGCGGTTTCTGCCATGCTCCGTCGGTACCGGGTGAACCGTACTCACCTGATCCGGGTGATGTTGCCCCGATAAGCCGGGCTCAGGCGCCCTGGCCCTGATTCTGCATCAAGCCACCGTCCATGTAATACGTCGATCCGGTGACGTAGTCAGCGTCATCGCTGGCTAGAAAGACCGCCAGCCGGCCGATCTCCGCGGGTTCAGCGGCGCGCTTGAACGGGATGCTCTGCACCTGCTCCTCGCGGTAGCCGGGGTCGTCGATCGCCTTCTGATTGAACGGGGTGAGCACCATCCCCGGACCGATATTGTTCACATTGATCTTCAATGGGGCGAGCTCAAGGGCCAGGGTGTTGGTCAGGTTACGTAACGCACCCTTGCTCGCGTCGTAGTCGGCAGCCCCCGCCCTGGGCACCTCCTGATGCACCGAGGTGATGTTGATGATCTTCCCATGGCCACCTTGATCTCTTCGGTGCTGAATGAAGCGCCGACAGCAGAAGAACGCGCCGTAGAGGTTCGTGCGGATGGCCAGATCCCAGGTTTCGGTGTCGAGATCGGCAACATCGGTCCCCGAAGCATCGACGCCCGCGTCGTTCATCAGGATGTCAAGCGTGCCGAACTCCGCCAACGCCTCGTCGAACATAGCGGCCACCTGTTCCTCCTGCGTGATGTCACCACGCACGATCACGGCCTGCTGGCCAGCCTGTTCGACCTTGGTCCGGGTGTGCTCGGCACCAGCGCGGTCGTGCAAGTAGTGCACCACCACGTCGGCTCCCTCCCGAGCGAATTCGATTGCGGTAGCCTGACCGATCCCGGAATCCGAACCGGTGATCAGGGCCGTCCTGCCATCGAGCCGTCCGGTCAACCGCCCTCTCCTTTGCGCTCCTGCACCGATCGCGACACGGTGGTGGGTCAACGCGCGAGCCCAATCCGTCGCGACCAGTCGATCAGTGTGGTCAGGCTGCCCGGCGTTCCCGGGTCTGTTTGCAGGCCACACATGCCGTGGCCGATGGGTAGATCTCCAACCGCTCCATCGGAATCGTTCCGCCGCAGCCCTCACACCAGCCGTACGTTCCCTCATCCAGCCGGGCCAACGCGTGCTCGAACTGCGCTCGGCGGTCGAGAATCGTCCGCAGCAGTGACTGCGCGGTATCCCGTTCGGCGGTTTTGGTGCCGCTGTCCGCCTGATCGTCGCCCGCAGTGTCACTGATCTCCACCAGACGCAGTACCTGGCTCTGCACCATCGCCTGGTCATACTCGATGGTCAGTTCGTCGTAGCGAGCCCGCAGCGAGCCGCGGATCTGCTCGACGTCAGTCCGGGAACGACGGGTGACGACCGCTTCGTTGACGAGCATGCGCTGCCTACCTTTCTAGACCGGCGGTGGACCCCGAAGCCCGGCCCGGAATGGTCGAGGTACGGTCCACCGGGTGAGCCGAGCGAGTACCCCGGGTCCCAGCTCGCCAAACGCTCCGGACCGAACGCCCAGCCGACCGCAGCGACCAACCGGTCAGCATGGTCGCACTGGCGCATCACCCACCGCACCACCCATGCGGGCGCCCTCCCCGCGGACCCGCGCCGCGGTCAACCGTTACCCGCAGCCTCAACCAGGGCAGGGCGACGTGGGTCGTCCATCCGAACCACCAGGTCGGCGAAGGCCGAGGGCGCGACCTCCTCGGCGTAGCGGGCGAACGCCGGCAACGTCCACGCCTGCGCCGCCGGCGTCCGCCGGGCCAGCGCGCCGGGCGAGAGAAGCAGATGGACGGTCAGGTCGAACGGCAGCCCACCACCAAGCAGCAAAGCGCCACTCACGATGACCACCGCGCCCGCCGGCAACGATAGGTAGTCGGCCCGGCTGGCCCGATCGGTGGTCGCGTTCCACAACGACGGGAGGATACGACCGGACCCAGTCGGCCCGGCCGGGTCGAGCACCTCTCGGCGCACCCCCGCCTCATCCAGCCAACCATGGTAAAAGGCATCCGGGTTGGTACGTCCGTATTCGTACCGGAGCGAGGCCGGACGGAGGAAGTCGGCAGCTCGCACCCGCTGCACCGGCCGTCCCCGGACCCGCAGCGGCTTGACCAATTCGTCCGCGAGCCGATCGGGCTCGGCGGCGGGTGCCCCGTCCACCGCCACCCGCAGCCAGTCGCCCCGGCACTCGTTGGCCATCCGATCGACCAACTCCTCTATCAGCAACCGGGGCGTGATCGGACGGATCTTCACCCGTCCATGATGCGCCGGGGCCAGTCAGCCGGTCCGGTCGACGCTCACCACAGCCTCATCGGCCAACCGGTAGCCCACGCCATAAACCGTGGTCACCAGGGGGACGTCCGCCCCCACCTTGCCGCGCAACCGACGGATGTGGACATCGACGGTACGAACCCCAGCGTGCTCGTAACCCCATACCGCGGCAAGCAGTTGCAGCCGGGTGAACACCCGGCGCGGATGCGCGACCAGATGCACGAGCAGATCAAACTCCAACCGGGTGAGCGGCAGCGGCTGTCCGCCGAGTAACACCGACCGGGATGCTGCCAGGATGTGCACCGCCTTCGCGTCGGTTTGATTGGTGACCAGGCGGGTCCGGGGGCGGGCGACCGACGGATCCGCCCGCCGGTCGCCCGCCACCGCACCTGCGGTGATCGTTGCCTCACCCCGTTCGATCAGCTCACGTGCGGCGTCGAGGAGCCGACGCGCGGGCGCCGTCAGGGCCTGCTCGCCCGCGAGCGGGATGGACAGGGTCACGGTTAGGGCCGGCACCGTCGAACTGGCGGGCCGCCGCGGGGCGCCCGGCGGCCGACCGGGTCCCGTGAGTTGAGACGTGTGCCACCCGGCACGCGACGAGGCGGGGCTGACCGACATGGTCCTCCTTGGCTGATCCGGGTTTTTCCCCCACGGCCCGAAACGCCGCGCTGTCGATGTTTCCGGGCACTCGGTCAGGGGTCAATAGGCCAACACGTTGCATGAATGTGACAATTGACAAACGCACCGAAATCGAATGCTTGCGCTGGGTGCCAGAACATGGCCACTGAGCAGGTAATTCGGTGCCTAACACGGCATGCGCGGCTACTGACCGGGTTTGTAGTGATCTGGCCTGGTCGGATCACCGTGACCGGCTACCTGATCAACAACCGCCAACGACGACGGGTAACCGAAGCCCGTGGCACCCCGACTATGCTCTGCTCGAAAGTCCACCCGCGACAGCGGAGCTTGCCTTGGATCCGGTAGTGGTGGCAGTCAGTCGGGACGAGGAACACAACTTCAGCAAGCCCACCCGGAGCAGTATCCGTTTACTGGCCGGCCTCGGCGTCGATGGCGACGCCCATCTTGGCAGGACCGTCCAGCACCGCTCCCGGGTTACCCGCGACCCGAGCCAACCCAATCTTCGCCAGATACACCTGATCCACGCCGAGCTGCACGACGAGCTGCGGGAGGCTGGCTACACGGTCCTCCCCGGCGAACTCGGAGAAAACGTCACCACCCGCGGGGTGGAGCTGCTCGCCCTGTCAACCGGCAGCCGGCTACGCCTCGGCGCCACCGCCATCGTCGAGGTGACCGGCCTTCGTAACCCGTGCCGGCAAATTTCCAGCTTCCAGCCCGGACTGTTGAAGTCGGTACTTCACCGGGACGAAGCCGGGAATCTGATCCGCAAGGCCGGCATCATGGGAATAGTGCTGGCCGACGGCGTGGTGCGGCCCGGTGATCCGATCCGCGTCGAACTCGCTCCAGAGCCGCACCGACCACTCGAACCCGTCTGAAGCGGTTCCACCCCGTCAGCGGGCATTACTGGCACCGGGCGGATCAGCCACCCCCGGCCCCACCAACTTGACCGGTTGAGTTCTCTCCAGTTACCTGTTTGAATACGTCGGGAGCTTTGGGCCGTCACGTATCTCATCGAGCATCGCGACAGGAGACGACCATGCTCCGCAGGCCCCTCTTCAGGGCTACCCTGGCCACACTTGCCGTCGTACTCGGGCTTCTCATCGCCAAGCCCGCGCTCCCCGCGGCGGCCGCACCCGTACGGATCATGCCGCTCGGCGACTCCATCACCGGATCACCGGGCTGCTGGCGCTCTATTCTCTGGAACAGGCTACAGAACACCGGGTACACAAATATCGATTTCGTAGGCACCCTCGGTCCACAGGGTTGCGCCCAAGCCTACGACGGGGACAACGAGGGGCACGGTGGTGCCCTGGTGACCAACGTGGCTAACCAGAATCAACTTCCGGGTTGGCTCTCCGCCACCAACCCGAACATCGTGCTGATGCATTTCGGCACGAACGATGTTTGGAGCAACATCGCGCCCGCGACGATCCTCGCCGCATACGGCAAGCTGGTGGACCAGATGCGGGCCAACAATCCAAGCATGAAGATCATCGTCGCGAAGATCATTCCGATGGCACCGAGCAGTTGCGCCGAATGCGGGCAACGGGCGGTCGCGCTCAACAATGCCATTCCGAACTGGGCAACGTCGAGAACCACGGCCCAGTCCCCGATCGTGGTGGTCGACCAGTGGACGGGCTTCAGCACGGCAAGCGACACCTACGACGGTGTGCATCCCAACGCCAGCGGCGATCAGAAAATGTCGGACAAGTGGTATCCCGCCCTGACCGCAGCGTTGAACGGGGTCACCCCAACGCCCACCGCCAACCCGACCACGGCACCGCCGACCACGGCACCGCCGACCACCAGGCCACCGACCACGCGCCCCGACCCCACCCCGTCAGCAACTGGCGGGTGCACGGCCACCTACCAACTGATCGGACAGTGGCAGGGCGGCTTCCAAGGCGAGGTCACGGTACGCAACAGTGGTGGCGCACCGATCAACGGCTGGACAGCCCGACTGAACTTCAGTGGCGGCCAGCAGATCAGCCAGGTCTGGAACGCGGAGATCACCCAGACCGGGAACACCGCCACGGCGCGGAACGTGTCCTATAACGGCAACCTCGGCGCGGGTGCGTCCACCACCTTCGGCTTCATTGCTAGTTGGACCGGTACGAACCCTGCCCCGACGCTCACCTGCGCCGTCGGCTGACCGAGCGGATCGACGGTGGGAGGCCACCCGGGCTGCCCACCGTCGAGCCGGCAGGGATCCGGAAAGCACAGACGATCAGATGTGGGTTACCCGACCGGCACCCGGTAACCAGCGACCGATGGCCACCGAACGGTGAGGACTACCGACTCTTCGCAGCTCGCCAGGAGTGGTCGACTCCTGGCCCCCAGACGACGTAGTCACCGGGCGTGGCCAGAATGACGGTACGGTCGGGTAGTTCAACGTGGAATCTGCCGGAAATCAGCACCAGCAGGGCGGTGCGGCGTTCGGCGGTCACCCACCTCGCGCGAGTCTCCCCGCTTGGATGCACACCCCACTTGACCTCGACGTCGGCACTGTGCCGCAGGCCCAAACTGGTCGGCATGAAGTGCCCGAGCAGCCACCCGGCATTACCCGCGCCGTCCTCACCCGCGTTGCCGACGTAGACCCCGTCGTCCACTGCCCCTCCCCGTGGTGCGATCGGGGCAAGCTATCACCGGGGCAGCGCACGACGGAAATCCACCGGCCAGATTCGGTCATGACCCAAAGACCACTCGTGATTGTCATGTATCGATATCTCGTCACGGTGGGTCAGTCGAAGGCAATGCGTCCCGGCCACCGGCAGGCCACTGACCCGGCCCCGCTCGGATCCTGTTCGGGATGCTGGGCAGGTCGGCGTCGGAGGCTCTCGGACAGGTTCTAGGCTGAACGAATGGCCGACGACCTGGATCAGGAAACCTTGGCATTCGCGCACCGGATGTTCGACCTGGCGCGTGGTGGGCAGACCGAAGAACTGATCGGCAACGTCGATGCCGGACTACCAGTCAACCTGACCAATGACAAGGGTGACACGCTGCTGATTCTCGCCGCGTACCATGCGCATCCCGACACGGTGGTCGCGCTACTTGAACGCGGCGCCGATCACACCCGGGCCAATGACCGGGGTCAGACCGCGCTCGCGGCGGCCACCTTCCGGCGCTCTACCGCAGCGGTGACGGCGTTGCTCACCGCTGGCGCGGATCCCGCGCACGGCAGCCCGTCGGCACTCGAGACGGCCATCTTCTTTCAGCTCGACGACATGCTCGCCCTGCTGCGCCGCGACTGAACCAGGCCAGCCGCACTCGAAGCGGTACCGGTTGAGAGCGGACCGGCTGGTCGGGTATGCAGTACAGGTGCACGGATCTCTAGCCGGACAACAGCGCGCTGCCGCAAGTGCCCTGCTGGCCGCCCTGGATCGGCCATCCCGGTCGCTGGCCGCCCATCCGTTCGCCGACGACGCGGCCCGGCGGTGGCTGGAGTACCGTCCCCGGCCACGCCCCGGCGCCTGCCTGGATGCAATGGACCGGGCCGGCCGCAAGGCGACGCACCGTCTGCTGGCCACTGCGCTCAGCCCGCACGCCTACGCGCAGGCGATGACGATCATCGCGTTGGAGGAGGTGCTCGACCGGCACGAGGACTGGCGACGGGGCCGGCACAGCGCTGACTACTGGGTCGCGGTCTTCGGCGATCCGGGCCGGGATGACCAGTGGTCGTGGCGCTTTGAGGGACACCATATCTCGGTAACCATGACGATCGCCGGCGAGCACGTCTCCCCCGCGCCCATCTTCCTCGGCGCCAATCCGGCCCGGGTCAGCTACGCCGGGCGTACCGTGTGCCGTCCGCTCGCGCCAGAAGAGGACCTGGCCCGCGCGTTGCTGGACGCGATCGGACCGGCTGGGCGAACCGCGGCGATCGTCGCCGAGCGCGCACCCGACGACATCCGCAGCGAGCGGTGGCCACGCTTCGCTGGTCCGATCGAGCCGGTCGGCCTCTCCGCCGCCAGCCTCAACCTGACCGCCCGCTCGCTGCTCAACCAGCTCACCGCGCTCTATCTTGACCGGCTGCCAGCGGAACTCGCGGCCCGGGAGGCGGCCCGGGTCACCGGCGGCGAACTGCACTTCGCCTGGGAGGGCCCGACCGGGCCGGGCCAGCGGCACTACTACCGGGTCCAGGGTGATGATCTGCTGATTGAGTACGACAACACCAGTGACGATGGCAACCACGCGCACACGGTGCTGCGCCGGCCAGACAGCGACTTCGGCGAGGACGTGCTGGCCGCGCACCGAGCGACGGGGCACGCCTGATCCCATCGGTGCGAGGACACCGGCGTCCGCGGCTCAGGCCCTCGTGCCGGACGAACGATACCCGGGGCGCGGCGGCATAACCTGCTGCTCATTCGAGGGTCGCCGGCCTCGAGCCGGTGGCCGGGGTGGCTGGGCGGCCCCGGGTACCGCGCCGAGCGCATCGAAGGTGGTTGCCTCGCCACGCCCCTCATCGAAGTGACGAACCAGCACGGTCCCCAGCCGGACGCCGAACCCGCCGAGGATCAGCGCGGCCAACTCCACCGCAACCAGCGGGCCGGGTGCGCCACGCCCCGGGACGGCGGCCCGGATCAGGCAGACGAACACGAACAGCGCCGCCATCATCGCATTGATTAGATTGAAGGTCACCACGATCCGCTGGATCCGTCCGCCTGGCACGTCCCAGAGGTCGACCATCCCCGCGACTCCGGATAGCGTGGCTGTGACCAGCGCGGCGACCGCCGTCCAATAGCCGACCTCGCCGAGGAACGCCGGTCCGCTGACCGTGTCAACCAGGTCGAAGACAGCAGCGCAGACGAACAGTCCGAATGGGAAGGTGACCAGTAGCGGCTGGATCGGGTGTCCGAGCACTCGTAGCCGGCTCTGCACGGTGGTGTCCTCCCCGAACCCAGTTATCGGCCACCCGTGGGTCCTGCCCGTTCGCTGGCTCCGCCGAAACTGTTCCGGGTGGCCTGCGCTGGGCTGGGTCCGGTCCGCGACATCTGCGACGCTTCCGTTGTCGGACAGCGACGCTGGGTCATGATATCGCCGATCGTCTGTTCGGTCACCCGTGCCGGTCATCGCTGTGCCAGGTACAGGGAACGGTCACACCAGGTGATCCGAGCCGTCCGCACCGACCAACGAATGTGCAGAAGGGCCCCTTCCGGTATCGAGAACGATAAGAAGGGGCCCTTCCTTGCGTGATCAGCGGGGGGCGGAGCTGAGCCGCCGGCCCACGGATGCGATCAGCCGGTCCAACTCAGAGCCGAACGGGTTGTCGTGGACCAGGTAGGTCCAAGTGGCGCTCGGCCGGACCAGCGCCGACTCGTCAGGCTGCCACTCGTCGTCAACCTCGGCCTCCTCGAAGGTGGCCACCGTGCGGGCCTCGATCTCCGGTACCAGCGCGTTGAAGGCCGGCACGGCCGCCCGGTGGAACTCGTCGAGCGGATCGAGCCGACCTAGCGCCCGCAGATGTACGCCCTCGCGGACCTCGGAGAGCTCGGCCAGATGCTCCGCCCAGAGCCGGTCGAGGTGGTAGAGCGCGATCGACCGCGCCGCTCGGGAGAGCACCTCCTCGTCCATCTTCTCGGTCCGGTCGGGGAAGCGCTCCAGCAGCAGTTGCGCGGCGACTTCGGTGGTCAGCAGCCGCTCGCGACGCTCAGCGAGGGCCTTACGCTGCTGCTCGATGACCACACTGTAACGCCAGGTATTGCGGTGGATCTCGTGGTTGACCCCCTCCGCGACCCGCTGGGCGTGTTCCACCGCGAAGTCCACCTGTTCGTCGGTAACCAGCCCGTCAGCGTTCATCTGCGGCGAAGGCGGTATCGCGTCGGGCGCGTGTCGGACAACCAGGTTGTCCTCCAGGCTGACATAGAAGACCGAGCGTCCGGGGTCACCCTGCCGACCGGCCCGGCCCCGCAACTGATCGTCAACCCGGCGGCTGTCGTGCCGGCCGCTGCCGATCACGTACAGTCCGCCGAGTTCGGCGACCCGGTCCCGGTCCCGCTGGTCGCTGCCGCCCAGTCGGATATCGACACCGCGCCCGGCCATCTGGGTGGAGACGGTGACCGCCGCGTACGCGCCAGCCTCGGCGATGATCTCGGCTTCCTCAGCGTCGTTCTTCGCGTTCAGCACAACGCACGGCACACCGGCTGCGGTCAAGCCGGCGGCGAGTTGTTCGGACTCCTGGACATCAAGGGTGCCGATCAGCACCGGCCGGCCGGCCGAGTGCTGCTCCCTGATCTCCTCAATCAGCGCCTCTTCCTTCTCGGCCCGGGTGGCATAGATCCGGTCCGGTTCGTCGACCCGGACGCAGGGCGTGTTCGGCGGAATCACCGCTACCTCGAGGGAGAAGAACTCGCGTAGCTGGTCGCCGACCAGCACCGCGGTAGCGGTCATCCCGCACTTCTTCGGATAGAGCGCGATGTACGCCTGCACGGTGATCGTGCCTAGCACCTCGCCCTCGGCGGTGGTACTGAGCCCTTCCTTGGCCTCAACGGCCGCTTGCAGACCATCCGGCCAGCGGCGGCGCTGCGCGACCCGGCCACGCATCTCGTCGATCAACTCCACGCCGTCGTTGCGGACGATGTAGTCGACATCACGGTGCAGCAGGGCGTGCGCGTGCAGCGCCACATTCACCGCCGAGAGGTGCTCGACGTTCTCGTCGGCGTACAGGTCGATGCCCTCCAGCCTGGCCTCAACCTCGGTCAGCCCGGCCGTGGTGAACGCGACGCTGCGGCCGTCATCGGCCACCTCGTAGTCCTTACCCGGTCGGAGTTCACGGACCAGGGCGGCGGCGGTATATACCGGGTCCTGCTCACCCGGTACCGCTCCGGCCAGCACCATCGGCACCCGGGCCTCGTCGATCAGGATGGAGTCGGCCTCATCGACGATCGCGGTGCTCAACGCCGGTTGGACCCGGTCATCGAGATCGGTGACGAGCTGGTCGCGCAGATAGTCGAAGCCCGCCTCACTGACCGAGACGTAGGTGACGTCACATCCGTAGGCCGCCCGACGCTGCTCCGGCGTGGATGCCTCGGTCACCCAGCCGACGGAGAGGCCCAGCAGCCGGTAGACGGGCTCCATCCACTCCGCGTCCCGGCGGGCCAGGTAGTCGTTGACGGTGAGCACGTGGACCGGTCCGTTGCCGCGTCGCACATGCCCATAGGCGGCGATGGTCGCGGTCAGCGTCTTGCCCTCACCGGTGGCCATCTCGACCACCTTGCCAGCCAGCAGCGACATGGCACCGAGCAGCTGAACATCGTACGGCCGTTGATCGAGTCCGCGCCGGGCCGCCTCGCGGCCGACCGCACAGATCTCCACGTACTCCTCGGCCCGGCCAGCGGCTTCGGTCAACTCGGCATCGGCGAGTTCGGCCAATGCCTCCGCGCGCGCCTCGATCGCGGGCAACAGCTTCTCCAGCGGTGTGAGATCCACCGTGGTACCCGGCCGCTGGAGGAAACGCCGGAACCTGGTCTTCAACCGTTGCGACACACCCATGACCGGCAACGGTACGCGACGTCGGCCGAGTTTCGCCCGCCCGGCCGGTGCGGTTGGGATCTCCGCCGATCAGCAAGCGGGTTCGGTCCGGATCGGCCCAGGTAGGTGCGGTGGGTACCCGGCGGTCGATCTCCGGACGGCGGCGCCCCGACCAGCCGGATGCGGGGTCATTTGGGCGCTCTCGCAGACCTCATCACGCTACCGAGGTAAATTTCCCTAACTGCCGGGTTTGGACATCAAGAGAACCGGGTAGCCACCGCCGTCCTTTCTGCGGTTAGTCACGAAGTGGGGAAAAATGCCGAAACGGACTCTTACCGACCCGGAGGAGGACCGGGCACCGGTGATCCTGGCGCCAGCCCGATCCGGCGGATATCCCGGACCGGTACGGCACGCGGTTCGGGGCAACGCGTTGATCCGCCTGCTCGGTACGACCGACGCCAAGCAGGTCGGCTTGCTCTACCTGACCACCGCTTTCGGCTTCTTCCTGATCGGCGGGGTGATGGCGCTGCTGCTCCGGGGCGAACTGGCCCGCCCCGGCCTACAGTTCCTGTCTCCCGAGCAGTACAACCAACTCTTCACCCTGCACGGCACGATCATGCTGTTGCTCTTCGCGACGCCACTGGTCTTCGCCTTCGGCAACTACATCGTGCCGCTGCAGATCGGGGCGCCGGACGTATCCTTTCCCCGACTGAACGCCTTTGCCTACTGGCTCTATCTGCTGGGCGGGTCACTGGTGCTGGCCGGTCTGCTCAGCCCGAACGGCTCGGCCGATTTCGGCTGGACCGCCTATCCGCCGCTGAGCCGGATCGAGAACTCCCCGAACATCGGCGCGGACATGTGGGTGATCGGTCTGGTCATCTCCGGGCTGGGCACGATCCTGGGCGCGGTCAACCTGATCACCACGATCCTGACCCTGCGTGCGCCGGGCCTGACCATGTTCCGCATGCCGATCTTCACCTGGAACATCCTGCTCACCGCGGTACTGGTGATCATGGTGTTCCCACTGTTGGCCGCCGCGTTACTCGCGCTCTACGCCGACCGTGTGTTGGGCGCGCACATCTTCGATCCGGGCAATGGCGGACCAATGCTCTGGCAGCATGTTTTCTGGTTCTTCGGTCACCCCGAGGTCTATATCGTCGCACTGCCATTCTTCGGCATCATCACCGAGATCATCCCGGTATTCGCCCGCAAGCCGATCTTCGGCTACAAGGGTCTGGTCGCCGCCACCATCGCCATCACCGTACTATCGATGACCGTATGGGCGCATCACATGTTCGGCACCGGCCAGGTGCTGCTGCCGTTCTTCAGCTTCCTGAGCTATCTGATCGCGGTACCGACCGGGGTCAAGTTCTTCAACTGGATCGGCACCATGTGGAAGGGACAGCTCACCTTCGAGACGCCGATGCTGTTCGCCATCGGCTTCCTGGTCACCTTCCTGTTCGGTGGGCTTTCCGGGGTACTGCTGGCCAGCCCGCCGGTGGACTGGCACACGACCGACACGTACTTCGTGGTGGCCCACTTCCACTACGTACTGTTCGGCACGATCGTGTTCGCCGCGTTCGGTGGGGTGTACTTCTGGTTCCCCAAGATGACCGGCCGGATGCTCGACGAACGGCTCGGTAAGATGCACTTCTGGACCATGTTCGTCGGATTCCACGCGACCTTCCTGGTGCAGCACTGGCTCGGTAATGAGGGGATGCCCCGCCGCTTTGCGGACTACCAGGCCCAGGACGGGTTTACCACGCTGAACCTGGTCTCCACCGTCGGCTCGTTCGTGCTCGGCATCTCCACGCTCTTCTTCATGTGGAACGTCTGGAAGTCATACCGGTTCGGCCGGCTGGTCACCGTGCAGGACCCCTGGGGATTCGGCAACTCCCTGGAGTGGGCCACCAGTTGCCCGCCTCCGCTGCGCAACTTTGACCGGCTGCCCCGGATCCGGTCCGAACGCCCGGCCTTCGATCTGAAATACGGACAACTCGTCGCTGACCTCGGCCGCGACCTGCCGCAACGGGAGACCGTATCCCCACAGCACATCGAGGAACTGCACCACAAGCGCCGGCCCCCGGCGCCGCCTGTCGTGCCGCCCTCGCGCTATGAGGCACCGGCGGAGTCGGGCGCCAGACCGGTAGAAGTTCCGGAACCCGAGGAGATTCGTCGACCGAGCTTCGAGCAGAGCCATCCCGAGGAGGAGCAGTTCCATCACGACACCCAGCCGGAAGGCGAGCAGCCGGAAGGCGAGCAGCCGGAAGGCGAGCAGCCGGAAGGCGAGCAGCCGGAAGCGCGAGCAGCCGGAAGGCGAGGGGCGCCGCCCCGGGCGAAGGAACAGACGCTGGCCGTTCGGGCGGCGCTCGTTCACCGCCGACGACTGAGAGGCCGACGGGGATGTGCCTACTCAGGCAGCTCACCATCAGGATTTATCCCGCACGTCGCGTCACGTATCCCGCACGTCGCCTCGCGTATCCCGCACGTCGCGTCCCGGCCCGGCGATTGTTCACTGGTTCACTCGTACAGTTTGGCAAGCCCGGCCGAGGCCAGCGAGGGGCGAAGTACCGGCTGGGCCCGGGTCAGTCGCAATGGAATTCCGGTACGCCGTGCCGCGTCCCGGACGGCGACCAGGGCCGCGATGGCGCTCTCGTCAAGCAGGGTGACATCAGTCAGATCAATGACCACCTCAGCCGGGGCTCCGGTCAGCGTGGCCACAACCACTCGACGCAACTGGTCGGCGACCGTCCGATCGACCTCGCCGCGTACCTCGATGACCACCCGCTCACCGCTCTGCCGCACCGAGAGCCGGTTCCGCTGCTGATCCGGCTCCGCTCCGCCGATCTGCCAGGGCGCTGGGGTATCGGCGAGCATCGCCTGCCGCAGCCAACCGAGCGCCCGGGACAGCAGCCGGGACACGTGCATCTGCGAGATTCCGAACCGGGCGGCGATCTCCGCCTGGGTCTGATTGCCGTAGAAGCGCATGGCCAGGATGCGTCGCTCCCGCCAGGGCAGGCGGCCCAGCAACCCACTGACGGTCACCCGATCGTCGACCGACTCCAGGTCGCTGTCCGACTCGCCGACCAGGTCACCGAACTCGGCCGAGCTCTCCCCGCCGACCGGAGCGTTCAGCGAAGCCGGGCTGTACCCGGCCGCCGATTCCAACGCGGCCAGAATTTCCACTTCTGGAGTGTCGAGCCGGGCCGCCAGCTCAGCCACACTCGGCGAGCGGGACAGTTCGCTGGTGAGCGCCGCGGTAGCCTGGCCGACCTCCAGTATCAGATCACGTAGCCGGCGCGGCACATGCACACCCCAGGTGCGATCCCGGAAGTGCCGTTTGATCTCGCCAACGATGGTGATCGCCGCGTACGCGGTGAACGAACCGCGTTCCGGGTCGTACCGATCCACCGCGTTGACCAGCCCGAGCCGGGCAACCTGTTCAAGATCCTCGAGCGGTTCACCGCGCCCCCGATAGCGACGGGCGAGCCGGCCGGCAAACGGCAGCGCGAACCGGACCAGATCTTCCCGGGCCTCCTGCCGGCGCTCCGCCGGCAGACCGGCGATCCGGGCCGCGTAGGCCAGGGCGGCGGCATCTAGGTCCTCCAACCCGCGTTCTGTCGGTGCAGTTGTGGTGCCTGTGGTGGTTTGTCCGAACATCCGCGCCTCCCTCAGGAAGGTCCCCCGTGCGGAACCGGTCATCGGCCTCATCGTCACCGCGACCGGGCCGGAAGCGGATTCGTGGACCGGCAGGCAGAGAGTCGGCACTCACGCAGCATTGTCCGACCCCGTCGCAGCCCGCCATTCTCCCGCTCCGTAAGTACTCAATCACGGGACCAGACCATCCCGGGGAGTTTTGCCGGGCACCCGATCAGCAAACGAGCAGGCCTCGCGGGACACCACTGTCGCGAAGTCCGGCCAGCGCGTCCACCACCGGCAGCAGGCTCGGCTCCGGCAGGTCGTACGCCTGCCCACGAAGTACCTCGGTGGCCCGCCGGGTCGGCACCGGGGTGAGCGGGTAATTCCGGGCGGAAACCCGGTCCACCGAGCGACGGCGACGACCGAAGGAGGCCACCGCGAACCACTGCGGCAGGCTGGCCAGGGCCGGCCGGCGCAGACCCGGTGGTTCAGGCAGCACGTCGACCGAACTGAACGGGGCACTGCCGGCCAACCACCATTCGGCACCGGCCACGCTGCGCTGGCTGGCGTTCTCACACCAGTAGGGGACCATCCCGGCCCGGACAACCTGCCACGGGTCGATCAGCCGACCGCACTCCACGACGCATCGGTTTCCGGTCTTGCCGGCGGCCCGCAGCCAGTATCGGTACACATCCGCTACCGCAGCGCTCAACGCCTCCGGATGTGAGAAGAGCACCCGGTGCAACGGGCTCCCGGCATGCTGTGCCCAGGTCCGCAGGCTCGTCTCGAACCCCGGCTCGACGCCGTGTTCGGCGTCCCCCTGGAGCTGGGTCCCACCGGGCACCGCCCAGCGGGCCCGGTCCCCGCCGGCAACCCGCAGCACCTCGCAGAACGCCGCGGACTCCGACAAAAAATCCGCCGGCTCCAACCCGCTGGCCGGACCGCCGATCTGCAAGCTGTGCCCGGTTCCCCGGTCCAGCACCGGCCAGGTACGCGCGTCGCGCAACAGCAGCACCGGCGCCCCTGGGTTGAGATGGGTGTCAAAGAACTGCCGGTAGGCGGCCGGTAGTCGATGCCACCGCACCCGGAGGGAAACGGTCGAGCCGGCCAACACTCCCCGACCCGCTGGATCATGCACCTGGCGGACCCGGACAGCCGGATTTCTGGCCAGCAACCGCGCGCTGATCCGACTGCCATGGGAGTACGCTCCGAGCGCATCGTGGACCGCGCCGTCCGGCCAGCGCACGGTGATCTCGAAGGCAGCCGGTAGCCATGGCATCCCCATGGCGGTAGCGAGATGAACGGCGCCGCCGTGCGGTGAGCCGATCACCACACCCGGATAGCCGCGCGGCGGATAATGGCCCACCGTCCACCGGGCCACCCGTTCCGCGTCGATCTCGCCGGCCTGTTCGGCGGCGACCGCCGCCCCGGCCACGGTCCGGGTCACCGCCGCCCGGCGGACCGACTCGGGAGCGACCGGCAACCGCGCCAGCATCGGCGACTGCCCGAGGTCGGCGCAGTCCACGCCACGCAGTGCCCGGGATGCCGCGGCCAGGAGCACCCGGGCGGTGCTGTCCGCCGACACGATCCGTTCCGGCCCCGGAAACCGGGATCCGCTGGCGGTCAACCATTGCCGCATCTCCCGCACCGGGGCCCACCTTCCCTCGTCCACCTGTCCCACGTGGGCTTCCCGTCCGGATCGCCTTCAAACGAGCCATCAGCCGCCCGAACAACACGCTCCGGTGGTTCTCGACCAGCAATCCGTTTTCAGAGCGGGTCGCCGACGCCCTGGGCGACTCGTTCCCGCAACGTCCGGGCCCGCAGCGCCACGTCGCCGACTGGCGCCGAACCGTCCCCGGGTAGTCCCCGCAGGTCGGCAAAGGGCTGCTCCGGCGGGGTCAACGGCACCGACGGGTCGACCACGGCCTCGATCAGAGTTGGCCGGGTGGCGGCGAGCGCCTCATCCCACGCCGGCCCGATGAGTGCCGGCCGATCGACTCGTACGGCGTGCAGGCCGAGCAGACGCGCCCAGCCGGCGTAGGGAATGTCGGCCGATCGAAGGTTGTCCGCTGCGCCGACAGCCGGTTCCCCCCGGTCCTGCCGCCGACCGGCTCGGTTCGGCTGGGTGAGCACCAGAACGACGAACCGAGGGTCGGCCCACTCCGACCAGTGCTGGGCTATCGTGACCAGTTCGGCCAGCCCGGTCATCTGCATCGCGCCGTCGCCGAGCAGCGCGATGGCCGGCTTGTCCGGCGCGGCGAGTTTGGCCGCGATGCCGTAGGGCAGCGCGCATCCCATCGACGCGAGAGCCCCGCACAGGTGGGCCGGGACCCCGGGCGGTAGTTGGACGTGCCGGGCGTACCAGTAGGTCACCGGACCGACGTCGACCGCGACCGAGCAGGCCCGGGGCAGACGCGCGCTGAGTTCCTCGAAGACGAGCGGCGGATTGATCGGCTCGGCCGGCTCCGCCGCGCGCCGCAGAGCCTGGCCACGCCAGCGGTCGACCGCTCCCTCGATCAACTCCCGCCAATCCCGATTGAGCCGCTGCGGCACGCGCGACAGCAGGGCACGCATCGTCTCGGCGGCGTCTCCGATCAGCGGCACGTCCACCGGATAGCGGGTGGCGATCCGGCGTCCGTCGATGTCGATCTGCACCGCGGTCGCCTGGCCGGGCGCCGGGTAGAACCCGGTCCACGGGTCGTTGGTACCGATCATCAACAGCGTGTCACAGCCGGACATCAACTGGACGCTCGCGTCAGTGCCCAGTTGGCCGATCACGCCGGTATGGAAGGGCAATCGCTCGTCGAGCACCGGCTTGCCGAGCAGCGAGGCGGCGACGCCGGCACCGAGCCGGTCGGCCAGGGCGATGATCTCGTCCGCGGCACCGTACCCGCCCTGCCCGACAAGAATCGCGACCCGTTTGCCGGCCACGAGCAGTTGGGCCGCGGCGTTGAGATCCGCTTCGTGCGGCATCACCCGGGCCGGCGGCAGTCCGGGCACCGTCGAGAGCACACCGCCGCCGTCCGGGTGCGGCACCGACCCGTCGATCACCTCCGCCTGCAGGTCATGCGGGATCACCAGGCAGGTCGGGCTCCGGGTCGCCACCGCGGTACGGAAGGCCTGGTCGAGCAGGAGCGGCACCTGCTCGGCGAGGGCGGCGGTCCGGAGAAACTGGGCGCACACGTCATTGAAGAGCCGGGCCAGTTCGATTTCCTGGTACCCGCTGCCGAGAGCGCTGAAGGTGCGTTGCCCGATGAGCGCGACGACCGGTTTGCTGTCCAGCTTGGCGTCGTACAGGCCATTGAGCAGGCGCACCGCCCCGGGGCCCTGGGTGGCCAGGCACACCCCGACACCGCCGGTGTACTTCGCGTGGCCGGTGGCCATGAAAGCGGCCGTTTCCTCGTGCCGGGCCTGGACAAAGTCCGGATCGCCGCCGGCCCGCCGCAGGGCCTCGACGATACGCGTCACCCCGTCGCCCGGGTATCCGAACACTCTCGGTACCTGCCAGGCCCGCAACCGCTCGACAACCAGATCGGCGACGCGCCGGCGCGACAGCTCAGGCATTGTCACGTCCCGGGGTGGCGACGTCGACGTAGCGCAGTATCGCGCCCACCCCATCGGTCAGCTCCGGTGACTCGTCCGGACCGAGCACGGTTACCGCGGCGTCGGTGCCGACCAGCGCGCGGATCAGCGCGGCATCGGCGCGAACCTCGATCGGGTCGGTCACTGACATCGCGATGAGTCCATCCGGACTGGTCGCGATCGCCGTCGGCACTGACCCGACCCAGAGCCGTTCGGTCGACGATGGATCGTCCACTATCAACATGGTGTCGACCTGGCCGCGTTGCAGCGCCACCACCACCGCGTCAAGTCCCTCACCGACCTGCTCCTGCATGCCGAACCGGTCAAGGGTGCCATCGGTGTGCTGGGCGGCGACCTCGGCAATGGCCTGCACGGTCACATCGTCGAGCGCCTCGGGCTTGGCTCCAGCGGCCCGCGAACCGGCATCGGTCTGCACCACCCGGTCCTGCCATTTCTCTGGCAGTTGGGCCGCGAGCATCGATCGGGCGTGCACGTCACCGGCTACCACCACCACCTCCGCACCGACCCGATCGGCCAGATCAGCGGTGGCCGCTGCGGCATCTCCGGCGTTGCGCTTCCAGGCCACCAGGGCTTCGCGCTGGAAGTTGGATTGTGACCAGGCCCCGGGCTTGACCCGACGAATCGGAAATTGGTTGCCACCCTTCACGTGGGCGTGCCGGGGCACTCCGCCCGCGCTCACCCCCTCGACATCCGCGCCCGTGCGGCTGGCCAGCACCCGCACCCAGGGAATCTGCTCACGCCGCTGGGCCACCAGCGGCATGGCGTGCGCGATCGGGCCGTACGTAGCCAGATCGGTCAACGGCGGGGCGGACAGGTACTCGGTCAGCACCACCCGGCCCTCGGTCGCGAACGCGGCCAGGCCATAGTCACCGGGCATCGGATCGTGCCCGCGGACCACACCGTCGAGCGCCGCGACGGTCCGTGGCTCCGCCCCTTGCTCGGCGAGGCGTTCCCGCAGGGCCCGCCAGCGTAGGTCCACTGCCAGGTGGGCGTTCTCGGTGTCCCGAGAGGCATCCAGATAGACCGAGGCCCACGGCCCGGGCTGGGCGTAGAGCGGGCGCAGGAAGGACAGCTCCATGAGATCGTCCTCTCTCCATATCCACCCCGGCATACCCACGGTGGCCGACTTGTCACCTCGGAGTGTTCACCCACCCGCCGCGATGAACCGATTCATTCACTCCGCATCATCGGGGCTGGTCTATACAATCCGTGCACAGCGGAAAACACTCGGTGGTGAACCAATGGATCGTGAACTCTTCCCCGAACGGGTCGCCCATCGCTCCGGCCCGATCGTCACCGGCCGGGTCGTCCGACTGTTGGCGGGTTATCCGCGTGAAATCAAGATCGGTCAGCCGATCCTGGTCGCCGTACTCACCACCGCGAGCGTGGCCAGGGTGATCTTCCTGTTGCTCGCGTCGGTGCTACGCGCTGGCGCGGGCAGCGGGGCCCGCCGGCGCTGGAAGGAGCTACGCAAGGGGCCGGAATTTCTCGTCACCCCACTGCGGATCCGGGACGAAAAAGGCGTGCTATGTGAGATGGAGATCCACGGCCACCTGCCACAGAGCGCACTCGAACCGGCCGATCACATCCAGGTCACGATTCGACCGCAGAAGGACGCCGATCTCGCACCGCGGGTCGAACGGATCGTCAACATCACCACCGGTCAGCTGCTCACACCCCGCCCGCCGAACCTCTGGTCACACCTCGGCCCGACACTGCTCCTGCAGGCCACCCTCGGCCTACTGCTGATCGGGGTCATCGTGACCTTCGTGGTCAGCCGCGGCTGACCACCCGCCCTTAACCCACCCACCCACGGCGCACGTTCAGCGCAAATTCACGGAATGAGTGGCTATTAGAGGAGCAAATGACCACTCATTCCGTGAATTTGCCGATATCGGGGTCAGCGCGGATCAGCGCTGCTCAAGGGGCAGGTAGGAGCGTTCAGGGGCGCCCGTGTACACCTGCCGGGGACGGCCGATCTTGGTCTCCGGATCGGCCATCATCTCCCGCCACTGGGCGATCCAGCCCGGCAGCCGGCCCAGGGCGAAGAGCACGGTGAACATCTTCGTCGGGAAGCCCATCGCCTTGTAGATCAGGCCGGTGTAGAAATCGACGTTCGGGTAGAGCTTGCGGGAGACGAAGAAGTCATCGGCGAGCGCGATCTCCTCCAGTTGCAGCGCGAGGTCCAGCAGCGGGTCGCGGCTTGGCCATCCGGTCAAGCACGTCCTGCGCGGCCTTCTTCACGATCGCCGCCCGCGGGTCGTAGTTCTTGTATACCCGGTGGCCGAAGCCCATCAGCTTGACGCCCTGCTCCTTGGCCTTGACCTTGCGGACGAACGCCTGGACGTCACCACCATCGGCCTGGATCCGCTGAAGCATCTCCAGCACCGCCTGGTTGGCGCCACCATGCAACGGCCCGAACAGCGCGTTCACCCCAGCCGACACCGAGGCGAAGAGATTGGCCTGGCTGGAGCCGACCAGCCGGACCGTCGAGGTGGAACAGTTCTGCTCGTGGTCGGCGTGCAGCACGAAGAGCATGTCCAGCACCCGGGCCACCACCGGATCGACATCGTACGGCTCCGCCGGCACCCCGAAGGTCAGCCGGAGAAAGTTCTCCACATAGTCGAGCGAGTTGTCCGGGTAGAGCATTGCCTGCCCGATCGACTTCTTGTACGCGTACGAAGCGATCGTCGGCACCTTGGCCATCAACCGGATCGTGGAGATCTCCACGTGCTTCGGGTCGAACGGGTCCAGGCTGTCCTGGTAGAAGGTGGAGATCGCGCTCACCGCGGAGGAGAGCACCGCCATCGGGTGCGCGTCGCGCGGGAAGCCGTCGAAGAACCGGCGCATCTCCTCGTGCAGCAGGGAGTGCCGGCGGATCAACTCACTGAACTCGGTGAGCTGCTGCGTGGTCGGCAGCTCACCGTAGAAGAGCAGGTAGGAGACCTCCAGGAAGGAGGAACGCTCGGCCAACTGCTCGATCGGATAGCCTCGGTACCGCAGGATCCCGGCATCACCGTCAATGTAGGTGATCGCGGAGGAGCAGGCAGCGGTATTGACAAATCCGGGATCGTAGGTGACGTACCCGGTCTCCTTCAGCACCTTGCCGATCCCGATACCAGACGGGCCCTCGACAGCGGGCTGCACCGACATCGACAGCTGCCCATTGGGGTGGTCGAGCTTGACATCCGTCATGTGGTCCCTCGCTTCGGCCGGCAAGAATCGTCGAATTGTCCTCGCTTTCACGGTAGCCATGTGGCGTACCAGGGTGCCCGGGGTGGTCACGGGGTGAGGGATGGATCACCCCTGCTCACGGCTTGCCGAATCGCCGTTAAGGTGCTTCGAACGGGTCAGATGCGCAGTCTGCGCATTGTTACGCCGTCCTCAGCCACCTGGAACAACTCCAGCCGGTTCGCCCCGGGGCTGAAGAGCGACCCGTCCGGCAACAGCGCGGCGAACCGACGGTCAGCCAGGTCCGGGTCGACCACCCGGGTCACCGCTCCGACCCGGCCGTTGACCGCGACCGCGAGGCGGGTTCCGGCGGGCACGGCGTCCGGCACGGTGCCGTACACCAGGGCGGGCAGCCGGCCACTGGCCGGATCCACCGTCCGGAAGTCGGCCAGATTCGCCACCGTAGCCGACCCACCGGTGCCCGAGATCGACAGATCAGTGGTGGGTCGGCCGACCAGTTCCGGCAGCGGAGGTGCGGGGAGCGCGGGCTGCGCCGCGCCACTCAACAGTGCGGCGAAGGTCGCCGGGCCGGGCACGGTGAGGGGTCTACCTGGTTGGTCGTAGTACCGCTTGTTGCCGTCGGTCCGGATGGTAGGCAGCACCGAGGCACCGTCGGTGCGCCAGGGGACCCGTAGTCCGGCCAGGTCGGCGATGGTCGGCAGCAGGTCGACGTGCTCCCAGTTGCGGTCATCGATCAGGCCGGTACGCTGACCCGGCTCCTTGATGAACATCGGCACCCAGAGCAGCTCACCGGGCGCCCAGCGAAGCGCGTCCAGTCCCCGGCCCTGCGCGCCCGGCGTGAAGCTGACACCGTGGTCGGCGGTCAACACCACCAGAGCGTCGTCGTAGAGCCCCGAGGATTCCAGCCGGTGCAGCGTCTCACCGATCAACTGGTCGGTGTATTCGACCTGGTACATATGCCGCTCGTGGGCCAACTCGACCCAGCCGTCACCGTCGTTGACCATGCCCGGCGGGGACTCGTAGCGGACTCCGGACGGCAGATAGTTCCAGGGCGAGTGCGGCAGCAGCAGATGCAGGAAGTGCAGGGTGGGCCGATCGACCGGCCGCAGCCCGGCGAGGAATTCACTGAACCGGGCCGGCTGGTTCTCATCCAACGTGCTCCACCGGAACGTCGGATCCGTCGGCACCGGATCACTGTCATCGAGCCCGGCCTCCGACCGGGTGATCTCCCGGTACGACGACTCCGGGTCCCGCCAGCCGGCCGCACTCGGTGAGACGATCTGCTCCAGCAGCAACGCGCTCTCCCGCAACAGCACCGGTAATCCGCCCCGGAGCGCGACGTCGTGCCCCAGGCACCGGCTGGGTGGGCAGAGCTGGCTGATGCTCTCCTGCGCCCGGACGTCGTACGCCTCGCCGAGCAGGGTGAACAGGTTGTCCGGGTACTGCGCGTAGTGCGGCGCCAGCTCCCGTGCCGGGTAGCGACCGGTCAACATCGCGGGCAGCGCGTACGGTGTCCACCCGCTCACCCCGGTGGCGTTGCGGTACCAGGTCGACTGCCCAGCCAACCGGGCGAAGTTCGGAAACCGTCGTTCGTCGATCATTCCGTCGGGACCGAGCAGCGAGACCAACGGAAACTCGTCGAGCACCAGCATCACCACGGGTGGGTGCAGCCGCTTCGGGTGGACCGCGCGATCGGCCCGGGCGGCCTGGGCCGAGCCGGCCCAACGAGCGGGGAGCAGCACCGCCGAGGCCGGCGAGACGAAGGCGAAGAGCAGGATAAAAACCAGCGGCCCGACGGCGGCAACCCGAAGCAGTTGCCCCGGCGCCGACCAACGCCGGTATGCGTACCCGCTGGCCACCCCGACGGTCAGCGCGACCACGACCAGCGGGAGACCGCGTACCGGGAACAGGTGCTTGCCGACCTGAACCGCCAACGCGGCGCAGAGCACCCCCAGCGTGACCAGATGGGCCATTCGACGCACCGCCCGGCCGGCGAGCCCGACCAGCGCACCGACGCCCCAGAGCAACGCCGGGGGCAGCAGGGTGTACACCGCCATCAGGAGCACGATGTCCGCCGGACCGGCTCCGTGGAACAGGAAAAAGTCCGGGCTCTTCCCGGTGACATCGAGCAAGGGCTGGGTAATCACCAGACCGCAGAGCGCCACGATCTCCAACGCCGACCGCAACTCGGCGCGGTGGGCCGTCGGATCGGTCCGCCCACCCGGCGGGGCCGCGGTGGCGCCCGACCCGGTGGACGGATCAGCCATGCGGGATCCCGACGTACAGGGTCCGGGTGCCGGAAGCCAGCTCTTCCCGGCGCACGATCACGCACCGTTGAGCGAGTAAGCGCTCGAACTCATCGCGGTGGTAGTCGGGAAAGCACCCGGCCGGCTTGTTGGCCAGCAGCCGCCGTGCCATCGGATCCTCGGGATGCACGAACTCGACCACCAGCCGGCCCCGCGACCCGGCGGTGGCCAGGAAGCCGACCAGCAGGTCGAGCACCTCGGCCAGCGGCACATTGCGGCCGATGGCCAGATGGTGGACGACGGCCAGGGCGAGTACCGCGTCGGCATCAGCCCGAGCGCTGAAGGAGCTCCGCTCGACGCCCCGCCAGCCACCCCCGCAGGACGGGTCGGCCAGGTCCATCACCAGGGGCAGGATCCGACTCTCACCCTCGACGTGCAGTTGGCGGTAGAACTGGTCGACCACCGCTGGATCGCTTTCCACCGCGACCACGTAGTCGGCGTGCCGGGCGGCCAGTCGCGAGTAGGTGCCATCATTGGCGCCGAGGTCAAGCACCAGGCCCGGTCGGCCCGCCTCGGCCAGTGCCGCGTCGACGAACCGTTCCTTGCCGGTCCGGTCGTCGGCGGAGTAGGTGCAGGTCTGGCGGTACGCCGTCCAGTGGCTCTCCGGTGGCTGCCAGTCGAGTCGGCGGACCAGCTTCTCCACCGCGCGGACGGTGGCCAGCACGAGTTCCCGGGAGAACCCGGCGTCACGCAACTGCTGGCGTACCGCACCGGTGCTGGCGTTGGCGTACCGGGCCTGCATAGCGTCATGCAGATGGACATGCTTAAGCACTCCGGCCCGGAACCGGCGGGCGCCCCCGAAGAGCCCGCGTAGTTGGCCGGATTCGATGCCGTCGATCCTGGATCGCAGCCAGGGCTGGAAATCCAGGCCGAGGTGCGCCTGCAGCATCAGTGGATAGAGCAGGGTCTGGCAGAACTGCCGGTAACCGGCCCACGGCTCACCATCGCGGGTCGGTTCGAACGACCCGATATCGATGAACACCGGGTCGACCCCCCGCCACTGCAGGTTGTAGGCCGAGCCGTCCTTGGTGGTGAACCCAGCGGTCAGCGCGACCCGGAGAATCTCCAAGTGCAGCAGCGCGGCGTCGCGCAGCATCTGGAAACTCCACTCGTACGGGTACGAGACGAACGGGATGCGCTCGTGCCGCAACACGGTGGTCCACTGTTCGGCACCGATCGAGGGCAACATCGCCGGATCGGCGACGTCCGTACCACAGACCTTGCCGGAGTCGACCAGCAACGGGAAGAAGTCGCTCGCGGCGAGCGCGCGCCAATCCTCGGCCGCCTGCGGCCCGAGCCCACGCAACACCTCCGGGCCGACGTAGAAGACCCGGTTCGTCGGGTCGCGGAAAGACCCCGGTTCGGCTCGGAGATCAGGGTCAGCGGCAACGCGGTGTGCTGAACACATCGAGGGCGGACCACTCTCAATCCTGGTCGGCGGGCTGCCTACGGAGGCGGCTGACCAGCCTGCGCCAGTAGAGCTTCGCGGCCACCGCCAGCCCGGCCACCCCGCCAACCACGGCCTGCACGATGAGACTGCCCGATCCCGCGTCCAGGTAGGCCAGATTCATCTCCGGCTACCTCCTCTCTGTCGCGTACCCGAAAAAGCACGTGACGCCGCGCTGGCCGCGGCGACGCCCGTACCGCAACGATCGGTCCGGATCCCCCAACCTCGGAAACTTCACTCCAGGTAGCGCACATCCATGCCCACCGTTAACTACACCGTACGCCCGTGATCGCCGGATCGCAGCGGCACGCGCGCTCCGGGTGTCCGATTTCGTCAAGACCCGGTCAGGTCCCACCACCTAACCTGGCGTCATGACGCCGAAACTGAACCTGATCGGGCTGGTCGTCGCTGACCTGCCCCGATCACTCGCCTTCTACCGCCGGCTCGGCCTGGACATCCCCGCCGACGCCGACACCGAGCCGCATGTGGAGGTGACCCTGCCCGGCGGGATGCGACTGGCCTGGGACACCATCGAAACGGTACGGACGTTCGACTCCGGCTGGACTCCAGCGACCGGCTCGGCGCGCATCGCCCTCGCCTTCGCCTGCGACGGACCCGGCCGAGGTTGACGCGGTCTACGCGGCGCTGACCGAGGCCGGGTACGCCGGACACCTCAAGCCGTGGGACGCGTTCTGGGGTCAGCGCTACGCGGTGGTGCACGATCCGGACGGCAACTCGGTCGATCTTTTCGCGGCTATCCCCTGAGCACCCCGAGTGGCACGCCAGCCAGGCTCTTCACCTCTCGGGACAGATGGGCCTGGTCGGCATAGCCGGCCCGGACGGCCACCTCGACAGCGGGCAGCCCGGCCGCGACCAGCGACAGCGCCCGGCGCATCCGCAGGATGCGGGCGAGTGTCTTGGGACCATAGCCGAACAGCACCTGGCAGCGCCGGTGCAACCGACGGGGGCCGAATCCGAGCGCGGCGGCGGTCGCGGCGACATCGTGGCCCACGCCGAGGTGGTCGACCAGCGCCGCAGCGAGCGGATCAGGGCCACCTCCGGCCTGGAACCGGTCGGCCACGATTCCCTCCAGGACCGGGCCGGGGTGTCCGGCACTCGCGATCCGCTCCGCCAGTTCCCGGACCACTGGACCCGGCCAGAGCTCGGCCAGCGCAACGCGCCGGTCCCGGAGCTCGTACGCCGCACACCGAACGCCGCCGGTCCGGCACCAGGTGGGAGCCGAAGCCCCACGTAGCGCTCACCGGCCGGCCCGACCGCCAGTGCGGCGGTGGTGTCCGCGCCGGCCACCAACAGACCACCTCCGGCCGACCAGATCAGATCCATGCAGCCGTCCGGCAGGATCCGGGTCGGCGGGTCACCGGGGGCCCGCGCCCCGATCCAGACGGTGGCACCGGGCAACCGGGACGCCCACTCCCGATACATGAGTCTCAGCATGCCATCTGGTGGCCGTCGGGGTGGGAACGCGCGCCGGACCTGGACAGGCAACTGGATCAGGCATACGGTCCCAGCGTGCGTCATGATCCGTCCATGCGGAACTAACCACAAAGAGGACCGGCCCTGGTGACCATGCTGCCCGAGTTCCGACTCGAGACGTACTTCTCCCGCTGGGAGTTCGCCGCCCGGCACCGCCTGACCGCTTCCGACGCGGAAACGGTGCCGATGAGCGACCTGCTCGCGCTCGCCGACGACACCGACCGGCGGGCCTGGGACGAACTTCGGCTGGGCTACACCCAGACGTACGGCGATCCGGCGCTGCGGGCCGCGATCGCGGCGACCTACCATCGGGTGGATCCGGCGGACGTGCTCTGCTTCGCCGGCGCCGAGGAGGGCCTCTATCTCGCGATGCGGGTCCTACTCGGTCCGGCCGACCATGCCGTGGTGGTGACCCCCAACTACCAGGCGGCCGAGACTGTCCCGCTGGCCCTCTGCGCGGTCACCGGCGTCGCCCTCGACCCGGATCGAGACTGGTCGCTGGATCTGGCGGCGGTACGGGCGGCGCTGCGCCCGAACACCCGGGTGGTGTCCGTGAACTTCCCGAACAACCCGACCGGCAAGCTGATCAGCGAGACGAAGTTGCGCGAACTGGCGGCGCTCTGCGACGAACGCGGCATCCACCTGTTCAGCGACGAGGTCTACCGGGGTATCGAGCGGGATCCCGGACGCGTCCTCCCCCAGGCCGCCGACCTGTCCAAGCGGGCGCTGTCGCTCAACGTTGTCTCAAAGGCGTACGGGCTCCCCGGCCTGCGGGTCGGCTGGATCGCCTGTCGGGACCGGGAGCTGCTCGCCCGGCTGGAACGGGCCAAGCACTACACCTCGATCTGCAACGCCGGGCCGAGTGAGATCCTGGCCCGGATCGCGGTCAAGGCGCGAGAGGTCCTGCTGGCCCGTAACCGGCGGATCGTCGCTGACAACGTCGCCCGCTTCGAGGCGTTCGCCGCCGAGTTCGCCGACTGGTTCGAGTTCAGGCCACCGGACGGTGGTTGTGTCTGCTTCCCGCGCTACCGGGGGCCCGGGGATGTTGAGACGTTCTGCCGACGGCTGGTCAGCGAGGCCGGCGTGCTGTTGCTGCCGGCCAGCATCTACCGCTCAGAGTTGACTCCGGTGCCCACTGACCGGTTCCGGGTCGGGCTGGGCCGCCTCGACACACCGGCCGCCCTGGCTGCCTTCGCCGATTGGCTACGCGACCAAACATGATCAGAAATGCCAGCTCAGCGCAGCCGGCCGGGTTTTACCACAGAACGGCCGGGTACGCCGCCGGTGAGCGACCGGGAGGTACGCGATGCCGGATCCGGGTTCCTGGATGGACGAGGCCACGGCGACCGCTAAGGCGGCCGGTTACGTACACGATGACGGCAGGCTGTCCACCACCCTGGCGTCACCGCTCGCGGCGCACTGCAACGGGTTGACGCCGGAGCAACTCCTGGCCGCGGCCTTCGCGTCCTGCCTGCACCACGCGGCGGTGGAGGCGGCCGGCGAGATCACGAACGAGGCGCACACCGTGCAGGTGAGCGCCCAGGCCCGGCTGGGCCGCGACGACGACGGCCGCTACCGCGCCGACGTGAACGCGCGGATCGCCTCGGCCGGGTCTCACCCGGGAACAGTTGCCGACCTGGTCGCGTACGCCGATCGGCTCTGGCCGTTCTCCAGCCGGCGACCCGGCCGCCACCGGCTCCGGCCGAGCGCCGGCCGAGACACGGCCGGCACGACCGGCCGCAGCTCACCATCGGAAGCCGGCGGTCACCGCCCGGTGGTCGCTGGCCGGTGTACGGACCACTCCGGCCGAGGCCGCCGTGAGGCCCCGGTAGAGCACATGGTCCGGCCGGGTGACCGGCACCTCCGGTCGGCCAGGTGAAGCCAAGTCCCTGGCCGGCATCGGCCTGCGCGTCGCGGAGCAGCCGGTCAAGGGTCGATTACCCGGTCGGTAGTGGCGGTGTTCAGGTCGCCGAGCACCATCAGTCGCTCGGCGGGGTCCTTGCGCGGCACGGCCGGCCAACGCCCGACGTCTGGTCCCGGGTGCCGGCGTGTTACCGGCTCGGGCGGAGCCCAGGTGGACGACGTACACGGTCAGGTCGCCCTGCGGGGTGGCCACTACGGCACGCAGCGCCCGGTCCAACCCAGCCCGGTGTCCACGCCGTGGTGCCTCCCGGATCGGCCACCGACTCCACAGCGCCACCGTGGACACGCCGCTCCGGTGCGGGTAGCCGGCCTGAGCTGCGCCCGCGTCACCCGCAGGTCGCCATCGGCACCTCCTGCAGGCCGATGAGGTCCGGGCCGGTCCCGACGAGCGCGTCCACCGTGGCGGCCGGATCGTGGTTGCCGGCCCTCAGGTTCTGGCTGGCCACCCGTAACCGCGCCGGCCCGCCATCCGCGGCCGGCAGCCAGGCCGCGCCGAACAGGACGGCCCAGGCCAGTGCCGGCAGCAGTACCGCGAGAGCGCGAGGCGGGACCGGCGCAGCAGCGCGGCAAGCCGCGAGCAGGGGACGCCGAGACCGAGGAACGGGCTGCCACTGTCGACCAGGCTGCCCAGACCGCGGATGTTGGGGATCAGCCGGTGGCCGGCGATGACCGAGGCGAGGATAACCGCGAACAGGATAACCAGAATTCCTCGATGGGTCCGTTCGGGTTGTCCCGCCCCGCCATCCGGCGCCTCGGTCTGGCCATCAACCACCATCAGGATCGTACCCGAGCCACCCGGGGTCGATCGGTGAATGACACCAGCGTGCCGTCGTACCGAGCGCTCCGCCCGGCGTCCCGGCGGTCACTGGACCGGCGCAGCGCTCCGGCCCGGTTGGCCGCCGTCAATCGCCGCCGCCTCCGCTGTCATCCGGGAGCCGGGTACCGCGCTGGAGGTCGAGTCATCGACCGGTGCGCAGACCATGGCCGCCTCATTGAGAATCCGGTCCACCTGTTCCTCGCGCAGTCGGCGCGCGTAAAGCGCGGCTTCGAAGTCCCGCCGCGCCTGCAGAGCTTCGGCGTAGACCCGATCGCGTACCTGGCGTGCCTCTTCCTTGGCCGCGGCCAGTTCCCGGCGGGCCCGCGCGAGGATCTCAGCCGCCTCCTCCTCGGCCCGCCTCCGGTCGGTGGCGGCGGC
Organism: uncultured Actinomycetota bacterium; assembly: GCA_963750055.1. Taxonomy (GTDB): domain Bacteria; phylum Actinomycetota; class Actinomycetes; order Mycobacteriales; family Micromonosporaceae; genus CAVVPI01. The sequence goes on along the minus strand of CAVVPI010000014.1, from coordinate 258,408 downwards.
CCCCGTCGACGTGACACTCAACAGCTCCCGCAACCGGGCGATTTCCTTCCGTACCGGGGCCAACTCCTCACTGGTGCCGATGACGGCGTCCGCCCACCCGGCCAACCGAACGAACCGCTCGCGCAGATCCGTCAGGCACGAGTTGACCTGATCACGGTCATAACCGACTTCGACGACGGAAAACTCCATGCTTTGCCCCCCAGGCAGCGTGTCTCATTCCCCAGCTCAAATCATCGTCAGGCCGGGGTGAGATCGGGGCGGTTCGGAAAAAATACTCACCATCCAGCCGACCGCCCGGTCCCCAGGGAAGGAACGGTGGATGGTCCGGCCGGAGGCCCCAGCGGGGGGACGCCGACAGCTGCACGCGCCGGCTGCCGGGTGTTTCGCGGTCTAGCCGTCGGGAAGGCGTTTGCCATGAGCGGGAAGCAGATGGAGGGTGACAACCAGCGCCGCCGTACGCTGGCTCGGCAGGCCCGTGAACGCGGCCAACAGCCAAGCCAAGCCGGGGCAACGCTGGGCTCGGGCAAGCAGTTCGAACACCTGGACGACAAGGAGCGCAAGGGGCCGCCCTCGGCCGGCGTACACAAACCGGCCGCGATCAGAGGCGGTCAGCCAGGTGGCCGACCGGCCACCATCACCCGAACCTGGCCGACCCCGGACGCGACGGACGCCAGCGGGGTTGGCCTCGGCATCACCTATCGGGAGTTGATCTCCAACATCGGACGTCGGGCGGGGATGGAGTTCGATCAGGCCCGGGTCGCCGCCGAGGCAACCGTGGCCGCGCTTGCCATCGCCCTGGATGACACGGCCCGGGAGCGCTTCCTCGATGCGGTACCGAGCCAGCTACACGATCAGGACGCGATGACCATAACCGAACGGCACCGCGATCTCGCCGGCTTTCTGAACGAGGTTGCCCGGATCAGCCGGCGCACTCCCGAGCAGGCCCGCTACCAGGTGCAGGCCACCCTCAGCGCGCTCGCCGAGCAGGATCCGGCGCTGGTCGACTCGTTGAACCTGCCCGGGGAACTGCGCGAGCTGTTGGGCGCACCGCCGACCGGCGGTGGGGTGGTCGATCCGGCTACCGGTCGCACCGCTGCGTTGACCGACGACGAGCTGCGCGGCGCGCTCGCGGACCTGCCGTACTGGTCGGGGGACCGGCGGGCGCTCTGCCGCACCCTCGACCTGCCCGCCGGAAAACCTGGACCGGGTACTCGGCCGGCTCGCCCGACTGCGTCCGGAAACCGGCCGGGGCCCACGGATCGGCCGACCCGCGCCGGGCACAGCGGTGCTCGTGGTACGCACCAGGTCACTGGACGCGGTCACCCCGCTCGACGTGGCGCTGGCCCACCAGATCGATGACGCGATCGACGAGGCCGGCGCGGGGATGGCCTCCTCCTGACCAGGTCATTCATTGTGCCGCATTGCGATTGTCCTGACCGGCCCACGGTTGCGACCGGTCGGGACACGCGTTACCGACTGATCAGCGAACGCGGGCCGGCACCTCCGGGGACGAGGTCTCCAACGGTACGGCCTCTGCCGGCACCAGACCCAGCCGGACCCCTTGGCGGGACATCGTGGCATCGAGCAGCCAGTCCGCGCCGACCCGGGCCCGGTTACCGGGCAGTGCGAACAGGTGATAGCCCCGGGTTACCGTCTTGGCTGGCAGTCCGGACATCGGAAGTTGCAACGGGTTCGCCGCGGCATCGGTGCCGCCGAGGTCAACCACGAAACCCAGATCGTGATGCCGGTACGGTCGACGATGGCCGTGCCCGTACGACGCGGCGACATTCTGCGCGACCAGTTTGCCCTGCCGCTGGGCGTGCTGGGCGGTCATCGGGGTCAGCTGGCCGGGACGGGTCAGGTCCGGCACCGCGGCGGCGTCGCCGCAGGCGTAGACCTCGGGATATCCGGGCACACCGAGGAACTCGTCAACCACCAGCCGCCCCCGCTCGGTGGCCAAGCCCAAGTTGGGAGACGAACGGATCGGGGCGGACCCCGACGCACCAGACCAGCGAGCGGGTCGGCACGTAGTCGCCGTCACTGAGGCGTACCCCGTCGGAGGTGGCCTCGGTGACCGAGGTGCCCATTCGGACGTCAACCCCGCGAGAGTCGAGCACCTCACGCGCGGTCTGCGACATTCGCGGATCAAGTTCGGGTAGCACCCGGTCGGCTATATCGAGCAGCAACCATCTCGGTCGGGCCGCCAGACGGGGATGTTGGGCAGCCAGGGCGTCGGTGTAGAGCTGCCCGTGGGCCGCCACCTCGGTGCCGGTGTAGCCGGCACCGACCACCACGAAGGTGGTCCGCGCCGCGCACTCAGCCCGATCCTCGGTGGCCTCGGCGAGTTCGACCTGCCGCACCACGTGGTCGCGCAGGTACAGCGCCTCGGGCAGACTCCGGAACCCGTGCGCGTGCTCGGTGAGCCCCGGTACGGGCAGCAGCTTGTTGACGCTGCCGACGGCGAGGATGAGTCGGTCATAACCCAGCTCGGCGTTTCCGCCCTCAGGCTCGAGGTAACTGACCCGACGGCCGGCCAGGTCGACCCGGTCGGCCTCACCGATGACGACCCGTACCCCGTCGAGGGTGCCGGCGAGTGAAACCGAGACCCGGGTCGGCTCCAGGATCCCGGCCGCGACCTCGGGGAGCAGGGGGAGGTAGAGGAAATAGTCGGTCGGGTTCAGTAGCGTGATCTCCGCCCGGCCGTGGGCGAGCCGGCACAGACTCTTCGCCGCGTGGTAACCGGCAAAGCCGGCGCCTACGATCACGATACGTGGTTTCGTCATATCGGTGCCGTTCCCGGACACCAGCGGGGCAAACCTCCGCAACAGGGCGAGCTACGACCGGCGGCCGTCCAGTTAGTCCGCGGTCGGGTACTCCCGGAATCGCTTGGGAACCTCAATCAGCCAGGCTGATTCGAGACGCCGCCGGCAATCCCCACTCGTCCCCCGAATCTCGCCGACGATGGCGCGACCCAACGGGTCGACGACGCCGAGGGATTGACATATGTCATCGGCTCGGTGAGACTTACACAAGGCCGCAGTGCGGCGATCCGCAAAGCAGCGGGGTGGCCGTTTCCATCAACTCCTGTTAAGAATCGTTGGAGTCGACTGACGGCACACTGACCAATAGTTCGCATTGATCAAGCAGCGCAATCCCTGCCGGGCGAACCACTGCCCGACTGGCCCCGGAAGGGCGGTCAGCTATGCGTAAAAACTTCTTGTGCCTACCGTATCCCGCGCTTCTCCCGGGAACACGGTTCGAGATCACCGAGGCGGTCCGGACGCTACCGGACACCGGCACCGTGCTGGGCCTGCTCCGCCACTTCAGCACAGACTTCGAGGTAGCAGAGGTGGCCGTCGAACCGGTCGACCGCTTACCGTACACCCGCGCACGGGGCGACGAGGACCACGCCGAGCACGACCGGTACTTCCAGGTGCGCAGGTCCAGCGATAAGCCGGCCGAGACATTCCTGCAAGGGCTGGCGTCGATTCATGCATCAGTGTATGAGAATGGCCTGAGAATGGGTGTGGACATTCTCGACGGCAACGAATGGCTGCAAATATTCGCCGGTCTACACGCCATCCTGCGATACGCCACCGGTAACGACCTGGCCGCGCAGGACGTGCCGGTACTGGTACCCCTGGCACCGCGACAGACCCATGGAGACTACGATCCCGAACAGCGTTGGCTGATCGGACACCAACTGCTATTCGCGCTTATGCAGGGCACCATCGTCGGGCTCAACGGCTTCCGCCTGGCGACCGACCGTGGTGACGCGGTGGAAGCTGCCACGGCGATGCGGCTGGCCGCCGCCTTCATGCGCAGTTCGGCGGCGGCAATCAAGTTCGCCGCCGACTTCGGCCCCGTCGACTACCAGGCCCGGATCCGTCCGGCAATGGCTCCACCCGCCGTACAGGCCGGATTCAGTGGGCTACAGACCCGTGATCACACCTTCCTGGTCAGCCTGTTCGGACCACTGCGCTCGGCAGTCGGACACCGGTCCGCCGAACCGGACAACGACGTGTTCGAGGACTTCGTTGACGCGACGGCCATGGCGTACGAGGCACACGCGCTCATCTGTGCCCGGTTCAACGGTGCCGTGCTACCCAGCCTGCGGATGGCCGCGGCTTCGTACGGCCGGACCACCCAGTCCGGGCGTCGACGCACTGCGTCAGATCATGCGCTCCCGCCTGTTCGCCCTCAGCGGCAACCGGGATGCGAGTTGACCGGCCGTACCCGGGTCGGCATCATCGGCGCCGGCCCGGCAGGCATGCTGGTGGCCACCATCCTGCAACGCGCGGGTGTCGACTGCGTCGTCGTCGAGCGACGCGACCGCGCCTATGTCGAGCAACGCGCCCGCGGCGGCACCATTGAGCACCGGGTGGTCGAACTGCTCCGCCGGCACGGCCTCGCCGACGGTCTGCTCGCCGCCGGCGCGGTTGAGGACCGGATCGAGTTCCGGATGGCCGGCCGCCGCTACCCGATCCAGTACGACCCGCTCTCCGCGGGCCGCACCCACTACATCTACTCGCAGCAGTTCCTGGTCCGGGATCTGATCGAGGTCTTTCTCGCCGCCGGTGGCGACCTGCGGTTCGAGACTCCGGCACAGGCCATCACCGACGTCACCGGTGTCCGGCCGCGGATCCTGCTCGGCGCCACCCCCGGCGCCGGTCCAGCCACGCTCGACTGCGAGGTCGTGGTCGCCTGCGACGGCGAGTACGGCGTCGGCCGGCGCACCATCCCGGCGGAAACGCTCGCCTGCTACGAGCACCGGTACGACTACGCTTGGCTGGCGGTGCTCGCGCAGGCCCCGCCGTCGAGCAACTGCGTGATCAACGCCATCCATGAGTCGGGCTCCTGCGTCCATGTCCGGCGTACGCCGGAGATCAGCCGCTTCTACCTGCAGTGTCCGCGTCAGGACAGCACAACGGACTGGCCGGACGAGCGGATCTGGAAAGAGGTACGGCTGCGGCTCGCCCTGGACGAGCCGTGGACATTACACGAAGGTCCGATCCTCGCCACCGGCATGGTCCGGATGCGCAGCCTGGTTTGCGCACCCATGCAATTCGGCTCGCTTTTTCTGGCCGGCGACGCCGCGCACGTGGTGCCACCGGTCGGCGGCAAGGGGCTCAACATCGCGCTGGCGGACGCCGAGGAACTCGCGCTGGGTCTGATCGAGCGGTTCTCCGGGGGCAACCGACGACGGCTCGACACCTACTCCGACACCCGGCTGCCCCAGATCTGGCGGATCCAGGAATTCGTCCACTGGATGATGGACCTGGTGAACACGCCCGGCCTCGGGACCGCCACCGCACCGTTCCTGCACCGGGTTCAGATGGCCCGGCTGGAACGCCTCCTCGCCTCAACACCGTACGCTGCCGCGTTTCTTCAGGACTACATCGGCTGGGAGTCATGATTCGATGAGTGTGCTGAGGGGGTGGTCGGAGTCGGCCAATGCCTGCGGATCGACGGGCCGACCGGAGCAGATCAACTCCTTGATCGGGTCACCGACGCCCCAGATGTTGACGCTCATGCCGGCCAGGACCTTGTTGTTCTTCAGCCAGAAGGCGATGAACTCGCGGGTGGTGATATCGCCCCGGAAGACCACCCCGTCATAGCCCTCGGGTTCGACGTAGCCGAGGTACTCCATGCCGAGGTCGTACTGGTCCGTATAGAAGTAGGGCAACTCCTCGTAGCTGGCGTGCCGGCCCAGCATGCTGGTGGCCGCGGTGGCGGGCTGGTTGAGGGCGTTGGCCCAGTGCTCGACCCGGATATGCCGGCGCAGCAAGGGGTGGAAGGCGTTGGCGACGTCGCCGGCCGCGAAGATATCTGGGTCGTTGGTGCGCAGGCCGGCGTCCACGACAATTCCGTTCTCCACATGGAGTTCCGCACGGTGGGCCAGCTGTACGTTGGGGACCGCTCCGACGCCGACGAGGACGGCGTCGGCGGTGATCTCCGTGCCGTCCGCCAGCCGCACCCCGGCGGTGGTGATCTCGCTGACGGTTACCCCGAACCGGAGGTCGACGCCTTGATCGCGGTGCAGGTCGGCGAAGACCGCGGCCACCTCCGAGCCCAGGACACGCAACAGGGGAAGTTCGGCCGCCTCCAGAACGGTGACAGCGACACCGGCCTGCCGGGCGGCTGCGGTGACTTCCAACCCGATCCAGCCGGCCCCGATCACCACCACCGAGGTGGCGGTGGCCAGGCTCTCCCTGATGGACTCGGAGTCCTCAATTCGACGCAGGTAGTGCACACCACGCCGGTCGGCACCGGGGATCGACAGCGTTCTCGGGCTGGCTCCAGTGGCCAACAGCAGCTTGTCGTAGCCGACAACACCGCCATCGGCCATCTCCACCTGGCGATTACCCCGGTCGATGCCGCTCACCTCGATGCCGAGTCCCAGCTCAACCTCGTGCTCGGCGTACCAGGCTTCTGGGTGGACGAAGAGGCTGTCGCGGTCGGACCGGCCCGTCAGGTAGTCCTTGGACAACGGGGGCCGCTCGTAGGGGAGGTGTGATTCACTACCGATCAGCGTGACCTGCCCATCGAAACCTTGTCCGCGTAGGGCTTCCGCAGCTTTGGCACCGGCCAGGCCGGCCCCGACGATCACGAACCTCTGCTGTGCCATGGGATGAACTCCTTGTCCAGCGGACGAATTGGATGGCCTCGGTGTGGGACGTCGATGCGGACGAATATCTCCTGACGGGACCGGGCGTCCTGGCTGGTCGTGGTCGACCTCCATATCTACACCCAGTTTCACCAGAAAGTATTAGTCTTTTTGATTGGCTTGGTCAAGCACAGCCTGGTAGATCAAACACTTGTAGACTTGCGGACATATTTGCGGGCGTTATTGTGGCCAGGTGACGACCGATCCGGCGATCAGCGCCGTCGCCGCGCTGGACGACGTGCTGCGGCGAGGAATGTACGTCTTCATCCGGCGGGCGCGTCGGCCGGTGACCCGGGACGAGGCCGCCGGTTCGGTCGGCATCTCCCGGAAGCTGGCCGCATTCCACCTGGACAAGCTGGTCGACGCGGGGCTGCTGCGGGCGCGTTACGAGGCAGTCGGCGGGCCCCGCAAGGTTGGGCGCACACCCAAGGTGTACGAGCCGACCGACACCGAAATCCAGGTCACCATTCCGGAGCGTCGGCACGAGGTCCTGGCCAACATCCTGATGGAGGCGGTGCTCACCGAGAGCGATGGGGAGAACGCCCGACAGGCCACGATCAGGGTGGCTGGCCAACGCGGCGAAGAACTCGGCACTACCGAACGCGCACAGCGCAGGCCCGGCAGGCTCGGCGCCGAACGAACCCTCACCCTGGCCGAAGGCATACTGGCCCGGCACGGCTTCGAACCCACCCGCGAATCCCCGACCTGCGTGCGGCTGCGCAACTGCCCGTTCCACCCGCTGGCGGCCCAAGCCCCCGACCTGGTGTGCGGCATCAACCACGCCTTCCTCGCGGGGATGCTCACCGGCCTGGATACCACCAGCGTGCACGCGGTCCTGATACCCCGTACCAGCGAATGCTGCGTCGAACTGCGCTCAGCTACCTGCCACGCTGCCGACGGTGACATCCAGGTTGCCCCGGCTCGGGCGACGTCCACCCACTCGCACGGTCCCTCGCCCCGGCGCTGACCCGGGCTAGTCAAGGTCGCCTGCGCTGTGTACGCCTTCAGAGTCGCGTATCTCGTTGTCCCGATCCGGTTCCGTTGATGGTCGCCCTACTGGGAGCGGGGAAACCCTCTGCGGGTCGGCAGCGCAGGATGTTCGTCGCCCGCCACCGATCGCCCGCCTCGATCACCACTCGGTCGCCGGTGGCTACGGTCCGGGATGCGTCGAGCGGGCTGTACGACTCCGTCGTCCATACCGACTGACCTGCCCAGAGCAGTTCCTGGGTCCAGATCACGCCACTGAGCCGCCCGGGGGCGGCGATCCGTAGTTCCACCTCAGCCGGAAACCCGGAGAAGGCCGGTGCGGAGTAGTCGAACGTGACGAACTCGTGCGGCTCGGTCAGCAGTTGAACGTCCGTACGGGGAAACCGGATCGCGGCCATCATCGTGGGCGAGCGCCAATTCTGGCTCAACGCGTCGATCGGCCGACTCCGCCGCATAGCCAGCTGCTGTTTGACCGCCTCCACGACCGGCTGAAAATCGAGACCGTACGCGCTCCGCAACGCACCTGATGCCTGCTGCAGATCGTTGAGCTCGGTGAACAGATCCCAGTCGCGACGGTCGCAGCCGATAGCCCGATAACGAACGGCGCCGGGCACCACCCGGCAATCTTCGACGCCGAACCGGTCACGCAACTCGAATACCAGTCGGGACCGACCCTCGTCTATCAGCGGATTATTCGTGTGGATGAAGGCGAGCAGCAGGTCGAACTTCCGGCTGAGGTCGATGCCGGCCGACTCCAGGTCGGCCAGATCGGACTCGACGAAAGTGATCCGGTCGGCCAGGCCGTTATGCTCGGCGATCGCTCGGGCCAGATCGACATGGTGGCGATCCACCCCCACCACCTCCCCGGCGCCGGCCGCCAGCGCGACGAAGGCGAGCAGACCGGACCCGGTGCCCGCGTCGAGCACCCGTGTTCCGGGGCGGACCGCAGCACTGACCGCCCGTTGCACATTGTGACCTCGGTCAATGCTCAGTAACAGCCGCAGGTGCAGGTCGGGACTAAAGGGAACATCGACGGGGTCGGCCACGTACACGCTCCGATTCTGCGCCGGAAATTCGCCGGTGAGTCGGTCAGAAAAATAACAGTTGTCGATGTAACTGGTCAACCCGCGAGCTTCCGGATCCGCCAGCCGGACCCCGTTGGCCGATGGCTGCGGATCAGTGGTCGGGAATGTTATCCTCGGCACCCCGTAGAAACGCCGAGCAGCACGCTTCCAACGAATGGAATGCCGTGGGGCTGAGGAGGCATCTCGATGCGCGTGCTCTTCAGCGTCTCGCCCGGCGTTGGTCACCTGTTCCCCACCATTCCGTTGGCCTGGGCGCTACGCGCGGCGGGACACGATGTACTGGTCGCAACGGCGGCTGACAGTGTCGGCGCCGCCGTACGGGCCGGCCTGCCGGTGGTGGAGGTCGCGACGGATGCTGATATCGCAGCGATCTTTCGCACCGCGACGGGCGGCGGACCGGCGGACCGGTCGCGACGGATGCGACGGATGCGCGAGCGTGGCCGGCAGATCGCTCGCAGCGGCTTCCGGACCCACCCGCTGCTCCTGGAGACCTTCTCTCAGGTCTCGGATGTGATGGTGGACGGCACCGTGGCGGTCGCCCGACGCTGGCGCCCCGACCTGGTCGTGCACTCCCGGTTACAGGGAGCGGGTCTGCTCGTGGCGCGGATGCTGGATATCCCCGCCGTGGAGCACGGTTTCAACCTGTTACGGGAAGCCGACTTCGCCACCCGGTTCCTGCCCTACCTCACGGGCGGCTTCGCCCGCCATGATGTCCCGGTGGAACTGCCCGCGCTCGAGGTACTCCACGTCGCACCGCCGGAACTGATGCTCGGCACCGGCGAGGGCTGGTCGATGCGGTATGTGCCGTACCACGCCGGGGCCGTGCTACCCGACTGGCTGTGGCGCCCCGCCACCCGACCCCGCGTGCTGGTCACCCTGGGCACCGTCGTACCGCGGTTGGCCGGGATCGGCGCCCTCGTCGGTACGATTACCGCGGCGGCCGAGGTTGACGCGGACTTTGTGCTCGCGCTCGGCGACGAACCGGATCTGGCGGCACTGGGCCGACTGCCGGCGAACGTCCGCCCGGTCGGCTGGCTCCCGCTGCATTCGTTGCTGGCCGCCTGCGCGGCTGTCGTGCATCATGGTGGCTCGGGTAGCACGATGGCCGCGCTCGGTGCCGGAGTGCCGCAGTTGGTCCTGCCCCACGGCGCGGACCAGTTCATCAACGCGAGCCTGGTGGTCCAGCACCGGCTGGGAGTGCAGTGCGAGCCTGAAACCGTCGACCCCGCGGTGCTCAACACGGTGCTCGGCGACGAGCGGATCCGGACCAACGCCCGGATCAGTGCCGCCCGGATGGCCGAGTTACCCGCCCCGGCGGACCTGGTGGGCCGGCTCGCCTCCCGAGCCCGGCGCTGAGCCGGCTCAGCGGCGATCGGTCCGCTCGGTGCCATTCGGCGCGGGTAGCACCGGCCGGGTGGCCCACAGACTGGTCACGGTTACCACGGTGAGGATGCCGATGACCGCGGCCAACGAGATCAGGGTCGGGATCTGCGGGACGGACGGCCAGATCCCGTGTGCCCAGTGCAGGGCCAACTTGACCCCGATCAGCGCCAGAATCGCCGCCAGACCGAAGCTCAGGTGCACCAACCTCGCCAGCGCCGCGTGCACGACGAAGTAGAGCGCCCGCAGACCGAGCAGGGCGAACGCGTTGGTGACGAAGACCAGGTAGGGATCTTCGGTGATGCCGTACACGGCCGGTACCGAGTCGACGGCGAAGACCACATCGGTGGCGAAGACCGCCACCACCACCACGGCCAACGGGGTCAGCGCCCGACGGCCGGCGAACCGGGTGAACATCGCGGTCCCCCGGTACTCATCGCAGATCGGCATGACCCGTCGCAGCAGCCGGACCGAACGCATCGAGCCGATGTCCACCTGTTGCTCGTGCGCACCGAACGCGTCACGCAGCAACTTCACCGCCGTGACGATCAGTACCGCCGCGAAGAGCAGGAAGGCCCAATCCAGGTGCTGCAGCGCGGCGGCGCCGAGCGCGATGAATACCGCTCGCAGCGCCAACGCGCCGGTGATGCCGAAGAGCAGCACCCGCTGAGCCAACTCCGGCGGCACCGCGAACGCCGCCAGTAGCAGCATAAAGACAAAGAGGTTGTCGACCGAAAGTGACTTCTCGACCAGATAGCCGGTGAGATAGTCCAGCCCTTCACCGGACCCGAAGCGGAACCAGATGAATCCACCGAAGGCGAGCGGCAACGCGACGTAGACGACCGACCAGCCCAACGCCTCGCGAATCGAGACCTGGTGCGGACGATGGGTGACCGCGAAGTCCAGCGCCAACAGGGCGAGCACGCCAGCGATGGTCACCGCCCAGAGGGTGGGTGAGCCCACCGAACTGAGTTCGGCCGCGGCGGTGTGCGCTGTCCCGGTCATGAAGCCTCCTCGAACACGCTGTCATGTTCGAGGTCTCCTTCACCCACCTGGGTGGGCAACCACCCGAGGCGCCGTCTGGCAACCGTACTGACCGGGATGATTCGTTGGGAAGTACTCCCCTCGGCCTCGCAGCCTAGAGCACACCCCCGCGGTGTGACAAACACCGGATCACCGGGCGCTCATCGCCTCATCGGCGGTGGAGCAGGTCATGGGCGGCGGCCGTCGGTGAGAACAGGTCCTCAAACTCCGCCGGGAGCTGGGACATGATGTCGTCGAACTCACCGCCGGTAAGCCCCTCGTGCAGGGTCACCAGGACGGCACGAATGCCATCCGGTGCGGCGCTGGCATCCAGGTCGGCTCGGTCGGCGACCCGCCGGACGAACTCCGGCACGCCGAACCGGTCGGCCTCCTCCCCGCCCTTACGCAGCACCCCCTGCAACGGTTGGGGCAGTTGGGCCGCGAGATCCAGCGCCTCGCCACCGGTGATCCGGTCGGCCAGGGTCTCCAACGTGCCCCGGGTCAGGTCCACCGCCTTCTCCGACGGGACCTTCGCCCGCTGCTCCACCCGATCGATGAAAGTGTCGTAGTTCACCCCGCACCCCCTTACGACTCCGCCCATCGGGAGCCTCCGCGTGACACCGGCAACGCTTGGCCTTCCCTGCCCGGTCAACCACAAACGATCGGCGTCCCCGGGCACCTCGTCGGCGATATCGCGGTGCGCCGAGCATGGCCCGCACGTCAGGGGGTATCCAGCTCCCCGGTGTAACCAGACGACCGGCGAGGAGCGCGATCTTATGGTGAGCAACGCCGACGTGCTGCGATACCTCACGTCAATGGATTTTCCAGCCGGCAAGGAGGCGATCCTCAGCGAGGCCGAACGTTCGGGCGCACCGCCCGAGGTGCTGCGGGCGCTGCGGGCACTACCACCGGTCGACTACGGCAACACGGGCGAGGTGATCCGGTCGGCCCGCACCGAACTGGCCCCGGAGGCGTCTCCGGCGGACCTGGCTGCCCGGGCCCGGGACCGTAAGCGCCAACAGGTGGCCCGGCACCTGCGGTCGAGCTAGCCCGGATCCCGGCAGCCCGTTGGTGGTGCCCCGGAAGCCTCGGCGCCAGCCGCCCCGGGCCGCGACCCAGTTGGCGGTGATGGCGACCGCCGGGCTCGGAATCGGGACCCCGGTGACCGTGTTGGCCTCGCCGGTGCTCGGTCCATTGGTCGGCTGGGACGCCATCGCCCTGGTCTACCTGATCTGGGTGTGGGCCAGTCTGGCGCGCCGGGATGCCCACGAGACGGCCCACCTGGCCGTACGGGAGGATCCCAACCGCGCCCTGCGTGACTTGTTGCTGCTCCTCGCCGGCCTGGCCAGTCTGCTGGCGGTCGGGGTGATCCTGGCCACCGGCACCCGGCATGGGCTCACCCGCGACCTGTATGTGCTGCTCGGCGTGATCAGCGTGGTGCTCTCCTGGGGTGTCGTGCATACGGTCTTCGCCACCCGCTACGCCCGGCTGTACTACACCGGTCCAGATGGCGGGATCGACTTCAACCAGCCGGACCCACCGCGCTACGCCGACTTTGCCTACCTCGCGTTCACGGTCGGGATGACCTTTCAGGTTTCCGATACCAACGTGACGACAGGCGAGATGCGCCGGGCCATCCTGGGGCACGCCATGCTGTCGTATCTGTTCGGCGCGGTCATCATCGCCGCGAGCGTCAACCTGCTGGCCGGTCTCGCCCGCTGACCCGGGGACGTATCTGGGGTGTCACCCCGGGCCGTTGACGGCCAGTTTGCCGAGTTGCGGCATCAGCCACGGTCCGATCCACTCCTGTACCCCCTCCGGGGTGAAGTGCAGCCCGTCGCTACGGAGTCGGATATTGCCGGCGTTCCAGGTGAAGCCGCCGTCCGGGCAGGCCCGCCGGTTGAGGTCCAGGACCGTCACCCGGTCGGGCCGGGCCTCGGCTGCGGCGCGCAGGAGCCGGTTCCAGGCGTCCACCCGGACCGGCTCGTCCTCCGGCCAGAGCCCGCCATCAGGTCGTTCGGCGCGGCGGGTGTAGGGCGCGGTCAGCAGCACCACATGCGCGCCTCGGGCGGCGGCGACGGAGATGGCCAGGTCCAACTCACGTCCCAGGTACGCGTCGAAGGCCGGCTGCCCAACGTGCTGGTACTCCCCGTCCAGCCGGCGGTCCATCAGTTCCCACCGGTCGAGCAGAATGACCGCCAGGTCCGGATCATCAGCTTCGATACCGCGCCGCCAGCGGTCGTCCCACTTGTCACAGCCGGGATAGTTGGTGTGCGGAACGCCAAGGTAGCGGAGCTCCGGCAATCGGGCGATGCCGCAGCCCTGCACCGCCCGTACGGTCACGGTCAGGCCAGGTTGTTCGGGCAGATAGCTGCCGAGTGACCAGGCGACCGAGTCGCCCAGGAAGCTGATCCGCGGTTCGGTTCCAGGCCGACGGGCGGTGCGGTGCAGCGGTGAGCGCGGCGCTGGTCCCCCACCGGTCGGCACCTGCGCGGCCACCGCTGGCGGACCGGTGGGCGGTCGGGGCACCGGGTGGGGCGCGGTCGTGACCACAGCCAGGATCGCGGTCGCGGTCAGGGCACCGGCGGTGAGCGCCGGTGCCAGCCGCGCCCCACGACGGGGCCAGCGGCCGGTCCGGACCGGTCGTTCCAGCATGCGGTACGACGCGGCCGCCACGGCCAACGTGACCGCGCAACGGGCGAGCAGGAGGAGCGGGCCGGAGAGCCCGGTCCGGCCAGCGGTGAGCCAGCCGAACAGCGGCCAGTGCCAGAGGTAGACACCGTAGGAGATCTGTCCGAGCCAGATCAGCGGCGGCACGGCCAGCAGTCGGCCGGTCGGCGAGTCGGGACTGATTACCGCATGGGCGATGACCGCAGCGACCGCGAGCGCGCCGGCGAGCAGGCCGCCCCGGTAGAGCCACGGCTCGGATCCGACGGCGTTCGTCCAGAGCCAGCCAATCAGCACGGCGCTGACCAGGGCGCTCGCGCCGAGCCACGGATGTCGGATTCGCGGGACGGCCCGGTGCCGACCGGGGGACCCGGCGAGACCGGTCGGACCGAGCAGGACCGCCAGGGCACAGCCGATCAACGGGGCGGCGGCTCGGCTGTCGGTGCCGTAGTAGACGCGGTCCGGGGCAGCCGGGTCGAAAAGTATCGCGGCGGTGATCGTCGAGGCCGCCGCACCAACCAGCGCGACGGCGAGCAACGCGCGACGGGCGCGAACCAGCAGCAGTACGACGATCAGCGGCCAGAGCAGATAGAACTGCTCCTCGATGCCGAGTGACCAGGTGTGTTGCAGGGGTGACGCGGCTGCGGTGGCGACGAAGTAATCGCCGCCTCGGTAGGTCATCCGCCAGTTGGCGAAGTAGCCGAGCGCGGCCAGAGCATCGGTCCGCAGCGCGCCGATCTCGGCGGGCGGCAGGAGCCAGCGGCTGGCCGGCACCACCACGGCCAGCAGGAGCAGCAGCGCCGGCAGCAGCCGACGAATCCGCCGGCCCCAGAAGGCGACCAGCCCAATCCGGCCGGTACGGGCCTGCTCGGCCAGTAACAGGGAAGTGATCAGAAAGCCGGACAGGACGAAGAACGCGTCAACGCCGAGGAAACCGCCGCGAACCGAGCCCACGCCACCGTGGAAGGCGAGCACCGCGGCTACCGCCAGGCCCCGCACCCCGTCCAGCGCCGGCCGGTACCCGTAGTCGCTGGTTGGCGTGGACTCCAACTTGCTCGGGGGCACCACACTCCGCCTCGTACGATGACTCTCCGCGGTCATCTTGAGGCTAGGTTCCACCGGTGGCGTGCAGGGGCGGTTCGACAAAAGCAGCCGACAGCCGAACACCCGGAGGCGGGCTGGACACCGGACGCAGCGCCCGGTCAGGGAAGACCGGACCGGGCCACCACGTCCGACGAAGCCCCGATGCGATAGGCGCCACGCCCGAACCGGGCGGGCACACCGGGCGGCAGGTGCCTACTCGAACCGAACAAGCATCACAGCCAATCTCATTCTACGAATCGGGATCGGCCGACTGGTTCGAATGCGACAGATTGTGGGGAAACTAACGCCGTTTTCATATTCACTGGGCGATTTCATGGTATCCATCCTCTAGATCCACTCTGGCCAGCGCACCCACCAACCAGGCCAATTTCTCCGATTCCCGGCTGCCCGCGAGATTCTCCAGCTCGGCGGCGGACCGCCCGAGACCGAGACGCCGCGCCGCGACCAGTGCCCGGCGATCGGCGGTCGGTGCCGCCTCCCGCCACAGTGCCTGCGCCTCCCGCAGGAAGAGATCGACCACCTCGCCGTCCACGCCCGGTAGCGCGGTGAGCAGCCGCCGCTCCTCGGACCGGTCGTAGCCCGCTGCCGCGCGCAGCCGTCGTAGATCGCCCCGGTACTGGTCCACCAGGCAACGGGCCAGATCGCCGATGGTGCTGGCCAGCGCATCGGCGCCGCGGGGCAGACCACCCTCGCGGATCACCTCGGCCCGCGAATGCTGCAGCGAGCGGGCCATTCGGGCCGGGCTCTCCCAGCCACGATCCCGCAGGCCCGATGCGATTCGGACCGCCCGCCGGAAATCACCTGGTTGGCGCAGCAGAATCGACAGGTAGAGCACCTGGAAAAGGCTCGCCGGATTATTCGTCACCCGGAAGCCGTACTCCTCGGCGAAGCCGCGACCGCGCCCGGCCAGCCGGCGTACCAGGCGCTTCTGCTCGGCCAGATCTCTCGGGCCCGCGGTGTTGGTGGTGATATTGGTCGCCATGCGCTGCGACTACCCGCAACGGCTCGGACCAAGCTACCGGCTGCCCGATCCGCCGGCCCGGTATCGGCTCAGTCGCGGATCCGCCCGTGCCGGTCGCGGGACTTCAGCCGGGTGGTCGGCATCGGCGGCGCCGGCAACGGGTCGATCGGATCAGCGACCACCGCGCCGAACCGGCTACTGCCGGCCATCCAGTCCCGGCGCGCCTCGACGATCTCCTCATGGGAGCGGCCGACGAAGTTCCACCACATCACCAGCGGATCATCGAACGGCTCGCCGCCGAGCAGCAACAGAAGACTCTCCCCCGCCGCACGTACGGTGAGGTCCCGATGGCCGGCGTCCAGATAGAGCAATGATCCCGGGGTGAGCGGCACGCCGGCTACCTCGGCACCACCGGACATCACCAGTACACCGTGCTCGAAGCCGGCCGCCAGCGGCAGCCGGGCCGCACCGCCATCGGAGAGCCGGAGTTGCGCGCCGAGCAACGGGGTGTGCACCAGGGCCGGTGACCGCACCCCCGCGAGCTCACCGACCAGCACGGTCACCGACAGGCCGGCTTCATCGAACCCTGGCATCGCGGTGTGATGAGTGAAGCTCGGCGCGCCGGATCGGGCGGCGTCCGGCAGGGCGATCCACAACTGCACACCGTGCATCAACGGTGGATGCTCCGGCGGGGACTGTTCCGAGTGCGCGATGCCGTGCCCGGAGGTCATCACGTTCAACTGGCCCGGCCGGATGAGCTGGTCGTTACCGAGGCTGTCCCGGTGCCGGATCTCGCCGTCGACCAGCCAGGTAACCGTCTGCAACCCGGTGTGCGGATGCGGCGGCACCTGCATGCCGGGCTGATCGGTCACATCGTCCGGACCGAAGTGGTCGACGAAGCACCAGGCACCGACCAGTCGCCGCTGCCGTTGCGGCAACAGCCGCCGTACCGTCGTGTAACGGCCGAGCGGCACGTCGTGACCGGGGAGCAGGACACTGGTGGGCGCCGCGACGGCCGCAGCGGTCCCGGCTGGTCGAATCCGGCCCGGCATCGGTTCAGCACTACTCACCGGTACACCCTATCCGCCACCACCGCCTTCCGAAGGCGTCAGACCGCGAAGCGGTGCGGCTCGCGACGAAGCCGACCGGATCATTCGGTTCGGTTACGGCGACCGTGCGCAAGACTTGCCGCTCTCCCCGGTCATACCGAAGCGGATCTTTCCTATTCGGACGAATGGTCAACTGTTCTGGTACGCCCGGACGGCTACCGTACCGACATGACCATGGATGTGACACACAGCGGCTGATTTCATTTTGCTATGCCGCTTTCCTGCCTTCTTCCAAGCTCTCCACGGTCCCGACGAAATCGCACAGTTGGTCAGCGAATGCAACCACCGCGCCTACTTCAACCTCCGACTGTCCCATCTGCTCGGCCTGCCGTACGTGGGCAGCAGCTCACGTACGCCGTTCCGTGGCCAGCTTTACCGACATGCCGCATTCGTCCATCACCGGCTGCTGCTGGGCGCCGAGATCGAGCAACACATCGACCGCAGCCGCTACAATCTGCCTGATCGACCAAATCTGGCGCTACCGGTCTTCGCCGCGATCGCGCTGAGCCGGCGCCGGCTGGGTGACAGGGTACGCGACGCCGGAGCGTTTCCGGCGCTGCTCTCCCGGGCCTATCACGATGAACCGGCAGCTGACGGCGACGACCGAACTGCTCGGGACTCTGCCGTCCCAGCTCGACGCCGAGGCAACCCGGTCCCGGGAACGACTCGACCGCCTTGACGCCGCCGACCACGCCGCCCAGCGGGAACGCAGACTGCTACTCGGCTTCGCCGCCGCCCAGCTCCTCTGCCTGCTGGTGCTACTGGTGCTGCGGTGAGCGCCCCCACCCAGGAACGACAACGTTTCTCGCGTACCCGCCATCAGTCGCGCTCGCCCGTCTTCGCCAGCCGGCAGGACACCTCGTCGGCGACCCGCCGCGCTGCCGCAACGGCGACACGAGCGATGCCGACCCGGGTGACGTGTCCGACGCCACCTCGGGCGCCGAGGACGGCCAGCCCAGCCGCGACGACCAGGGCGCCTCCCCAGAACAGCACGTTGGTTCTGAACACGCCGGGCAGTTGTTGGACGAGCACGAAGACGCCCATCACCACGACGAACCAGCCGAACGCCTTACGCAGCACCCCGCCGGGATGCGGCCGGCGAGCCGGCTGCCGACCAGGCTGCCGACGACGGCGGCGGCGGTGACGGCGGTGGCGAGGCCCCAGTGATGCTGACGCTGGACAGGTAGCCGGCCAGACCGGCGAAGGATTTCATCGCGATGACCAGCAGCGAGGTGCCGACCGCCACCGGCATCGGCAGACCGCCGAGCAGCGCCAGAGCGGGCACGACGAGGAACCCGCCACCGGCGCCGACCAGACCGGTGACCAGGCCGACCACGACCCCGTCGACGACGACCCGCAGGACGGGACAGCCCGTGCGGTGCCGGCTCGCGCTGTTGGCGCGCGGCGGCCCCGGATCATCGCGGCGGCGGTGCCGAGCATCATCAGCGCGAACGCGGTGAGCAGGACTCCGGCCGGGATGAACTCGGCGAGCCGGCCGCCGCGCGTACGCGCCGGCCATCCCGGCCAGTCCGAAGACCAGACCGGTACGCCAGCGCACCCGCCCGGCCCGAGCGTGCGGCACCACCGCCATCGGCGCTGGTCACGCCGACCACGAGCAGCGAGGTGGCGATCGCCTCCCTGGTGGGCAGACCGGCGACGTAGACCAGCAGCGGGACGGCGAGGATCGAGCCGCCGCCGCCGAGCAGACCGAGGCTGAGCCCGATGACGCACCGCGAGGGCGACGGTCAACATCATGGCGGTCACGACCGGTCCGCGGATGGGCGGTTCGTCGCGCAGCTGGCCGACGACGGTGGCCAGATCACAGCTCGCGCCCCGGTTGTACGGCAGTTTGCCGAGCAGCATGCCCATCGCGCAGGTGTTGGTGAGCGCGGCGAAGGTCAGGCCGGCACCGATGAACCCGGCGATCCACTTCGAGGCCGGGGACGAAAACGGAGGCGAGGACGCTGGCCAGCACGATCGAGCCGGCGACGAGGCGTACCTGACGCTCCAGATCCCAACGGGCTCTTCCCCGGTTGACCGGGGCGTTCGCCGCCTGCCAGGCCAGCATGCCACCGTGCAGGACCGCAGCTTCGGCAGGCCCAGCTTCCGCAGTGCCCGCTCGGCCTGGTCGGCGCGGGCGCCGGAGCGGCAGACCAGCACGACCTCCTCGTCCAGGTGAGCGCGCAGCTCCGCGCGGTGCTCCCGGAGCAGATCCAGCGGCACGTTGTAGGCGCCGGGGATGTGCGCGGTCTCGAACTCGGCCGGTGTGCGTACGTCCAGAACCGCGGGGCCCGCGACCGGAGTCGATCAGTTCGCGCAGGGTGGCCGCGTCGACGGTCGACGGGCGGTCGTGGGTCATGGTCCTCTTTCAGGTAGGTCGGGCAGGGTGCCTCCTCGGTCCGGCGCGGTCGGCGTCGCGGGGGTGGCGGACGCGGGAGGTCAGGCGGCCGGTCGCCATGCGCGACGGCCGGCTGGTTCCGGCCTGGCTCGAACTTGTCGTCGATCAGCACCACCTGCCGGCCGGCGTTGGCCAGCAGCGACGCGGCAGCGGTGGCCCGGTAGCCGGAGCCGCAGTGCACCCAGACGACTCCCGTCGGGCACCTCGGCGAGTCGTCGGGGCAGGTCCGGCAGGGGGATGTGCAGCGCGCCGTCGATGTGACCGGCCCGCCATTCGTTGGTCATCCGCACGTCGAGGACGACCTGGGGTTCGGGCAGACCGGCCGGGGTGTGCCCGGCCTGCGCGGCAGCCAGTGCCCGGAAGTCGGCGACGCTCAGCTCACGCAGGTAGGCCGGATCGGTGGCCCACTGCTCGGGCTGCCCGGTGGCCTGGGCGGCGGGTCGGTCGATGCCGATGCGGACCAGTTCCCGTTGGGCCTGCGGCACCTGCTCGGGGGTCTGCGCCAGCAGGGTGATCGGCGCACCCCAGTCGATCAGCCAGCCGAGCCAGGTCGACATCGGCCCGTCCAGGCCGAGGCTGACTGTGCCGGCCAGGTGCGAGGTGGCGTACGCCTTGCGGTGTCGCAGGTCGACCACCCACTCGCCCGGCGCGCGATCCGGTCGCGCAGTCCGGCGGCGTCGGCGCGGGCGACCGGGGTGAGGTCGACCGGTGCGGGGCCGGCGGCTGTTGGCCACCCCCATGTGGGCGTAGTACGCCGGGTAGGCGTCCAGGCCGGCGAGGGTCTCGGTGACGAACCGGTCGGCGGCCAGCCGCAGTACCGGGTTGGCGTGCTTCTCCCGGCCGATGGTCGACTCGGCGGCGTCGGCCTGGCTGGCGGAGCAGAAGCTGCCGAAGCCGTGGGTGGGCCACACCTGCGCGCCATCGGGCAGCAGGTCGGCCAGTCGCCGGGCCGAGGCGTGCTGCTGGTGGGCCAGGTCATGGGCGTGCTGCTCGCCGAGTAGATCGGTTCGACCGGTGGTGGCGAACAGCAGCGAGCCGCCGGTGAACACGCCGACCGGCGCCCAGCCGCCCTCGGTTGCCTGATCCAGGACGTAGGAGAGGTGGTGGAAGGTGTGGCCGGGCGTCGCCGACCACCCGGATCCGCAGCCCGTCCGAGACCTCGACCACATCGCCGTCGGCTGGCCGGCGTCCGGTGCGAACTCCACCTGGTCGGCGGCGGCGACCAGGTACTCGCGCGCCGGTTACCCGGGCCAGTTGCCGCCCGCCGGAGACGTAGTCGTTGTGGATGTGGGTCTCCACCACGTGCGTGATCCGGCGCCCCGAGTCGCCCGGCCAGGGCCAGCACCCGGTCGATGTCGCGTTGCGGGTCGACGACCACCGCGATCCGACCATCGGTGGCGAGATAGCTCCGGTCACCCAGCGACGACGTCTCGATAACGGACACTTCAACTGTCACTGCCGCACTCCTTCCAGAAGCCACATACCCCGGGGGGTATGCAGATGGCATGATCTACCCTTGCTGTCGATGAGCTATACCCGCCGGCGCCACGCGAACACCGGGTGTCAGGCGCAAACCCGGGTCAGGTGGCGGGCCGACGGGGCCACGAATCGGATCAGGACAGGGCCAGGAACAGCTTCTCCAACTCTTCTTCGGTCATCTCCGGCTCTTCGCCCCGCTCGCGGGCCGCGTTACAGTGCCGCATCCCGGAGGCGATGAGCTTGTAGCCGGCCCGGTCCATCGCCTTCGACACCGCCGCCAACTGGGTCAGCACCTCGCGGCAGTCCCGACCCTCTTCCATCATCTCGATCACCGCGGTCAGCTGCCCCCGGGCCCGCTTGAGGCGGGTCAGGGCATCACCGGTCAGCTCCGGTCGCATCTTCATCGCAACCACCTCCCACCACCAGCATACCCCCGGGGGTATAGCGGTGGCAGCACCGCCGCCACCAGCAACCGTGACGCCTCACTGTCATGATCTGGTGGGATGGCTAGCCGAGTGGAGTCGCCACCTTCGCAGGTCAATATCACGTCTGATCGCGATAACGTCGACGAAATTCCTGGAGGATACCGGGTTCCTCGAAGAAGCTCACGGGCCTTTCGTCAACGAACCGGGATCGACCGTTGGCGTGCAAGGTCCGACAGTTCTCGTCGATCGCTATGCTGACCGGTGCGCGATCCGGGTAACGAACGACAAACGAAAATGCGATCGTCCGCCCAGGCTGCGGGCAGGCCGTGCCAAAAGTTTTCTTCGCGTCAGCCGGCAGCGGATCGAGGTTTCTGGCCTTCCGATCCTGCTGGAGGAGCTCCCAGTACCGGTCGCGGTCCGGCAACGAGTTGAGCACCCTTACGAACCCATCGACGTCCGACGTGAGCACCCACTGCCGGGTCGAGGTCGGGTTCTGCTGCAGCGAGGTTTCGCACATAATCACCACGATCGCACCGTTCGGAAGCAGCGGTCCCGGCTGGTCAACGAAGGCGGGTGGGTCGAAGGGCGATGCCAGGCAGCCATCCGCTCCGATCGGCAGCGCCGGTCCGACCTCGTCGACCGGTCTGGCCGGGTCAACATGCCCCGAGACCGACGGCACGGTGTGGAGCATCTGGGGCACCACAACGACGATGCCGACCAGCAGGGCAGCGGCGGCGACGGTCGCCGTCGCCAACCGGGCACGGCGCCGACGCACCCGCGCCGCCACCGCGCTCAGCCGGTCATCCGGGGTCGGAACCTCCGGTACGGCGTCGAGCAACATCCGCCGCACCTCATCTGACTGGGTCATCGGACGTGCTCCTCCTCGGACTTGGACAGCGACAGATGGGGATCGACCCGCAACGCGGCGAGCGCCCGGGCGGACTGCACCTTCACTGTCGCCGTCGAACAACCCAGGAGTTCGGCGGTCTCGGCGATGGACAGGTCCTCGAGGTAACGCAGCACCACCACGGCACGCTGTTGCCGCGACAGGCCGGCCAGGGCTCTGCGGACCACGTCCCGATTGGCGGAATCACCCGCCAGGTCGGTCCGGTCGCCGCTCTCCGGCGGCGCCTGGCTCACCTCGAACCGCCACCGCCTACGCCACCAGGACAGGTAGGTGGTGAACAACGCCCGACGCAGGTACGCCTCCGGATTGCCCCCGGCCGCGATGCGCGACCACTTTGGCCACACCTGTGCCAGCACGGTCTGCAACAGGTCTTCGGCCTTGCCAGAATCGCCGGTGAGCAACCAGGCGGCACGCAGCAACGCCGATGAACGCCCGGCGACGAACTCAGCGAATCCGTCAGGTACGGACATGTGCACCTCCCCTCTACTGAACGAGGTGGCACACCGGTTAGGTAAACAGCCCGCCGACGGCTAAGGCCAGGTTCCACTCGCACGGGGAACGCTGGGTGCTGGGTACGCCGACCCGGCCTGGTCAGGCGTGGCTGATCGCCGGGCCAGCGTGGCCAGGACCTGTCCGCCGTCGGCGAGCAGGGCGGTCTCGGCGTCGTCAACAAAGGCGAGATCCGCCTCGACGTGCCGACTGGCCGCCGAGAGCAGCAGACCGACCACCGGGTCATCGCTCGCCCGTCGGAGCCCGTCCAGATTGCGCAGTTCCCGCAGCAGGTGGTGCCGCTGGTTCGTGAGCACGGTGCGGACGGTTTCCAGACGACCGGAGCGGGCAGCGGCGGTGAGCTTCAGGAAGAAATCGTCGCGGAACCCGCCGCTGCGTGGGCTCGGCTCGGCCAGCCAGTGCTCCAGTTCAGCCCGGCCGGCGGGAGTGATTTCGTAGACCACCCGGTCCGGTTTGATTGGTTGCGCCTGCCGTTCGGCGACCACCAGGCCGTCTCGGGACAGCCGGTCGAGGATCTGGTAGAGGTGCCCGATGTTCAGCGGTCCCCACTGCGGGCCGACCGCTGCTTCGAACGCTCCCTTGAGCTCATAGCCGTAACTGGAACCGTCGGCGAGCAGGGCCAGGACCGCGTGCTGGATCGCCATTTCTCCTCCGTATCGGGGTCTTGCATTGTCACAATGTATCGCTCAGAGTGTGGGAGCACACGGGGAGGCGCGCATGCTCGTATTCATCTGGCGACAACTTCACAGCCGGGCGGGACGGTCGGTGGCGCTGCTGGCCGGCATGCTGGTGGCGACTACCGGCTTTATTGTTCTCACCGGCGCCACTACCGCTTCCCGGCTGCAGGTGACCGGCACGGTGGAGCGAAACACCCGGGCCGCGTACGAGATCCTGGTCCGTCCGCATGGGACGCGCACGCCCCTGGAGACCGAGCGTGGGCTGGTCCGGCCCAACTATCTCTCGGGGCTCTTCGGTGGGATCAGCACCGCCCAGTACGACCAGGTGCGGGCGATCGCCGGGGTGGAGATTGCCGCCCCGATCGCGATGCTCGGCTACTCCACCACCGGTGTGCCGGTCCCGCTCGACCTGACCGACGCCGTTGATCGCACGCTGGATCGGCAGGTGATCCGGATCGAGCCGACCTTCGTCGCCGAGCGCGGACTCTCCACCGCCACGGCCGCGCCCCGCTACGTGTACGTCACCACGCATCCGCTGATCTATCCGCTGCGATTCGAAGGCGAGGGGGAGGACGAATCGGTGCGCTACAGCGACGGGAAGTCCTACCCCTCGGATCCGGACGGCTGGGGGCCGAGGGAGGTGCTTCCGAACGGTAAAACCGCACCGGTCCACGGTCCGCAATCCAGGCCGCTGCAGAACCCGGGTGGTAGCTCCGAACGGGAGTCGTGGTCCCTCGATGCGGTCCGACTGCTCCCCGACGGCCGCTTCGAAGGACCGGCCGGAAGCATGGGGACCGGTGCCGCGTCCTCGGTGACCACGGATCGGCTGGTGCTCTCGGTCGCCCTCAGCGTGCCGTTTCTGCTCGCCGCCGTGGACCCGGAGGCGGAGGAGCAGCTCGTCGGGCTCACCCACGCCGTCGTCGATGGACGCCCGTTGCGCCCCGATGAGAAGGCCGTCGAGTCGGGGCGCTCGCCCGGCGGCAGCCAGAGCATCCCGGTCCTCGCGACCAGCCGCCCGTTTCTGGATGGCGCCGTGCGTGCCAGCTACACCCGGCTCACCCCGGGACTGGTCGCCGGCGTGCCCGAGCAGGAACTGGAACGCGAGCTGGGTCGGGCCACCGGAGTCCCGGCCGGGACCAGTCAGCACGAGGTCGTCTCCGGCTACCGCACCGAACTCGGCAAAGGTTCAGATAAGCGGGAGGAGCCGCTGTTACGGGCCGGGATCCAGCTGGGTGGCGCGGAATGCTGCTCCGGCCAGCTCCAGACAGTGCTGCAACCAGGCCAGACGGAATACGACGTACTGCCAAACGGCACGCTCCGGGCCGGCGCCATTCCGCCCGACCTGAGCGCTTATGACGACGCCCGGACCTTCAACCCGCTGCCCCGACCCTGGCTCGCCGACGATTCGGCCTTCCGACCGCTCCGACCGCTGGCGCTGGCCAGCGGAGCATCAGCGCCCTACCGCGAGTGGCGAGCCGTCGGGATCTTCGACCCGGAGAAACTGGCCGGGTTCAGCGACCTGTCCCAGGTGCCGCTGGAAACGTACGAGCCGCCGACCGCGCACGGCGCCGACCAGCCCAGCCGGGATGCGCTCGGCGGCCAACCCCTGCTGCCGAGCGGTAACCCCGCTGGCTACCTCTCCGCACCGCCGCTGTTGCTGACCACCCTGGCCGCAGTCCCGAAGCTCTTCGAAGGCAGCACCAGTCCGCAACGTAACGCACCGATCAGCGCCATCCGGGTACGCGTATCCGACATAGACGGATACAGCGAGCGCTCGGCGGAGCGGGTCCGGCTGATCGCCGAGCGGATCGCCGACCGCACCGGGCTGGACGTCGACATCACGCTCGGCTCCTCACCCGCACCCCAGACGGTGGAACTGGCCGCCGGCTCGTACGGGCGGCCCGCCCTGCGGCTCACCGAGAACTGGTCCGCGATGGGCGTCGCCTCCGTCATCATCCAAGCCGTCGACCGCAAAAGCGCCGTACTTTTCCTGCTCGTCCTGGTGGTCTGCGCCCTCTTCCTGAGCAATGCGGTGTCGGCCGCGGTCCGTGCCCGAACCCCGGAACTCGCCGTCCTGGCCTGCCTGGGCTGGCCGGCCCGACGGATCGGCGCACTGATCCTCGGCGAGGTCGCCACCCTCGGAGTGGCCGCCGGGCTGCTCTCCCTCGCGCTCGCCCCACCGCTATCCGCCGCCCTCGGAATCGGCCTCGGCGGGCACCGGGCCGCGCTCGCCGTACCCGTGGCTCTGCTGCTGGCACTGGCGGCCGGCGCGACACCGGCGCTGCGGGCCAGCCGCGCCCACCCGGCCGCCGCCCTCCGCCCAGCGGTCGCCCAGGTCCGGTCGATCCGCCGGCCCCGTACGCTGCTCGGGCTGGCCCTGGCCAACCTGGCCCGCACCCCCGGCCGTACGCTGCTCGGCGCGAGCGCGCTCGGCATCGGCGTCGCCGCGCTGACCCTGGTCACCGCCGCCGCGTACGCGTTCCGCGGAGCCATCGTCGGCAGCCTGCTCGGCGACACGATCTCCCTCAGCGTGCGCGACGCGGACACCATCGCCGCAGTCGCCACCGTACTGCTCGGCGCGGCGGCCGTGGCCGACGTGCTCTACCTCAACATCCGCGACCGGGCCGCCGAACTGGCCACCCTGCGCGCCATCGGCTGGACCGACAGCGCCCTGACCCGCCTCATCACCTACGAAGGGATGCTGCTCGGCGCGCTCGGCTCCCTCACCGGCGCCGCCATCGGCCTGGCCGGGGCGGCCGGGCTGGTCGGCGCGCTCCCCGTCGGTTTGGTCCTGACCGCCGCTGGCACGGCGCTCGCCGGCCTGGTCAGCGCCGGCATCGCGGCGCTCGTTCCGGCCGCCCTACTGCGCCGGCTACCAACCGCACAACTGCTCGCAGAGGAGCAATGATGGAATCGAGCACAGGGGCCAGCATCCACACAACGGGCCTGGTCAAACGCTTTGCCACCGGCGCTGAACAGCTGACCGCCGTCAACGACGTGACCCTGGAGATTCCAGGCGGATCGGTGGTGGCGCTCACCGGGCCGAGCGGATCCGGCAAATCGACCCTGCTACACCTGATCGGCGCCATCGAACGCGCCGACGCCGGCACGATCACCGTGGCCGGGGTCGAGATCACCTCGCTACGCCGTCGCGGGCTCGCCACCTACCGGCGTGGCATCGGTTTCGTGTTCCAGCGCTACCACCTGCTCCCCGCACTGACCGTATTGGACAATGTGCTCGCGCCGGTACTGCCGTATCGCAGCCGGATCGATCCCGTCGGGCGGGCCCGGGAACTCCTCGATGCGGTGGGGCTCTCCGGACGGGAACGGGCCCTGCCGGCGCAACTCTCCGGCGGACAACAGCAACGGGTGGCGATAGCCCGGGCCCTGATGGGTAGCCCCGGCCTGCTCCTCGCCGACGAACCCACCGGCAACCTCGACTCGACCACCGGTGGGCAGATCCTCGACCTGCTGCTGCGACTCCGCGCGGAGCACGGCATGACCATCCTGCTCGCCACCCACGAACAGAACATCGCGGCCCGCTGCGACCGGCTCATCCGCATTGGTGACGGTCAGATCGTTGAAGATCTCGACCTGACCGGAGGCGAGGATCCGGCGGTAACCCTCAACCGGGCCACCCGACTACGCCTTCACTAGACCGTAGGCGACCTACCTGCCAGCGCGGCGAACCTGCGCTCGGCATTGATCGAGGATGTCCGGACGGAGCAGGTGGCCGAAGCCGACGCGGTCCAACCGGCTCACCAGTTCGGCCCGATCAGTGCCGAGCGTGGCGGCGGTGGCCGTCAGCTCCCAGTCGTGCTCGGCCAGGCGCGACAGCAGGTGGCCTCGGCGCACCTGTGCCGCCGAGAGCCGGTACGACTTCAGGTACGCCGTGCGCCCGGCCTCGTCGGTGATGAGTTCACCGATGTGGTTCTCGGTATGCGGGTCGAAGGCGGGCAGGAATCGCGCGAGCGCGAACCGGCCCATCCGGTACACCGGGGTGAACGCCGGTCGGGCCGCGACGAGCAGCCCGTCGGCCATTGCGGTGTGAAAGTTGGCCCAGTCTTCGCCGGCTTGGGCGATCTGCGCCCGCAGGTCGGCGAGGTTACCGATCCGACGCTCGTCGAGCCGGACAGAATAGTCCGGTACGGCGGGATACAGGTGCGCGTACTGGTAGAGCAACTCGCCATAGAGATCGGCCAGCAGGGTGGGATGCAGGGCCCGATAGTCGTCCGGGTGCGGCGCGATGAAGGCGGCACCCAACACGTCCGCGACGTAGATCAGCAGGCCACACTGTCCCGGATGGATCTCGAAGACGCGCAGCGCGTCCTCCAGACCGGGAAGGTCGGCACCGGCATAGGCCGCCGCCACCCGGGAAGTCACTCCCCGGATGATCGCCTGCTGGGTCCATTCCCGCCAGGCGATCGACGGACCGCCGAAATGCAGCGCGAGGTAGCCCTCTTGGGCCAGGGGCAGCGGCAGGAACCGTTGCCGCTCCTCGCGCCGGCCCGACCGCCGCGGGTACCGCACCCCGATGCCGTCCGGCACGGCGGGATCGCTCGCGGCGCGCAGCTGGGTGCCGTACGCGGCAACCGGACCGCCGTCGGTAGACCAGTTGGCGACGAAAGCATGCGGCACGTAGGCGACCTGCGTGCCGTCTGGGTCCACCTGGCCGACGCGGACCTCACCCGGCTCGTGGGCGCGGGCGTGCAGGCGCAGGTCGTTAATGGGTTCGGTACGCAGCAGCGGCACCAGGCGAACCGCTCCCCAGACCTGCGCCGGGGCGATGGTCAGGCCGGCGAGGCCGATGCCGGTAGACCGGGTGCCGCTCATGCCGCTGCCGCCACGGCGCCCGGTCCGTCCTGCGCGCCGAGGAGGAACCGGTTAACCCGCCCGGTGAGGTGCTGGCGCAGATCATCGAAGGTCGCCTCGCCGGTGCTGAAGCGGGCCAACTCGACCAGCGCGGCCACGTCCTCGGCGTCTCGGACGCCGACCGTCGCCACCCCCGGTGCGAGACGTCGGACGTCGAAGGTGTCGCTGTCGTACACCGGGTTGAGGTGCACAACGGTGGTGCGCCGGTCCGGGTCGAGCCGGGTGAACCACACCCGGAGCACTTCAGCGGCGAGTCCGGGCGGGGCGTTGTCCCAACCATCAGAGACCACGATGAGCCGGTCCGGACGCCGTTCCAGCCCATCGAGGATGCGCTCCCCCAGCCGGGTCGGTCCGATCGGCTGGACCAGCAGTGGATCCCCGCAGTGGGTCAGCCACAGCCCGGTGTGCTCGGCGGCGAGCGCCTCCAACAGGTAGTGCGTGGCCAGTGCCACCGCGAGCGGCCGGCGATGCTTGACCCCGGAGCCGGAAGCCGACCAACTGTCATCGAGCACCGCCACCACCCGCCCCCAGGTCCCGGCCTGCCGGCCCGCGGTACGTAGCGCGGCGGTACGCAGCACGCTGGTCAACTCAGCGCGGCGGCGGGCCCGCTCGGACCGGGGCAACGACAGGACGTACCCGGCCAGCCGGGTCAGCGAGGATCCGGCAAGGTCGGTGCGGACAGCGTCGACCTTCAGGCGCCGGCCGCTCTCCTGCAGGCGCAACCGTTCACCGCTGGTCAGCTTCGGCGCGATCCCGGTGAGGAACCGGCTGCGGTCAATGCCGTGCTGCGCGGCCAGTCCCTCGGCGACCGTGTACGGCAGGTCATACAGCGCCCTTATCTCGTAGTGGGCCCGCCGCCACGCCTCAAGGATCGGCGTACGGTAGCGGGTCGGTCCCCGCCAGTTGAACAGTGCCGTGCCAACCTCCCCGGGCAGCCGCAGGTGGGCGTGCCGGGCAGCGACCGTCAGCGAGCGGCGATACTTGACCGCGTCGAACGCCGGGTCCGGACGGTCGGCCACCCAATCCCGGATGATCGCCCGGGTCCGTCGGTTGTTCACCCCGAGCCGGCGTAGCTGCCGGAACACCCGGTACACGCGCTGTGGGGGCAGCAGGCGCAAGCGGCGGGCGATCAGTCGGCCCTCGGTGACCCGCTGCGTCGGATCGGCCCTGGCAGCGGTGCTCAGCAGGTTGGTCACCACTGCGCCGGCATTGTGATGGTTGATGTCCAACGCCAGCGTGGCCGCGTAGAGGTCCCGGTAGTTGCCGAGGGTGTACTCATGCAGGAAGTCCAGCGACAGCCGCTGCTCTGCGACCGAGTCGCGGAACTCGCGCTGCCCGGTTGAGGCGATGGCGGCGTTGACGAACATGACGACGTCCTCGGAGGAGATCCGGTCCCGCACAGACATGTCCGCACCTCTCCTACTGGTGTGGCGCCGGCCGGGGAATGGCGGCACGAACTGCGAAGCATCGCTGCAGAGGCGGGTTCCGGAAGTCGCACCTGAGTCCCGCGGCCGGCAGCGTCACCTTATCGGCACCCGGTGGGCCGACGCGACGCCATTTCGCCCAGCCGGGGCCGGGCCGAGTGTTGGGGTACGACGCGACCGGTCAGGTGCCCTGGCAGTCACTCCGTCGGCATCGGCGCCGGCTGGGCGCTGCGCATCCGCTCCGGGGTCCAGTACGACTCGTCCGGCGTCGGCAACCTGGTGCTGGTCACACCCGAATCGTCAGTGATCTGCACAGCCGGTGCCGGTTGCTCTTCCCGTGCCGCCCAGCGAGCCGCCATCACCCCGGTCAGCACCACGATCAGCGCGACCGCGCCGCCGGCAACCGCCACCACCCATGGACGCGTCATCCGCGCTCTCCTCCTCCAGCCGTCGGGGGCTAACCTCGCACCGGTCCCACCGGGTTGGACGCGGTACGGTCCCGACCGGATCCACGGATCACGGTCGGGACCGCGAGGTCACCCGGGCCGGGGAGGTCAGGTCAGGTTGGCCACCGAGTTGTAGACGTCCATGACGGCGGTGTCAAAGTAGGAGCTCTTGTTCGTCCCGTCACTGCTCAACGTACTCATGATGCCGTTGACGTAGCCGTTGTAATCGTTGTAGAGCCGCAGCCAGACCGAGCCGCTGGAGCCACCGGTGAAGCCGCAGCGCAGCGCGATCTTGTTTTCCTGGAAGGGCCAGATGCCAGGCCGGTAGGTGGTGCCCTGGCAGGCCCACTGCCAGCCACCGTCGTACGGCGCCGCGGCCGGGTAGGCCAGAATCGTCACGGCCTGGTCATAGCTGTAGTTGACCGAGAGTCCATTCCCGCCGAGCACATCAACCGGCCGCTGCCCCGAGCCGTTCGGCCACATGGTGATGTAGGCGACGTCCCGGTCGAGGTCGCTGTTGTTGATCCAGGCGTTGAAGGTGGTCAGGTATTTGGCCGACCAACGGCCGTACGGCTCAGCACCGTAGTTGTAGAGCGGAACGAAGACCCAGTTCTGCATCCACTGGCCGCCCCGACCACCGTGCACGCAGTGCCCGGCGCTCATCACCAGCAGCTTCGAGCCGCTGTTGACGGTGCCCGCCGAACAGACGTAGTTCTTTCCGTCGGCCGGGTTGTAGAAGAAAACCTTTCCGACCGTGGCGGAGGCGGCGACCAGCGGCGCGGCCCCGTTGACGGCCGCACCGGCCATTCCGGTCGCCTTCGGCACGGTGGCCGCGGCCGGCGGCACCGACTGGGCCGTACCGGTCGGCCCGACGGCCTGGCCTGACTTCGCGCTCGCTCCCTTGACCAGTACATCCGCCGAGATCGCCGTTCGCATCCGCTCCGCGGTCCAGTAGCCGCTCGCCTGGTCGGCGACACTCAGGCCGTTACGGGCATCAGCCGAGGTCGTGGCCGCGACGGTGCTGGCAAGGGCTTGGCCCGCCGATTCGGCAGCCGGGACCGCTTGGGCGGGACCCGCGCCGAGCAGCGCTGTCCCCGCGACCAGGGCAGCGGACGCGAGCATCGTGGACACGCGTCGGACGTTCGGAACGTACATCCTCTCTCTCCTCCCCTGAAACACATTGGCGCATATCGAAGCGCTGACGCAGCATCACCCATGACTTCCAAGAACGGAAGAGCTGCATTAAGTCCAAATTTCAGTGGCATGGCCCGGGTAGCACTTATGGCAGGTCAAGTTGATTACGGTGATCGAAAAACGCACGACCCAAAAGCCGGCGGATCATTCGCAGCGCATGGTCAATTAGCGGCGGCAGCGCGCCGGATCTTACTTCAGGGAAACCGGGGTCCCGAAAAGGCAGGACGCGCGAGTCGGGCATATGGTGACCATCACCTGAAGAGAGGCACGAGGAGCGAGGTGACCGCGTGTGCTGCTCAGTCGGTCAGTGGAAGGGCGCCGAGGTAGACCCAGCGTCCGTCCTCGCGGAGAAAGCGGCTCCGCTCGTGCAGCGAGTCAGCCTGCCCCTGATATCGGTAGTGGGCGCGGAACTCGACGCTGCCCACGTTGTCGAACAGACCGCCCCGATCGGCGGCGATAACCTCCAGGCGCATCCACCGCTGCTGTGGATCAAGCTGCAGATCCGACGGACGGGTTGAGGAGTGCCAGGTCCGCAGCAGATAGGCCGCATCAGCGACGACGAACGCGCTGAACCGAGAGCGCATGAGCAAGTCGGCCCTCGCCGCATCCGCCCGCCCCTGATGCAGGGGACTACAGCATCCCCCGTACGTCTGCCCGGAGCCGCACGGACAGGGTCGGGTCGAGTCGTTGGACGCTGTCCGACGAGCGCTACGCTTCGCCACGCCGCCATTCTGACAGCCGTCAGGCCGCGACGGCGCTCAGGCCACCCCGCGTCAGAACTTGAGCCGGGTGGCGACGGTGACCGCGTACACCTGGGCAAGGCGACGTCGACGGTGTCTTGTGTTGGGCATGACTCAAGGCAAGCGAGACTGGTCTCCTAAAAGGAACGCGTGCGATGACCAGACCCCGAACCTGCACACATGAGGTCAGAAATCAAGATCAACCTGACCGATAGGGTTCGGCGCACCGATGTATAGCATGTGCGATGCATACAGCGGGCTCTCTCTATGGGAGCGGTTCGAGATCGAAGCCGCGCCGACGAGAAGAGGCCGAACACTATCGGTGCGACGATCGGCGGAGGGAGGGCCTGCGTCCTGATAACGGCGGTCGCGCTCCCGGCCTTCCCACCCTCTGCCGCGCGTGGACGTCCAGTCGCACCTAGCTCGCTCACAACCCTCCCGATCCGTCGTACGGCGGCGACCATCGTCGTACGACGGCTCACCGTGCGCGAGCCCACCAGGTCCGTCCTAGATGGACCGGTCTGACCCGCACAAGGGCTGGCCAACACATCAACCACACACTACAAGCAGAAGGAGGGGAGAATGCGACTCACACAATCGCGCGTCGCGCTTCTCGCACTGTCCGCCCTGGTGGGGAGCGCCCTCATGGCGACTGCCCCCGCCAGCGCGGATCCCGCCGGGTCGACATCGACTGCGGGCTCGGAGCGATCCCACTTCGAGGATCCGGAGCTGGTACGCCTCGTACGCATCCAGCTGGCCGGCACCGACATGCTGGACAGGGTCGTCGCCGCCGGTTTCGACCTGGAGCACGGCCTCAGGCGCGTGCCGACCGGTATCGAAGGCGAAGCGGTGGTAACCGCCGAGGAGATCGCCGAACTCAGGGCGATGGGCGTCGAAATCCTCGGCGACGACGAGAGCTTCGCCTGGAGCGACGAGGCCGACGGCGGCATCCAAGCCCTCGGCGCGCGGGCTGCCCAGGCGTTCAGCAATGAGGAGACGGTGCGGATCGCCCGCGCCGACTGGTTCACCACGAAGGGCCAGGGTTTCCTCTACGTCGAGGCGCGGACCACCCAAGGGCAGCAGACGAACCCGATCGTCACGATGCAGCTTGAGAACGACTCGGGCCCGGGCACCTCGTTCGGTCTCGCTCGGACGATGAGCCGGTTCGTCGACTCCGGGCAGTACATGTTCCACCGGAACCTGTTCAAGCTCGCCGCACGCCCGAACCAGATCCGGGTCACGAGCGCGACCGGCGGGGTCACCACCGGCTACGTCTCCAACTGGCTGGAGAACGGCGCGGCGCCGCTGACGGCGAATCCCAGCTACAAGTGGGACTTCATCGACGGCTACAAGCACCCGCAGCAGCTCTACAGCCGCGCTGAGGAGATCGCCCGGGAGTACCCGAAGATCGCCGAGATCGTCTACCTGCCGTACGAGACGAACGGCTATCAGCGGAAGGCGCAGGCGACGATCGGCGGCACCGGGCAGGCTGCGGTCGTCGCCAGCTCGGCGGCGTGGGGCCACGAGGGTGGCAACGACATCACCGTCGAGTTCGTGAACCGGCCGGGGGCGAACCTCCCGCTCGGGGTCGAGGTGGCGGGCAAGGCGGTCCGCGTCCTCCTCGCGAAGAACACCTCCGGTGGGCTCGCGAGTACGGCCGCTCAGGTGGCGGCGGCGCTGCGGAGCCAGTCCCAGGGCCTGATCGACCGGGCGCACCCGTACCGGACCAACGCGGGCACCGGCATCGTCCAGGCGACATCGACCCCGGTGGCCCTGACCGACTTCCTCGACGAGAAGCGCGTCGGCGCACCGGAGGGTGAGGTGCCGCGCGGCCAGGCCACTATTCCCGTCCTGCGGATCGGCAAGCACCGCGACGGCAGGAACCCAGGTGTGCTGATCCAGGCGCAGGACCACGCTCGCGAGTGGGTGCCCGCGACGACCTCGCTGGAGGCTGCCGAGCGGCTGGTGCACAACTACGGTTCCGACAAGGAGACGAAGAAGATCGTCGACAACACCGATGTCTTCTTCATCCTGTCCAACAACCCCGACGGCGCGAACTACAGCTTCTACAACTTCGCTTCGCAGCGCCGGAATCTGACGAACCACTGCCCGGACGACAATGCCGATCCGGCCCGGCGTAACTCCTGGGGCGTCGACCTG
Organism: uncultured Actinomycetota bacterium; assembly: GCA_963750055.1. GTDB lineage: Bacteria > Actinomycetota > Actinomycetes > Mycobacteriales > Micromonosporaceae > CAVVPI01. The sequence goes on along the minus strand of CAVVPI010000014.1, from coordinate 224,193 downwards.
AACCGGAACTACCGGGTCGGGTCGGGCCAGGACGGCTACTCGGGCGGGTCAACCAGCTGCATCAGCGACACCTACCAGGGACCGGAGAAGCTGTCCGAGCCTGAGTCGAAGAACATCATCTGGCTGGTCGAGAAGTACTCGAACATCAAGTTCATGATGTCGGTGCACTCCAACGGCGGCCAGCTGTTCTGGCAGCCCGGCGCCTATATCGCGAACGGGCGGATCACCACGCCGCGCCCGCCGCTGGGTGACGAGGCGTTCTACTGGCAGTCGGCGGCCCGGATCCTGTCGCAGGTCAAGGCGCACCGGCAGACCGTTGTCACGCCGGAGAACGTCGGCGGATCGTCGGACGTCCTCTACTCCTCCGCGGGCAACGTGCGCGAGGACCTCTACCACACCTACGGGATCTACGCCTTCGGCTGGGAGGTCGGCGGCTCGATCTACAACCCGGCCACCGGAAACTGGCAGGGTGGCTCGTTCCAGCCGGCGTGGGTGGGTAACCCGGAGCTGGTCAGCGGCCACGCCGAGACGTTGGAGTACGCCAACGGGATCATGGAAATGTTCCGGATCGCGGCGGATTGGGGCAAGGACAACAAGAAGCCGACGTCGTCGCTGGTGCCCGGAGCGGGAACGTACACCGGGTCTGTTGACGTGCGCTTCGAGACCAGTGAACCGGCCACCATCTACTACACAACGGACGGCAGCCGGCCGACCATGGAGTCGCCACGCTACGCGGCGACCGAGTTCCGCGAGCCCGGGCAGGTGCTCCACCTGACTGAGACCACGACGTTCCGCTGGTTCTCGGTCGACACCGCCGGCAACATCGAGAAGGGCTACGACCCGACGAAGAACGACACGCGCAACAACTACCGCCAGGCGACGATCACGGTCGTCCAGCGGTAGTCGTGGCCCATCGGTGATCATTGCCTCGTCAGTGGGGGTCCACCCACACTGACGAGGCAATGATCGCGCATGATGGATTAGTCGTGCACGTACTCGGTGAGGAGCGCGGTGAGCGCCCGCGTCACGCGCAACATCGCGTCTCGCGCCGCCGGGTCGTTTTCGATTTTCTTGTTCGCCCGGTCTTCGAGCTGCGTCAGGAAGCCGATCGCGCGGGTGTCGTTGCCCGCGAGGCCCTGCTCCTCGGCCCGCTGGAGCCGGTTTTCCAGGTGGTGCTCGGCGTGCTGGGTGATGCGGCCAGCGGCGACATACTCGTCGACAAGGGAACGGATGTCGGAATACCAGGCAGGATCCCGGGTGAATGACCGAGGCAGGTATCCGGCCTGGACGTTGGCGATCGTCGCCGCGACGGCCTTGTCGACGTACGACTGCACGGTCGGGTAAAGCGCGGCGAGCTGCTCGTCGGTCAACGGCAGCGAGCTTCCGTCGAGGAAGCAGAAGCCGGGGCCGGAGTTGCTGCCACTGTTGATCCGCAGCGGCGCCTCGTGCTGGGCGAGCCGGATGCCGCCGAGCGCGAGTCCGAGACTGTCCCGCGCGATCGTCGCCGGCGTCGTGTTCGTCATCTGGATCTTCGGGGCGCTCGGCGGTTGCTCGCCGTAGGCGACCCAGCGGACGGTGTGGTCGTAGACGGCGTTCTGCACCATGTGCTGCGGGACGTGCGACAGCGACGGCAGCGCGCAGGTCTGCGGCTCACCCGGGTAGCCACCGGGATAGCTGCCGATGTCGCGTTTGCGCAGCGGGCCGTAGTCGGTGATGAGTTTCCAGTCGCCGTGCGAGGCTCCGGCCACCTCCCAGGCGCGCAGGACCGGCGAGTCGGCCTGCGCCCGGGCCGCCGCCGGGAGGATGCCGCCGGACACGTCCCCCTCGGAGTTGATCCGGAACACCGGCGTCGCCAGATCGGTACGCAGCACACCACCGCCGCCGTGCAGGACGACCGCGTCGAGGATGTTCGACAACGGCTGGATCGCGTTGTAGTAGTTCGCCAAGCGATTGGCCGACTGTGAGTGGCCGGTGGCGATCACGTACTGCGGTGCCGGCAGCGCGCCGAGCGGTTTGCTGCCCGCCGGGCTGCGGACCGCTTTCACCGCCTGGCTGAAGATGTCGTACGACAGACTGTCATCGTTGATCGTCCCGCCCGCGGTGACGTCAAGCGTTCCGTAGCGGGTCGGACTCCACTCCTTGAGCCCCGTGGCGGAGTGCAGCCCGGCACGCTGGGCGGAGACACCGACCCAGGCGTACCCCTGCTGGATCAGGTGCTCGTGGGACTGGAACCAGTCGACCTCCTGGTCCCACTGGTTGCTGACGTTGTTCCACTCGGCGATTACGACGCCGTTGAATTTCTTGGCGGAGGCCGGACGGCGTACGACGATGCGGGTGCGGTACGGGTGGCCCGTACTGGTGACGGTGGCCGTCTCCGTGCCACGCGTCGCGTAGCGTGTTGCCGCGCCGGTGACGAAGAACTCCTGCTCGACGTAGCCCGCGGCGGCGAGGTCGACGTCGGTGGCAAGGAACGGGTAACCGTGAGCGGCGTGTCCGACGCGCGACGTGTTCGCGACCGGTCCGGTGACCACCGGGTCCGCGACGCTCATGCCGGTCGCGGTTGACGGGCGGGCCGCGATCCCGTCAGGGGCGGGGCCGACTGCGCTCGCCGGAGCGGCGAGGCCGATGGGGACGGTCAACGCACTGGCCAGGCCCAGCGCGGTCAAGGCTCGTCGAGCACTTTGACGGGATGGGGAGAAGACAGACAACGTTTCACCTCGCGGGCAGATATCAGGGCGCGTGGAGCTAGACACAGACAGTAACTGTCAAGATCGACGAAAGCTAGTGTCTCAGCGCTCGAACTTCCGCCGGAATAAACGAAAGCTGGCGCACTCCACATGAGACTCTTCGAACCTGAGCGGGTGAGGCCGGCCGCTCCCCGCTAGGCCGCAGCTAAAAGACCTTTAATTCGTGATGTCCGTCGGGCTTCCACCACTGAGGTTCTCCTCCGATCGACGCGCCAGATCAGACACCGGCCCGAGGTGACCAAGCTTGTCGGGATTGGCCACCGAGTGGATCGCCTGGACCACGCCGTCGGCGACGTCGAGCTCGACCACGCTGACCACGCGCCCTTCGGCGTCGTACAGCACGGCACCCGGCTGGCTGTTGACCCAGGCCAGCCGGAGGGAGACGCCCAGGATCCGGCCCCGACGGAACACGCCAAGGAGCAGCCGCGTGACGCGCTGCCGCCCGGCCAGCGGCTTCCCGATCGCCTGCGCCTTGCCGCCACCGTCCCCGTGCAGCACCACGTCGGGCGCGAGCAGGCCGAGCAGCGCGTCCAGGTCGCCGCCCGCGGCGGCCTCGAAAAACCTGCGGGCGAGTTCCTCGCCTTCCGCCCGGCGGGCCGGGGCGGCGCGCTGTCGCGCGCCGGTCCTCCGGCGGCGATGCGCTGCCTGGCGCGGGCGAAGATCTGCCGGCAGTTCACCTCGGTCCTACCGGTAATCCGCGCCACCTCCGGGTAGCCGTACCCGAACACCTCGCGCAGCATGAACACCGCCCGCTCCACCGGCGAGAGGGCCTCCAGCAGCACGAGGAAAGCCATCGACAGCGAGTCGGCCAGCTCGGCGTGCTCAGCCGGCCCCGACCCGTCGGCGGGCACGACCACCGGTTCGGGCAGCCAGTCCCCCACGTACGTCTCCCGCCGTACCCGCGCCGAACTCAGGTGGTTGATCCCCAACCGCGTCACCGATGTCGTCAGGTACGCCTTCAGAGCGGCGATCGTGGTTCCCGCCTGGCGCGCCCGGGTCAGGCCGAGGAATGCGTCCTGCACAATGTCCTCGGCGTCGCCCACGGACCCGGTCATCCCGTAGGCGATGGAGAACAGCAGCGGCCGGTAGCTGACCGCGTCTCTCTCATCCGCTGACCCAGGCATGGAATCCCTTCCGCCAGCTCAGCCGGCTACTTCTCGTTATCCGAACTGGCCGGGCTGGTAGTCGCCGGCAGGCTGCTGGACGATGACGTTCACGCGGTTGGCGGCGTTGATGAACGCGATTAGGGACACCAGGGCGGCGAGCTGGTCCTCGTCATAATGCTTCGCGGCATTCGCCCAGACCTCGTCGGTGACACCACCGGCCGCGTCCGCGATCCGAGTGCCCTGCTCCGCCAGCTCCAGTGCAGCGCGCTCGGCCTCGGTGAACACCTTCGCCTCCCGCCAGGCCGCGACCAGGTTCAGGCGCACCGAGGTCTCCCCGGCGTGCGCGGCATCCTTGGTGTGCATGTCCACGCAGAAACCGCAGCCATTGATCTGACTGGCGCGGAGCAGCACCAGTTCCCGCGTCGCGGCCGGCAGCGTCGACTCCGAGGCCGCCTTGCCCGCCGCGATGAAGTGCCTCAGGATCCTGGCTCCGGTCGGGTTCTCGAGGAGGTTCAACCGAGCATCCACAGTAGAGTCCTTTGCCGTTGTTGATGTGCTTACCCCTCTTTGACAGCGCAGGTCGGCAAGCTGTGACAGGAGCGCATGTGACCTACGTCTCCCTGTCACACCGCGACGCTGCCCCGCGGGCCCGGTCCGGTCCCGACGTCTTAAGGGCGTTCGATGCGGGTGGGGTTGCCGCGAATGTCGTGCGCGGGGTGTCGACCTGGCACGGTTCGGCGGTGACCTACCAGTTGCAGTGGCTCCTGCACCGGCTTGATCGGGGCGGTGTGCCCGAGCAGCTTCGGCCACAGATCAGAGACCTGATCGTCCTGGCGCTCAAGCGACCGTATCGCCGCAAAGACTGGACGTACGCGCGGCTGGTCCGGCACGTCCTGGATACGTCTTTCAGCAACCAGATCGAGGCGCTGCTGGGTGCTGAAGATCCGTTCATCCGCCTACGTGCGCAGTTCATGCACCATGTTGCTCGGCATCCCCAGTAAGCGCCAGGCCTCTCTTGAGTTCAGGGAGTGGCCACCAGAAGTCGGGCTTTGGCCAACAGGACCGCCTGATCGTCCCTCTCGTTGCCCTGAGCACGTCGCACTAACCGGCACACTTCCCGTAAGCCGGCGGCCTCGATCTGGGAACCGACTTCATCCGCCGTGTAGAGATGGCGCTCGAGCTGGATCTCGTGGCCGAACTGACGGTATGCCCCGGATACGTCACGCGTACCTGCGCCGGACTGGAACCCGACGAGCAGATGGCCGTCCGGGCGGAGAACCCGGGCGGCCTCCGCGAAGATGCACGCCTGGCCTGCGGGAGGCGTGTGAATGATCGAGTACCACAGAATCACGCCCGCGAACTGGTCGTCCGGGTATGGGAGCTCGGCCAACGAGCCCACAGTGAACACCAGGTCAGGGTGGTTGCGTCGGGCCATGGCGACCATGCCCGACGACAGGTCGACACCCTGCACCGAACAGCCGCGCTCGGTGAGGTACTGACTCATCCGGCCGGTGCCACATCCCGCGTCAAGGACCTGCGCGTCGTTGCCCGCCGTCACCGCCATAGCGAAGGCGTCGACCATGGCAAGGTCGAGGGGCGCCTCCCAGCGGGTGTCCGGCAGGTAGACGGCATAGTCCTCCGCCACTGTGTCGTAGGCCCGTTTCACACCACGGAAGTCGACCGGATCCGGATGCGAGGAAATCACGGACCGGATTATGCCAGCAGTGAGCCGTGACCCGGCTCGCCAACCGGGCCGGAGCTTGACGGCTTCTTCGCCGAGGTGGCGAGGCTGACCGCTGACGCGGGTGCCAGGCTGAGGATGGCCCGGACCTGACACCCGATCGCAGACTGATCCCGCTACGGTGACGGCATGCCGCCGGTCAGAAGATAGTCCCGTCGCTCCATTGGACATGTTCCACCTTGTCGTAGAACTGTTTCGTGTCCCGGCCATAGTATGGCGAGAACACGTACGGTAGACCGTATAGTCCAAAGCTGTTGTGCCCGTTGACATAGCCGTAGGCGCCGTTGAAATTGGTGAGCCAGTAGCCGCCGGACGCGCCACCGGTCATGCTGCTCATGATGTATATGGTGCTCGCTCCTGCGTCCTGAGCCTGATAGACAGAGCAATACAGATGCTCCCCGTCGTACGGCGGCTCCGCCGGGTAGCCGTAGGCGTTGACGTACGGGTAGTACGGCAGGCTGAAGGAGATTCCCTGCGCGCCCAGGGCCGACTGGATCGGGACGCCGGTAGGGCTGGGCCACATGATGGCAGCGCCCACGTCGCCGTGCCATTGACCCTGGAGCCAGGCTTGCTGGACGGCGAGATGGCGGGCGTACCAGTAGCCGTACGGAGCAGGTGACTGGGGATAGGGTTTTCCGACGTTGTAGTTAGGTACAAAGATCCAGTTGGCGGCGAAGTGGCCGTTGTCGTACACGCAGTGGCCTGCGGTCCAGACCAGTGATCGGCCCGAGCTTTCGACGACGCCCGCCGAGCAGACTTGGTCCACCCCCATGTGGGTGAAGAACACCTTGCCGCTGGTGCGGGCCACCTGGTGACCAATGGGAAGGTTGGGTTTGAAGGGTTTTCCCGAGCCTGTTTCCTCGGACAGTTCGGCTATTATGCCGGCGGACACGGGTTCGGCGGTTGGGCTGCTCGGATGAATGATGGCCGGCTCGCCGCGTAGTTCCTGGGGGACCTGCGTTCCGCCGGGGACCGGTTTGGGTGCTGGGGCGAAACCCTTGGCCCTGCTTGCGAGCGCCTCCTCCGCCGGCCGCGCCGCGCGCATCCGCTCCGGGGTCCAGTACGCGGACAGCACCCGCTCGTAGTCCGCGGCGCTGGCGCTGGCGCCGTTGACCGTACGAGCCAACTCCGGAGTGAGTGGGGCGACGCTGGCAACCGCTGCGCCGCCCTCGATGAACGGAATGTTCGGCGACGTGGGCGGTCGTGCCATGCTCGGCGGTGCCGCTGAGGTGATCAGCACCAGGGAGGACGCCGCAATCGCGACGAACCTACATATCAGTTTTCGGGGCACTCTTACCTCCGGAGGCGGGGACTGTGGCCCGAACCCTAGCGGGGTACAACATCAACTTCTGTCACACTTAGGACAGAGTCGACTGACGCAGGCCCCTATCAGCCTGCTAGTAAGCTTATTGTTTAGTCCAGTTTAGACAGTGCTCCTGGGAGATTTTTCCCGCATCCGTGAAACGGTTGAGCCATAGCGCGGCGCGCTCCTGCCTATAGGGCACCACCACGTTCCGCTGCCGGAGCGACCCCCGCGACGTAGCAGGCCCTGCCAGCTCACCCAACGTCGCCGAGTATCTCCGCTTCCTGCGCGGACACGACGGCGGCCACCCGGTGTATGCGAGATGAACGATCCACCGGAGGAGCCTTCCCGTATGCGGTCCGACCTCTGGCGCCGGGTCACTGTGCTGATGGCACTCGCGCTGTCGGCGTTCATCTTCAACACCACCGAGAATCTCCCCATCGGGCTGCTCAACCTCCTCGCCGAGGAGCTACAGGTCACGGCGCCTTCGGCTCGCATCCCGACGCCTGCCGCTTCGCCATCGTGATCGCCACAACCGTCCTGTCGGTGACCGGCATGTTCACCGGCTTCACCTACATCGTCGACTTCCTCACCGGTCTCAGCGGCTTCACCGCCGACACCGTCAGCGTGCTGCTCTTCGTCTTCGGGGCGGCGGGAACGGCTGGCGTGGCGACGGTCGGAGCGCTCCTGGATCGGGCGCCGCGCGGCACTCTGCTGCTGGCCGTCAGCGTACAGGCGGTGTCGCTGCTCGGCCTCGCTGCCTTTCCCGGCAACCAGGTGGCGGTGGTGATCCTGCTGGCCCTTCTCGGCTGCTCCGCCGCGCCGGTCTTCATGGCGACCCAGGCCCGGATCCTGCGGGTCGCCCCCGGGCGTACGGAGATCGGCTTCGCGGCCAACTCCGCGGCATTCAACGTCGGGATAGCGCTGGGCGCGCTGAGCGGCGGGTTGCTGCTGGCGCCCTTCGACGCGCGAGTCGGCTTCCTCGCGGGCGCGGCCCTGACCGCCCTGTCGTTGCTGTTGCTCCTGGCGGAACCACTACTGCCGACCGTCGCCCGCCGAGCGGGCGAGGGGAAACAGGTTCCCGTCCATGCGGGCGGCTGAGAGCGGATCGAAATCCGTCTTCTCCGTCGCTGCCGCCGCCGCTCCGCCGACGATCGCGGGCGGGTAGCCGCTGGGCGCGGCCTTGCCGGCCGCCGCTGGTCACCACGGGGACACGGCAGGTCGCGGACGGCGGGGGCGGGGCCGCGCTCTCCCCGGCGTTCGTGGAGCGCCCACGCGCGACCCAGGTCATTCAAGGGCGAGTTAGAAAAATTAAGGTTTTGGCGTTGACTGATTAAAAAAATCAAGCTACAAATGAAGGTAAGCACGCCGCCGATGAGTAAAGGAGCCGAAGGTGGACTGGCAGGAACTGACGGACCTCACGCACGGACAGCCGTTCGTGGTCGAGCGGGTCCGCCTCGCCGGCAGCGGCATCGCGATCGAGGGTCAGTTCGAGCCGCCGCAGCTGGCTCAGCTCAGCGTCGACGACCAGGTGTTCGTCGCCGCGTTCGTACGGTCGCACGGTTCGATCAAGGAGATGGAGCGGATCTTCGGGGTGAGCTACCCGACGATCAAGTCCCGGCTGAACCGGATCGCCGAGCAGCTCGACTTCGTCGACACCGACCCGGCGCCCACCGGCGCCGACGTCGTTGACCGCCTGCGGCGGGGGGAGATCAGCGTCCAGGAGGCGCTGACCGAGTTGGGGAGGTCCCGATGATCCCGAACCTGGTGACCGTAGGCCATCGCCGTCGCAACGGCCGCTGGCTGCGGCTTTACGTCCCTGTCCTGCCGGTACTGCTGGTGCTCTCCCCGCTGCTGCTGCTCGCCGCCCTGGGCGGACTGGTCGCGTGCCTCGTCATCCGGGTGAGCCCGGTGGGCGCGCTGCGCGGCACCGGGCGACTGCTGTGGGCGCTACCTGGCACCCGGATCGAGATTGAGCAGGGCCGAATGGGCCTGCTGCTACGCGTCAGTTGAGTCAGAAGGGGAGGATCACAATGAACGAGCAACGCCGCCAGATCCTGCAGATGCTGGCCGAGGGGAAGATCACCGCTGACGAGGCCGAGCGGCTGATCGACGCCCTCGAACGAGAGGAGCCCGAGTCGACGCCGGGAGCCGCGCTCCGCCCGAAGTCCCGACCCAGGTACCTACGCGTGCTGGTGACCTCGGAGGACAACTTCGGCGGCGACGGGCCAGGCCGGGTCAACATCCGGGTCCCGCTGCAGCTGCTGCGCGCCGGGGTCCGGCTCGCGAGCCTCGTCCCCCCGCAGGCGCTCACCAAGGCCAACGCGGAGCTGAGCAAGTCCGGGGTACCGATCGACCTCACCCAGCTCAAGCCGGAGCACATCGAGGAGCTCATCGAGCACCTCGACGAGGTCACCATCGACGTTGACCAGGCCGACGCCAAGGTGCAGGTCTTCTGCGAGTGACACCGCCACGACGCTGGATGCCCGCCCGGACCACGGGGTCGGGCGGGCATCCGGCCGGCTGGCGCAAGGTCAGGCGTGTCGGTCGCGGTGCACCACGGTCCAGATCCAGGACCGGTAGTAGGTGAGGTCGGTGTAGATCACCTGCACCCCGCAGTAAATTCCGCTCTGCCAGTCCACACCGACCCGGCTGACGCCGCCCACCACCGACCAGACGGGGCCGATCCGGCGCAGCCCCGGCCCGCATCCCTCGGGTGGGAGTACCCAGCGGTCCAATTGCTGCAACGTGTCGGGCAGCGGTGCGCCGAACGGTCCAGGGTGACGACCCTTTGCCTTCGATGGGTCAAACGGCGGTGAGTAGTGCGTCGAGCGGCCGAGGCAAGGTACCTCGGCCGACTGCGGCCTCGACGAAGAGGCGTACGTAGCGCAGGTTGCGACGGGAGCTGCTGCGTACGAATCGGTAGATTTGCGCTTCGGGCCGCTGGCCGCGCCAGGCGGGCTGCTTCTGGAACGAGCGGAACGATCGGAGGTCGCCCTGCGAGTCGACGAGCGCTTCGACCCCGGCGCTACCCACGGCGCCGATCAGCTCTTCCTCCAGATCGTTGACGCAGACGTAAAACCCGAGTTGCTCCATCTCGGTACGGGTGCGGGGTGTGCCGACACGGGTCGCGGTCAGGCCGCGCCGGAATATCTCCTCCTCGCGCAGGTCGCAGAGACCGGCGAGCCGAACCCGGGTGCCGAGCGGGCCCAACCTCGCCAGGAAGCGGCCGATCGCATGCGCTCCGCCGATCGGCACGATCACGACCCGCTCCGCCTCAAGATCCCGGCCTCGGCCGACTGCAGCCGTTTCCAGCGCGATCTGATCGCTAATGCCCTCGACGAGCACCACGGCCACGGCGGACTCGACCTTCGCCAGGGCACGGGCCGTCGCCCGCAGCGAGGCCGCGTTGCCCCCCAACCGGCCATCAAGCACCGTACGCGGATCGTCGTCGGAGGGCTTGCCGTCCGCATTGAACAGATCGGCTCGTCGGGTCGTGGCCATGGCCGCAATCATCGGTGCTACGCCGCTCCGCCGACCAGGGATTATCCTCGCCGCCTACCTCGCCTCGGGTCGTCGAAGCTGCCGTGTGTAGGAGCTGAAGCTCACGTCAGCGCGGTGCGTTCCGCGACGATCTCGCCCTCCTCGTCCAGCTCCAGCTCCTGGAAGCCGATGGAGGCGTAGAGGCCGCGCGCGAGGTCGTTTGACTTGTGTACGGACAACCGGACCGCGTGGCAGTCGGCTCGCTCCATCAGCCACCGCGCCAGGGTCAGTACGGCGGCCCGGCCCAGTCCGCCGCCCTGCCGCGCGGCGTCGATCAGCATGCCGCCGATCCAGTAGCACTGGTCGTCGTCGTCCCAGGCCCACATGATGTGGCCGACGACCTGCTCATCCGCGCAGATCGCCAGTGATCGCCACACGCCCTCGCGCATACTCAGCAGCAGGTAGCGGGCGGCCGACGGTGCGACGAACTCCCGCTGGTCATCGCGGGGCACGACATCCGCGACCGCCCGCCAGTTGTCATCGTCCACCGGCCGCAACGTCACCCGATGCCCAGCCCGGTCGGTCAGCCCACGATCAATCACCAGCGCTCCACTCATAAAGGCCATTTTCTCATCCTGGGTAGCGGCTGGTCTCGACGCGGTGCAGGACGAGGAGGGCCTGGGGCAGGACAGGGCAGCTTCACCTGCTATCGCTACGGGGCATCCGTCAGCTACCCAGACGCTGCCGCGCGAGAAACTTGGGCACGACCATCCGCCACGCATCCGTCACCAACTCGGTCATGTGATCATGCTTCAGTCCCGAAAGGTGACAGCACACCCAGTTGAAGCGCAGGTCGGCTGTGCCAGGAAGGAAGAATAGCTGCGACTCATTGGCGATGAGCCCATCACGCTCCTCCTTTGGGAACGCAAAGCCCATTGTCGTTTCGTCACGAGAGAACGCGACGTAAACGATAGGCCCAACCCGGAACTTCACGCGATCGCGGATCAGGTGCTCGCTGCTCCGTGGCAACGTCCGCGCCAGTTCTCGTACATCAGAGACGGTGATCATCCTTGAACGATAGTGCCGGGAGGGGCAGCCCTGCGAACCACGGCGTGACGGTCATCCGAGGGCTACCGTGGGCTAACTCGTGGACGGGCGCGGAGCCAATCCGGGCACACCGAATGACGTACGCCCTGGCACTGCCGGCCTCCACCCAGTTCCTGGTCATACTCAATACCTCGATCGGGGCCTCCGCCGTAACTGTGGCCGCACTGGCCGAATTACTGGCCGACTGGCTGGCCGCCACCGGCGGCCGAGCCGGCCACGATGTTACTGGATGCCTCAATGGCGGTGATGAAATGGATGAAGACAGGCCACGGGAGCTCCAGTTCGCCCTGCACGCCGAGCAGCACGCGATCGACCGGGGCCGGGCTGAACGGGCCACAGGTGTGAGGTCGGGGATCCGCACATCGAGGTAATTGTTGTTGGGCTGGTCCGGTTTAACCTCATACAGTTCGTAGCACCAACTGCCCAAGTCACTGTGATGAAACGAATTTACCTCGAAATGCCTCATACCGTAGCGCCAGGTGTTGCTGGATAAGCTCAAATCCCCAGCGGCGGCCGATGCCGGGACGGCAGCGACGATATCGCCGGAATCCTGGACCCAGTTGAGGAACTGTCGCAGGATCGGCCATGGAATTATGCCGCGCCCACAGCGGACCAGGACATGGCCCTCGGGCTTCGGGGTAAAGGGGCCATCGTCCGGAGTCGCGTCCGGGACACTGACCTCGAGGCAGGCGGCTATTCCGGGCGCCGTGCCCCGCGGAATGTCGGACCGCCCGCCTATGCTCTCCTTCCACCACCGACGGGAGCCCAACCATGCCCGTACGCCTCACTGGAGCCGAGGCCCTGGCGCTGCGGATGCGCAGTCTGCTGCTGCAGCCGCACCCGATGGCCCGTCCCGACAGCGTGGCCGGGGTGGTTGAGTGGTTCGGCGCCATGCAGGCCCAGGACATGGCGAGCGGCCTGTGGTCACTCGGCGTCCGTCTACCCGGACGCACCCTCGCCGACGTGCAGGCGGCGCTGGAGCGCCGGGAGGCGCTGCGGACCTGGCCAATGCGCGGCACGGTCCATCTCGTGCCGTCCCGGGACGCCCGCTGGATGCTCGCGGTCACCGGCGCCCGTACGCTGGCCGGCGCCGCCGCCCGACGGGCGCAGCTCGGGCTCAGCGAGGCCGAGGCCGACCGGGCCGCCGACGTGCTCGGCGAAGCCCTGGCCGGCGGCCGACGCCTCACCCGCGCCTGCTGCCTGGCCGCGCTCGCCGGGGCCGGCATCGATACCGCCGGGCAGCGCGGCTACCACCTGCTGTGGTACGCCAGCCAACGCGGCGTCACCTGCATCGCCCCGCACATCGGCACCGAACAGACCTTCGCCCTGCTCGACGAGTGGGCGCCCGACCCGCTCCAGCCGGAGCGCGACGAGGCGCTCGGCCTCCTGGCATTGCGCTACTTCCGCAGCCACGGGCCGACCACCCGGCAGGACTTCGCCGGCTGGACCGGGCTGACCGCCGCCGACGCGAAGCGCGGCATCGCGATGGCCGGCGACGCCCTCGCCACCGTCGAGGTGGACGGCGCGGAGGCGATCCTCGACGCGGCGCTGCTCGACGCGCCCCGCGACCCGCTCGACGACCTGCACACGCTGCCCGGCTTCGACGAGTACCTGCTCGGTTTCAAAGATCGTGCGCTGATGCTGGACCCGGCGCACAAGCAAGCGGTCGTCCCCGGCGGCAACGGCGTTTTCCAGTCCACCGTCGTGCGCGGCGGCCGAGTGGTGGGCACCTGGAAACGCACCACCGGCAAGACCCGGGTGACCGCCACGGTGCATCCGCTGGTCCCGTTCGACGCGGCGGTCCGGGCCCGCGTCGAGGTGGCCCTGGCCGGCTATGCCGACTTCCTCGCCCTCCCGTTGCGCCACTCCTGGTGATGACTCCTGGTGATGACTCCTGGTGATGACTCCTGGTGATGACTCCCGCCGGATGTCACCCGTCCTGGGTCTGCCCGGGGTCAGCTCAGCAGGAACGTGGTCACCGCCTCGGCTACTTCGGCTGGGGCCTCCTCGTGCGGCCCGATGTGGTCCAGCTTCGGGAACGTGTGGACCCGCGCTGAAGGTAGTACCTCGGTGAGCCGGTCGAAAGCCGGGGCCACGTACGGCAGTCCGCTTTTGCTGCCGGCCATGAGCAGGACGTCCGCGGATACCTCGCGGTAGTTGGGGTAGCTGTCGTCGAGTCGGCCGATCTCCTCGTGTTCGTGCAGGTTCGCCTCAAGCAGTTGGAAGATCTTCGCTCGCCGCTCCCCGCGGAACACCAGGCGCAGTACCGCGGACATGAGCCACCGGGGATTGCGGCGTGCCGCGGCCGGTCCGGTGCCGATAGCGAACGTGGCGAACGCGCCGATTGGGCGGCCCTGGGCGAGGAACTGGCGGTACTGCGGGATCCAGTCCATTGGGATCAGGCCCTGGACGCTGACTCTGGGCTCGCACAGTGCCAGTTTGGTGATGTCCGGGTCACGCCGGGCCGCCTCGAGCGCGATCAGTCCGCCGTAGCTGTGGCCGAAGAAGTATCGGGCGCCAGTGGCTGCGCGTGCCGCGCAGAGGTCGGCGCATTCGGTCGCGATGCCGTGCTCGTGGCCCTGCGGGCCACTGCCGGCGCCGCTGCACGATGTGCACGGTGAAGTGGGCCGCGAGCGCGCCGGCCAGCGTGGCGTAGTCGGCGGCGTCGTTGAGCGCGCCGGTACGACCAAGACGCCCGGGCCGGTGCCGGTGGTGGGGTAGCTGATCGTGGTGCTGTCGGCAAAGTGGACGGTACGCGCGGTGAGTCCGGTAGGCATGGCGACCATGGCGGGCTCCTAATGGGAGTGGTGGGTGTCGCGGGACATGGGCCGGGTGCTGGTGCCGTCGAGGGCGGCGTTCAACCGCCGGGTGTGGGCAAGGTAGGTGTCAAACGGCACCCCGCTGGACTCGACCAGTTCGGTGAGCCGTTGGATCAGATCGGTACCGGCGTTGTCAACCAGCGTCCTGCCGGCGTCGGTGAGGGCGATCTGCCGTCGGTTGCCGCCGGCAGGGTCGGGCTTCACGGTGAGCAGTCCGGTGTTGGCCAGGGTGGCGACCATCCGGCTCACCGACGGCTCGGTCACCGCCAGGCTGTCGGCCAGCGCCCGCAGCCGGCTCGGCCACCACGGCGACCGGCGCTGATCATCGTGCTGCCTCTGCGTCGCCCTCGCTGGAGCTGGCGGCGGCATCGCCAGCGGTATGATCATGACCGCAACCAGCTACGCCACCCTCTCCGTCATGGGAGGCCTGCCCGCCTTGGCCGTCATGCCGTTCGTCAGCCACCACCAGATTCGAGGCGCACCCGCTGCAGGCGCTCATCGACTTCCTGATCAATCTTCTTTACCGATGCCGATGGGCTACTTACCATATTGTTAGCCATCGAATCGATGGCTGCGCGCCTCTGACGCGCCCCCGCTTCCCTCGATGGACGGAACCCGCCCATGAAAGCAGCTCGCCTCGCAGCCATCCTGGCCGCCCTCGTGGCCGTGGTCGCCTCCCCAGGCATCGCCCAGGCCGCCACCATCACACAATCGTTCTACGCCGACTCCGGCGACGCCTGCCGGTACGGCATTACCGACGGCACGCTCGGCTGGCGCTACGGCACCACCTCTCCGCTGCCTATGCAAGGGGTCGACGTCAAGGGCAAGCTCGTCGACAATCCCACACCAGCAGGCCCGGTTACGACCTGCCGTAATGACCACTACTTCAGCACGGCGACGTTCGTCGCCTACTCCGGCAGCGTCATAGTGGACCGGCAGACGCGCGTCGCCGACAACGCTGTGGTGACCCTCGCGTTCACCCTCGCGAACTCGACCAACGCCAGCATCAGCCGGATCGAGATCCAGGTTTGTCGCAGTCCGGTCATCACCCTGCCACCCAGCTATTGCGGCAAGACCGCCGTCTACCTGCCGCCACCAATCGGCTAGCCCCGCATGTGAGCCCGCGACACGCACTGTTGCGGGCTCTCACCTTCACGCGGTGGCCGCCCGCCCGGGCGGACGATCTGACCCGCCGCCGGCCGGGCTCGCGGTGGTGGACATCCTGCTCGTCGGCGCGTGTGTCGCCACGATCGTGCTCGCGGCCGTCGTGTTCTTGACCAGCCGACGCACGGGGACTGCCTTGTACTAACGCTGGCCTTCGCCGTTCTGATCGTCAACCACTCGGTCAGACAGCAAAGCGCTAAGCGTCGCCGTGACGGTGAGCCGCAAACCCAGTCGTGACCAGCACCAGCCCTGCGCGCAACGCCAGGTGCGACGATGGAAAGCCGGCGGCTGTCACCGAGAAGCGGCCCCGCCGATGGTGATTCCGTTGGGATGAGCGCGCCTCTCGGGCTCATCCCGTGGGAGCGGCTGCGGACGGCTTTTGAGCGCCGGGTAGACCGGTGGTCCCGGCCGCGTCGGTCCGGGACGCCATCTGCCCGTCTCGGTTGTACGAGAACGACGTGTTGTCGCCCGGACCAACGACGGCGAGCGGCAGCCCGCGATCGTCGTAGGAGATAGTGTTCGTGCCCGACGGAACGGAGAGCGAGGTCATCCGGCCCGCGTCGTCGTAGTCAGACGTCCGGTCCGCGGTGGCCATCACCGCCCCCGTGCCGGACATCCGGACGATCTGGCCGAGGTCGTCGTAGCTGTTGGCGACGCTCACCCCGCCCGGTAGATCCTGACGGGCCGGGCGCCCGGCGGCATCGTAGGCGACGGTGAAGGTCCGGTCCGTCAGACTGGGATAGGCGGCCGTTGACGGTTCGACCCGTGACTCGGGCAGACCCCAGGAGTTGTACGTGGTCCAGAATGCGTTGCCCCGACCGTCGGTGAATCGGGTGCGGTTACCAGCCAGGTCGTACCCGAAGGAGGTGCCGATGGCGGCGGTCGTGGTCACCGGCTGCGTCTCGCTGGTCAGGTTACCCAACGCATCGTAGCTAAAATTGGTGGTGTTCCCCCGAGCGTCCTTGACAAGGATCAAGTTACTGTTGTCGTCGTACCCCACAGGTTCGATTCACCAGACACACGAATCGCATAGTCCAGTCGCATCATGACATTTTTATAAAATCCCAGACGGCTTCATTCAGCGTTTCACTTGAAATTCCCCCGCTCTCCAATACCCGCCTACAGTCCTCGATAGTCTCGGCACGACTAAGCAGGGGAAGCAGGCGTGCCGCAATGGAGTCATATTCATCGTCCGGCGCACTCACAGAGGCCCCCATAATAAATGGGTCGATCTCGTACAACAAGGTTGATAACGCCCGGAGCCGTCGATTGTAGTCGTTAATCACTGCCTTCATTTCACTCCGCATCGGCGGTAATCCTTTATCGAACATGAGGGTGCGTTCTCTGCAGGACGGGCGCGCAGCGTGACAACCGGCGCAGGCGGCACTGCCTCCACACCGTTCTGGCGTTACGGCTACTCCGTAGAGGTCAGCACGGTCAGCAGCACGGGTTGGCCCTGCGTGTACTTAGGCTCAGCGAGCGTATCAGCAACATCCGTGAGTACTTCCAGCGCGATCTCGGCTTCGCCGGGGGCTGCTGCCACCATCTCCGCCAAGTCTGTCCAGACCAGCAGGATTCGGTCGGCGCCGAGTTCGGCCAAGCCACCGAATAGCGAATCCGATAGCGCGTCCCACTTCCTATTGCTCATCAACGGGGGATCGAGCGGGACCGACGCCCGGACTGCCTCGAAGAAAGCATCTTGCCCGCCGCCCACTCCGCTGGACAGGAAAAACACCGGGACACCTCGCCTACGAGCCTCTGCCGTAGCGACCTCGATCTCCGGGGCCGCTACAGCCATCACACCTGGACGAAACTCCACACCTTTGCCCAATCTGGACGAACGCTGCCGAGCCACTATCTCCATAGTGAGCTGATCTCAGCAACGCGAAAGTGTTGATTGGTGCGACACGGGCGAAGCTGTACAGGTCGGATGGTGCTGGACGTGGGCGTGGGGCCCTCGGTAGGTAGTTCTCACCACAAGATCACCCACACGGTGAGGACCCCACGTGATCGCATATCGTGCCATGGTCGACGTTCCCAGGGAACTCGTGCAGTACCTCGGCCGGCTCCTCGCTGCCGAACGCCGTGCCCGTGGCACGCGGACCGGTACCCGCTCGTTGACCTGCTTCCGCCAAGCGTTGCTGGTGCTGGTCTGGTTCCGTAAAGGCGAGGACGTGACCCTGCTGGGCGCCGGGTTCGGGCTCTCCCGGGCCACCTCCTACCGCTACCTGGCCGAGGGCATCACCGTGCTCGCCGCCCAGGCCCAGGACCTGCACACCGCCCTGCGTCGGGTCGCCGCCGACGGCTGGTCGCACGTGATCCTCGACGGGAAACTGTTCGACTGCGACCGGCTGACCGAGACCACCCTCAGCGTCAAAGGCGAAACCATCGACGCCTGGTACTCCGGTAAACACCGTGACTTCGGCGGAAACATTCAAGCGATCATGCGCCCCGACGGCCTACCCGTGTGGACCTCCGACGCGCTGCCGGGCCACCTGCACGACCTGACCTGCGCCCAACAACAGGGCATCACCGCAGCGTTGAACTGGGCCGCTTCCGAACTGCACCTGCCCACCCTGGCCGACTCCGGCTACGAAGGCGCGGGTCACGGCATCAAGACCCCGGTCAAGCAGCCCACCGACGGACACCGACTCCACGTCGACAACCGCACCTACAACCGGCTGCTACGCGGACTGCGCTGGCAAGGCGAACGCGGCTTCGCGATCCTGATCGGCCGCTGGAAAACCCTGCGGCACACCACCGCCAGCCCACGCAGGCTCAGCAACATCGTCACCGCCGCACTCCACCTGACCCATTTCGAGTACAAATACCTACCGCAAAGTCGCTGAGATTACTTCAGTGGGTCCACATGTATTGCATCTCGCGGGTGTACTTGTTCACAACCACGCTAGCGCGCCGCCGCCCTGCTGCCCCGGAACCAACACACAATACTCCTGGTAGGGGGAGTTTTGCCCCTGCACACCGAGCAGGTTGGCGGGGGGAGATAGGAGACGGCGTACAAGCGCGTGACGGGCAGGTCAAGCGCCTGGCCGAGCTGCCTGGCGTGGTTGACTTGCCGCAACCTCCGCAGCCGATGACGGCTATCCGCTCCATGGGTCTCCACGCTCCAGCGGGCTCTGAGAGGGCGGTTCGGAAGGTTACGTCCTTTTCGGGGCAAGGGCGAATAGTCCGGGCTCGGTCTCGGTCAGGATCTGGCGGCTGACCAGGCGTTTCAGCTTCGCGCGGGCACGTTCGACGTGTTTGGGTGAGGGCTCGATACCGATGGCGATGCAGATGTCTTTGGCCCGCATCCCTGTGGGCGCGGTGCCGAGGATGGTAAGGATCTGCTGGTAGGGGGCGCTGGCGACGGTCGGATCCTCGGCCGTGAACTCGGCGGCGGTCAGTGCTTGCAGGGTGGTGCGGGTGGTCGCCAGGTCGGCCAGGTCGCGTTCGAGCTGGGCGAGTTCGGCGGTGAGCGTGGTTATCTGCTGGCGTAGCCGATCGGCGGCCTGACCAGCGGCGGTTTCGCGTTCGGCGATCAGGTCGAGGACCGTGGTGAGGTTCACCGGTGCCGCCAGGACGGGGTGTTGGTGTCGGTCAGCCGCCGGACCATGTTGGCCATCGACGCCCACAGGGTGCGCGACACCGATGACTCCGGTCGGCTCTCGTACTCGCGGGTGAGGCGGCGGTGCAGCATCAGCGTGCCGTTGACCTGCTCGACGATCCACCGCTTGCGGACCGGCACGAACCCCTGGCCGGTGTCGGAGCGTTTAACGATCTCGACGTCGATGCCGAGTACGGCGCCGTGGACCGCGACGTCCTGTTTGAAGCCGGCGTCCACCCAGGCCCGGGTGACCGTCGGGGTGTGCTCGGCGACCTTGTCCAGGAGCTTGATCCCGATCGCGTTGTCGGTGATCGAGGCGGCGGTCACCACCACGGCGATGATCAGGCCGAGGGCGTCCACGGCCAGGCCCCGCTTACGGCCGGGCACTCGTTTCGCGGCGTCCTTACCGGTCGTCGCCGCGGGCACGTGGTTGGCCGCGCGCAGCGACTGGGTGTCCAACGCGACCGCGGTCGGATCCTCCCGACGGCCGGCCTTCTCCCTCGCCTGACAGCGCAGCAGGTCATGGATCGCCTGGTCGGTACCGTCGTCACGCCACAACGCGAAGTAGTAGTACGTCGCCGACTTGGGCGGCAGGTCGTGCGGCAGATACGCCCACTGACAGCCGGTCCGGTTCTGGTAGAGGATCGCGTTCACGATCTCCCGCAGGTCGTAGTCACCCTGATGGCCCGAAACCGAGACACGCTTGGCCTTCCACGCGTCCAGGAACGGGCCGATCAGCGCCCACTGCTCGTCGGTGACATCACTGGGATACGGCTTTCGATCACCCATGACCAGCCCAACGCCGCTAACGGCCGACGGTTATGACCAGGATTCATCTTTCGCGACATCGACTGATCGCGATCTACCGCCAACCCGCAGGACGATCTCCAATCGGACTCAACCCGCAGACCAACTCAAAGATCTTCAAACCGCCCTCTGACAACGCCGAGTTCCAAAATCGGATATCCGTGGCAGCCAGGTCAACGAGGCTTGGTCAGCAGGCCGGTGGGCCAGGTGCGCAGGGCGTGCTTGAGTCGGGCGTTCTCGTCCCGCAGCATCACGAGCTGGCGGTCGGCGTCGGCGAGTTGTGCGGCGATCCGGTCGAGCAGGGCGTGGACCTGGTCCGGACGGTAGCCGCGCCGGCCGTACGGGTCAGGTCGAAGACCATTGCGCGGATCCGCTCCGGGGTCAGCGGCGCGGCGCTCGCGTGACTACTCCGGTACGTCCCCACCGCACCCCTCCCCCACCAGCCCCGACTCCTCATACAGTTCGGGCAAATGGATGCGGGCCAGCGGCACCCCAGCCACCACCAGCCGAGGCAGCGCGTCGTGGATCATCGGGGTCGGCCCGCAGACGTACACGTCATGCTCCGGCCAGTCGTGGCGCAACGCGACCCGGATCGCCGTACCCCGCTCGACCGGATGCGCCAACACCGAAGCCCCAGACAACGCCGGCAACACGGTCAACCAGTCGTACGCCTCCTGCCACTTGTCCAAACTGACCGCGTCATACAACTCGTCGATCGTGCGGGCACCCACCACCAGGGTCACCTGCCGACCATCCGAACCGGCCTCGATTATCTGCTCCACAATCGCCCGCAACGGCGCCAACCCCGTCCCACCAGCGATCAACAACAGATCCCGCCGACCCGTGCGACCCGGCACCAGGCTCCCACCGGTAGCCGGGCCGAGCCAGAGCCGATCACCCACCGCTGACCGCTCCACGAGTTGCCGGGAAGCCATCCCGCCGTCCACTGCCCGAACATGCAGGTCGATCGTGCCGTCCGGGCGGGGCGCGTTCGCCGGGCAATACCACCGCCACACCCCCGGACAATCCGGCACACTGACCGGCACCGCCTGACCCGGACGGAACAACAACGGCCGATCCGGACGTACGGTCAACACCGCGATCCCCTCGGCCGGCCGATCATGCCCAACCAGGTCAGCCGCCCACCACGCCGGACCATCCCCGGACCGCCGCGCCGCCCGCAACAGACCGAACACCACATCCTGGTACGCCCGATCCCACAGCTCCGCTACCTGTTCGGACCAGGACCGCCGATCAACGTCGGACACCACATGCAACAGCGCCTCACCGAGGACCCACAGGTCGCCCGGCACCAGCCGGCAGCTCCGGACCCAGCGCCCCAACACAGCCTGAGCCGCCGCCCGACCCGCCGGATCATCCACCCCAGCGACCAGCCGACCGAGCGAGGCGAAAACCAGCCCATGGTCGGCCGACCGGAACAACTCCGGCGCATGCCACCGCACCCGCTCCCGGAACCGCTCCGCCACCTGCTCAACCCCGACAGCCAGCACCACGGACCAATTCGCCGCCAACTCCAAGCCGCTCATCGGTCACCGTCCGAGGCAATCACCATCCGGTACGTCCCGTCCCGCGTTGCAGTCAACGCCAACGGCGAGGCGTACGGATCGCCAGCTGCCACCATCTCGTCGACACGCTGCTCGGAAACCCCGACGGTAACCAGCAGCCGCCGCCCCCACCGCGCCAATCGACACGGGAACGCCTGCCCATCCTTGCGGCAGACCACACCCGACGCCGACTCCTGCGGTGCATGCGTCACCATCGCCCGCACCGCCAACCAGAGATGCTCCTCCCGCACCGGCACCAACACGGGCAGCTCGCCGGGGCGCTCAGCCATACCGATCGAATCGGTCGCTGCCAGATCGGTCACTACCTGTCCATTCTTGGGGCGAGGTTCACGGGCTCGAAGGTCAGGCATTCGGGTGTCTCCCTGCCTGTCTGGTGGGCTGGGTCTCGCTGAACGAACGCTGGTTGCTCAGACGGGTCCGCCGTGCCCGCATGGCTCCGCGCAGGGTCGCGGCGTCCTGACGTGCACGGTCTACTTCGGCCCGAAGCAGCGCGACTTCCTCGGCCCCCCAGGCGAGGAAGCGGCGCACCTGATTTGAGTCCAGACCACGCCGCAGGAACCGCGTTCTGGTGAATCGAGCACTGCGGATCTGTCGCGGCCCGAGCATGCTCGGTCTCGGGTAGGTCGGGCCGCCGCAACGCTCGCCCATTGGCTCAGCAGGGTTCTCCGGTGCTGGCATCGTCGTTGTTTCCCTTCGTTGTGGATCAACGGATGGGGACAGATACCGCAGGTGGCGCCGCTGCGGCCGGAGTATGAAGGCCAGCACCGACGCAGCCGGGGTGTCCGTGACCCGGGTCGTCGGTTAGGGCGAACGGCGCTATGCCCTGGCGCCGATTATGACCTC
The DNA here is from genome assembly GCA_963750055.1 of uncultured Actinomycetota bacterium. Taxonomy (GTDB): domain Bacteria; phylum Actinomycetota; class Actinomycetes; order Mycobacteriales; family Micromonosporaceae; genus CAVVPI01. Next base: position 201,883 of record CAVVPI010000014.1, on the reverse strand, counting down.
CGTGCGAACGAGTTCGTGGAATATGCGGTCAGGATTGAATTCTGTAAGGGCCTCGCGGAGGTCGGCTTCGAAGGGTTCCTTGTGGGGTCCTAGTTGGGCGGGGCTGCTGAAGGAGTAGGAGAACTGGAGGCCAATGACGTCGTCAAGGGTCCGGGTGACGATGCGATCCCAGGTCCGGGTCTCGATTTGGTGAAACACCGACTGCGCGAGGACGTCTTGGTGACGTTCAGTGGGGTGTTGGTAGGTGCCGCTGCCGGCACGGCGGTCAGGTCCGAGGTAGCGAGTTCGTACCTCCGCGATGACATCGAGCCAGGGGGCTGGCTCGATATCGCCGGGCGCACCGCCGGAGGCGAGGATGACGGCACCATCGGGTTCGATGATCCGGTCGAGGTCACGCAGGGTCTGGTGCCGGTCGGTCCAGTGGAACGACGCTCCCATGATGGTGAAGAGCACCGGATCGATGTTCATGGTGGGCAGAGTGGTGGAGGCACCTTCCTGCCAGGTGATGTTGGTGATCCGTTGGGCTTCGGCCAGGGCACGGCCTTCGGCGAGCATGCCGGGTTCGGGGTCCACGGCGATGATCTCGCCGACGAGCGGGGCGAGCGGTAGGGCGATGATGCCGGTGCCTGTTCCGAGGTCTAGTACGCGTTGGGTGCCGTCGAGGTTGAATCGTTGTCGGAGGTACTCGTACATGGCTGTGTCGTAGCCGGGCCGGTATCGGGCGTAGTACGGGGCGGTCGAGATGAACAGCTCATCGGGTTTGTGCGGCATGTGGCGAGTCTTTCCTGTCGGGCTGTCGCTGGCTGTTTGTTGAGGAAACGGTTCAGGTGTTGTTGAGGGTTTGCCACCAATCGCGAATGGCGGCGGATCCGGCGCCTTTGGCCAGCGATCCGTCTGGTGCGCGGTCGGGTTGTCCGAGGAGTTGTCGCTCGATGGCGCTGGTGCCGAGGTCGTCGGTGACGCCGTACATGTCGCGGTGCCAACCGGGGCGTTGTGGTGTGCGGACGCTCCGGCGGGCGTCGCTCGGTAGGGATTGCAGCGCGATGAGGTGGCTGGACAGCAGATGGATGTTGGGGCTGAGCAGCGCCACGATGGTCGGTAGCACGGCAGAGTTGGTGATCAGTGGCAGAAATGCGGGGGCGAGGTTGACGGCGCCTCGGAAGCCGTCTTTGCCGTCGGCGCCCCGGTCACGGCCGGCGGTGATGGGCGAGGTGAGTAGGTCTTGTGCGGCGTCGAGCAGCAGACGGCGGTCGGTCTCGGTGAACGCGTTGCGGATGATCGTGTAGCCGTCGCGGTGAAAGGCTTCGATCGTGGTGTGGTCCGGTGGTGCGGCAACGATGTTAGGCGTCATGACCGGTCTCCTTGACCAGTGCAAGGGCGTGGCGGGTGAGATCGTCAGCGGACATTCCGCTGGGCCTGACCCGATTTGACGGACATCCGAGATCAGGGGGCTGTGAGCCCCCGGGAGGATGTTCATCATGGAAGGCATGGGTAAGAAGCCGCGCCGGCCTCGTAGGGCGTTCACGCCGGAGTTCAAGGCGGAGATCGTGGAGGTGTGCCGGCGTGGTGACCGGACGGTTGGTCAGGTCGCGAAGGACTTCGACCTGACCGAGACCGCGGTCCGGGACTGGGTGAAGCAGGCCGACATCGACACGGGTGCCCGTTCGGACGGGCTGACCAGTGTTGAACGGGATGAACTGGCACAACTGCGGCGGGAGAATCGGCGGTTACGTGAGGATGTCGACATCCTCAAGCGGGCAACGGCTTTCTTCGTGAAGGAGACCCGGTGAACGTGTACCCGTTCATCGAGGCGGAGAAGGTGCGGCGGGGCAACGTCAAGCGTGCCTGTGAGCTGCTGAAGGTCTCCCGGTCCGCCTACTACCAGCACCGCACCGCCGGCCCGTCCGAACGTCGACGGGTCGACGCCGACCTGACCGAGCGGATCGGTCGGATCCACGACGAGTCGGCCGGCACCTACGGCTCCCCGAGGGTGCACGCCGAACTCCACGCGCAGGGTCGGCGGCACTCCCGTAAACGGGTTGCCCGGCTGATGCGGACGGCGGGCCGCTGCGGGCGGACACCGAAACGTTGGCGTACCACCACCGTGCCCGATCCGGCCGCACCGCTGCGTCCGGACCTGATCAGGCGGAACTTCACCCCCAACGCGGCCGAGGTCGACGCCCGCTGGTGCGGTGATATCACCTACATCAACACCTGGGAAGGCTGGTTGTACCTGGCCACCGTGATCGACCTGGCCTCCCGCCGGGTCGTCGGCTGGGCCACTGCCGACCATCTACGCACCGACCTGGTCGCTGACGCCCTGCGCAACGCGGTGGCCAGCCGCCGCCCCCACCAACAGGTGACCTTCCACAGTGACAGGGGTTGCCAGTACAGCAGCGCCCAGTACGCCCGCCTGGCCGACCAGCACCAGGTTCAACTATCCGTGGGACGTAAGGGCCAATGTTGGGACAACGCCGTCGCTGAATCGTTCTTCTCCACGATCAAGACCGAACTGCTCGACCGGCGGGCCTGGCCCACCCGCACCGCAGCCCACAACGCGATCTTCGACTGGATCGAGGGCTGGTACAACACCCGGCGACGGCATTCCACCCTTGGCTACCTCAGCCCCGCCGCCTACGAAGCCACCGCCTACGGATCGACACCGCTGCGCCAAGTAGCCTGAAATAGCTATCGACCCTGTCCGTCAAATCGGGTCAACCCCAGTCCGCGGTGGCCAACGCTGCCCCCGTGCCGGACATCCGAACGATCTGGCCGAGGTCGTCGTAGCTGTTGGCGACGCTCACCCCGCCCGGTAGATCCTGACGGGCCGGGCGCCCGGCGGCATCATAGGCGACGGTGAAGGTCCGGTCCGTCAGATTGGGATAGGCGGCGGTTGGCGGTTCGACCCGTGATTCGGGCAGACCCCAGGAGTTGTACGTGGTCCAGAATGCGTTGCCCCGACCGTCGGTGAATCAGGTGCGGTTACCGGCCAGGTCGTACCTGAAGGAGGTGCCGATGGCGGCAGTCGTGGTCACCGGCTGCGTCTCGCTGGTCAAGTTACCCAACGCATCGTAGCTAAAATTGGTGGTGTTCCCCCGAGCGTCCTTGACAAGGATCAAGTTACTGCTGTCGTCGTACCCCATCTTCTCGTCCCGTGACCTGGTACTCCGGCGTGCTCGGGTCAGGTCAGCGAGGCTTGGCCAGTAGGCCGGTGGGCCAGGTGCGCAGGGCGTGCTTGAGTCGGGCGTTCTCCTCCCGCAGCATCACGAGCTGGCGGTCGGCGTCGGCGAGTTGCGCGGCGATCCGGTCAAGCAGGGCGTGGACCTGGTCCGGACGGTAGCCGCGCCGGCCGTACCGGGTCAGGTCGAACACGGCCGCGCGGATCCGCTCCGGGGTCAGCGGCGCAGCGATCGCGTGACTACTCCGGTACGTCCCCACCGCACCCCTCCCCCACCGTCGACTCGTCATACAACTCGGGCAAGTGAATCCGGGCCAGCGGAACCCCAGCCACCACCAGCCGAGGCAGCGCGTCGTGGATCATCGTCGTCGGCCCGCAGACGTACACGTCATGCTCCGGCCACTCGTGACGCAAAGCGACCCGGATCGCGGTGCCCCGCTCGACCGGATGCGCCAACGCCGAATCTCCGGACAACGCGGGCAGCACCGTCAACCAGTCGTACGCCTCCTGCCACTTGTCCAAAGTGACCGCGTCATACAACTCCTCGATCGTGCGGGCACCCACCACCAGGGTCACCTGCCGACCATCTGAACCGGCCTCGATCACCTGCTCCACAATCGCCCGTAGTGGCGCCAACCCCGTCCCACCCGCGACCAGCAGCAGGTCCCGGCGACCCGTCCGACCCGGCACGAGACTTCGACCAGTCGCCGGACCGAGCCAGAGCCGATCACCCACCCCCGACCGCTCCACGAGTTGCCGGGAAAGCATCCCGCCGTCCACCGCCCGAACATGCAGGTCGATCGTGCCGTCCGGACGCGGCGCGTTCGCCGGGCAATACCACCGCCACACCCCCGGACAATCCGGCACACTGACCGGCACCGCCTGACCAGGACAAAACAACAACGGCCGATCCGGACGTACGGTCAACACCGCGATGCCCTCGGCGGGCCGCTCCTGCCCGACCAGCTCAGCCGCCCACCAGGCCGGGCCCTCCCCCGCCCGCCGCGCCGCCCGCAACAGACCGAACGCCGTCTCCTGGTACGCCCGATCCCACGCCCCGGCCCACTCGTCCGGGCACAGACGCCGGTCAACCTCAGTGACCACGGTCAGCAGCGCCTCACCGAGAAACCAGAGATGCCCCGGCAGCAGCCGGTAGCGTCGAACCCACCGCCCGAGTACGGCCTCGGCAGCCGCCCGACCCGCCGCATCATCCACCCCAGCGACGAGCCGCCCGAGCGTCATAAAAACCAGCTCATGATCGGCCGAGCGAAACAGCTCCGGGGCATGGTGCCGCACCCGCCGCCGGAACCGCTCCGCGACCTGACCAGCCCCGCCGGCCACCACCGCCGCCCAACCCGCCGCCAATCCCACCCCGGTCACCGCGCACCACCCGACAAGGCATCGACCCGGTACGTCCCGTCCGGCTGCGCGGTCAGCGCCCAGGGTGACGCGTACGCGTCACCGGCCGCCACCAAACGATCGATATGCTGCTCAGACACCCCGGCGGTCAACAACAGCCGCCGCCCCCACCGCGCCAGCCGACACGGATGCGCTTCTCGATCGTTACGACAGACCACACCCGACGGCGACTCCTGCGGCGCATGCGTCACCACCGCCCGCACCGCCAACCACACATGCTCATCCCGCACCGGCACCAACACCGGAAACTCCCCCTGCATTGAACGGTCAGACACTTTCGTGCCTCCCGGACTGCTGGGGGTGGCGACCACCGTAGGACGGGCGTTGGTTGCCATACCGGGTCTGCCACTCGCGTAGCACGGCGCGGAGTCGGCCGGACTCCTGGCGTACTCGGTCCACTTCGGCTTGGAGCACGGCGACCTCCTCGGCCACGCGGGCAAGGAAGCGTCGGACCTGATCCGGGTCCAGGCCGCGCCGCCCGAACCTGGTCCGCCCGAAGCGGGCGCCGCGAATCTGTCGCGGTCCGAGCAGGCTGGGTCGTGGGTAGACCGGGCCACCGCACCGCTCCCCCATCGGTTCACCGGGTACTTCTGGTGCTGGCATTGGCGTCTCTTCCTTCCGTAGCGGCTCGCGTTCAGGCGCAAGGATCGGCAGGTCAACCTGCCGCGACCGGAGGGTGAAGGCCGGCACCGACGCAGCTTTGATCAGCGGTGCGCCGATGCCGGCGTAGGGCAGACCTTGGCACCATCCGAACTTCCGCTTCAAATCCTCAGTGTAAGTTTTCGACCCTGTGAAATGACCGCTCGAAGGGGGTTGATTACTACAAGCGATTGAGGAACACTGGCCAAGCTCACCCTGTTAAGGAGGTCGATGTGCCCCGTGAGACCGGTCCCACCATCGCCCGATGGCAGCTCGGCCACCAGCTCAAGTTGCTGCGTGAAGCCGTGAGCCTGAGCCAGATTCAGATCGCCGAAGTGCTCGGCTGCTCCGAGTCAAAGATCTACAAAATCGAAGGTGGTGACGTCGGGATCGGTCGCGGCGACCTGCTGTTGATGCTCGACCACTACAAACTGGCCGACGAAGCCATCCGCGCGTCGATCCTGGACCTGCAGAAGCAGGGCAAGCAGCGCGGCTGGTGGAGCCGCTACGGCACCTTGCCCAACAACTATGCGATGTACGTCGGGCTGGAAGGCGCGGCAACCACCGTCCGCAACTTCGAGCTGGCCGTCGTCCCCGGCCTGCTCCAAACCGAGGAGTACGCCCGCACGGTAGATCAGTGGCCCTCGACCTGAGCAGCCCGACGAAACAGATCGGTACGTCCGGTTGCGCATGGAACGACAGAAGTGCCTAACCGACGACCCTCCGTTGAACTACTGGTCGATCGTGGACGAGGGCGTGCTGCGCAGAGAAACTGGCAGCAAAGAGATCATGCGGAGGCAGCTCCGTCACCTCCTGACCATGAGCGAGCTGCATAACGTCACGATTCAGGTGTTGCCGTACAGCGAGGGCTGGCACCCCGGCACCTTCGGATCGTTCAACATCCTGGAGTTCCCGGAAGAGGTTCACTCACCCGTCGTCTACGTCGAGACTGTTGCCGGCGACGCCTACCTCGAACGTCAGGACGAGGTCCATCGCGTTAACCTGACCTATACCCGCTTGAACGTGGCCGCGCTCAGCGCTAACAAGTCGAGGGAGCTGATCGCGGCCATCGCCAAAGACCTGACGTAGCAAAGAAGGAGTCGCAACGGTGGACCTGACCGGCGCCACGTGGCGTAAGAGCACCCGGAGCAACTCCAACGGCGCCTGCGTCGAGATCGCCCAGGTCGCCGACGTGGTCGCCGTACGCGACAGCAAGGACAGCAACGGCCCGGTGCTGACCTTCAGCCAGGCGGCCTTCGTATCTTTCGTCAAGGGAATCAAGAATATAAGTTAGAACGGCCGCACGTTCTCGTGGGATAGCTAAAATCAGCCTACCACCAATGGCTGACTACGAGACTGACATTCTGCCGTTAACGAAGCATCAGATAGAATATGAGGAAACTGGCGAACTGCCAGTTTCCTCTTTTCCATCTCCGCTTCAGGACACCATATCGCCATTGCACCGGAACGTCCTCATCACTGGCCGATCACCGGCGATCTCCCGGAGCTCCACGCTAGACCAGCAACCAACCATTATGAAAGCCCAAACAACGGTCGATTTCGATATGTAATACTAGATTCGTGAAGTCATTGTATTTGATAGATGTCGTCCAATGTAACCAATATAAATTGTGTCATGATTAGACGAGGCGTCATGGAAATGAAGACGCGGAGAGATGCTTGCCGAGGTGCCGAGCTTGATGTGAGCACCCATAAAGACCGAACCCGATCGATCAACATGCAGTGGCACCGGAAGAGTTCGCTCAGCGGCGAATCGGCGGTTGGTGCGAACAGCCTGGGACTCATCGCGAGACACCTTACCAGCGGAGATCACCCGTCCACCCTCAGCCGGTGACTCACACCAATACTTGAAGTCCCCCCCTGACCACCCGTCACTCTTCGCTCGCGCATAGTCCGCGAGAGCGAGCATCGACTGCCATGCTAGTTGCGCCCAGCTCGAACTAGCAGGGTGTTCGTCGAGGTCAAGTGCGATCTCACGATCACCCGTGAAAGAAATGAACGGCGCAAGGATTTCAAGCTGATCAAAGAGCTCCGCGAACGAAGTCGGAAGGGGTGGTGGCTGCTCCACCGGCGCATACGCATCCGTATACCGATCCAGATCAGCCAACCGTCGCCGCAGCGCTCGAATCGTTGCGTCCCGAACCTCGATCTCGTTTCGGGCGATCTCCAGATCTCCTGCCAGGTCCAACAGCTCATCCGTCTGGCGACTCAGGTTAGCTTTCAACTGCCGCTCGTTGTCGTCGGCCGTCCTGAGGAGATCGTTGAGTAGATCAATTTCCTCCTTAAGTGCCGCCGATCTGTCCTCGGTGACACGACGCTCCGTAGTGCCGCGCGTGAAGTCCCGCAGCGACAGTTCCAGCCCTCTCAAGGCTGCTGGAGGGAGCGAATTCGCCGCCAATTGACGAGGCAGCGAGGCCAGGACACGAACTGCCCGCTGTGGTTCCGACTCAATGCGACGACGACTAAGCACCCGATGTCGCAAAGCGTCCTCTGCTACCGCAGGGTCAACGGCCGGCAGATAGGTCCGAAAACTACCGGACCCCACCCAGTGGGTCTCGCCTACCCCGAGGTTGAATTCGTATGCGGCAGCGGGATCAAGGATGAAGAGGCTTGCTAGACCAGGAAGCTCTCGCATCAGTCGCTCAGTGTTCCGTCGCCATTCCTCAAACGACACATCCTGGGGAGCAGCAGCGATGACCAGAGGTAAACGACGATCTTCCGCACAGACAAAATCAAGGAGTTCATCTATTCTTGCGGCGGCCACCACTTCTGCCTGGCTACGAAGCGGAATCTCACCATCAAAGGCATCAACCGCGTCGAGTACCAGCCGAACAACGTTGGGCAGACGAGCGGTAGGTGGAAGCGCAACACCAGCAGGCACAGTCGGTTCGATGTTGATCGAGATCCAGCTCTGCCGCTGCGACTTTCCGCAGGTGACCGCCACCGTACTCACCCAGGTAGTCCCGTTAGGCACCCGCTCGCGCAACTGCCATCCGTGAGCCGTGGTCGTAGCAGCCGTTAGTAGGACAACCTGGGATCCGATTTCGGGCACGCCGGCATCGAAGCGCCCGACATCGTACTTCTTATTACGGAGCCATACGCGGAGTTGCTCTTTGACTCGGACGACCGCTTCCTGAAAATCGAGCCGCGTCTCGAAAGCAGTGCGATAGGGCACGCTCTGTCGTTGCGGCGCCTGGTCCTCGGCGTCGACGACAACATCAATGGTCTGGGGTTGCATCAGGTGCCCAATCCTCGGCGAAGGTGGCGGTCTGTTGGAGCACGAGGTCGATGGCGGCCGGGGCGGCGTCGGGTGGGTAGCCGTGCAGGGCGAGCAGGCGTTTGATGATGGTGCGCAGCTTGGCGCGTACGTCGTCTCGGTGGGTCCAGTCGACGGTGACCGAGCGGCGGACGGCCTTGACCAAGTCGCGGGCGATGTCGGCGAGCACGCCTTCGCTCATCTCCTCGACGGCTGACCGGTTTTCCGTCACCGCGTCATAGAAGGCGAGTTCGTCGTCGGTCAACGGTGGACTGAACTGCTGTCCCCTATTCCCTTCGGCGGTCACCTCGTGCGCGATCTTGAACAGCTCGGCCATGATCTCGGCCGAGGTCAGGTGCTGGTTGGTGTACTGGTTCATCAGCTCGATCAGCCGGGCGGAGAAGGCTTCCCGGCGTACGAGGTTGTGTTTGGTGACCCGGTGCATCGTCTCCTCGATGGCCCGACGCAACGCCTCAATGGCCAGGTTCGGGGTTTTGGAGGCGCGGAGCTTCGCCAGGTATTCCTCGTCCAGGTGGGACAGGTCCGGCTTGTCGATGCCGGCGGCGGCGTAGATGTCGGTGACCCCGTCAGCTTCGATCACCCCGGCGGTGAGCTGCTTGAGATAGAGGGCTACCTCAGCCGGGATGGGCAGGCCACGGGAACGCCGCTCGTCCACGTCGAACTTGCCCATCCAGGCCCGCACCTCCTTGAAGAAGGCGATGTCGTCCCGGAGGTCGTTCAGGCTGCCGCTGCTGGCGCAGAGCGCGTAGAGCCGGGTGAGTCGAGCCGTCGTGTTCTGGAAGCGTTGGGCGAGGGTCTGTTCTTCCTTCGGGTCGCTGACCTGGTTTTCTGGCAGGCTCGGGTCACGCAGGTAGTTGACGGTGCCGAGCACCGCATCCCGCGCACTGCTCCTGCCGCCCGCGGTGAGCACGGCCCGCCACTCGTATCCGGCGAGGATGACATCGCAGAGCACCTGGTGCAGGTCGCGGACTTTGCCGACGGCTTCTTCGACGTCCTGACCGACCGGCCGGTGGGCCTGGTCGTTGTCGGTATATTCGGCGAGCGCTTCGTGCAGGCTCTGGGTCACCGGGGCGTAGCCGACCAGCAGGCCGTCCTGTTTGGCGCGGAACCGCCGGTTGACTCGGGCGAGGGCCTGCATCAGGGCCGCGCCGCGCATCGGCTTGTCCAGGTAGAGGGTGTGCAGGGGTGGCGAGTCAAAGCCGGTGAGCAGCATCGACTGCACGATGATCAGCTCAAGCTCGTCCTCCGGGTCGGCGGCCCGGTTGCGGATCACCTTGTCTTGCGACGGCCGGCGTACGTGTTGCGGATCAGGTCCGGATCGCCCGGCGTCCCGGTGTAGAGGACCTTGATCCGGCCCTTGTCGTCGGCGTCGGCGTGCCATTCCGGGCGCAGCGCGGTGATCTCCTGGTAGAGCCGGGCACAGATCTCCCGGGTCGCGCAGACGATCATGCCCTTGCCAGGCCCGTCGACGTACGGTCGCATCTGCTCCGCCCTGGTCTCCCAGTGGTCGACCAGGTCAGCGGCGAGGGTCTTCAGTCGGGCCGGTGCGCCGTAGACGGCGTTCATCACCGCGACCGCCCGTTGGATGCGGGCCCGTTCGGCGTCGTCCAGGCCGGCGGTCACACTGTCGGCCCGCTCGTCGATCTCCTCCGGGTCAACGTCGGTCGGCAGGTCGACCGGGATCAGTCGCGGCTTTCGTGATAGACCCGTACGGTCGCGCCGTCGTCCACCGCGCGGGTCAGGTCGTAGATGTCGATGTAGTCGCCGAAGACGTCCCGGGTGTTCGCGTCCTTCTTCGAGATCGGCGTGCCGGTGAAGGCGATCAGGGTGGCGTGCGGCAGCGCATCGCGCAGGTGCCGGGCGTACCCGTCGAGGCTGTCGTAGTGGCTGCGGTGCGCCTCGTCCACGATGATGACGATGTTGCGCCGGTCGGAGAGCTGCGGATGCTTGCGGCCGGCGTCGCGCTCCTCACGGGTACGCCCGAACTTCTGCAACGTGGTGAAGATGACCCCACCCTGGCGCCGGTTGGTCAGCTCGGCGCGCAGCGCGTCTCGGGTTTCGGCCTGCTTCGGCTCCTCGGGCAGCAGTTCGACTGCCGAAGAACGTCGAGTAGAGCTGATCGTCCAGGTCGGTCCGGTCGGTGATCACCACGATTGTCGGGTTGCCGAGGCCGGGTGGCGGGCCAACTGGTTCGCGTAGAACTCCATCTCCATCGACTTGCCGGAGCCCTGGGTGTGCCAGACGACGCCCGCCTTGCCGTGGCTGCGGATCGCCTCGATGGTCTTGCGGACCGCCTTCTCCACCGCGAAAAACTGGTGCGGTTTGGCGATCCGCTTCACCGAGCCCGTCCCTTGACCTCGGCGAACGAGACATAGCCGGGCAGCAGTTCCAGGAACCGGCGCGGGGCGAACATCCCGTAGATCGCCAGGTTGAGCGCCAGGTCCGCGCTGCGTCGTCGGCGGCTGCGGCACCGCCTTGCCTTCGTCGTCCACGTTCCACGGCGCGAAGTGCTCGAACGGGGTGAACGCGTGCCGTAGCGCGCGGTGATCCCGTCGGAGACCAGGCAGACCACGTTGCCCCGGAACGCCAACGGCAACTCCTCGACGTACGTCCGGAGCTGCTGGTGGGCGCCCTGCAAATCCGCGTACGCGTCGCCGGCCCGCTTCAGCTCGATGATCGCCGACCGGCAGCCCGTTGACAGTAGAGCACGACATCGAACCGCCGCTTGTGGTCCCCGGCGGTCACGGTACCTGGTTGACCGCCAGGTAGTCGTTGCCGCCCGGGTCGCGGAAGTCGACCAGCCAGATCGTCGGGTTGTGCTCGGCGCCGTGCGCGTCGGCGTAGACCACCGACCGGATACCCTCGCGTGATTCAGCTCATGCACCCGATGGTTCTCGGCGAGCCCGTCCCGGGACTCGCGCGTCGAGCCCCCGCTTGGCCAACGCCTCGTCCACCGCAGCCGGCGGAAGCTCCGGGTTGATCCGGGCGATCGCGTCCCGCAGCCGGCCCGGCAGGATCAGCTCATCCCAGGACGCCCGCTCCCCCGATGCCCGGCGCAACGGCCGTCCCCCGTACGTGCTCCCAGCCGAGTTCGCCAAGGGCATCCAGCGCGTACGCCTCCCAGTCCGCCTCGGACATGTCACGGAACCCGTGGCTGTTGTCGTCGCTCACAACGCCTCCTCGACAGCCTTCTCGGCATCCCGCACCCGAATAGCCCCCGACATCAGCCCCGGCAACAAGGCGTCTCGGAGTGCCGCTAGCGTCACCGATTCGGGCAAGTGCGGCATCGGCGTTCGAATCAAGCAATTCCAGCTCTCGACGAAGATAGCGAAGCCTCTCCGAGGCAGGCATTCGCAAGGACATGCTCGAAAGCTTAGCCCGACTCCAATTCGGTTTGACCGGTGCTCCCCTCTCCCATCTGCTTCAATTTCAGGCTGGAGCGAGAGAGCTCGCGATCCTGCACAGACAGAGGTCGGTCTTCGTCTCATCAAACCGAACAATCGTGACATGCGAATCAACTATATGGTCAGTCGATCTCCAGAGTCCACTCATAGCTATTCGCCCCAGTGTTCCGAACGCCCGTTGAATTAACCAACACATCGTGTGAGTTGCAAACAGTTTCACGCGGGAGTCTTTGCAGCAAGCGTGCGACCGAGCCGCGTCGAGGGTGACCCGACCGGCGCGAATGCACCTCTGGTTCAGATACCAGCAAAAGGCACCCTCATCCTCGACTATAAGCGGGACGCGACGCCACGGTAACGATCGAGAGCCATGTCGACGATCTCAGCGCTCCACACTTCCATCGACTCGATAACTCCTGCCGAAACTTCCTCCAAGCCGAGTTGCCGAGCCGAGCTGGCGATCTGCTCGTTGACCTCGATCTTGTCATCCAGCACCCCAAGGAGACCACCAACTGTCCGCTGATATGACAGACAGGGAACGCGTACTTCAAAATCCTGGAATGAGGACTTGTTCACTATTGGCGTGGTCGATCCGTTCGCAATGTTCCGTATCGCCGACGAGTAGTACCTAAGGAGTAGTAAGCGAACTTAGAATCAACCTGATCTGCATCAGGCACTAACAGAGTTAATCTGCTGGTTCGTGACGACAGGAACGTTTGTCAAGGCAACTTTCCCTGTGGAGAACCCAATACATGCGAACAGCACGGAACCCGGCGGGAGAGCCCGACTACGCAGGTCATTTAGTCCGGATAAAGAAAGTTTCCGACATAATCTTGGCTCGCGTTGTGAATAGTCCATCTCAGTGGGTGTAACGAAATCAATGTAATCGCCCCACGCGTCAACGTCCCCCGTGCGGGGGGTCGAACCAGTTACCAGCTCTTCCAAGATCGCCTATCCTGACTGTCCTCCAATCAGGCATCGAGGCGCTCCAGTTGGGTGCGGACTTCCTGCTCTAGGCGGGCGGATTCTTCGAAATGGCCGAAGAGTTCCTTCTTCAGACGTTCGATCTTGTCGGCGATCGGTTCATCGTTGCTGGTGTCGACCTCGGCGGCGCCGACGTAGCGGCCCGGGGTGAGCACATGATCGTGCTGGCGGATCTCGTCCAGGCTCGCCGAGTGGCAGAAGCCGGGCTCGTTCTCGTACGTCAGGTTCTCGTTCCGGGCCGATTCGGTGCCGCGCCAGGCGTGGTACGTGCCGGCGATCTTCGCGAGGTCCTCCGGCGCAAGCTCCCGCTCGGTCCGGTCGATCATCCGGCCCATGTTTCGGGCGTCGATGAAGAGCAGTTCGCCGCGCCGGTCGGCGAGTCGCTTGCCGCCCTGCGGGCCCTTGTCCTTGGTGAAGAACCAGAGGCAGGCCGGGATCTGTGTGGTGCGGAAGAGCTGCGACGGCAGGGCGATCATGCAGGAGATCAGGTCGGCTTCGACCATCGCGGCCCGGATCTCCCCCTCGCCGGACTGCTTCGACGACATCGAGCCGTTGGCCAGCACCACGCCCGCGCTGCCCCGTTCGGCGAGCTTGGAGACGATGTGTTGCAGCCAGGCGAAGTTGGCGTTGCCGGCCGGTGGGGTGCCGTACCGCCAGCGCGGGTCGTCGACCTTGCGGGCCCAATCGGAGAGGTTGAACGGCGGGTTGGCCAGGATGAAGTCGGCCTTCAGATCCGGGTGCTTGTCGGCGTGGAAGGTGTCCTCCCACTTGGTGGCGAGGTTGCCGCCGATGCCGTGGATGGCGAGGTTCATTTTCGCCAGCCGCCAGGTGCGTTCGTTGGATTCCTGGCCGTAGACGGCGATCTCGTCGCGGCGGCGTTGGTGGCTGTGCACGAACTTGCCGGCCTGCACGAACATGCCGCCGGAGCCGCAGCACGGGTCGTAGACCCGTCCGGAGTACGGTTCCAGCACCTCCACCAGGAGTTTGACCACGCTGGCCGGCGTGTAGAACTCGCCGCCGCGTTTACCTTCGGCGCGGGCGAACTTTTCCAGGAAGTATTCGTACACCTCGCCGAGCACGTCGCGGGCGGGCCGTTCGCCGTGGCCGGTGAAGCGGGCGTCGCTGATCAGGTCGACCAGTTCGCCGAGGCGCCGCTGGTCGACGTTCTCCCGGTTGAAGATCTTCGGCAGTACGCCGCGCAGTGGCTCGTTCGCCTTCATCACCGCGTCCATCGCCGCGTCGAGCAGTTCACCGATCCCGCCGCCGCTCTTGGCCCGTTCGGCAAGGTAGGACCAGCGGGCCTCTTCTGGCACCCAGAAGACCCCGTTGCCGGTGTATTCGTCGATGTCGTCGAGGAAGGCGTCCAGCCGGGCTTCGGGGATGCCCTGGTCGAGGACTTCCCGCCGGATCGCGGCCCGGCGTTCGGCGAAGGCGTCCGAGACGTACTTGAGGAAGACCAGGCCGAGGACGAAGTCCTTGTACTGTGCGGCGTCCATCGAGCCGCGCAGTTTGTCGGCGGCCTTCCAGAGGATGTCGTTCAACTCGGTCATGGACGGCATGCCGGGCAGGGCGTCCTGCCCGGCGTCCTTCTTCTTCCGGGGTGGCATGGTGCTCCTGTAATCGAGGGGGTGGGTTGGTGCGGGGTTACCGATGCGGTGGTGCGGCCAAGATGGTCAGTTCGCCGCGGGTGAGTCCGGTGACCGCGACCCGGCGCAGTTCGTCGAGGAGTTCGCCCTGCCGGGCGGCCTGCTCGTGTCGGGTGTCGAGCTCGGCGAGCAGGGCGTCCAGCCGGGCTGCTTCGGTCGGTGACAGCAGCGGCAGTTGCAGTTCGTCGAGGCGGACGCCGGGTCGGACGGCGCTCGCGGCCCGGCCGGGTGGGGCGGCGGCGGTCAGCAGCGCGGCGAGCACCCGGGGCGTGAACCTGGGTTGGTCGCCGGGTGGCACCCGGAGCACCCGGGCCGGGAATTCGACCACCGCGAAGCCGTCCCGGTCGAGGTGCACACCGAGTCGTGGGGTCAGGGTGATCACCACGTCGCCGGGGTTGGTGAGCTGCGCCCTCGGGTACCGGTCGGCGAAGACGCCCCGGTCCACGCTCCGCGCTCCTGGTGGGTTGCCGTCGGTCAGTTCGAACCGCCCGAGCACCGGATGGTGCCCGTCCGGCCCGATGTGGTCGACGGCGATCCGGTAGCCCTTGCGCATGATGAGGTGACCGGCCCGGACCAGGGCGCTGATCGGCTGGGTGGCGATCCGCGCCCGGGTGTTTCGGGTGCCGAGGTTGCTGCGCAGCGGTGGCCGGTCGGCCGTCGGCTGGGCAGATCCGGCCAGCTCGGCTTCCAGTTCGGCGACCCGGGCGATGGTTTGGCGTGGGTCGCTGGTCAGTTCGGCGAGGCTTGCCGGGCGGCGGATGGTCAACGGCTGGCGTGGTGTGATCAGGTCGCCGATCGCCACCTCGGTGGCGTGCGAGCGTAGGTGTACCCGAGGGTCGTGGCCGTCGCGCCGCCAGGTGGTGATGTCCCAGACCAGGGTTTCGACCAGGTCATCGGTGAGTTCCTGGTGGGCGACGTCGGCGAGCAGCACTTTGCCGCGCCCGGGGGTGTCGGTTTCGTGGCGGAGCACCCAGAGGGCGGTGCGGTAGCCGGGGCGGAAGGGCACCAGGCCGCCCGGCAGGTTGACGATCGCCTCCACCCGACCGGTGTCGAGCAGGTGGTTGCGGGTGCGGACCGCCGCCCGGTAGGGCGGCAGGGTGCCGACGAGCAGGTCAGCTGGGCCGAGCACCACGGCGGTCCGGCCGGGGGTGAGGCGTTCGATAATCCGGCGTACGGCGGCGAGCGGGTCGCTGTTGTCCCGCTCCTCCTTGGGCCGGTAGGGCAGGTGGGTGACCAGGACGTCCGGATCGGTGTGGCCGGCGGGCAGTTCGGTGCCGATCTCGATGCGCGCGTCCGCCTCGGGTATGCCGTGGACGGCGAGTCGGCGGCGCAGGATGCGGGCCAGCAGCGGATCGGTGACGGCGGCGGCGTAGCTGGGGTGGGTGTCCTCGTCGACTTCGGCGCGGGTCGCCATGAGCAGGTCACCGGAGCCGGCCATCGGGTCAACGATGTGGATCTGGCCGTACTCCTCAGTGTGCTCGCGGGCGCCGGAGAGCCGGGCGATCAGTCGGGCCAGGGCGGGGGTGATCGCGTCCGGGTTGAGGTCGGGCACGTTGAGCCGGTGACGGGCGTCCAGCACCCGCTCAAACGCCTGCGGGGCGCCCCAGGCGGCTTCGACGAGTTCGTCGACGGCGGCGGCGAGCCAGCCGGCGTCGCCGGGCAGGGCGTTGATCTCGGTGCGGAGCAGGCGGTCGTCGGGGTCGATCCGGGCGGCGCGGTCCCGCAGGTCGGCGATGACATGTCGGGGGGCCTGTGCGGGTGGTTGGAGGAGTTCGTCGTCGAGCTGGCGTAGGCAGATCAGCGCGGTGATCGCGACGGTCAGGTCACGGGGTGGCAGTTGCTGACGGGCTGGCCGGGACTGCCCATTGAGGTTGGCCCCGGCGGCGAGGCAGGCGAGCAGGTGCAGCCGCAGGTCCGGCTCGATTTGATCGCGTTCGGCGCGGCCGGTGTGGACCAGCCAGTCCACGATTTGCCGTCCGTGGAATAGTGGTCTGCCTCGGTCATGCGCGGCCGGGTTCGGAAAGTCGGCGTGCCGGCGCCGCCAGGTGGTGACCACCGGTCGGAGCACTCCAGCCAGCTCCGCGATCTCCGACATGGAGATGAGCTGCGGTGGAGCGGAAGTGTTGTCCAGCAACCGGTTCGCCTCTTTCGGCTTGGCGCGGCGGGGTCCGGTCAGCATAGGGTTGACTCGATCCGCTGACGATATCCGGCATTGATAACCGGCCTTATCAGCTTCTGGGTGACTCTAAAGTGGCCGGTAAGTCAGGTGGGCTGCTTCGATCAGTGCGTCCCACCGAGTCGAGCGGTTGATTCCGGCGGTTGGGGCAGTCGATCTTTCCACCGCACAAAGGACCTGATCAGCATGGGTAAGAAGCTGTCCATCATCGGTTTCGCCGCGATTTCCGCCCTCGCCCTGGCCTGCGGCGGCACCGGCGCCAGTGACGAAACGGAGGCCATCGGTAACCAAGCGGCCGACGACAAGAAGGCCGACGCGAAGGCGGCGGCCAAGATCGGCGACGCGGTCCGGGACGGCAAGTTCGAGTTCACCGCGCAGAAGGTCAAGTGCGGGGTGGCCAAGGTCGGTGACGATCTGCTCGGCGCCACCGCCCAGGGGCAGTTCTGCCTGGTCACCGTCAAGGTCAAGAACATCGGTAAGAAAGCGCAGATGTTCAGCGACAGCGCGCAGAAGGCGTACGGCGCGGACGGCGTCGAGTACGCCACCGACAGCAGCGCCGGATTTTATGCCAACAAGAACGCCGACACGCTGCTGAACGAGATCAACCCGGGTAACGAGATCACCGGGGTGATCGTCTTCGACATCCCGAAAAAAGCCAAGCTGACCAAGCTCAAGCTGCATGACTCGGTCTTCTCTGGCGGCGCCACCGTCACCCTCGGCTGACTTGTCAGCCACATTTCCACACACTCCGGGGTGGGTCTCCCCGCCCACCCCGGCCCGGGGATTTCCCGCTCTGCCCGACATTTTGCGGAGGTGTCATGCGTCCGGATGACTCCGTCCAGGCCCAGCGCTGGCTCGGCCCGACCGTCATCGCGCCAACCACCGTCGCACTGGCCACCGTTGTACTGACCGGCTCAGCCACGAATCCGTTTCTGGAGCGGGAATGAACCACGAAGAACCCCTGGTCGAGCTGCTCTTCGACCGGCTCGCCGCCGATGCCGTACCGGATGACACCGCCGAGGTGGTCCTGGCCGCGCTCAGCGGCTCCGACGATCTCGCCGCCGCGCTGGCCGGCGAGCCGGCCACGCTCGATAGTCGACGCCCGGCCGGGCCAGCGCCCCGGGCCCACCTCGCCTCGGTGGCGGTGGCCGGCTTCCGGGGCGTCGGCCCGGAACGGACCCTGCCGATCCGGCCCGGACCTGGCCTGACCCTGGTGGTCGGGCGCAACGGCTCCGGCAAGTCCAGCCTCGCCGAGGCGGTGGAGCTGGCGCTGACCGCCGCCGACGGGCGGCTGCTGGCCGCGGCCCGCCCGCTGGACGCGCGGATCAGGGCGGCACACCTCCAGCGTGGGCAGCTCTGCGCCAATCTCACCACCGTCGACGATGACCGGGCCCGGCGGGCTGCCGCGCTGCTCACCGCCGCCCGCCCCGACCTTGACCGGCTTTCGGCGATCCTCGCCGAGCCGATCGACCCTAGTTGTGACACGACGATCGAGCGGTGCCGGCGGCTGGCCGCCTTCACGCTGCCCGACCGGGCCGAGGTGGCCCGGCTGGCCGACCAGTTGCGGGCCGCCGTCACCGAGGCGGCCCGGCACGACGGATCCCGAGCCCGCTCTGCGCTGCGTACCGCTGAACTGCTCCGACTCACGCTGGAACAGCACGACGGATCGGACGACAGCGACTGCCCGGTCTGCGGGGTCGGCAAGCTGAACGCGGCGTGGCGTAAGGATGCCGTCGGCGCGCTGACCGAGCTGCGGGACCAGACGCTGGCCGCCGGGCGGGCCACCGCCCGGCTGACCGAACTGCTGCGCCAGGCCCGCAATCTGATCGACGAACTCAACCCGCCGGAGGTGGACGTACCCGGAATGCCGTTGGCCGCGTTGCAGGCGGCGTTGGCCGCGCTGCGTGCGGCGCCCGGCCCGGACGCCCTCGCCGAGCACCTGGCGATCCGCTATCCGCAGGTCGCCGACGCGGCGGACGCCGCCCGGGAGTACGCCGCCAACTGGCTGCGCGAGCGGGACAGTGGCTGGCAGCAGGCCGCCGCCGAGGTCCGGAGTTGGGTCGACGCCGCCCGGCGGGTGCCCGAGCACGAGAGCACCCTGAACCGGATCCGTCGGGCGCGAACCTGGCTGAAGACGGTCGGGGCGGAGATTCGCACCTTCCCGCCGCGCGCCGCTGCCGTCGAGAGCCCGCTCCGGTTCATCGTGGTGGACGACCCGGTGCGGAACATGGATCCATCCAAGGTGGATGAGGTCGCCCGGATCCTCGCCGAACTGGCCGCCGACCGGCAGATCGTGGTCTTAACCCACGGCAGTCGGCTACTTGATGCGATGCGCCGGTTGGAGATCGACGTCGCGTTGGTGGAGGTGGTCCGGGCCGAACAGTCGGTGGTCACCCCTGAGGCGGGGCGGGTCCGCCGCTGATTAGTTCCGGGCCCGGTCGGGCGGGTCTAGCGCGGCGGCGAAAGGGCTCGCTATCGTGCGGTCGGTGCCCACAGCCAGTGGCCGCCGGCCGTCGAGAAGAGGAAGACGATGACCGTTGCCTCGGGTTCCTCGCGATCTCGGCGGACGACCTACGACCTGACCGTGCTGGGCACCTCCGACATCCACGGCCACGTCTACAACTGGGACTACTACCGGGACGCCGAATACGCCGACAGCGCGCACAACGCTGTCGGGGTGGCGAAACTGGCCACCCTGGTCAGGCGGATCCGGGCCGAGCGGGCGGGCCGGGCGACCCTGGTCCTCGACGCCGGCGACACGATCGAAGGCACCCTGTTGACGACGTACTACGCGGTGCGGGAACCGATCACCGTCACCGGCGCGCGGCATCCGATGGCCGAGGCGATGAACCTGCTCGACTACGACGCGGTGACATTGGGCAATCACGAGTTCAACTATGGGCTGCCGCTGTTGGCGGCCTGGATCGGGCAGCTCGGCTGTCCGGCGCTGGCCGCCAACGCGCTCGACCCGCTGACCGGGGAGCCGGCCTTCACCCCGTACCTGATTAAGGAGGTTCGGCTCGGCGCCGGGGTGCCGGCGCTGCGGGTCGGGATTCTCGGCCTGACCAACCCGGGCACGGCGATCTGGGACCGGGGGCAGGTTGAGGGCCGGCTACGGTTCGAGGACATGGTGGACTCGGCCGCGAAGTGGGTGCCGGTGCTGCGGGACCGGGGCGCCGAACTCGTCCTGGTGTCCGCGCACGGCGGGGACAGCGGACACTCCAGCTACGGTCCGGAGTTGCCGAACGAGAATCCGTGCGCGTTCATCGCCGAGCGGGTGCCCGGCATCGACGCGATCCTCTTCGGCCACGCCCACGTCGAGGTGGCGCAGCGGTTCGTCACCAACGGGACGACCGGCGAGCCGGTGCTGCTCTCCGAGCCGTCAAAGTGGGGCCAGCGGCTGACCCGGATGGACTTCACGCTGCGCCGGGAGCGGGGGCGCTGGCGGATCGTCGAGAAGCGGGCCGTGCTGTTGAACACCAACACCGTGGAGGAGGATCCGGCGGTGCTGGTTGCGGTGCGCGGCCAGCACGAGCGGACCATCCGGTACGCCAATCAGGTCGTCACCCGTTCGGCGGTGGAACTGTCCGCCGCCGAATCCCGCTATCGGGACACCCCGATCGTGGACTTCGTCCACCGGGTACAGATCGACACGGTGGTGCCGCCGCGCTGGCTGGCACGGCGTACGCGAATCTGCCGGTGTTGTCGATCGCCGCGCCGTTCAGTCGGACCGCGGTGTTTCCGGTCGGGGAGGTGCGGGTCAAGGACATCGCCGGACTCTATCTCTACGACAACACTCTTGAGGCGGTGCTGCTCACCGGCGCCGAGGTGCGCGCCTACCTGGAATTCTCGGCCAGATACTTCCGTACCCTCGGCCCGGACGCCCCGGTCGACCCGGCGGAGATCAACGACCCGGGCGTGCCGGACTACAACTACGACACGATCTCCGGGCTGGACTACGACATCGACATCAGCCGGCCGGTCGGTCAGCGGATCACCCGGCTGGTCCATCGGGGGGGGTCTTGAAGGCCGGTCGCCGAACGGCCGGACCGAACGGCCGGTCGCCGAGGATGAGCGGTTCGTCGTCGCGGTGAACAACTACCGGCGTGACGGTGGCGGCAACTTCCCCGGCATCGTCAAGCCGCAGGTGTACAACGAGCGGCGGGAGATCCGGCAGTTGCTCATTGAGTACGCCCAGGCCCGGGGCGGCATCGACCCGGCCGATTTCCACCGGCCCAACTGGCGCCTGGTCCGCGCCGGCGTACCGGTCTTCTAACGGGTGATGCCCCGGCCCCGGGATGCCGGCCGTCGGCGGGCCCGGGGCGTGACCCCGGTCAGCCAGTGCGCTGGGCGGACCAGCGACGGCGGCAGCTTCGTGCCCGGGTCCCCCTTCGCCGCGTCGAGCTGGGATTGGATGAGGAAGATGCTGTCGGTGAGGTCGGCGCCGCTGAGGTTGGCGCCTCTGAGGTCAGCGCCGATCAGGTCGGCCATCCGCAGGTTCGCGCCGCTGAGGTCGGCGCCGATCAGGCAGGCCCCTCTCAGGTTCGCACCACGCAGGTCGGCGCCGCTGAGGTCCTTCCCGATCAGGTCGGCACCTCGGCGGTCGATCGGCTGACGCCGGGACCTCGGCTCGCCCGAGTTCGCTCGCCCGCAGAAGTAGGGCGTTGACCTCCTGCCAGTGTGCCGCCAGGTCCAGTTTTTTGAGCTCGTCGGGACCGCGGTGGGTGAGGCGTTCGGTCTCGTCGAGTGCCGTGCCGAGCTGCTCGTGGATCGGGCCGGCCGATTTCCTGGTCAACGCTTCGGTCAGATACCAGAGCAGTTCGTGCAGTTGCCGCATGATGGTGAAGGTCTCGAACATCTGCGCGGCGAGCTGTGGGCTCTGCCGCCAGTCCCGCCCGCCGAAGGTGACCTGGGCGACCTGCTGTCCGGCGCCGAAACAGTCGTAGACGGTGCAGCCCGGGAAGCCCTGCTGCCGGAGGCGGTTGTGGATGCCGCAGCGGAAGTCCGCGCGCAGATTCGGGCAGGGCCGCCCGGCGTCCTTGTCGATGGCGAAGTCCGCCGAGGCCGAGAAGGCCGGTACGACACAGCAGAGCGCGAAGCAGCGTTCGCAGTCGGCTCGCAGCTTCAGCCGACGCTCGTCGGCGGCGGGTGCGGCCGGTCGGGGTTCCTCAGGCAAGGTGGGTGCTCTCCGAGCGGTGACTGTGGGACGCCTGACATGGTAGCCGGCCCGTCCCCAGCGGGGACGGGCCGGACATTAGCCATCAGGTCACTGAGCAGGCGCCGGGCCTGCGTCATTCCAGACCGACGAGACGACATCCGCGGCCTGCTTCTCCCACTGCGCGTACGCGAACGGGTACGCCGACACCTGAACCCGCTGCGCGGCGTCGGTCAGCGGCAGGTTCTGCCAACCCTTGACCCGCTCAAGTCCGTTGAAGAAAGCGGTGGCCGAGTAGTCCGGATCGGTGATCTGGTCCGGAGTCCCCCAGCCGGTGCTGGGTCGCTGCTGGAACAGGCCCAGCGAGTCATGGTCGTTGATTGCGCCGAGATGGCCGAGGTTCTCCAGCTTCGACTCCTGTAACGCGGTGGCCACGCCGATCACCGCACCACGTTCGCCCAGGCCCAGCTTGCGTGCGGTTTTCACGATCGACTTCGCGTTGGTGGTCTGCTCATTGGTGAGGCTGATCGACGACTGGGCGCCCTGCGTACCGTTCGGGATCAGCTTCTCCGCCGCCGGCTTGTCAGTGACCGGCTGGCTGTCCTGCGGCGCGACGTCTGTCCCGGCCGGCGCTTCGGCGGTGCCGGTCGGCGCGGCGTCTGTGGTGGTCGGCGCGCTGTCCGTCTGAACCTGCGCCACGGTCGCCCCGGTTGAGGTCACGGCGGTCGGCGTACCGGGTTCAGCGAACGCCGGCGCCAGCGCGGTGAGCGTGGGACCGGCGATCGTGCCAGCGGCGAAGGCCAGGCCGGTCACGGTCAACGCGGCCTTCCGGGCGGGTGTGGCAAATGCGATGGCCGGGAGCCATCGGCTGAACATCGAGTTCATGATGGTGCCCTTTCAATCGGGGGTGAGCACGCTCCCTGGGGAGGAAGGCGGCCGGGATACCGGGGCCGCCGGTTGCGCGCGGATCCGGAAAGCTGAGGTGCGCCCGCACGGTCAAGGGGGGATCGCCGCGTGGGCGCACTGGAGACGTAACTACCTGGACTGGACCGACATTCCGGGAATGCCGGTGTCGGTGTAGTCGGTCACTACACAACGCTTCGACGCCGACACGGATTCGGTCAAGCCGGTAGCAGGCAGCAATTTCCGCCCAGCCGGCGTTGTATCAGGCATGACCGATAGGAACGCCTATGGACGCTGATCAGGAACGAGAGTTCACCGATTTCGTCGAGGCTCGATCGCACGCGCTGTTCCGCACCGCGCTGGCCCTGACCGGGCACCGCCAGCAGGCCGAGGATCTGCTACAGACGGTGCTCGCCCGAGGGGTACGGCACTGGGGGCGAATTCGCGGCGGCAACCCGGAAGCGTACCTACGCACCGCCCTGTACCGGCAACAGTTCAGTTTCTGGCGCAGTCTTCGACGGGGTCGTGAGGTGAGCATCGAGCAGGTGCCGGACCGGGCCGGCACCGCCGACGAAACCGGCACGGTGGACCTGAACCTCGCCCTGCGTCAGGCGTTGGCCCAACTCGCCCCGAAACACCGCGCGGTGCTGGTCCTGCGCTATTACGAGGACCGGCCGGACAGCGAGATCGCCGAGATTCTGCACTGTGCCGAGTCGACCGTACGCAGTCAGGCGGCCCGCGCGCTGGCCCGGCTCCGCACCCTCTGTCCCCAGCTGGACATCATCGCCCAAAAGGAGACCGTCAGTTGATGAATGTACATGTCACTGGTCCACTCAGGAACGCGTTCGACGAGATCGCCGATAGCGCGCCGCCGCCGGCCGGACTGGCGCCCTCGGCGCTGCGCCGGGCCCGGCGTGATCGGCGGGCGCGTATGGCTGGCAGCGGTGTTATCGCGGCGATCTGCGCCGGCATCATCGGGGTTGCCGCCCTCGCGGCGCCCGGCGGGAACAACGCGCCCATCGAGGTCGGGAATCCGGCCGAACGTAAGCCGGTGGTGGTCGCCGCCTACAGCGGCATCCGGGACCACCAGGTGGAAGATGGGAGCCCTGCCTTCAACTACTCCCTGCTGCTCAACCAGAAAACCGGCGAGTACGAGCGGGTCGCGTACCGGTTCGTCATGCCCTCTCCCGACGGCAAGCGAGTGCTGGTCGGCAAGGGCGACAACAGCGCGCGGTATCCGTCCCAGGTCGGGGTCATGGACCGGGCCACCGGGGACGTACGGTGGATCGACAACGTTGGCACTGGTTATTCGAACTTTCCTGGCTACGCCAGCGACGGCCAGTGGTCACCGGATGGTAAGCGCATCCTGTTCGGTTACTACCCACGGGCGGGGAAGTCGGGCTTCGTCCTGGTCGATTCGGATTCCCTCGAGACCCGGGTTGTCGACCTGCCCGAGCTGGCAAATGCTGAGTTGACCACCATCAGCAGTCCGATGTGGCTGCCGGACAGCAATGGATTCGCCGTCACCAAGGCCCACCTCGTCGAGGGGCAGAATGTGCCCGACGTGGTAACCGGGATCCGCTTCTACGATCTGACCGGCCGGATGATCCGCGAAGTCCCGGCCAACGCGGCCCTGAAATCCCAGGCCGCGTACTCCCCGGACGGCAGCCTGATGGCATTGAGTTCCCTTAATTGGGATGGCCCTAGGGAAATTCAGCTGGCCGACAGCGACACCGGTGCGGTTCGACAGACGGTCAAGCTGGCCGAACTCGGCGAACTGGTCGGTTGGGCGGACCAGGAGCACCTCGTGGTGAAGATGGACGGCGATCAGCCCCGCTTGGTGGTGGTCAACCTCGCCGGCGAGCAGACCAGCACGATAGACCTACCCAGGGCCGCGCACGAGACGATGAGCATGGACGTCTTCCTCGGCTGATCACCCCCACCCTCCCCTCCCCCTCGTTGATCATGAGGTTATCGCCCGGGAGAGCGCTCTCTTCCGGCGATAACCTCATGATCAACAAGGTGGGGTGGGGGTGGTGTTCGGGTTATCGGGGCGGGTGCGCCGGCCCGGCGAGCAGCGCGAGTGCGGCGCGCACCGGTTTACGGGTCACCACCCGATCGAACGACGTCTCACCGAGGCAGAACCTGGCGAACGTCCGCCAGCCCGGCGGAGTGGCCAGCACGGCGTGAAAGGTGCCGGGATGCCGGGCAAAGGCGGCCAGCACCCGTCGACCGGCCCGCATCGACGGCACGAGCTGCTCCCGTACCGCGTGAACGTACCCGTCGAGGTCTCCACTCGCGGCCGCCGCACCGGCCAGCGTGCCCGAGCGCAACGCGAAACTGATCCCCTCCCGGGTCCACGGCTCCAGCAGTCCGGCCGCGTCCCCGGCGACCAGCAGCCGGCCGCGCCGCAGCGGGGACTCCTCGCTGCGGCACCGGGTCAGGTGGCCCGAGTCGTGCGCCGGCTCCAACCCGTCGAGCCCGAGCCGGCCGACGAAGCGTCGGAGGTAGGCACGGGTCTGCCTCGCCCTGCCCCCGGCCGGCGATCACCCCAACGGTAAGCCGGTCACCTTTGGGAAACACCCACCCGTACGACCCGGGTATCGAGCCCCAGTCCAGCAGCAGCCGGCCGCGCCACTGTTGCTGAGCCGGCGCCGGGATCGGCAGCTCCACCTCCAGGCCGAGATCCACCTGGCTGTACTGGACCCCGACCGCCCGGGCGCTCACCCCGGAAGAGCCGTCAGCCCCGACCGCGACCCGGGCGTGCATCTCGGTGCCGTCAGCCAGCCGGATCCGTACCCCGTCATTGTCCTGGTCGATCGCGCGGACCGCGGCCCGCTGCCGGATCTCCGCGCCGGCGGCGACCGCGGCGGCGCGCAGCCGGTCATCGAACTCCTCGCGGCGCACCATGGCCAGCAACGGCCCCGGGCGATGCTGGCGGGTGAACTCCCGCCGCCCGTCAGCGGTGAAGGTCACCCGGTTGACGTGGTCATGAACCGGAATCTCGATCCGACCGGCGAGCGCGGCGAGCGAGGTGCCGATCAACCCGCCACCGCAGGTCTTGTAACGCGGATGCTCCGCCTTCTCCAACACCAACGTGCGCGCCCCGGCGCTCGCCGCGGCGAACGCGGCGGACAGCCCGGCCGGACCTGCACCGACCACGGCAACATCCCAAGTCACCCGAGCAGCCTAGCCAATTCGGCACCGAGCGCGACGATGGGAACCTGGGCACGACGAGTGGAAGCTGGAGGCGATGAACGGAACCTGGCTCGCGAGCGGGTCACCGGATCGCTGCGGGACTGGACGCATCATCGCCGTCATGGCGGGTACTCGCCGCCGCGAAATGCCTGACATTGTGGTCGGGCCGAGGAGGTTACCGATGCAACAGCTTCAGCTTTCCGACATCGAGCAGCGGGTCTACCTGGCGGTCACCATGCTTGAGGCACGCGGGCAGGTGCCATTTCCGGACGCCATCGCCGAAGAGGTCGGACTCCCGGAGGACCAGTTGCATGCCCCACTGCACGACCTGGGTCAGAAGAACCTGCTGCACAGGGAGGACTCGCCGGTGGAAGGCCTGGACTTCGGCCCGCGCTGGTGTACGCGGCAGCCAGCCTAGCGGCCGGCGCGCGGACAGCGAGCTGACATCGGCGAGTTGAGCGACGTCGACAAGCCGGACGACGCGGCCAGGCACGGGGCCACGGATCCCGAGTTCAATCGGCGACGCTGGCAGGCGATCAGCGTCGGCCTGATCGCCTCGTTCATGACGCTGCTTGACGTCAGCATCGTGAACGTCGCACTGCCCACCATCGAACGGTCGCTGCAGGCTACGTCGAGCGAACTGCAGTGGGTGCTGTCGGGGTACGCGCTGACCTTCGGTCTGGTGCTCGTACCCGCCGGCCGGTTCGGTGATACCCGGGGCCGGCGGGGGGTGTTCGTCACCGGGCTCGCCCTGTTCACGGCCTCCAGCGCGCTGGCCGGTCTGGCGCAGTCCCCCACCTGGCTGATCGGTGCGCGGCTGGTCCAGGGCGCCGCCGCCGGAGTGGTCAACCCGCAGGTCAGCGGCCTGATCCAAGCAACTGTTCCGGCCCGCCGAGCGGAGCCGGCCGTTCGGGCTGCTCGGTACGGTTGTCGGGGTCTCCACCGCCGTCGGGCCGCTGCTCGGCGGCGCGCTGATCGCTCTTGCCGGCGCCCAGGAGGGCTGGCGGTGGGTCTTCTACGTCAACGTGCCGGTCGGCGTCCTGGCGATCATCTTCGCCTGGCGGGTGATTCCCGTCGAGCTGAAGGGACGCGCGCGCGGGCGAAGTCTCGACCCGGTCGGGGTGGTTGCTGCTCGGCTTCGGCATCGTGCTGCTGCTCCTGCCGCTGGTGCAGGAACAGCAGTGGCGCGGCTCGGCCAAGTGGCTGCTGATCCCGGCCAGCCTGCTCGTGCTGGCCGGGTTCGTCGGCTGGGAGCGCCGCTACCGCCGGCACGGCGAACCCCTGTTCGACCTGTCGCTGCTCCGGGTGCGCTCTTTCGCCCTGGGGTCGCTCATCGGGTTGCTCTACTTCGCCGGGTTCACCGCGCTGTTTTTCATCTTCAGCCTCTACCTGCAGTTCGGGCTCCGCTACAGCGCGCTGCTCACCGGTCTGGCGATCACCCCGTTCGCGCTCGGTTCGGCCGCGGCCGCGGCGGTCGGGGGGCGGATCGTCAACCGGTTCGGCCGACCGCTGGTGGCGATCGGACTGGCGTTGGTGGCGATCGGGCTCGCGGCCATTGTGCTCACCCTGCACTTCGTTCCCGGCCGCGACTCCCCGCTGGCCACCGCCGCGCCACTGCTGATCGCCGGGATCGGCAGTGGACTGGTGATCACCCCCAACCAGACGCTGACTCTGTCCGAGGTGCCGGTGGCCCAGGCCGGGAGCGCGGCCGGGATGTTGCAGACCGGGCAACGGACCGGTTCGGCCATCGGCATCGCCGGAGTCGGGTCGGTCTTCTTCTCTGCACTGGCCAGCAACGGGCGACGGTTGGTCCAGGGCCTTCCGCAACGCGCTGTTCGTCGCGATCGGGTTCGTGCTGCTCGCCCTGGTCGCTGCGGTGGCCGACAGTCTCGCGCACCGTCGTGACCTCCGCCGGGCCGGCCGATCGGGCGAGAACCGCGCCGCACCCTGATCACGACCACTCGCTGTGATCTGGGTCACAAAACCTGCTGAGCCGCCAAGGTTCAGAACGCCCCGCAAGGTGTATGCCATGGACGACCGTTGTGGGCTCGACCACGGGAGGAATTGATGTCGCGCCAACAGTTCGGCTTCCTGATCGGATTCCTATTTGCGGCAGTTTGGGCAATCGTCGGCTTCGGTGTGGCAGCGGCCACCATCCTCGCCGGCCTGGTCGTCTGGGTCGGCGTACGGGTACTTGACGGCGACCTGAATGTGGCCGGTCTGGCCGACCGGACCGCCGCCGGCGTCCCGACGTCATTGACCATCGGATCCCAGTTGGTATCAGGGTCGCTGATCCGCAGCTAGTTCAGGAGGCAGGAGAATGTCCGAAACCAGTACCGCCACCAGAACCGACGGCCGGGAAAAGTTGAAATCACCGGGTCAGCTCACCCGACCTGGGGGTATGGAAACACCTCATGCCCAACTGGTCACCGACACCGGCAAGACCCGGATCGCCGAGGGTGTGGTGGAGAAAGTCGCCGGCTTCGCGGCGCGGGAAATTCCGGGCGTGCACTCGATGGGCACCGGCATCGCGAGGCGGGTGGGCCAATTACGCAACCTCGTACCGGGCGCATCGGAACCCTCGCGGCAGGGCGTCTCGGTTGAGGTCGGTGAACGCGAGACCGCTGTGGACCTGGACATCGTCACCTGGTACGGCCAGAGCATTGTGGACGTCTCCGAAGCGGTCCGCCGCAACGTGATCGAGCGGGTGCAGGGCGATGACCGGCCTCAAAGTCATTGAGGTGAATATCAACGTCGATGACATCTTCGTCGAGGGCGACCAGGGCGGCGAAGACCGCGAGTCCCGGGTCCAATGACCGACGCGAAGGGCACCCGGATCGAGGGGCCAACCATCGATCAGGGGGCGCTCGCGGTGAAGGTACGCGATGCGGTCCTCGCGGTGCCGGGAGTGGTTCGGTTGACCCCCGGCACCGCGGTAGAGGTGGCCACCCAGTACGCCGGCGGCAAGATCTTCGGTGTACGCCTGGGTGATCCGGTCCAGGTGCACGTCGCCGTGGACTGGGTGCCGATCGCACCGCTCGCGGAGCGGATCCGCGACACCGTCCGCAACATTCTGCGCGGTGTCGGGCAGTCCGCGCTGGTTGAGGTGATCATCGACGACATCGAACCGGTGCTGGCCGAGAAAGCCACCGAAAAAGCTGGGAGGTAACCGCATGCGGACAATCGAACCGGCTGGCCTCGTTGCTGCTTGCCCTGGCCCTGCTGGCCGGTGGTGTGCTGCTGGTGGTGGAGTCCGCGCTGGTGGCGCTGGGCCGGCCCGCCCTGCTGGTCGACCGGCAGGGGTGGCACAGCACGTTGAGCACCAGCCGACTGAACTCTCCCGTGGTGCTCACCGTCTCGATCCTGATCGCACTGTTCGGCCTACTGATCCTGATCGGCCAGGTACGCCGTTGGACACCGGACCGGGTGCCCACCCCGTTCGGTGACGGGTGGCATCTGCAGCGCCGCTCGGTGGAGCGTCGGTTGGCCGCCGCCGTCGACGCACTGCCCGGGGTGAGTGTGGCCTCCGCCCGGTTCCGCCGGCACGGCTCCGATTGGCGGGCCCGCATTCGGGCCATCGGCGACCCGACGGCCCGACCGGCGGTGGAGAACGCGGTACGACAGGAGTTGGACCGACTCGCAGCCCCGCCGCCACAGCAGGTGGGAATTGACCTCATACCAGGACGAAAAACGAGGTGAAGGCGTGAGTAACGCTAGCCTGCGAACGCTTTGGACGATCATCGGTCTGGTGCTGATCCCGATCGGAGCGGCCGGCTTCGTCGCCGGCATGGGTTGGTTGCCCGGGGTCGATGCCAGAACGCCGCTGCTCTGGTCCGGACTGCTCAACGTGTGGCGCGACATCTCGCCGTGGGGACTTTCCATTCTCATCGTGCTCGGCCTGCTGTTCGCCCTGCTCGGGTTACGCCTGCTCAGTAGTCAGTTCCGGGGCGCCCGTGGCCCGGCTATGGGTGACCTGGACCTGCGCGCGGTGACCGGCCGCGACGCCGACGGTCCGCAACTGCCGGGTGCCACCCTGATCCGGAGTACCAAGCTGGCCGACGGTCTGGAACGTGACCTCGCCCGCGACCCGCTGATCCGCCGAGCCTCGGTCACGCTTACCGGTACGGCCCCCCGACCGGATTTGTGGATCCAGTTGTCGGTGAACCCTCGGGCGCGGCTCAGCGTGGTCCGGGACCGCGTCGGTGCGGCGGTGCAGCGGTTCCGCGATACCTCCGGGATGGATCCCGAGAGACTCGACATCACCGCCCGGATCGATCCCGCCGGCTCCGCCCGGGTCCACTGACGACGATCAAGGCTATTCGACGCGCGCCGCTGCGGGCCCGGGTGAACATCTCATCGGTCGGGCCAGTCCACGAAGATCACTATTTGGACGGCGCGCCACTGACGGCGCCGTTGTCAACGCAGAGTTAAGGTACCCGGATGCAAAAGCCCACGGTAGGTCCGGTCGGCGGCACCCCGCCAGCCGACCTTGTCATCGAAGACATCACCATCGGTGATGGTCAGGAAGTTCAGCCCGGGCAATGGGCAACGGTGCACTACGTCGGAGTCTCCTTCGACTCCGGCGCCGAGTTTGACGCATCGTGGAATCGCGGAGCGCCGTTCAGCTTCCCGCTCGGCGGTGGTCGGGTCATTGACGGCTGGGACCAGGGCGTGGTCGGAATGAAGGTCGGTGGCCGGCGCAAACTCGTCATTCCGCCGCACCTGGCCTACGGCAATCGGGGAGCGGGCAACGCGGTCAAGCCCGGTGAAACCCTGGTGTTCGTTGTCGATCTGGTTGGTGTGCAGTAACCGGCACCGATTCCACCCGAAATTTAGCACCGTTGACGGAGGCCCGGGACGTATCGCGTTCCGGGCCTCCGCGCCTTCACCACATCGAGCGCCGACATCGGTAGACTTGCACCTGTCGAGACCGGATCGCAGCCTAGACACTCAGTCACGTCAATCAAATGCCTGGCACCATCTGCGCCAACATCTCGCCAACCACACCCCCGGCTTGGCGGGTCCGCCTATTCGGAGGTAGCTTGACCGCCAACATCAACAAGACGACGTGCTCAGTGACCTCAACGGGGCCGGCCAGACGAGCAACGACGTCTCAATAAATGGAGGTCTACGTCCCGTTGAGTTCCTACACCATTTCGATCGCCCCGGATGATCCCACCCGGGCTACCACCACGCTGCGAGTTGAGGTCACCGATAACACCGCCCGGGTCACCGAGTTGCTGGTGCGGGCTGGCGAGGGCGGCGGCTTGACCGCCGGCCAACTTCCCGCGGTGGACCTCGACCAGTTGCTGCGCGCGGTAAGCCCGGCCACGCAGGTGCCGGCGGTGCACACGGCGGCGGAGCCGACGCTGTCCGATTTGACCGTCGAACCGACCACAGCGCAGCGCCCGCCGACGACCAACACCGAACCGTCGGCAGCTACCGGTGCGGCAGTCGCGTCAACCGACCCGGCGACGAAGGCCCCTGCTCCCGCCGAACCGGTAAGCGCACCCAGCGTGGCTGAGCCGGCCACCGTGACCGAGGCCCTGAACGAGGTGCCCACCCCGGCGGCAGGTGCGATCAACAACCGGGGTGCCCGTCAGAAGCCGCCTGTCCGGAAGTCGACGGCCACCGACACCACCACGAAACGGACCTCGGCGAAGAAGACCACCGCCGCGCCGAAGGCGACGGCCCAAAAGGACAGCCCGGTGCGGGCCGCCAAGAAGAATGCGCGCGAGTCGGACGCGGCCCAGAAGAGCACCCCGACGAAGGTTACGAAGCGTGCCCGTCCGGTCGCGAAGACCGCCGCCACTGGACGGTCGGCCGCCCCGGCGCCGGTAGCCGCGACGGGACGGGCGAAGAAGGCCGCCGCTGCGGGGCAGAGCGCCAAGCCCGAGCCGACGTCGAGCGGTGGTCGTTCCTACCGGCGCGCTCCGGCCGACCTCGCCACGGTGCTCGGTCAGGCTGGCACGGCCAGCGCGGTCGCCGACCATTACGGCGTGCCGGCCCACACCGCGCAGAGCTGGATCCGGACCCTGCGCCGGAAAAACGCCGGGAGCCGCTGACCGTACGATTTGGTTTACGGTCGTGAGTCGGGGCGTGCGTCAGCCGGACGCCCCGATTCACCCGGTGCTCACCACCCGCCCCCTCGACTCAACCGCTCTGTTGGATGGTCAGGGAAGTCCAGGCACCGAGGAAGATCCGGTCGCCGTCACTGACCGGCACCGGAGTGTTCGGCTCGATCGGATGCGCTGACGGGTCGTTGAGGTAGGTTCCGTTGGCCGAGGCCAGGTCGACCACCGCCCACCTGCCCGCCTGGGCGACCAGCAGCGCGTGCAGATGGGAGACGCCCGGATCCTCGGGTGGTCCAGCGAGATCAATATCCGGATGCACTCCGCGTGACCTGCTACGCCGGCCGATCAGCAGTTGATTTCCGTCGAGGGTGAAGCGGCGCTCAGCCACGAAACGCGGAAAACTCAACCCGTCGGCGTCCGCGCCACCAGCAGCGGTGATGGCCTCGAAGTAGGCCCGGTCGACACCCAACACGACCTGCCAGGCGCCGGGCGCGCTAACGCTCCCAGGCTCCGGTGACGCGTCGGGCGTCAACTGCGGCCCACCACCTCGCGACCCGACCGGATCCGCCGACGCGACCGGGTTAACCGGTCGGGCCGACGAGGCGCCCTGCTCTGTCGGTGGGGCCAGCAGGAAGTCGTAGCCGTCCTCCTCGCAGAACCGGCCGGCCTGTGCTGTGCCGCAAACCGGGCACGACGACCTGCCTGGCCCAGACTCCGGATTCGGCGTGCCGGTGGTTTCCGGTGTGAATTCCGGTACGGCGGGAGCGGGTGCCGCCGTACCGGACATCCCGGTAACAGCGGCCATCAGGGCGCCGCAGACGTCGCAGTAGTCCGTGGTCGCCGACTCGTGTCCCTTCGGGCAGGTCGCCATCGGCAGGCTCCTCACTCCTGATTTCTCTTGACCCGTACGGTTTTCACCGAACGGACGTTGGTCAGCTCGGCGTCCACCCCGGCCACCTGCTGCTTGAGCCGCACCGTGCCGGTTGGCGCGTCCACCACATCGACGACCCGGGCGAGCAGTTTCGCGGTGTCCTGGTGGCCGGACCCGGCGGCGAGCTGAACGGCCCGACCCAACTTGGCGGTCGCCGTCTCCACGTCCCCGGCATCACGGGCTTTCAGCCCGTCCTGGATGGCTGAGGCGAGTTCCGCCTGCCCGGTGTAGTGCGCCACCTGAGGGCTGATCTTGGTGGACAGCGCGGTGTCATCGGTCCACTTGGCCAGGACGAGTTTCTCGGTCAACACCTGACCGGCGCTGACCAGGCTGATCCGGGCCGCGAGAACCTCCTCACCGACCGCGTCGGGCTCGACCTCAACGCAGATGTGATAGTCACGGCTCTCCGCACCCCAGGCGCCGGTGGGATAGTCACCGATCCGGGCGCTAACCGGGGTACGGCGCTCGGTCAACTCCTCGACCTGTGGGAACACCTGTTTGACCGAGCGGATGTTGGCGCCGGCCGGCGTCCAAACCCGAAGCGACACATCGGCCACCGCCTTGCCCATGGCCGTCTCGGTCATCGCCCGGAAGGCGGCCGGCAGTTGCGCCGGGTCCTCCAGTCCGTCAGCGGTGCCGAGCAGGGCGGAGGCGACCATTCGCAGCTCGCCGGCCACCCAGTCGTTACCGACCCCCCTACTGTCGCAGATGAACTTCCCCTCACACTCCGCCAACATCCGTTTGAGGTCCTCAGGTCGCTCGTGCTGGTTGCGTCCATCGGTGAGCAGAATCGCGTGTTTCACCTCGGCCGGTTGGGCGGCGAAGAGCCGGTTAGCCAGATTCAGCCAGCTCCCGATGGCGGTGCCGCCGTCGGCGTACAGTCCGGCGACCGCCGCCTTGGCCTGTTCCCTGGTCTGCGCGGTGGCCGGCACCATCCTCGGCTCAGCGGGGTAGACCATCCGAGCCAGCGCGGAACCGGAGACGACGGCGAACGCCACTCCATCGCGGAGGGTGTCGATCGCCACGGCGGTGGCTTTCTTCGCCTCGGCGATCTTCGTCGCGGGCATCGCCATCGAGCCCGAGGTGTCCACCATGATGACCTGGGCCGCAGTCGGCCCCACGGCGCCGCGCGGGTCGACCCCACGGGCGGTGACCGTCAGGATGGCGTCGACCACCCGCCCACCTTCGGGGAGGTACTCATTCTGGTCGACCTCGGCCAGGAACTCCGGCTGCGTACTCAATTCTCTGCTCCTCTCGATGCGTCGACCGGCGGAAACGGCAGCACCGCGACCGCGATATTGTCGTGCCCACCGGCCTCCAGGGCCAGGCGGGTCAGGTCCCGGGCCACCACGATCGGCGAGGACGCTCCGTCGGGTATCGCGCTGGCCAGGTCGGCTGGCTCCGGCAGGTAGTCGGAGAGGCCATCCGAGCAGAGCACCAACTGCCCCGGCTCAGCCGGGCACATTGTCACCACCTGCGGTTCGCTGTCGGTGGAGTCCGCGCCGAGCCAACGGATCAGCGCCCGGGAGCCGGGGTCGGCGTCGGCACCGGGCGGCACCGGCCGTCCCGCCGCGAGCTGTCCCACCACCGAATCGTCGATGGTCAAGCAGGCCGGATCGGCACCGACCGCGCTGACCCAGTACGCCCGGCTGTCGCCGATCCAGCCCACGGTCACCGACTCCGCCGTGACCACCGCGCAGACGAAGGTGCAACTGGGCGGCGAGGCCATCTCAGCAGCGGCGGCGGTGGCCCGTGCGGCGAGCGCCGCGGCCCGGGCACCGTCCCGGACCGCGACGGCGGGCTCGGCCCCGCCGACCAACCCGGCCAGGATCGCCGCTACCGAGGCCTCGACCGCGGCGTGTGAGGCAACGTCGGCCCGGGTGGAGGTGGACACCCCGTCACAGAGCACCGCTACCGAGGCGCCCTCGGACCGCCCAAGGGCGATGGCATCCTCGTTGCGGCGCCGCCGGGCCCGGTCGGTCGCCCCAGCCAGCACACCCAGGTCGAGCTCAGCCCGGTCCCGCCCCACCGTCCGCCGACGGCCACAGTGGTCGCAGTAGTCGCCGTCGCCGAAACGCGCGGCACCGCAGCCGGGGCAGGACCGATCGGTCCGCCGCGACGAGATCCACGGCGGCGCCACCGCGGCGGCGGCGCGGGGCGGCGGGTGGACCGCCGCCGCCGGCGCACCGGTGATCAGGTCGCGTCCGCAGGCCTCGCAGAACCGGTGATCGGGCTCGCTGGGCGCACCGTGCTCGGGGCAGGCCACCACCCGGCTCGCCATCACAGCAGCGTCCTCGGTCGCACCGAGTTGGCCTGGTCGACCAGGGCGACCCGCAGATCCTGGTCCCGGGCCAGCTGGGCCAGCATCCGGTAGGCGCGTTCGAGACCGAAGCGCAGCCCACGTTCGGTGAGTTCATGGCCGAGCAGCCGGGCGCCAGCGGCCGGAGCCGGTCCGCTGCCCACCCAGGCCAGCGCTGTGCGCAACATTTCGACGGTGAGCCGGGCCTGCCGTTCGACGTCCAGGCCGAGGCGCTCCAGGCGGGCGGACGCGCGAAGCAGATCCTCGACCCGGGTCGGCTGTCCAGTGCTGTGCAAGCTGGCGCGCACCGCCGCCACCTGCGCCACGACATGTTGGCTGGAACTCTCCGGCACCTGGTCGAGCACGGTCAGCGCACCGGTGCGGTCGCCGGCGATCAGCCGAAGCCGCGCCAACCCGAAAGCGGCACTGAGATATCCCCGATCAACGCGCCACACCCGGTCGTAGAGTCGGGCCGCCACCTCCCGGTCGCCGGTGCACTCGGCGGTGGCGGCCAGCGCCAGTCGGGCCGCCGGCTCACCCGGAAGGACGTCATAGACCGCGTCGAACGCCATCCGCGCCTGCGCCAGCTGGCCGGCGGTCAACGCCACCAGCCCCCGGTACCAGTCCACCCGCCAGTCGAGGGGATCCGCCGCGGCCAACCGGTTCAGGTCAGCGCTGGCGCCTTGCCGGTCACCCCGCTCGAGCCGGGCCCGCGCCAGCCGCAGGTCGATTTCCACGCTCCGCACCGGGGCAGCGGTCAACTGTCGGATCAACTCGTCGTTGTCGGCGCTGCCCATTGAGGCGAGGAACCCGGCACCGGGATCAAGGACGTCGACCTGGGGCAGCGGCAACGCGGCAGCCACCACCGCCGGATTGAGGGGCACCGGCGCGACCGGACCGCGAAGGTCGCCGGGTGACCGGGCCCCGGGTGGCACGGGCCCGCCATCGGCCGGGCCGGCTGGCTGCTCGTCGAGTCGAGACGCGCCCACCTCACCGGCGTCGGTGCCGAACGCCCGCCGCTCGGGGGTGAACTGCCGGGATACCGCCGGACGGGGTACGCCGTCGGCCGCGCAGAGCACCTCCCGCAGTACGCCGAGCAGTTGCTCGCTCATCTCCGCGGCGGACTGGAAGCGCCGCTCCGGCACCGGGTGGGTGGCCCGCCGTAACAGTCGGTGGTACGACTCCTCGGCGGCGAACAGCGGCACCTCCGCCGGGCCCGGCAGACGGTCGGCGTAGTTGGTGCTGAAGCCACGGAAGTCGAAGCTGAGCACGGCCAGTGATCGGCCCACGGTGTACAGATCCGAGGCGACCGACGGGCCACGGCTGGCGACCTCGGGAGCCTGATAGCCGGGTGTGCCGTAGATGGCGCTGACGTGATCGTCGAGGTGCCGCACCGCCCCGAGGTCGATCAGCTTGAGTTGCTCCTCGGCGTGGATCACATTGTCCGGCTTGAAGTCGCAGAAGAGCAGGTCGCGGTCGTGCAGATAGCCCAGCGCGGGCAGGATCTCCACCGCGTACGCGATGGCCTCGGCAAGCGGAAGCGCCCGCTGTCCGGTCTCGTTGCGTCGGGTGATCAGCACGTCGCGCAGGGAGCGCCCGCCGACGTACTCCATCACGATGTAGCCGACCGGCGTGCCGGTCCGTGGGTCCGGGTGCTGCACGAAGTCGTGGATCTTGACGATGTTCGGATGGTCCATCTCAACCAGGAACCGGCGCTCGGTTACCGCAGCCGCCATCGCGTCCGCGTCACCGGTGTTGATCAGTCCCTTGAGGACCACCCAACGGTCGCTGACCGTGTCGCTGACGTTGCGGTCCCGCGCCAGGTAGATCCAGCCCAGCCCCCCGTAGGCGAGCGCCCCGAGAAGTTCGTACCGGTTGTTGATCACATCGCCCGCGCCGAGGCGGGGCAGGAAGGAGAAGGGCGTGCCACAGTTGGGGCAGAACCCCTCGTCCCGGCCCGGCTGACCGTTGCGCCCCCGACCCACCGGCTGGTCGCACCGGCCGCAGAACCGTCGCGTCTCGGCGACCTTCGGATCGCGCATCACCGCGCTCGCCGGGTCACGCAGGGGAACCCGGGCCACGTTGACCAGCCCGGCGCCAAGGCCACCACGGGCCGAACTCCGGGTCCGGGTGGATCCCCGCGAACCGCTGGCGACGGTGGCGACGCTCGCCGGCCCGGTGCCGATCGTCGCCGCGCCGACGCTGGCGGCCGCAGCGCTGACCGGCGGCACGCTGACCGGCGCGCCCGCCGGGGCCCGACGACCGCACTCGTCACAGTAGCCCTCGGGACCGTAGCTGCCGGTGCAGCCGGAACGAACACAACGGTCAGTCATCGGGTTCCCTTCGGCCGGGCGTCGGGCGCTCGGTGAGATCGTTGAGGTAGCGCTGGTAGGCCATTACCGCGCGGGTTGCCGCAGGTAGGTCGCACGGACTGGTGTAGAGCAGGTCGCGGGCCGCCCGGTGCCGGGCGGCAAGTTCCGCGTGTTCGATCAGGCCCAGCCGGCCGGCCTTGGCCCGGTAGGCATCCAGCCGGCCGCGCAACTCGGCGCGGCGGCGCAGCAACCCGTCGGCGGCCTCGTGGAGATCGGTGGCCCGGTCCCGGGCCGCCGCCGCACCCCGCTCCACCGTGGTCAGTTCCTCAGCGAGGCGGGCCCAGCGCTGCTCACGGTACATCTGATCGAGTTGGGCCAGGTGGGCGGCGAGCGCCGGAACAGCATCAGGGATCGCCGGCAGGCCGGGCTCAGCGATCTTCTCCAGCACGACCGCGTACGTCCGGCCGGTCTGCGCCTGCGCCGCGCCCACCTCGTCCAGCACCGCGCGCAGCGCGGCCACCCGCGCCGGATACCCGGCCCGCAGCCGGGTCAGCTCGGTCAACCGGACCGCCAGCGTGTCGAGTTCGGCGGTCAGCTCCCGCAGCCGACCCCGGATCGTCGCGGCCACCTGCCCGCCGACAGCACCGAGCGGGTCAGCATCGGCCAGCTGATGTACGTCAGCGAGCCGCTCGCTGATCCGCTCCAGCGCATCAACGGGCAGCGCCTCCGCGCCCAGCCCGGCCACGTCGGAACGCAGCCGTCCCAGCGCCTCGCTGACCGGCGCGAACTGCGCGACCAGCCGCTGCCCGGCCGCGGCGACGTCGGCCAGGGCCCGGATGAGATCGACACTGGCCGCCTCCAGCCGCTGCGCCAGCTCAGCCAGGCTCAGCCAGGCGACCGGTGAACCAGCGGCGGTGTCATCGAGTGCCATCCCGAGCGCGTCCAGACGCACCACCGGCTCGCGTAGCAGCCGGGTCAGCTCGGCAAGTTCGTCGTCACCGGGCCGGGGCCGCTGGGCCCGTACCGTCCGGGCCCGATCCAACGTCGCACCCAACGCCGCGAAATGCGACCAGAGCACACCGGAGCGGGCCAGCAGGTCGACGCCGACCCGCTCGGTCCGCCCACCCAGCCCTCCGCCACGCAGCATATTCAGGCCGGGGTGGCTGTCCAGCTCGTACATCGCAGCGGAGATCCGGTCGTAACCGGCGACCAGCCCGGCGAGCGTCCGGTCCACCTGGTCACGGCTCATCGGCAGGCGCCGCGCCGACCCACTCATCCGCCGCTGCCTAGTCGCGGTAACGGGCGGCCGGCGGCGCCGCGACCGGGCCCAACGCGGTCAACCAGCGGTTGTACAACTTCGCCCAGGTGCCGTCAGCCCGAACACGCTCCAGCACCGCGTTGACAAAGCGCACCAGTTCCGGGGTCGACTGGGAGACCGCTATGCCGTACGGCTCGTCGCTGAACTTCGGGCCGACGATCCGGGTGTGCGGGTCCTGCCCGGCCAGCCCCACGAGAATGCTGTCGTCGGTGGAGATGGCGACCACCTGGTTCTGCTGCAACAGCACCAGACAGTCGGTCCAGTCGACCACGGAGACCGGTGTGCTGCCGGCCGCGGCGATGTTCCGGATCGACGTGCTGCCGGCGGCCGCGCAGACCTTCTGCCCCCGCAGGTCACCGATGCTGCGCACCGGTGAACCCCGGGTGACCAGCAGCCGCTGACCCGCGGTGAAGTACTCGCTGGAGAAAGCGACCTGCTCCCACCGCTCGCAGTTCATCGTCATGGTCCGGACCACCAGGTCAACGGCCCCCTCCCGGATCACCTTGATCCGGTCGGCCGAGGAGATCGTCCGGAACTGGATCCGGTTCGGGTCGCCGAACAGGGCCCGGGCGATCTCCCGGGCAAGGTCCGACGTCGAATCCGGTCAACTCACCACTGAGCGGGTCCCGGAAACCGAACCGGTAGCTGTTCTGGTCGACCCCGACCACCAACCGGCCACG
Source organism: uncultured Actinomycetota bacterium (assembly GCA_963750055.1). Taxonomy (GTDB): domain Bacteria; phylum Actinomycetota; class Actinomycetes; order Mycobacteriales; family Micromonosporaceae; genus CAVVPI01. The sequence continues at coordinate 162,272 of CAVVPI010000014.1, read as the reverse complement.
CTGGACGATCTGGGCCATCGCCGATCCGGCCGGCATCCGGCCCGGCGCGGGCAGGGCGCCCCGCGGCCGCAGACTGGCCCGGGGATCGCAGGAGTCTGACGCTGCCGCCGAACCGCTGGGGATGACCGCCGGGTCCTGTACGCCGACCGGTCTAGGCGGCGCGGGTGCCACCTCAGCCGTGGGAAGTGTCGGCCCGGTGCTCGTACATCCGACCAGGGCCATCGCGACCAGTGCGGCGGTGCCGCCAGCCAGCAGCCGGCCGGAGATCTGTCCGATCCTCATCGGTACTCCACAATCCGCCGTTGGATGCCGAGCGCGGCTCCGACCACCAGTAGAACGGTCAGCCCGGCAACGCCCAGCTCGACCCCGGACAGCGCCCGATCAGCGCGGTTCACCGCGCGTTCGAAGCGCTCGCTGTTGTGCGCGATGGCACCGGCGAGGTCGGCGTCGAGCTGATTGAAGATGCTGCCGGTCGTCTCCGGCCCGGCGCCGACCGCAGCGGCGACCGCCTCGCCATACGCTCCGTTGTCGTCGAGCGTACGCAGCTCGCGGTGCGCGGCGAACCAGTCGCGGGCCCGCTCGGCGGCCGAGTCCACCGCCTTGCGGGTCTGTTCGTCGGTAGCCGCCGCCCGCGCCTCGCGCCAGCAGCCCGCTGCGGCCGTCAGCGCCGGCCAACCGCTCCATGACCACCAGATAGTCCTCCTCGAACGTCTTACCGTTACCCCGGGCGACCAGCGTCAGGGCCTCATCGGCGCGGGCCTGGAGGCCGGCCGTCCGCGCCTCGGCAAGAAGGTTGACCTGGACGGAACCGTCCGGTCCGACTGGCCCGCAGGTGACCGGCGGCGCTCAGCGCCGACAGACCGAGCCAGCCCACCAGCAGCACCGCGGCGGTGGTTGCCACCAGCAGCCCCACGTTGAACAACCGGTTGGTCCGCCGGGTCAGGTAGATCTGGACCCGGATCAGCCCGGCCAGCGCGCCCAGGCCCAGCAGCAGGGCGAACCACGGGAAGGTCGCGGCGGAGTCCCGGGCCTGGTTCAACTCGTCGGTCACCGAGCGGTACAACTCCTGCGCGGCCGGTAGCAACTCGCCGCGCATCAGACCCGGAGGCCTCCCGAAGGTAGGCCACGCCGAGCGGTACGCCCTGCCGGTTGTAGGCCCGGGCGGTTTCCACCAGACCGGTATAGACCGCCAACTGACTGGTGATCAGGGCGACCGACGTCGCGGCCCGGCCCGACCCGGCAGCCCGCGGAGACCACCGCCAACGCGGCGGTGGCATCGGCGATGTCACCCTGGTATCGCTGACGGAGCGCGGCCGGCTCAAGCCCGTTGGAGAGGAAGGCGCTCGCGGCGGTGGCGTCGGCGTCGGAAAGCGACCGGTAGAGCTTCTGCGCGGCGACCGATAGTTGACCACTGTGGGCGGTGACCCCGTCGATCAGGCCGGTCCGCTGCCGCACCCCCACCATGGCCACCATGCCGGCGACCAGGCCGAGAGTGACCAGCACCGCCAGGGTGGCGGTGAGTCGCCCCGGGGTGCGCCGCAATCGTCGCACCCTCCGTTGACGCGGGACGACCGGTGCGGGTTGTCCCGCAGCCGCCCGCCGATCCCGCGGCAGGGTCGCCGGCCGCCCGACCGATGTCACCCGCCACCACCTCCCCATCCCGGCGCCGGAGCAACCGGCGGTGTCGACGAAGCACAGATCTTGATGTCGGGCTTCAAGGTAGCCAATCCCGTCAACCGGGCCCGTGCGGGTCCCCGCCCGGACCGGACCTCGCACGCCATCGGCGGTAACGGCCGGCACCGTACCGGTGCCGGCCCGCGGCGGATACCGGCCGCGTCAGCCGTCCACCTCCCGCCGCTGACCGCAAGAGACCGAAACTTCGACGGTCCCGTTTTCGCGTCCGGCAACGGGGCGGGCCGGGACCGGGCATGCTCAACTGGGGCGCACTGGAGGGAGTACGGCGTGCGGGACTACGACAGCGACTGGACCGATGATCAACGAGCGCTGTACGACGAGTGCTTCGCCCTCGGGGAGATGTGGGCGGCAGATCCGGACACCTCGGCCGATCAGCTGCGCCAGATCCTGGAACTGGCCGAGGCCGACGAGGACACCCTCGCCGACGTGGAGATCAGCCACCCTCCGCTGCTGGATGCGGTGGCCGAGGTGACCGGCGAGACGGTACTCAGCGTGACAGCCGACCGGGATGACCCGGCGTTCCGTGGCTTCATCGATGGCAGCCGAGAAGGCGCCGAGGGTGATGTCTTCGGGCTCTGAACTCGCCTCGTCACTGCCGGTCCGCGGCCCGGATGAGGCCGGTTGGCATTTCCGGTGACTCGACCGGAAAGGCATTCTGGGTGATTCGGATCGAGTGGTTGGTAAGCAGCGCGACACTGCCCGCGTATCCCGGCCCCACGTCCAGGTCAAACAACTGCACAGGGCTCTCCAACGGTTGGTCGGCGGCCCACCGCAGCAGGCCGGCCGGCTCGAACGGTGGGGTCAGGGTGATCTCCGACAGCGGCACGGCGAGCCCGTGCCCGGTGGCCTTCAACAGGGCCTCCTTCCGTACCCAGTAGCCGAAGAAGGCCCGGCGGACGATGTCATTCGGCTGCTCACTCAACCAGGCGAGTTCATCCGGGGAGAGCGCCACCCGGGCGACCGAGTCGATGTCGTTCCCGCGATCAAGCTGCTCGACGTCGATGCCAACCGGCTCAACCGCGACCGCCACCGCGACCTGATCCCCTGAGTGGGTCAGCGAGAAGTCGAGCGTGGTCGGCGGATCCGCCACATACGGTTTGCCATGGTCGGCGCCACAGTGTCGACATCGGTGACCGAAGCGCAACCGCTGCGGCTCCACCCCGAGGTAGCCCCCGAGCAGCAGCCGAACGCCGATATGGGCCGCCTGATAGCGCCGCCGGTCGGCATCCTGGTGAAAACGCGCGTGCCGAGCCCGCTCCCGTTCGTCGAGCAGTTCCAACTGCCCGTCCCACCCGTCGATCGGTAACTGCCAGACGTGGCACTCACCGGCCTCGGGCCGCACCAATCCGGCCAACATGGCGTCCTGACCACGCATTCGCTCTGTCATTCGCGCGCCTGCCACGTCTCGTCTTTGACCATCGTTCGTGGGGAGCAACCGGATCGGGCCACTCTCCCGCGAGCATGCCAGCCGGACCAACCCATCGGCAACCCCGAACCTTCGGCGCGGACCCGCTCCATACCGGAAACGCCAGGCAGGAACTGCCAACGGCTGATCTTCTCCCGTAGCGCGCGCAACCGATGAACTCGGTGACCGACATCCTCCTGACCTGCCGCGCGGCGGTCGCGAGGTGAGCGGCCGGAAGCCGGCAGTTGCGCGGTGCCGACACTGGCTAGGATGGCGCGCACTGAGATCGCAATTAGCGATTTCGATTAGTACATGCGCGGTCGCGTTCCGTCGCAAGTGGAGGTTGCTATGGGGGCATTGCCCAACGAAGCGGGCAAGATAGGTGACGGTCCGCTGCCGGCCATGATTGACACCAACGTCGTGCACCCAGCGCGCCGGTACAACTACTGGCTCGGCGGTAAGGACCACTTCGCAGCCGACCGCGAGTCCGGTGAACAGATCGCCTCGCTCTACCCGGCGATCAGGACCGCTGCCCGGGAGAACCGTTTCTTCCTGCAGCGGGCCGTGCGGTTCCTTGCCACCGAGGCCGGAGTTCATCAGTTCCTCGACATCGGCACCGGTATCCCGAGCGCCAACAACACCCATGAGGTCGCGCAGGCGATCGCGCCGGAGTCCCACATCGTCTACGTGGACAACGACCCGATCGTGCTCACCCACGCCCGCGCGCTGCTGACCAGTTCGTCACAGGGGGCGACCGCGTACATCGACGCGGACCTGCGCGATCCGGACCGGATCCTCCGCGACGTCGAGCTGCGAAGCACGCTGGACCTGACCAAACCGGTCGCGTTGATGCTGATCGCGGTCGTGCACTTCCTCGAAGACGCCGACCGGCCGTACGAAGTCGTCACCCGCCTGCTCGATGCGCTCCCATCCGGCAGCTACCTGGCCATGTCGCATGCGACGATGGATCTGGCAACGCCGGAAACCCGGGCGCACACGGAGGCGGAAATCGCCGCTGGGCGCATCAAGTTTGACTTGACGCCACGCAACCGGGAGGAGTTCAGTGGTTTCTTCAACGGACTCGACCTGGTCGAACCCGGCATCGTCTCGGTAGCCGAATGGCGGTCGGAGGTCCCCGAGTCCGAGCGGACGTCCTCGGCCGACAGCTCAATCTATGCCGCGGTCGGCCGCAAACCCTGAGTCACCGTACGGACCAACCACTCTGTCGGGTTGGTTGGCTCTGAGCCCCCCGGAACAAGCCGGGGGGCTCCGCTGGGTTTCGTCACGCCGCGCCGAACTGCCGCACGGCCGGGTCGGACTCAGAAGTCGTCGTCGAAGCTGACCGTGCCAGTAACGCCAACCTGGTACGCCGACACCCGCCGTTCAAAGAAGTTGGCCAACTCCTGCACGTCCTGTAGCTCCATGAACGCGAACGGGTTCTTTGAACCGTAGATCGGGTCGAGACCGAGCACCGCCAGCCGACGGTCCGCGACGTGCTGCAGGTACTCCCGCATGTCCACGATCGACATTCCGGACACACCCTGGCCGAGCAGATCCTCGGCGAACTGCACCTCACACTCCACCGCCTCGCGGAGCATCTCGCGCACCTGCTCAGCCATCCGCTCGTCGAAGAGTTCGGGTTCCTCGCGACGTACCGTGTCGACCACGTCGAAGGCGAACGCCATGTGCATTGACTCGTCCCGGAACACCCAGTTGGTGCCGGAGGCGAGTCCGTTGAGCAGACCCCGCGAACGCAGGAAGTACACATAGGCGAAGGCGCCGTAGAAGAACAACCCCTCGATGCAGGCGGCGAAGCAGATCAGGTTGAGCAGGAAGGAGCGCCGTTCCTCCCGGGTGGTCAGCTTCCGCAGCTCGAAGATCGAATCGATCCAGCGGAAGCAGAAGTCTGCCTTACGCCGGATCGACGGAATGTTCTCCACCGCGGCGAACGCCTCGTACCGTTCCCGCTCATCCGGTACGTAGGTGTCGAGCAGGTTCAGGTAGAACTGGACATGCACCGCTTCCTCGAACAGTTGCCGGGAGAGATAGAGCCTGCCCTCCGGCGAGTTGACGTGCTGGTAAAGGTTGAGCACCAGGTTGTTGGCCACGATCGTGTCACCGGTGGCGAAGAAGGCGACCAGCCGGCTGACCAGATGCCGCTCCGCTGGCGAAAGCCGGTCCAGGTCCTTGAGATCGGAGTGCAGGTCGATCTCCTCGACCGTCCAGGTGTTCTTTATGGCGTCCCGGAACCGGTCGAAGAAGTGCGGGTAGCGCATCGGCCGCAGGGTCAGGTCCATACCCGGGTCGAGCAGCATCCGTCGCTGGACCGGGGCGGATGCCGACGACTTATCGGTGGTCACGGATGTGTCGGTGATGGTCACTGGCAGGCCTCACAGGATTCGGGGTTTTCCAGGGAGCAGGCGAGGGCGTCGGCGGCCTCGTCCGCCCGTTGCACTGGGGCGACGACGGCGACGGTGGCCTGCTGGATCCGGGTAGCCGGGCGGGACCGCAGGTAGTAGGTGGTCTTCAATCCGGTCTTCCAGGCGTACAGGTACATCGAACTGAGCTTGCCGATGCTCGGCGCGCTCATGAAAAGGTTCAACGACTGGCTCTGGTCGATGAAGGGTGCCCGGGCCGCCGCCAGATCGATCAACGCCCGCTGTGGCAGTTCCCAGGCGGTACGGAACAGGGCCCGTACCTCCTCGGGTAGGACGGTGATGCCCTGCACCGATCCCTCCGCCCGCTTGATCTCGGCGCGGATCTCCTCGGTCCAGAGGCCACGGTCCCGAAGTTCACAGACGAGCGCGGTGTTGATCTGCAGAAACTCACCGCTGAGCGTTTCCCGCTTGAACAGGTTGGACACCTGCGGCTCGATGCACTCGTAACAGCCGGCGATCGAGGCGATGGTGGCGGTCGGCGCGATCGCGACCAGCAGCGAGTTGCGCAATCCGTACGCCTGGATCCGTTCCCGCAGCGCCGACCAACGTTCCGTCTGCACACCGGTGACCCCCCACAGGTCGGGTTGTAGTTGACCGGCGGCGGCCCGGGTCTCGGCGAAGGCCGGGTGCGCGCCGTGGCGCTCGGCCAGCCCGGCCGAGGTCTCCAGCGCGGTCAGGTACATCTCCTCGGTGATCCGGGTGGAGAGTTCCCGGGCGGCTTCGGAGTCGAAGGGCAGGCGCAGCGCGAAGAAAACGTCCTGCAATCCCATCATGCCGAGGCCGATCGGCCGCCACCTCGGGTTGCTCGCGGCGGCCTCCGGGCTCGGGTAGTAGTTGATGTCGATGACCCGATCGAGGAAGGTCACCGCAGTGCGGATCGTGGCCCGCAGCCGCTCCCAGTCGATGCCGTCAGCACCGCAGTGCGCGGCGAGGTTGACCGAGCCGAGGTTGCAGACCGCCGTCTCCCGGTCGCTGGAGACCTCGATGATCTCCGTGCAGAGGTTCGACAGGTGCACCACGTTGCCGGCCGCCCCGGTCTGGTTGCAGGTGCGGTTGGCGGCGTCCTTGAAGGTCATCCAGCCGTTGCCGGTCTGGGCGAGGGTCCGGATCATCCGCCCGTACAGGTCGCGGGCGGGCACCTGGCGGACGTAGCGGCCGGCGACCTCGGCCGCCCGGTAGGCCGCCTCGAACGCCTCACCCCACAGGTCGGGCAGCTCGGGCACCTCATTCGGGTCGATCAGCGACCACATTTCGTCGGCCTCGACCCGGCGCATGAACTCGTCGGGTATCCAGTTGGCCAGGTTGAGGTTGTGGGTCCGCCGGGCGTCCTCGCCGGTGTTGTCCCGCAGCTCGAGGAATTCCTCGATGTCCGGATGCCACGGTTCGAGATAGACACAGGCCGCGCCCTTGCGCCGACCGCCCTGGTTGACCGCGGCGACCGAGGCGTCCAGCGTGCGCAGCCACGGCACGATGCCGTTGGACTGCCCGTTCGTACCCCGGATCAGCGCACCCCGGGACCGTACCCGGGACCAGGCGATGCCGATGCCGCCGGCGAACTTGGACAGGTGCGCCACCTGGGCGTACCGCTCGTAGATCGAGCCCAGCTCATCCCGGGGCGAGTCGACCAGATAGCAGGACGACATCTGGGTGTGCCGGGTACCGGAGTTGAACAGGGTCGGTGAACTCGGCAGATAGGCGAGGGACGACATCAGCCGGTAGAAGTCGATCGCCTCATCCGGGGTGGTCGACAGGCCACAGGCAACCCGGAGCAGCCAGTACTGTGGCGTTTCGACCACCTGCCGGGTCGTCGGATGCCGCAGCAGGTAGCGGTCATAGACGGTACGCAGTCCGAAGTACTCGAACCGCAGGTCAGCGTCGACGTCGATGGCCGCGTCGAACTCGCCCGCGTGCCGCTGGACGAACTCCGCGGTCGCGTCACCGATCAATCCCTGCTCGTGACCCAACCGGATCGCCTGGCTGAACTCGAGATGCCGTGGCCACGCACCTCCTTGTCGAGATACGCGCTGAGCAGACGGGCGGCCAGCCGGGAGTACTGCGGCTCCTCGGAGATCATCTCGGCGGCGGTCTGGATCGACAGCCGGTCGAGTTCGTCGGTGCTCGCGCCGTCGTAGAGGCCACTGATCGTCCTGGTCGCCACTCGGAGCGGATCCACCGCGTCCAGATCACCCGTCCACCGGTCAACCGCCCGTACGATCTTGTTCACATCGACCGGCTCGAGGGTGCCGTTCCGCTTGCGTACCCGCATCTGCACCGATCGCGGCACGGAACCTGCGCCGGCGCGGGCTACCCCGGCCGGTTGGCTGTCGATGACTGTCACAACTCTCCTCGTGAGTGTCGACTCCGGTGTGGTCCCAGGTCACTCGTACGAGGCGATGGCCGAAGGCACGCAGCGTCACCCGCTGTCCTCGACGCCATCGGTCGTCCCGCGAGACCTCAGACTTCCGCGCACGCTCGTGCCCGGTGCGCTGGCAGGTCTTCGGACTCACGGGCGCTGCGCTGGACGGATCACGTCCAGCGGTCTCCTACTGGCCGTCGCTTCCCAGACCGAGCCCGGTCCAGTGCGTAATGACGGCGGTCGTTCCCACTCACCGCTGCGGGGCAGTCCCGGATTCGCACCGGGTTCCCTGTTGCCTCGACCGCCCGCACGAGCAGTCGAACCAGTCGCGGGTCACACCATATATGGGGTGCCGACCGAAAGTCATACCCAACATGTCGCGACGGCGTGTCGTTCGACTCACATTCTGAGCGGTGTCGATCAACCTCCAGCGACACACTCGACTGCCCGCGCCCGCCCAGTGTCCGGGACCGGTCATCGCACCGGCGCCTCGAACGCCGCCCGTCGCCCACCGGATCAGGTCCGGACAATTAGGCCACTCAGTCGGTCAGCACCAGCTCGTGAAGTTTGGCGTCGAGCGTGGTCGCGTCGAGTCCGCCGGGCCAGCCGCGCAGCAGCGTGCCGCCCTGGGCGACCAGGGCGATGGCCGGTGGTTCGCGGACCGCGTACGACCGCCAGATCGTCTGATCGGCGTCGAACACCACCGGGTACTCCACCCGGTGGTCCCGCAGGTAGCCGTCCAGATCGCCGGGCTTGTCCTCGCTGACCACACCGATGAAGACCACCCGGTCGCGGTATTCCCGGGCGAGATCGCTGATCGCGTTCTGTCGCTCGGCGCAGATGGTGCACCACGAGCTGAGGAAGGTCAGCACAACCGGCCGGTCGGCCCAGAAGTCAGCGACCTTGATCGGCGTGTCGTCGGTCAGCTTGCCGGTGAAGGCGGGGGCCCCCGGTGAGTCGGCCGGTGCCGGTTTGAACCTCAGCCCGGCCGGTGCCGGACCCGGCAGCGCCGCGGCACCGCCGGGCACCGGGGTGGTGCTCGGCTCGGCCGCACTGTCCCCACCGGAGCAGCCGCCCACGGTGAGCACCAGGGCCAGTAACACGGGCGCGAGTCGTCGCCTCACGACGGCACCACCGCGACCAGCGCCCGTCCCTCGTCGTTGTTGACCGTCAGGTCGATCGGCGTCCGGTCGTCGACGACCAGGCGGTAGGCGTCCCGCTCCGGCACCGCGACCGGGATCGCGAACTCGCAGTACGTCGGGATCCGGTCCACCTCCAGGTCCTCCTCGAACGTGCGGACCGACCTGCCGGGCGGGAGTTGCCCCTCGGCCAGTGTCCTGCCAGTCCCGTCCAATACCCGAAACGGTGCCCGGTTGTGAAAGAAGAGGTAACCACCGGTGCCGGCACAGTCCACCCCTTCCTCGCGGATGTTGATATCCCGGACCAGAACCCGCACGGTCGCCGCTTCGGCTGGCTCCGCGGGGCCCGCCGCGTCGCAGCCGGCGATCACCGCGACGAGCAACACTGGTACGAGCGAAAGCCGACCCGTCCGGCTGCCATGAGTTTGCCGCATCCATCCTCCTCGCTGCGCTGCTGGAACCAGCCGCACGCGACGACGTTCGACGATCGCCGCCGCCACTGGACTTCCGAAAGGCTGTCTGGCGGTCTGGAAAGGATGAACCGTGCCGGGCGGAGGTCCGTCCGGCACGGTTCACACACCCCGGTCAGGACTTGGCGACCGTACAGGCCTTGGTGATGGTCTTGCTCGGGTCGCTCTCCGACGTCGCGGTGAGCCAGACCGTGCCGGTCTCCGCCGCCGTTTTGGCCGCGCCGACAGATACCTGCACGTTCGTGGACTTGCCGAACTTGGCGGTGGCCAGCTCGTTCGGCAGCCAGACCCGCCAGCCGTCGCCGCCAACCTGCGCGGAGAGTCGGTAGACGTCCGACTTCTGGTACGCGGTGGTGTTGCCCGGGTGCTGCTGGCCGCCGGCCTTGAAGGTGCCGGTGTTGGTCAGCTCGAAGGTGCAGTTGACACCCTTGTTGGTCGGCTTGGTGACCGACTTGACCACGCCGTCGCTCAGCGCGACGCCATGCGCGCTCGGACCGCCGGTGCCGTCCAGCGACTTCACCGCGACGGTGTACGACAGCACGCCGTCGCCGTCCCGCTTCAGGTCGATGATGTAGAAGTGCAGCCGGTTGGCCTCGTCGATGTACTCGTACTGGCTGCCCGAGTCCGCGCCGGCGTGGAACAGCGCGTCCGACAGCTGCCGGTAGTCACCCATGGTGATCTTCTGCGGGGTGCCGTTCGGCTTGTAGAAGTCGATCATGTCGATGTCCTGCGGGTTGGCGTCGATCACCCACTGGAACGGTGCGCTGTCGGCATTCTTGGTCTTGCTCAGCAGCACACCGGCGTCGGGGGTGAAGGAGTCCGCACCCATCCGGTCCACGACCTCGACGGTGTAGTTGTTGAAGTTACCCCCATCGCAGTACAGGTCGGTGTTGACCGAGCAGGTCGGCGACATGTCCCTGTTCATCGCGATGTTGATTCCGGTCAGACCGTCACCGGCGTCCACCGCGCGGGCGGTGACCTGGGCGACCACCATGCCGGAGGAGGACAGCGCCTCACGCGAGAGCCGCAGCACGTTCTTCTCGGGCACCAGGTTGATCTTCATCTTGTCGCGCAGGGTGTGCAGCGAACCCATCGCGCCGCCGTTGACCGGCGGGATCTGCCAACGGGTGTGCGGTCCTCCCGGACCGTTGAACGATCCACGCGACATCATGCTCCAGATGCCGGTGTACGCCCGACGCAGCGGCGTGCCGTACGGGTTGTTGTAGTTGTCACCGATGTTGAGCAGGTGAGTCAGCTCGTGGGCGTAGACGCCCATGCCGGAGCTCTCCGCCTGGGTCGACGAGCCACCGCCGGCGTTCGGCCAGATCGTGGCCGCCGCCTTCCAGGAGGTCCATTCGACGTACCGGGTCCGGGCCCAGTTCGGCTTGGTCGGGTCCGGCGACCCCCAGGCCGCCGGCACGTCCTCCTTGGTCTGGAACATCATCTCGCCGAACTCCTGCCAGGTCGACGACTCGTCCTGGCCGGCGGAGAGGATGAAGACCAGCTCGAACTGATCGGCGACCTCGTTGCCGACGGCGGCGCGCCAGGCACCCAGCCCATCGGTGCGGATGTTCCTGTTGCAGGTCTCGCCGGTCGGGCACGCACCCGGATTGAAGCTGTTGTCGATACCGTACTGGTAGGACTTGGCCGGCATTTCGTACGGGCCGAACCCGGTCAGGTCCACACCGTACTTCCCGTTGGAGTCCTGCATCCAGTACTCGTGCAGGGTGTGCCCCTTGTTGAGGCTGTTCGGCGCGTTCAGGAAATCCCGGTAGAAGGTCGCGACCTGGTTGCGCGGGATGCTCGCCGCAGTCGCCTGCGGGTTGCCGAAGATCGACGTACGGGCCCGCTGAGTGACCACGAACGGCTGGTCGACGTAGTCCAACGTGACCAGGGCGATGTTGAAGTTACGGCTCCACCCCTTGACGCTCGGGTCGGCCCAGTTCTTGTTCGGGACGGCCTTGTAGTCGTCCCAGGTCATCGCGTCCGGATTTTGCCAGTACTGCGGATCAACCACGTCGAAGGCGCCGGTGCCGCCGGCCGGGTTCCCCGGGGCGGCGGAGGCGGTAGTCGCCACGGACACGACCAACGTGGTCGCGAGCGCGGCTACCAGCACCGAGCGTCGCATCCGTGATCGCTTCGCGTTGACAAGGTGCATCGAGTCACCTCTCGTTGATGGGTGCGGCGCGGACCGTAGGGGGTGATCGTGTCAACTTCTGCCGCGCCGTCCAGGCAATCTACGAGTCGGATCGTCGATCGTCACCGTGCAGGTGTCGGCAGTAGATCGATTGCCTTCCGACACCTGAAGGACCAACTCGGACACGGCAACCGGTTCAACGGGCAGATTGAGCACCCCGACCGCCGGAAAACGCGGCTCTACCGCCGATCAACGCCCGTTGCATCGCCCGCCGGATCTGGTCCACATCGGCGGGTGGCAGCGGACCGCGTGGCGGCCGGCACGGACCACCATGCCGACCGGCGAGTTCCATGCCGCACTTGATGGCCTGGACGAACTCCGGGCGCGAGTCCCAGCCGAAAATCGGATGCAATTCGGCGTAGAGCGGCAACGCCCGGGCCAGGTCACCCGCCTCGCACAGCTCGTACAGCCGCAGCGAAACACTCGGCAACGCGTTCGGGAAGCCGCCGATCCATCCCTTGGCGCCGCAGACCATCATTTCCAGCAGTACATCGTCGGCGCCGGCCAGGACGTCGACGTGGGGGCACAGATCCTGGATCCGGTGCAACCGGCGTACGTCACCGCTGAGCTCCTTGACCGCCACGATGCCGTCGGTCTCGGCGATCGTGGCCAGCAATTCCGGGGTGAGATCCACCCTGGTGTCGAACGGGTTGTTGTAGGCCACCACCGGCAGGCCAACCGCCGCCACCGCACGGTAGTGCTCGATCACCTCTACGTTGCGCGCCGGGTACCCGTGCGGCGGCAGGGCGAGCACGGCGTCCGCGCCCGCCCGCTGCGCCTGTTCCGCCCAGTGCCGCGACTGCCGGCTGCCATATCCGCCGACCCCGGGCACCACCGAGAAACCCGGCGGGGCCGCCTCGACGGTGGCCCGCACCACGTCTGCGCGTTCGGCGTCGGAAAGGGTCTGGTATTCGCCCAGCGACCCGCACGGGGTGACCCCTTGGCAACCCTCGGCGGCCAACCAGCGGACATGCTCCTGCAGCCGCTCATAGTCGATGGACAGGTCCACGCGGAACGGTGTGGGAATCGCGACGACAACGCCCCGCCAGGGTTTATGAGCGATGGTCACTGCGGCGGCTCCTCATCGGCGACGGCACCGAGCGGCACCGGCATGGCCAGTTGATGGTTGGCGAAGGTGATCCGGATTTATCCGGATCCTGGACACTCGGAGCGATAGACAGAATATTAAGGACATCGATTGCTGACGGTCTTCGGACAAGTGCCGGAACCCCGCCCCCATGATCCGCACTTCTGTCGCGTGACCCGGCGCTTCGGTTCCGACTTGGCCACGGCCCCTTGCGCCCGGGACCAACATCATCAGAAGGTTGAAGGCCAGGTGGCCTTGGCTTTCCGCACGACGAAGTTCCGGAGCCGCACAGTTGGCACAGCGACGACCGGAGGATGAGATGCAGCCCGAGCTGCAACGTATCGTCGACACCCTCGCGGCCCGGATAGGCCGTCCCGCGCTGATCGAGGACCGACGTCAGCGGGTCGTGGTCTACAGCGAACACACCGGCGAGTTGGACGACGTGCGGCGGGCCTCAATCCTGCGTCGCCAGACCACCCCCGAGGTGATCGCCTGGCTCCGCAAGGTGGGCGTCATGCAGGCGCGTGAACCGGTCCGCACCCCCGCCTGCCCCGAGCTCGACCTGCTCCCCCGGGTCTGCGTGCCGATCCGACATGACGACCTGCTCCTGGGCTACGTCTGGTTCATCGACGCCGACGGCACCATGACCACCACCGACATCGCCACCGCCAGCGCCATGATGACCGACCTGTCACTCGCCCTCTACCGGGAGAACCTCCTCGGCGAGCTGGCCTCCCAGCGGGAGACCGAGGCGGCCCGCGCCCTGCTGATGGAGATGGCGGAGCCGCGCGGCCACGCGGCGCGAACCCTGATCGAGGACGGGGTGATCGCCGGCGACGGACCCACCATGGCCTTCGTCGCGCAACTTGTCGCGCCCGCCGGGAAGACCGCGGACGACCTCGCCCGGATCGCCCTCGAACAGGCGCTGGTCACCACCCGCAGATGGATCGGCATCCGGGAGGCACTGCACCTGGTCCGCCACGATCACGGCGTACTGCTGCTCTGCGGCAGTCGGGTCGCCGGGCGGCCGACGCCGGAGGCCGTCGCAAACCAGCTCAACGATGCGTTGCTGCACACCACCCGAGGTCTCAGCGCGGTGGCCCGCACGCTGATCGGGATCGGACAGTCCCGGCCCGGACTGGTCGAGGCCGCCTCATCGTACGAGGAGGCACTGCAGTCCGCCCGGGTCGGTGTCCAGTTGCCCGCCCTCGGTCCGGTGATCCATTGGGCGAACCTGGGCATCTACCGGGTGCTCTCCCAGTTGGACAACCGGCACCTCAACGTGGCCGGCGTGCACCCCGGCCTCGACCGGCTACTGCAGGACGACGCGAACCAGGTGCTGCTGCAGACCCTGGAAACCTATCTGGACCTGGCCGGTAACGCGCACGCCACCGCCGAACAGCTCCGGCTGCACCGGACCACCCTCTACTACCGTTTGCAGCGGGTCGAGCAGCTCGCCGACACCGACCTCAAGGACGGTAACCAACGGCTCTGCCTGCACCTGGCCCTCAAGCTCGGCCGGCTGACCGGGCACTACCGTCCGGAGGAGCGCACCAGCGCAGAGGGCCGGTAACCCTTAACCCTTCCCGTCAGCTCTGGTAGCCCCACTCGACCAGTGACTTCTCCAGCACCCGCTCGACGGCGGCGAGCTGGTCACCGGTCAACTCGCTCCGGTACGCCGCGCTCCGATCGGCGCGGAACCGGTACCGGCCAAAACCCCGCTCGAACGCGGGTGACCAGTCCAGTCCGAGGAAGTCGAGCATCCGGCCGAGTTCCGCGCGAGGTGCGGCGACCAGATCCTCGTAGCGCACGTCCAGCCACTGGCCCTCTGGATGCGCGGCGCGCGCGTCAACGAACGACTCCATCAGCATCCGCCAACCGAGCGCGGCGAGCACCGGGAAGGACTGACCGGATTCCTCCCACTCCTGCCGCAGATCGGCCGGGAGCGTGCCGAGGAACCAGTTGTCCGGCCCACGCCAACCGTCCCACCAGCCCATCTGCAACCAGGAGTTGGCCACCGCCCGGCCGTCCCGGATCACATGCACCACCCGCAGCTCGGGATAGGCGGCGTGCAGCAACCCGGTACGCGGCCAGCCGGTGACGTGCTGCAGAAGCTGTCGGCAGCCCTGCTGCTGGATCCGGCCGTCGAAGAAGCTCCGCAGCCGGTCGGCGACGTACGGGGTGAGGTCGGCGGCGAGCAGGTCCCGGCACGGCCGGGAGTAGCCGGCCAGCACGTGCCGGTCAAGCAACTGGTACGCCTCAGAGGGCGCCACCCGCCCGCGTCCGCGCTCGAAAAGCCGCCGGCTGTGCCCGAGCGAAGTCATCCCGGAGGGGCGGGGGGCCGATCGGCGGTAGAGCGCCCCGTTGAACCGGCCGGACAGGTTCAACCGGGACAGTTTGTCATCGAGTCCGGACACGAAGCCGACATCGGGATGCCGGGAGATCAACTCCTGCACCAGGGTCGACCCGCACCGGCCGGTGCCCACCACCACTGACAGCACGTATCAGCCCTCCTGTTCGGTCGGATCGTGGCCCCGACGGCCAGAGCCTCGGCGCACCGAGTAGCCGAAGTGCCGCAACGCCGGCAGGGTGAGCCCGGTGACCACCACCCAGGCCCGGCGGGAAAGTCCACCGAGCCACTCGGTGTCATCGGCGACCGGCACCACACCGACCCGGTGCCGCGCCGGGTTGCCGGCCACCGAATGGGTCGGCTCCAGGCGCACCCCGTGCGTACCGGTGAAGGGCAGCCGGTCGGGCACCTCCCCGGCGAACCGGGCAATTCGCCGCACGGTCCGCTCCGGTTCGGCGACGAAATCCTCGTAGCGCACCCGCAGATAGCGTTCTGGCCGGGACCGGCCCCAGAGCCGTACCGTCGCGGTGTTCCAGACCAGCCAGAGCAGGGCCGCCTTCCACACCGGTGGCCGGCTCATCAGCCGGTCGTCGGCAGCGCCGTCGAGCCGTCGGCGGCGGCGCCAGGAGAACGCGGTCGCCCGGGGATCCCGGACCAGGTGCAGGATCCGCAGGTCGAGGCCGGGCAACGTGCCGAGCAACGCCCCGTACGGCGGGAGCTTCGACGAGTCGACGATCAGCGGCACCCCGGTGCCGGTCGGCGTGGACAGGTTCCGGGCGATGGCCGAATAGAGCTCGGCGAGCACGGCGTCATCAAGGTGCCCGGCGGGCGCCGGTCGTCGGTTCCGGTGCCGCCGCAGCAGGCCGGGCAGACCGCGCAGCCGTAGCCGGATCCGCAGCCCGGCGGCGATCCGGGCGGCGTCCGCACCGGGCAGCTCGGCCAGCACCTTGCGCCAGAACGGACATTCGGCGAAGGGCTGTCCGCACCCGCACGGTCGGTTCTCCAGCACCCCGCGCTGCCACAGGTAGCGCAGTTCACCGGCGGCGAACACCCCGTCGAGCTGACCGAGGATCGTGGTGACCAGGGTGCTGCCGCTACGCCCGCTGCCAGCGAGGTAGAGCACCCGGACCGGGGTCATCGGGTGGCCCCGGATGGCCGCCGTCCGGCCGCCAGCTCGTACAACTCCCGTAGCCCGGACAGGTGCGCCGCCGGGGTGAAGTCGCGCTCGATCTTCGCCCGCCCGGCCCGGCCGAGCTGGAAGGCCCGGTCCGGGTCAGCCAGCACCTGCCGCAGTGCCTCGGCGAGCGCCGCCGGATCGTCGGCCGGGACCACCGCCCCGTCCACCCCGTCGACGATCAGCTCGGGCAGTCCGCCCAGATCGGTGCCGACCACCGGTACACCGCAGGCCATCGCCTCCAGCACGGCCATCGGTTGGTTCTCGTGCCACCGCGACGGCACGGCCGCGACCGCCGCCCGGCGGACCAGCCCGTGCAGCGTGGCCTTGTCGAGCCGGCCGTGGAACCGGATTCGGCCGGGAGCGCGACGGGCGGCCAGTTCCTCCAGGGCGGGCCGGGCCGGGCCGTCGCCGGCGATATCGACCGGCACCCCGGACGGCAGCGCCGCCGCCGCCTCGATCAGCACGTCGACGCCCTTCTCAGCGGAGAGTCGGCCGGCGAAGACCACTCCCCCGCCCGGGGTCTGCTTGACCGGCAGCGCACGGGCGTCAACGAAATGGTTCACCACCCGCATCCGATCGGGAAAAACGCCGGCTCGCCGCATCACGTCGGCCAGGAACCGACTCGGGCTGACAAAGACCTGCACTGGGTCGTAGGCCCGCAGCTCCCGGTGCAGCCAGGACTCGACGGCGAGCAGTGTGCTGGCCGCCAACGAACCGCCCTTGCAGCGCCGCCGGGCGGCCTGCAACGGTCCGCCGGACACGCAGGCATCGCAGCGGGCGCCGGCGTCGAGCAGTTGGTAGCTCGGGCAGGCCAGCTTGTAGTCGTGCAGGGTGAGCAGGCACGGCACGCCGGCCGACCGGGCCGCGGCCAGCACCGACGGGGAGAGCTGGTGGTAGATGTTGTGCAGATGCACGATATCCGGTCGGAACTCGTCGATCACCCGGGCGAGACCCTGCCGGCTCGCCGGCGACCAGAGCATCCGGCCGGCCGCCGCGATCCGGGGACGCAGCCCACGCGGCGCCGGTTCCAGTTCCAGGTACGCCGGGAAGTGGGCGGCGTACGGCAACGAGGACTCGTTCTCCGGATGGTGCATGCCGAAATAGGCGACCTCGTCACCGGCCGCGCGTTGCAGGTCGGCCAGATCGAGTAGATAACCCTCGGCTCCGCCACGGCGGTAGAGGAACTTATTTACGTGGAGGACACGCATGGGTGGCTGCTCACTTCGGTCCGGCGGAGCCTCACGCTATGCAGCTCACGGGTGATGAGTCCAGTTCGCGTTCGCAACCAGCCTAAACGGATGATCTTCCGCTGCCCATCCGGGCCGGTGCCCTGGTGTTTCCCGAAGATCTGTGAGTACCCTGGCCCCGGCCCGACCTCGCCCAGCCTGGCTTGAGAACGGCTGGTCACCTGCCCGAGGAGGAGCTGCTGTGGTCGACCACGAATCTTCGGCGCTGGCGTACACCGCCCGGCGTGTCGCCCGGCATCTGCGATGGCTGCGCACCGAGGGCGTCGGCCGGCTGATCGAGGAGGACCGCCTCAACCCGGTCGAACGGATCCGCACCGGCCGGGCCAAGCGTCGCTGGCGACGGCGGCACCCGGTACCGCCGGGCCGGTCCGTTCCGGTCTACCTGGTGGGTCTGCAGCGCTCCGGTACCAACATGCTGGCGCGCGGTCTGGACACGGCACCACAGTTCGAGGTCCGCA
Source organism: uncultured Actinomycetota bacterium (assembly GCA_963750055.1). Classification (GTDB taxonomy): domain Bacteria; phylum Actinomycetota; class Actinomycetes; order Mycobacteriales; family Micromonosporaceae; genus CAVVPI01. The sequence goes on along the minus strand of CAVVPI010000014.1, from coordinate 144,253 downwards.
ACGAGAACGACCGGCAGGTCTTCCACCGCTTCCAGTTGCGCTCCGACGCGGTGCTCGTCGACACGGTACGGCGCAGCCGGCACGCGTACGTCCTGGTCAAACCGCTCTGCGAGTCCCATCGGGTGGATCAGCTGCTCGACCTGCCCGGTTTGGCGCCGGGTCGGGCCCTCTGGGCCTGGCGGGACGTTGACGACCGGGCCCGTTCCGAGGTGGCCAAATTCGGCGAGGCCAACCTGCGCGCGCTGCGGGCGATCGCCGACGGCAGCATCGGCCAGCGCTGGCAGGGCCAGCGCCTCGACCACGAGACGGTCGACCTGATCCGCGGCTTCGATCCCGACAGCATGGATCCACACACCGCTGCGGCCCTGTTCTGGTACGTCCGCAACCAGCTCTTTTTCCGCCTCGGCCTGCACCAGCGGGCCGACGTGCTGCTCTGCTCCTACGACGCCCTGGTCGGCGACCCGGACGGTCAACTGCGGCGGCTCTGCCAGTTCCTTGACTTTCCGTACCATCCCCGGTTGTCCGCGCACATCGAAACGCGCACCGCGCAGCGGCGCCCGCTGCCGATCGACCCGCGGGTCCGGGCGGTCTGTACGGAGCTGACCAGGCGGCTGGTGGCGACCAGCGGCGGTATTGAATCCGTACCGGAATTGGAGACCGTAACCCGTGGCTGAACCGATCGGACCGACCGAGGCAACCGGGCCGACCGCTCCGGCGACCCGCACCGCGCCGATCTTCCTGGTCGGCTGCCAACGTTCCGGTACCACCATGCTCCGCCTGGTGCTCGACTCACATTCCAGCATCAGCTGCGGCCCGGAGACCCGCTTCCTCACCGACCTGGAACGCATCGTCGGTCGGGACTGGGAACGGCTCGCCCGGTTCGGGTTCCCACAGGAGGATTGGCTGCGCCGGATCGCCGACTTCTTCGGCGGCGTCCACGCCGACTACGCCCGGGCCCGGGGCAAGACCCGCTGGGCGGACAAGACCCCGCTGTACGCCATGTCGCTCGACTTCGTCACCAAGGTCTTTCCAGACGCGCAGATCGTGCACGTGATCCGGGACGGCCGCGACGTGGTCGTCTCGCACCGCAAGCGGTTCGGCTACTGGTCGGCAATGAAATGCGTGGTGAAGTGGCCGCGCTACATCCACACCGCCCGCGCCGCCGGTCGCGCGCTGCCCGCCGGCCGCTACTACGAGCTGCGTTATGAGCAGACCGTCACCGAACCGGAGAAGGCGATGCGTGGACTCTTCGAGTTCCTCGGCGAACCGTGGGAGGAGGGCGCTCTGGACTACCACGACAAGCCGCACGATGTGGCGAGCAAATACACCACCGAGGCGGACCGGCGGCGGGCCGCCGCGAAAACCGACGCCGCGATCTACGGCTCCCGGGTCGGCACCTACCGCCGCGAACTGGACCCCTTCCTCCGTCTGCTGGTCCGGATCTTCTCCGGCCGCACGCTACGTGAACTGGGCTACCGATGAGGAGCGCCACCCGGATCCGGGGTCTGCTGCTCGCCGGGCTCGCGGCCGTCGTCGGGCTGGCCCCGGTGGCCTGCACCGGCTCCGACGAGCCGGCGCCGCCCGGCAATCCCACGAGCACCGGCGCCCCGGCTCCCGACGCACCGGCCACCAGCGCCGCCGGCGGCGGCCGCACCCGGCACCGACAACCCCTTCGGCGCGCACTGGGACTGGTCCCGGTTCGAGCAGTTCACCCCGTACCTGAGCAAAATCTCCGGCTCGGCCACCTACCACGAGTTGTCCTGGTGTGACATTGAAAAGACCCAGGGGAAGCCGGACTGGGCGGCGGTGGACCGGATCGCCGAGCGGAGCCGGAGCCTCGGCATCACGCTCAACCTGAAGATCCGTACCGGGGTCTGCTGGGCAACCGGCGGCACCGCTCAGTACACCCGGGGGCAGGCCAACAAGACCGAGTCGGCGATGCCCCGTGACCTCGGCACCTACCAGGCCTTCGTCCGCGATCTGGTCACCCGGTACGCACCGTACGGGGTGCGGCAGTACGCCGTGGAGAACGAGGTCAACGCGCCGCAGTACTGGGCCGGCAGCCCGGACGACTACCTCCGGTTGGTGCGGGCCGCCGCCGAGGCGATCCACGCCGCCGACCCGCAGGCCCGGGTGGTCGACTCCGGGATCAGCAGCGTCGCCTACGGCTTCGGCGTGGTCGACCGGCTGGTCCGGGCGGGCCGGATCGCGGACGCGATCACCGCGTACCAGGCGTACTTCCAGCGCCGGGTGGGCACCCGCGGCCAGAAGATCCCGGCGGTGAACAACGAGACGCAGTTGCGCAAGGCATTGGCGAACGCGGCGAACGTACGTAATGTGGCGTTCGTCGCCGCCACCGAGAAGCTGCTCGACGAACGCGTTGTGCAGGTCCGCCAGGTGCACTACTACGAGCATTTCAGTGGTGTACCCGCGCTGCTGGAGTATCTGAAGGCGGAGACACCTGCCGGAACCCCGATCGAGGCCTGGGAGGTCGGCCAGTTCTGGTCCGATGGTGACGACGACGCCACCGGTCGGGCCGCGGAAATGGTCAAGGTGCTCAGTCAACTGATCGCCGCCGGGATCCGCCAGGTGATGTGGCTGCCACTGGCGTACAACCCGAACAACCGGGCGGGCAGCGAGGTCCGCTACGGCCTGCTCGACCCGGACGGCCGGGAACGGGAGGCGGGCGCGATGCTGGCCGACCTGGTAGCCGCCGCCCGGGGCGCCACCGTGTCGCCGATCGGCGAGGGCCCGTTGAGCGGGGTGGCGTTCCAGCGCGCGGGCGAGACGACCCTGGTGGTCTGGTCCACCTCCGGCGCACCGGTGACCGTGCCGGCTACCGCGGGCCTGCGCAGCGGCCCGGTCGGCGGACAGTTGGTGGCCACCAGCAGCGCGGTGCCGGTCTCGACCACGCCGGTGGTCCTGCCGGCATGGCCGCGGCCCCCTCCTCCGCCTCGCAGGAGGCCCCGTCGATCGTCGTCCAGGAAAGCGTGACACAACCCGTGTTCGGGTACGCCGACGCCATCCGCGAACGGCTCTTCATCCACTCCACCTTCGACAGCGACAACGACGGGCTACGCGACATCATCTCGTTCGACGTGATGCGGCCTACGTGCCACGGCCGAGGGCCTCAAGGTGCCCGTCGATCATGGATGCCAGCCCGTACTACACGACCCTCTGCCGGGGCAACGAGAGCGAGTGCAAGGTCGACCTCGACGGGGACGGGCTGCTCGTCAGCACAGCCCTGTTCTACGACAACTACTTCGTACCGCGTGGCTACGCGGTGATCCTGCTGGACATGGTCGGCACCTGCAACTCAACCAGCTGCCCGACCACCAACGCCAACCAGGACAACCTCAGCGCCAAGCAGGCGATCAACTGGCTGAACGGCCGGGCCACCGCCCGCAACGCCGCGGGTGAGGTGGTCAGGGCCGACTGGCACAACGGCAAGACCGGCATGGTGGGCAAGTCGTACCACGGATCGCTGGCCATGGCCACGGCGGTGACCGGCGTCGAAGGGGCTGACCACCATCGTCCCGATCGGCGGCCCCTCCGAATACTACGACTACACCCGCAGCAACGGCGTGGTCACCCGAGGCAATGACTACCCGTCGTACCTGGCCAACCTGGTCACCAATCCGGACCGCCGAGCCCACTGCAAACCGGTCCGGAACGCCTCTCGCCGCCAACGACGGTGACGAGCACCGGTGACTACACCGCCTTCTGGAACGAACGCAGCTACGTGCAAGAAGGCCGACAAGATCACAGCCAGCGTGTTCCTGGTGCCACGGGCTCAACGACGACAACGTCCTCCCGGACCACTTGAGCAAGTTCTGGTACGCGCTCGCCGAGCAGAACGTGCAGCGCAAGCTCTCGCTTACCCAGACCGGTCACGTCTACCCGTTCGATTTCCGTCGGCCGACTGGTGCAGACCCTGCACCTGTGGTTCGACTTCTGGCTGCACGATGTGCCCAACGTCATCATGCGACGAACCCCGGGTCGACATCGAACGTTCCGCTCACGTGTGGGAGACGCATGCCGACTGGCCGATCCCCCGCAAGGTCGACACCGAGGTGTTCCTCCAGCCTGGCGCCGGTGGGGCGCGGCGGCTCAAGCTGGTGCCCAGTTGCCAAGCCGACCACGGAGTCCTTCCAGGACAGCCCGACGCACGAGCCAGAACACGATGATTCTCAAACGAGCACGTGGTCCAGCCCAACCAGCTCGTCTACCTCTCCGCGCCGCTCACCGCGCCCCTGCACATCTCCGGCACGCCGGTGCTGCTGATCCGCGCGACGGCCGACCAGACCGACACCAACTTCTCGGCGATCCTGCTCCACTACAGCCGGGCCGAGCGGGTGGCGCACCGAGCGTCCGGTAGGGCATCGTCACCCTGACCACCGAGGACTGCTGGGGCTAAGAGCAGCTCCGACCGACCACGGCCTGTTACAAGCAGACCCCGAAGCAGGTCGCCATTGCCGGCCGGTGATCCTGTGGGGCGGTCGGCCGCCGGCCGATCTCCTCACCGGCGTCCGCTGACCGCCACCCCCCTCCGCGCCTTCCCCGTTGATCATGAGGTTGTCCCCCACGCTGACGGCAATTTTGGGCGATAACCTCATGATCAACGGGGGAGGTGCGGCTAGGACGGGTGCCCTGACCAGGGGTCGGGCCAGTTGAGCAGTTGGGCCAGCCGGGCGTTGTGCACAGCGAAGTACCCGGCCAACTCCGCGCGCAGCGCGTCGGTCAACCCGGTGGGGCCGGTGTCGACCCGCCGGGTGTGCCGGGCGAACGCGGACGGGATGAAGGGGTCCAGGTCGAGAAAACGCAGCAGGTCGGCGTAGACCCGGGCCGGGTCGGCGTAGAGATCCTCACTGCGGACGACGAAGATCTGCTCGCGGGGCACGTACGCGAACCAGCGCTCCAGTTGCTCGGCATACCGGCCGCGAGCCAGGTACGAGTGGTTGCGCAACGCGGCGTGCGCGGCCCGGTGATCCGGGCCGCGTCGCAGCGCCACCTCGAGCCGCTGCGACTCGGCTGCGAGCGCGTCGGCAAAAGCGAGCGGTTCGGCGCCGTACGAGCGGCTGTGCAGGTAGTGCGAGTAGGCCCGCTGCACCGGGTCGCGCAGCAGCGCGATGAACCGCCCCGCCGGCAAGGTGGCCGCCACCCGTTCCGGCACACTCGGATGGAAGAGGTAGTACGGACTCGCCTCGAAGGTGCGCTCGCCGGGTGCGGTTGACGGGAAGTGGGCCCGGTACCAGCGCGATCCTCGACCATGGTGCAGCGTGAAATACTGCAGTTCCTTGCCGGTGGCGATCCGCACCTGGGGATGCGCGGCGAGGTAGTGGTAGAGCGACGTGGTGCCACATCGCTGACCACCGATGACCAGAAAATCTGGCAGCGAACCGGGCGCCACGGAACGGGCCCAGGCGCGGGTGCTGCGCACCGTGCGGCGCAACCGGTCAACCGTACTGCGGCGACCAGTCGCCGCGCCGGCCTGCTGACCGCTGGTCACCGCGACACCTCCTCGACTACCGGCGAGCCGCCCCGCCGGCCCCGACGGCGGGCCAGGGTACGCAACACCATGACATCCTCCCGGCTGAGCCCGAAGGCGAGCACCGCACCCAGATAGCCCACCACGATAACGGCCAGCCCGACGATGGTCCGGGTCACGCTCTCAGACAGCAGGACGCGCACCATCATCCCGGCGAGCAGGGCAAGCGCCCCGGCGGCCAGCCCCTTGACCATGCCGACGGTCACCGGCACCGCGTGCACCAGGGCACGGACCTGCAACACCCGGGCGATGTTGACCGCCGCCAGCGACACCGACCAGGCCACCGCCGCGCCAATGATCCCGTAGGCCGGGATCAGCCAGAGGTTGAGCAGGATATTGAGCGCCAGGGCGGCCAGGTTGTCGTACATGTTGACCGTGACCCGGCCGGACATGTTGAGCAAGGTCCCGCACGGGCCGGTGGCCGCGTTCACCAGTTGACCGAAGGCGAAGATGACGGTGACCGCCGCACCGGTGGCGGCCGCACCAGTAACCGCCGCACCGGTGGCGGCGTCTCCGTCGAAGAGCCGCAGCAACCCGTCGGGGAAGACCAGCAACGCCACGAAAGCGGGCAGCGAGAGCCGTACCACCCAGCCGGTCGCCGTGCCGTAGATGCGCCGTACCTCGGCCATCTTGCCCTCGTGATAGAGATGCGCGAGGTACGGCCCGAACGCCGCATTGATCGGGGCGAGCACGAAAATGGCGACGCTGACCAGTCGGGTGGCCACGTTGTAGACGCCGATCTCAGCGTTGGTGTTAGCGAAGGCACCGAGCAGGAGGGTGTCCACCCAGATCAGCCCGGTCGACGAGATCGACGAGACCCAACTGACGGTGGAGAAGCGGAACAATTCGCGGGGCCGGTATGCCGGCCTCGCCGGTGCCACCTTGGCCAGCAGCCGCCACAGCGCACCGAGGGCGAGTACGGCGGCTGACCAGGTGGCAGCGACCAGCGCCCAGTACGCGCCGGCCAGTCCGGCGCCGACGCCGAGCGCCAGCGCGGTACCGAGCAGCCGGGTGCCCGGCTCGTAGAGTTGTCCGATCAGCGTGTACGGCCGTTGGGTGCGCCAGCCCCTGGTGGCGGCGAGCGCCGCCTCACAGACCGCCGAGGCGGGCAGCGCCAGCGCGACCAACCGCAGGCCGGTGGCGAGTTCCGGATCGTGCAGCGCCCCGGCGAGCCAGGAGGCTCCGGCGGCGAGGACGGCGGCGATCAGCGCGGACGAGACGGCGGTGATGCCGAGCCCGAGCCGGATCGTGCCCCGAAGGGCAGCCGGATCCTCATCGGCCAGGTGCACCGCGACGAACCGGGTCAGCCCGGCCCGGAAGCCGGAAAGGGAGAGGAGCCCGAGCAGCGCGAGCACGGCGTAGCACTGCGCGTACCGGCCGACCTCGGTCATGCCCAGCACTCGGGCGAGCAACAAGATGATCACAAAGACCGCCGCCTGGCTGAGCAGCGCGCCGATCAGGTTGAGGCCACCGCCGCGCGCCATGCCCCGGACGTGCTGGTCCCCGGAGTCACCGGACGATCTGCGGGCGGGGGCCGCCGACTCTGCCGTCACGACACCGGCACGCTGTGTCGGCCGGTTTCGCGCCGGTTACGCGACAGCACCTCGAGCAGGGCCGCCAGCAGCACCGCGATCAGCAGCCCGGCCGCACCGACCGGCACCGCGGTACGCAGCAGGGTGCGGGCCTGGGACACCGCACTGACCTCACCCACATCGATCACCTGGCTCGGATCGGCCGCCCGGGTCTGCGCTCGGGCCGCCTGCAGGCCCTGCCGGGCCTGGGAAAGCGCGCTGGTCGCCGCGTCCCGTTGGGCGATCAGCGCCTGGTAGTCGGGAAGCTTCGGGCCGATCGCGTCGAGCTGCTTCTGCCCGGCGGTAATAGCCTCGCTCACCGCGTCGGCGCCCCGACTGTTCCCCGCCGCCTCCATTGATAGCCGCTGCTGCTTGAGGCTGGCGACTTCGTTAAGGGTGGCCTGGTATGTCTTGTCCGGCTGGGACAGCTTGTTGTTCTTCTCCCACTCGGTGATCGCGGCGGTGGTGGTAGCCACGTCATCGCTGGCCGCCTCCACCTGCTGGGTCGCAATCGCGACCTGTGAGGAGAAGAGGAAGTCGAGAGCGTGCCGGGAGGCCGACTCCACCACCGGCGTCACTGACGAACGCTTGGTGGCGGTGTAGCGGAGTTCAAGTTGGCTGCTCGCGCCGATCTGAGTGACCTTCAACCCGCCCCGCAACACGTCGGTGGGTACCCCGGTGTCGGTGGAGACCTGGTTGAGCACCTTCGGCGAGGTGGCCGCGGCCGCGAAAGCGGCGACGAACTGGTTCGCCGCCTGATTGCCGGTGAACTGCTGAGCAGTGGCACCGCCGACGAGAGCCGGCGCGGCGAGGTAGGCGGTGCTGGTGTACTGCTGGGGGGCGAGCAGCACGACGGCCGTCGCGGCGCCGGCTGCCACGACGGGAACGCCCACGAGCACCCACAGCCGTCGCCGCGCGACCCGCAGGTAATCGACGATCTCCACCCTTGCGCTCCCCATTTCTACTACTTGATCCGCTTGCTCGGTTGACGTGGTCAGCTTGCTCTGGGTGACCGTCGGCTGGCCTGTCCGGTGCCGTTGCCGGCGCCGAATCCGGGTCGGATGCCGGCGGCAGCCACGGCCGCGAAGGCGAACAGGTACCACATAGTCACCACGTTCGAGATGACGTTGGAGACCGCGCTGATCGCCACGAAGGCGAGCGCACAGGCGAGGAAACCCACTGCGGCTCCGCGCTCGAAGCTACCCGGCGGGGCACGACGTACTGCCCGCAGCCCAGCGTGCAGCATCAGCACGATCACCGCGAGATACGCCACCAGGCCGACCAGGCCGGTCTCCACATATGCCCGCAGGAAGTCGTTGTGCGGCTTCTTCGCCTCGTCGGTTTCCCGCTGGGTCATGTTCGGGCCGATGCCGGTCACCGGATTCCGGTTGGCCAACGCGACGACCTCGGTCCAGTAGCCGATTCGCCAGGCGAGGGTGTTGCCGGTCGGGCCGCCACCAACCGCTCGCGATTCCCCGAGTTGGGCGAACCGGTCACCGACCGCGGGCAGTAGCGCGATCCCGACGACCCCGGCTACACAAAGCAGCGCCAGCATCCGCTTGCTGCGATGCAACACGGCGACCGCGAGCAGACCGACCGCGGCGCCGAGGATCGCGCTGCGGGTGTTGGTCAGCAGGAGAAAGACCAGCGAGAGCGTGAGCAGCACGGCGAGGATGAGTCGCAGCCGCCGCTGCAGGTAGCGATAGATGGCGAAGCCGAAAATCACCATGAACATCAGATATCGGCCGAACGTGGTGGACTGGCTGAACGGCCCACTGATCCGGATAAAACTACCCTTCTCCTCGGCGGGTGGCTGGCCGAGGAGCGACATCACCACGGTGTAGCCCAGTGCCACTACCAGCGACGCGTAACAGGCGAACAGGACCCGCCGGACCGCTCGGCGGTCGGGTAGCAACTGCTCCAGGACCAGAAACATGGCCACGATGGTGAGGACCCGCAGCACGTCCAGCAGGCTGGTCGTCGGCTGGCTCGCACCGAACGCGCTGATCACGCCGGTCGCTCCGAGCAGCAGCAGCGCCCCGCCCATTGGTGAGCCACGCAGCCGGCCCTGACGCAACTGGGCGGCGAGCCAGAGCCCGGAGGCGAGCAGGAAAAGCACCCCGAGGATCGTCGACGGGTCCATGGCCCGGGTCGCCTCGTCGACGTCGGTCCGACCGGCCGAAGGGCCACTGAGCTTGAGCAGGTCCACAGCGGGCCGGATTGCGAGCATAAGAAGCACATATGCGGCAAACCGGGTAACCGCCAGCCCGGCGATGACGATACCGCCGACCACGGCAAGTGGCAGCACCGCGCCCATCCGGTCACCGTCGGCCAGGGAGAGGCCGGTAAGAACCGCGGCCGCGGCGGCTACCAGCCCAGCAAGCGCGGTCAGCACGATGCCGCGACCCGACGAGCCCGGACCCGCTGCTACGACAACCCGGTCGGCTGATGGGGGGACGGCAATTGGGTGCCGATCGTGCTGCTGTTCTACTGCCACTGAAACGTTGACCCCGCTGCCTGACGCCAGTGCTCCGGGCGGTGAAAGTCCGCCCCGTGCCATTCGAAGATCGGGTAAATCTAGCCCGGTTCCGCGGAGGGCAGAATAGGCCGATACGTGGACCCCGGCATCAGCCGGCCCTCGTCACACACTTGGCCCCGCGGCTGTCGGTGTCACGCCGGTCAGCGTCGTATCGGCATCCGCATCGACACGATCCGTTTCGAGCCGGTCCCGATCGCCGACTCGCCGGCCGGACGTCAACTCCAGATACAACCGCTCCAACTCAGCCGCCGCCGAGTCCCAGCAGTACTCCCCCAACACCCGGTCCCGCACTGCCCCAGCGCCTACCCGCTCACCCTCAGGGTCGGCCACCAACAACTGCAATGCCCGCACCAGATCATCCTCGCCACCATCTCGGAACAATCGGCCGCCCGGGCCATCAACCCCCAGCACCTCCACGTGCGGATCAATATCGCTCGCCACCACCGGCAAGCCATACGACACCGCTTCCAACAACGTCAGCGGCAGCCCCTCCAGCCGCGACGGCTGCACAAACCCCGCCGCGTTCGAATACAACTCCGCCAAAACATCCCCGTACGCGAATCCGGTGAACACTACCCGGTCGTCCCCCGCCGCTTCCGCCCGCAACCGCTCCACGAATCCATCTGAAAACGACGATCCGCCCACCACCGCCAACCGCAGCCCTGTCGGCACTCGCCGAAACGCCCGCACCAACAGGTCAGCCGCCTTCTCTGGGACAAGTCGACCGACCAACAACAGATATCCACCCGGAGCCAACCCGAACCGCGGACCAATCTGTCCGGCGGAGACCACCCGCGCCTGCCCTACTCCGTTCGGGATATAGCGCACCGCACCCCGGAACCGCTGCTGATAATGCGCGGCCAACCCTCGGGACACCGCCACCCGTACATCCGGTACCCATCCTGACATCCAGTGCCCGGTGCCCAACACCGCCCGCGCGGCCCACCCCCACTTCGCCCGCTGGTTGTCCAAACCGTGCACCGTCAACACGACACGAGCGGACGACAAAAACCTGGGCAACGGTGCCACCAACGCCGGTCCCAGCCCGTGGTAATGCACCACATCGGGTCGCGTCCCGAGCGCTACCACCGAGGACAACCCGGCATGCACAATCGCGTCCAGGTGCTTCGACGGGACCGTCGACACCCGCCGCAGTCGTACCCCCCGATACATCCCCAACGGAACCACCCCGTAGCTATCCCGGCAGTACACCGTCACGTCATGCCCGAACCCCGCCAACCGGGCGGCCAACTCCTCCACATGCCGCTCGATGCCCCCGAACGTCGCTGGCATCCCTTTTTGTCCGATCATCGCAATTCGCAACCGGCGCCACTGCGGCACCACCAACGATCGGTCGTTTGATCCCGCCGACCAACCAGGGGCGGCCGAAGTGGTCAACTCCGGCAGGTCTACGAACTCCGCCTGCTGCCGATCGGAACCGGACCGCTGCCGCGGAATGCGATGCCATCCAGCGGGACCGGAAGCCGGACCTGATCGCTCGGTCTGACCAACAAATGGGTCAACCGGACCCGAATCGCGGGCAACCACTGCGCCTCCTCGTGACTGCGCCGGTACGGTGAGGTGACGACCTACCGGCTCGGCGCGCTTTCCCGCAGGCCCGGCCCGAAGATTCCAGTCACCCGCGACGAGCAACTCACCAGATCATGGACAGCTCCACACCCTGCCATGAACTGAGAACCCATCCCCTGAACAGTTGTCGGAAAGATCTCCAACCCATCTTCGTCACCCGTCGGGCCAGCGCCGAACCCCCCACCCCCGGCTGCGACCCTGATCACACCGGGTTCCGCTGATCGCCCCCGGCTCGCGGGCGGCCAGCGCCCGCCCGCGCTCCATCCGGCCGGTGAAAACCCGTTCAGTCGGACGTTCCACCATTCGTCAGCGGTACCCCAAATAGGAACCGGGACAGGATGGAGGTAAGATCACGGCGTTCTCAAGTGCGGATCAGCATTGGCCAACGGGCAGCCGTGGCTGGCTCCAGCCGCCAAAAATCCCCGGCACATTCGAGCCGCCGACAGGGAACCTGCGCGACGACATGTCGAATGGCTTGCCGAAATGCCCCTCGGTGAGCCAAAATCGACTCCTAACAGCAATAATGCACAAGGAGTAATCGACCATGGCGAAGCAGGTAATCACTGTTCTGACCGACGACCTCGACGGCAGCGAAGCGGATCGCACCGTTGAGTTCGGTCTGGACGGCGTCAACTACACCATTGACCTGTCGGATAAGAACGCGGGCAAGCTACGCAAGGCGCTGGATGTCTACATCAGTGCCGGCAACCGGGTCGGGCGCGGCGGGGTAGAGAGCCGGCGACCGGGGCGGCGGGGCAATGTTCCCGCGCCCGCTCGCACTGACCGTGACCAGAACCGGGCCATCCGGGAATGGGCCGCCAAGAACGGCTTCGAGGTTTCCGAGCGTGGCCGCATTCCGTCCTCCGTGGTGCGGGCGTACCACGGCAGTCATTGAGCTGATCGACTTCGGTCAGCCCCGTGACGCGCGGATGTTGGTTTCTGCCACTCCGCCGCACAACTGCGTATGTGGACCCGCCATGCGCCGGGTCCACATACGCCTCGTCGAGACCGCGCACCGCCCGGCAGCGCCGAGCGGCTTGCGACCCTGAGCAGCTACCTACCTACCGGCCGCCGTTGTTCGAAGGCGCCGACGCTGGCGTGCTGGTGGTGGAGGAGGGCGTGCCGCCCCCCGACTGGGCGGGCTCCGGCGCCGGCTTGAGGTCAGCCGGGACCGGCAGCGCGCTGCCCTTGATGAACTCGTCCCAGGACATGTCCCAGACCGTCCAGCCATTGCCGGGCTCCAGTTTGACCTCGGTGCCCTTGATCGTGACCAGATCACCGACCTGGGTAACGCCCATCAGCCAGGCGGCAGCCTCATCCGAGAGGTTCGTGCAACCGTGCGACACATTCGTGTAACCCTGGTCACCGACCGACCAGGGCGCGGCATGGATGAACTCCCCACCCCAGGTCAGCCGCTGCGCGTTGGCGACGGTCACAACATAGCCGCCATCTGGCGCACCCCGGGTGTCAAAGACCGTCGAGGCGAACTTCTCCATGATCACCATCTTGCCGCTCGACGTCGGGGTGCTGCTCTTTCCCAGGCTCACCGGGATCTTGCGAAGCAGGTTGTCGTTCTTGAAGACCGACATCTGCTTGGTCCCGTTGTCGATTTCCAGCGTCACCTTTTCGCCGACCTTCGCCGTAGTGGTGTGGTCGGCGTCGCCGTACCTTCCACCACCCATCGGCAAGCCGGCGAGGGCGGTACGGACGGCGATCTTCGTGCCGGGCTGCCAGAAATCGGGCGCCCGGTAGGAGACCTCGCGTCCATTGGCCGACCAGTGCCAAACCCCGGGCTGGCTGGGCTCGGTGCTGACGAAGAGACGTCGTTGCACCTCCGCCCGCGCTTCCTTCGGCACATCGGCGTCGAAGCCGACGGTCACCGGCATCGCCGCCCCATAGGTACGGTCATTTTCCAGGTATAGGCTGGTGCCGGTCTGCTTGGCCGGTTTGTCCATCGTGGTGAAACTGGTCGTCTGGGTGACGGTCTTGCCCTTGTCGTTAGCTGCGGTGACCTGGGCGGTGTATGCCTGCTTGTGTTTCAGCGGCTGTCCCGGGATCCAGGTCGAGCCATCTGTGCGGAACGCACCGTCGATCCTGCCGCCCTTGTCGTCGGTCAACGCGACCTCGGTTACCTTCCCGTCGGTGACGGAAAGTCCAATCTCCGTACTGATTGGGACATTCTTGCTGTTCAACGCTGGGGTCACCGCTAGCTTGGGCGGCGCCGGCGCTGAACGCCCAGCATGATCGATGGGCCCGCTGGTGCAGCCCGCTGAAACCAACGGGACGGCCACGGCAATCGCTGCTAACAGCGGCAAAACTCGACGCCGGAAATCCATGTGGCTCAACCTCGCTTTCGTCTCCACCTCCTCGCATTCTGTAACGGTCCCAGTGGTTCAGGAGCGCGTTCCAGTGAGAACCGCCAACCTGCCCAGCCGATCGATCCGGCAACCGTGGAACGTCCACGAAACCGGTTTTCCGCCGCCGCGACCGGGGAACGCCAATGGGTTTTCCCGCCGCGGTCCACTCGCACCGCGGCGCACGCTAGCCAGAATCAACAGCCCCACTACTATCCGCAATCGAAAGCGGACTAACCGCTCACCGGTGGCACTTGACGTACCCGAGCCCATCGCGCCACCCGCCGCCTGGGCCCGGCGCACCTGACCGAGGGAGCCTTCCGTTGCTGGACAATCAGCAGACAACCGCCGCGTTCAGCCCACCGACCGACTCAATCTTGATCCGCTCTACCCGGAACTACCGTGGGGTGCGCCGCTGACCCGGGCGCGGATGGTCAGCCCTAGGCAGACGGGAGGCGGCGGGCTGGGTCCCAGTCGCGCATCACCTGGTCGAGTTGGCCATCCCCGAGCGCGTCAACGGGGAGCGGGTCGCGGTTCGGACCGGCCCGCAGACCATCGAGAACCAGGGCCAGGTAGCGCCGCCAAAGCTCTTCGTCGACTCCCCGGGTATAGAGCGGAACCGACGTGATCATAAGCAGGATCACGGGGAGATCATTCGGTTGCACCTCCGGCCTCAGCGTGCCGGCTTCCTGTGCGCGGACGATGAGGCGCGTGAGCAGTGGACTCAACCGCGCTCTGGCTCGGGCTAACCGATCCTTGCCGTAGCTATTGCTGAGCAGCACCTGCCGCAAGCCGAGATCACGAGCCTGCAGCGCGATCGCCCCTTCAAGGAAGGCAACCAGACCCTGCCATTTATCGGGCCGCATCGCCGCCCGTTCAGCGAATGCACCCAGTTGCTCGATCTTCTGCTCGAACAGCGCCTCGAGAAGATCGTCCTTACTGGGAAACCGGCGGTACACCGTACCGACGCCGACCCCGGCATGCTCGGCGATATCGTCCAGGCTCGCCTCCAGCCCACGCTCGGCGAAGATCTCACTGGCGGCTTCGAGAATGCGTTGGCGATTGCGCTCCGCATCCCTACGCAAGGGTCGCCGCTCGCCGCTCCCAGCCGAACCAGAAGAACCGGGCGGTGTTACTGACATGACTTCTCCCCCTCCTGAAGAAGGGGAATTCTCACGGCTCACGCCGTGAGGTTTTCTGCTTCGTCGCCGACTGCCCTGTCCGGGAGGACTCCCGTTGAGGTATTGCACCGGCTCCACGGACAGACACCGCCAGCCCGGCGGCCAGAAGGTTATGTGCCGCGTTCACGTCCCGGTCATGGGTCGTTCCGCAGGCGCACGTCCAGGCACGAACGTGAAGCGGCAGCCTCTCTCGCCGGGCGCCGCGGACGGAGCACAGCCTGGACGAAGGGAAGAAGCGGTCTACCGCGACCTCGGTACGGGCGGCGAGCGCCATGTTGTAAACCTTCCGCACGCACCCGAACATGCGCGACAGTTCGACTGCCTGCGCATCGGTCGGATAGAAGCGGTACTTGAACGCCCGCTTCATGTGAGAGGTCACATCTCACAAACTATCATGTCAACCCGTAGGGCCACTGTGGGTAATCGGTGGGCGACGATCGGCCACGGCGGCGAACTTCTTTCCCTGCCCTGCTTCGCAGGAGTCCGATTCCTCTCCGCCGGTGAAAGGCAGAGTATCCACGGAGGATACACAGATCACCCCAGCCTACCAACCGGAGTGAACACCTCAACTTAACTGCTACTCTACCGAGCGCACGGAAGAGGCGGGATCCGGTTAGTTCGTCACTACTTGGAAGGCAGGCATTCCGGTGGGAAACAGCCAATCCATCCTGGATGGCCTGCTATGAAGCCGCTTCTGGTCGCCGTTGCCCTCTCGGTGGTGTCCTCAATCGCCTATGCGCTCGCCGCTGTCACCCAGGAACGTCTCGCCGCGACGGCGAACCGCGCCGTTCCCCGACTCCTGCAGCCACGATTCATGATCGCGGTGGCGCTGAACGCCGTCGGCGGCGGCTTGCACGTCGTAGCCTTGCGTTACACCTCCCTGGCGGTCGTACAACCGCTCGGCGCCCTCACCCTCGTCTTCGCCCTCCCCCTCGGTGCGGCCATCGGCGGCCATCGAGTCAGCCGTCGAGATTGGCGCGGTGCCGCAGCCGTCATCGTCGGCCTAACCGGGGTGACACTGGCCGCCGACACCGGGATGCCCACCGATGCATTGCGCGATCACGAGATCCTCTTGCTCGCCGCCGTCACCCTGGCTCTGCTCGCTGCCCTGATCCTCACGCCGACCGGATCAACCCGCGCCCGCGGATTACGACTCGCCACCGCCAGCGGCATCGCCTTCGGCGTCAGCTCAGTGCTGACCCAGACCCTCCTGCTCCGCATCACGGTCCGGTCCATGAACGAACTGCGCACCCCCATCGGAATCGGTACCGCGGTCACCATCACCACCCTCATCGCCGCCGGACTACTGCTGTCCCAGGCCGCCTACCGCACCGGTCTCGGCGCCACGCTGGCGACGCTCACGATCGTCAACCCGATTACCGCCGCCAGCATCGGCCTCGTACTCCTCGGTCAGGGGGCGGCGCTCACCCCCGGCGCCGCAGCGCTCTCCGTGTTAGCCGCGATCCTGGCCAGCCGAGGCATCGTCCTGCTCGCCACACCCGATCAGGCCCCCCGCGAGCTGCCAGCAGAACCGGCCCGTCATCCATCCAACCGGCAGCTCGACATGCCAGCCCCCGATCGGGTAGCCGCAACCCGAGCTGCTCATCGACGAAATCGGCCAAACCGCGCTCCGTCGGGTCAAGCCGGTCCAATGTTCAACCGCCCGCCCACCGGTTCTCCGACTCGGGATGAGCACATCCCCGACCGTCGCGGCAATCTCCGCGCACGCCACAGCAGCGCGCGGTCCGGCGATAGCGAGCCGTGATCGGCGCTGGGCCGACACGGTCCGCCGCCGGTTCGGGGGGTACCGTCCGGCGCGCATCCGGGGCCAGCCCCACCGAGGTGAGCCGCACAGCCGCCGCTCACCATCGTCGGTGGCATAACGCGTTCGGGCCGTCCTCATTCGACTTCTGAGTCCGGAAACCCGCCCGCTTGGGTAGCACCTTCACGTCCGTCACCGCAGAAGATCAAGTTGGCATCCCGAAAAGCTTCCCATTCCATCGATGAACTGCTATCTATAACAGCACTGGTTTCCTACGTCCCCCTTTGGAGAGCCACGTGCTGAAGACACGAATCTCGGCGCTGATCGCGGGCCTGGCCGCAGCCACTACCGCCGCCCTCGCCATAGCCGTGCCCGCCCAGGCGGCCGCCAGCGTCCACTATGTTGCCCTCGGTGACTCGTACTCCTCCGGCGTCGGTGCCGGAAGCTACATTGGCTCGAGTGGGAGCTGCCAGCGCAGCACCAACGCCTACCCACAACTGTGGGCGAACGCGAACGCCCCCACCTCGTATGTCTCGGTCGCCTGTTCGGGTGCCACCACCAAGACCGTGATCAGCGGCCAGCTCTCGGCGCTCACTTCCAGCACCACGTTGGTGAGCATCACGATCGGCGGTAACGACGTCGGCTTCGCCAACATCATGACCACCTGTGCGCTTTTCGGCACCACCGAATGCGTGAACGCGATCCAGGCAGCGGAGAACAAGGCCCGGGCGGAGTTGGCCGGCCTACTGAACCCGGTCTACAACGGCATCCGTTCACGGGCGCCGCAGGCAAAGGTGGTGGTGCTCGGCTACCCGACCTTCTACCAGCTCAAGGTGCCGCTCTGCATCGGGCTCAGTGAGCAGTCGCGGACGAAGATCAACGAAGGCATCGATCTGATTGACAGCCTCACCAGCGACGTCGCCCGGCAGCACGGCTTCATCTTTGCCGATGTCCGGTCAAACTTCGTCGGACACCAGCTGTGCAGCGGCGACAAATGGCTGCACGCCCTGAACTTCGCCGATATCGGTATCTCGTACCACCCGATGGCCAGCGGTCACTCCGGCGGCTACCTCCCGGCCTTCAAGCGTGCCGTCGCCTGATCCATCTGTGCCGTGGCGGCGGACTCACCGCGTCGCGTCGATCGTGGTTTCGAAGTGTCGTACCGCTGCCCCGGCCGGCTCCCAGGCACGCCGCAGCGCCAGCCGTAACCGGGTAGCGCGCGGACCCACCACGGCCAGTTGGAATTCGCGGGTGCCCGCACCGCCGAGGGCCGTACCGGACGATGGCACAAAGGTATCCCGGGCCACCCGTAGCGCGGCGGGATCGAGCTCCTCGATCTGCCACCGATAACCTGAGGTTGGTGTCTCGTCGAGCCGGACGACCACGAGGTCGCCCGGCTCGGCGGGCCGGGTCCGGCCGGCGTCCGTACCGTCCAGATTGATCTGGGTCACCACCGGCCCCGCTCCGGCTAGTGCGGCAACTCCGCCGCGCAACACGCTTCGCCATTATCGTGAAGCAGGCCGTCGAAATCGCTTCGCTTCATTTTGAATCTTCCATTGAGGCCCCAGTGCCCACCCCAGGAATTTTGGAAAAGGTACGCGTCCTCATCGTCGAGGTAGTCGAGCATCACGTAGCAGTGACCGCCGACGACCGGGCCACTCGGTCGAACATAGCCATTGCCATCCGGGGTGAACATGTCGTTGGTCCAGTTGGTCCCGGCCACGACCGACCCGTTGGAGTTCAGCCAGTCGTTGATCTCCGCGGTTGATCGGGCGAACGCGAAGGCCGCCAACCGCCCGCGCCCTCGAACGGCGAGCGCCCCGGAGCGGACCGTCGATCCGTTCTCCGCGCCCGGCTCGCCATCAATGATCTTACATTCATAGTAGAGGGCATGCGCGTCGGCGTTCTGGTAGAAGCCCTCCACCGGCAACGCGTCGACCCAGCCGGCCCAGCCGAACCCGACGCAATGCCCGGTCTCACCCTGGTCGAGCTGAATCTTCAACTCCCAGGCCGGGGTTCCGACGGCCGGCGTGACCGGCTCGCGGTGTTTGCGTAGCCAGTGCCAGAACACCAGGTACGACCGCCAGTCGGAAAAGTACGACGTCTCCGCCATGACCTGCTCGATCGTCCGCTGCCGGATCGACTCGGGTGGCTCGGCGATCTCCATGAGTCGCCCGATGCTCCAGTCCCGAGGATCCGGCCGGTGAACTCGGCCGAGAAGTTGCGGCCCGACGGTCTCGCCAGCACTTCGGGCCGGTGGGTCCATAGCGAACTGCCGGTTACTTTCCATCGCACCAGCTCCTCTGCCTCATACCGCTTAACGAGGCCGGAAGCAGTTCGTAACCACCACGAGCTTGTCACTTTGCTGACATGTTCCGCCACCGCTGCGCCCCATCGATCAAGGACTAATCGCGATGACTTGATCTCTCAAACACCGCAACAAGTCCTTGATCGACGGGGACGGGAGACGGGAGACGGGGAATCAGAAAGCGGCACGCAGGTCGGCGCAGCCCGACTCGTCGGGCAACAAGGGCCGAAGAGTGACGCTCCACCGGCTGCCGCCCGAGGTCCACGGCGTCTCGACGTTCGCCTGCGTGGCCACCGCCAGGAGCTCCGTGGCCGCCTTACCGGACACCTCGACACAGCCCAACTCGACACCGGGATTCAGCAACTCACCCGGCAGGGCCGGCCCCGGCCAGGCCACCTCGGGCTGCTCAGCGGAACCGTCACCGCCGGACAGCCGCCAAGGCGCCGCGACGGCCGCCAACGCGGTGGGCACATACTGCTCCATCTCACCGGCCTGGTTGGTGAGGGTGGTGAGCAGATCCCGCAAGGTCTTGCGGGCACCCCGCTGGGCTGCCGTCAGACCCGTCGTATCGTCCGCTGCCTCAATCAGCGCGTACACCTCCAGAACCTCGGTTCCGAGCGTGGACGAAACAGTGAACCGGGTCGTCGTGGCATCGGCGATCGGCGGCATGCCCAGATCATCGGCGGAGCCGACCCCGGCGGCACGGGCCCGCCCGATCAAGTCGTCGATCCGCTCGGTCGGAATCCGCTGGACCTGCAGGCTGGGCAGCGCCGGACCGGGATAAATCAGAAGTTGCGCACCCTCGGTGATGACCCGACCATCGGCGTAAATGGAGACCATCGGCAACCGGGCGGAAAGCATCGCCGGGGTAACCAGACCTCCGGTCTGGTCCACCCGCAACACCGCCTGGTTACCAGCGGGCGCGGTCTCAGCCGGTCCGGTGTCGGCGGTTGCGTTCTGACCGCAGGCGGCGAGGAGCAGGAGCAGAGCGCCCGCCGCCGCCGCGCGTATGCATCGCGAGGTAGTCATGCTGCTACGACGATCGGTCCGCCGGACCGGTTCCCATGCCTTTCGCCAATCCTTCCACCACCGCGTCCGTCGTTTGATCCATCCTCAGCGCATATCCTCGACCAGGCGTCGCACCTCCGCTGCGGCGTCATGGTCCGGTGCCCGGCCGAGGAACCGACGAAGCGTCACAACTCCGGCGACGGGGTCCACCTCCCACTGGGCAAGGCCCAGGATGAGCAATGCCTCCGGGGCGTCAGGTTGGCTGATCAGCACCTGTTCGGCGAGGCTTTCGGCTTCGGCGGCCCGGCCCGCGCGGACCAGGGTGAACGCCATCCTGAGGCGGATGCCGTCGGCCGGGCGAAGCCGCAGAACGCTCTGGTAGACCTCCGCCGCCGCGTCGTACCGGCCCTGTTCCTCCATCGATCGGGCGAGGGCGAGCTGACCCGGTACGGGGTCGGCCCCCTCGGCGGGGTCCGGCTGGGCGGGCAGATGCTGCGCGGCTAGAGCGACGGCGCCAACGATCCCGAGCAGGCATGCCGCGCTGATGTTCCAGATCCGGGCACCCCGGCCGGCTGACCGTGGTCGGCGACTGGCCGGGCCGGCACGGTGGACCGAACATTCAGGTAGCGCCGGACGTCCATCGGTTTCGGGTGCCGGGTACGCGCGACGGGATCGGCGTGCCGCCCGGGCCGCCGCCGCCAGACTGGCGAGCAACGCCAGAGCCGGCGTAAGCCAGAGCAGGACTCCCGGCCCACGGGCCGGTGGTACGGCCAGCACGTCGGGTCCGTAACGTCGCACGAGGTAGGCACGGATCTCGTCGATGCTGTGGCGCTCGGCGAGCTGCGCTCTGATGACCTCCCGCATGGCCGCGGCGATCGGCGAGCGTGAGTCGGCTACGGACTCCCCCTGGCAGGCGGGACAGCGCAGTTCGGCCGCGAGCCGGTACGCCGGATCGGCGGACCGGGCCGGCTGGGTGGAGTGCCAGGCACCCGCTAACGCCCCGCCCAGCAGGATGATCAGGGTGGCCATCAGCACGGCCCGTCGTGGACTCACCGGGCCAGTAGCGGCACCAGCCGCTGGTCAAGCCAGTGCGCGGTCAACGGCCCCGGCATCCAATGCACGACCATCCCGTCCCGGTTCACCAGGAACGTCTCGGGGACGCCACGGGCCCCCCAGTCCACCGCGGTGCTACCCGTCGGATCGGGTAACACGGTGAATTCCTGGGCCTGTGTCTCAGCCAGCAGCGCGCGTACCGCCTCTGGGCTGTCCCGTACGTCAATGCCGACGACCCGCAGGCCCCGCACCGACCAGCGCCGCTCCGCGGCGACCAGCAGTGGCAGTTCCCTGCGACAGGGCGCGCACCAGGAGGCGAAGACGTTGACAAGTACGACCTGGCCCCGCAGTGCCGCCAGGTCGAACGGCTCGCCGGTCAGGGTCCGTCCGGCGAGTGCCGGGGCGGCGCTGCCCGATTCCCCGGCCAACGGTTGTTCGGTAGTGCCTGCGCCGATGTTGGCCGTACCGTTTCCCAGCACCAGCCCGAGCACGGCTACGGCAAGTAATGCCAGCAGCGGAGTCAACCTCGGCCGAATCGTGAGGAGCCGGGCGGCCCGCACCCGGCACCACGCGGGCGCCATCATGTGGGCCGTCCCGGCGTGGCGCCATCGGGCACCGGCTCAGGCGCCGGTATCCGCATCGGCGCGCGAACAACCCGCTGAGGTCGGGGCGTCCCAGTTGCCGGACGCGGCCGACGCGGCCGCGCGCCGCCGAGTGCCAGCACCCCGCCCAGCGTGGTCAGCGCACCGCCGGCCCAGATCATCCCCACCATCGGGTTGACAGCCAGCCGGACGGTGGCGGAACTGCCGTCCGCCGAGACCGAGAGCAACGTGGTGTACCTGTCCGAGATCGGGCCCGACCGGATGTCGGGGATACTGACGGTCACCTCGTGCTTCGGGTAGTAGGTCAGCTGGGGAGCGGCATCGCCGACTGGACGGTCATCGGACGCGAGCGCGAGCCGGGCGCGGACGTTCATGCCATCGTCGGTCCGCGTGCGGTCGATCGCCAGTAGCCGGGCGCTGGTACCGCGGATGTCGATGGACTGGCCGATGGACAATTCCCGCTCCGCCGAGACGGTGTAGGCGGCGGAAGCGGCGGCACCGACCGCGATGAGCGTGATTCCGACATGGGCCGACAACGCACCAAGTATCCGCCGTTGACGATGTAGCCGCCGGGGCCACCGCCGACCGACCCGCGGGCGCAACTCATCAATGAACTTGCCGACGGCTCCGGCTAGCACGAAGGCCGCGCAGCCGAAAGCAGCCAGGGCCATCAG
Organism: uncultured Actinomycetota bacterium; assembly: GCA_963750055.1. Classification (GTDB taxonomy): domain Bacteria; phylum Actinomycetota; class Actinomycetes; order Mycobacteriales; family Micromonosporaceae; genus CAVVPI01. Next base: position 122,063 of record CAVVPI010000014.1, on the reverse strand, counting down.
ACCGGGCCGGCTGAGCAGACCGACCACGGCGACGGTAACGAGCGCGACGCCGGACGGCACCGCGACGCGACCGGCCAGCTCACCAGGCCGCTGGATGCCCTGCCGGAGCAGGGGGGCCAAGCCCATCAGCACCAGCAGGGTGATCGCCAGCGGTACCACACAGCGATTGAAGTAGGCCGGACCGACGGCCACGCGGGCGCCGGTGGTGGCCTGCGCGAGAAGCGGAAAGACGGTGCCGATCAACACCACGGTGGCGATGGTGGTGAGCAGGATCCGGTTGCCGACCAGGGCCATCGACCGGGACAGCAGCGATCCGACGGGCAGCGGGTTTTCCGCTGGCCGGGTCCGCCAACCAATCAGGACGACGACGCCGACCGTGACCAGCAGGATGAACCCGAGCAGCATCGGCCCGAGCGCCGACTCGGTGAAGGCGTGCACGCTGGCCACGACACCGGACCGGGTCAGGAAGGTACCGACCAGGACGAGTAGGAAGCTGGCACAGGCGAGGCTGGTCTGCCAGCCGCGCTCGGCCGGTGTGCGTCGGGGCAGGGCCGAGTGCAGAAACGCGGTGGCGGCCAGCCACGGCAACAGTGACGCGTTCTCCACCGGGTCCCACGCCCAGTAGCCGCCCCAGCCGAGGACGGCGTATGACCACCAGGCACCCAGGGTGATGCCAGCGGTGAGCATGGCCCACGCCAAAAGGGCCCAATTGCGCGTCGCGGCCAACCAGGCGCCCCCCGTACGACCGACCAGCAGCCCGGCGACCGCGTAGCAGAACGGCACCACCAGGCCGATGTAGCCGACGTACAGCAGCGGGGGGTGCAGTCCCATCGCGGGATGCTGCTGCAACAGCGGGTTGGGACCGGGACCATCAGCGGGCACCGGGTGAACCGGGTGGAATGGGTTGGCAGCGAAGTAGGTCAGGGCAAAGAAGAAGACGGTGACCGTGCTGAGCACGCTCATCGCATAGTGGTGCAGGCGCCGATCGCCGGCCGGTACGACTAGGCAGAGCAGACCGGCGTACCCGGCGAGGATCAGCAGCCAGAACAGCAGCGATCCGTCCAACGACGCCCAGAGGCTGGTGACCGTGTAGTAGATCGGGACGGCCCGACCGCCGTTCTCCGCGACGAACCGTACGCCGAAGTCATGTCGCAACAGCGCCCATTCCAGCGTGCCGCAGGCCAGTGCCGCTGCCAGCAGGCTCGCACCAGTCGCCAGCCGAGCTGGTCGAGCCGATCCGGCCGAGGTCCCGGCCGCCAGTGCCAGTCGCAGCCATAGCAGCGTCGACGCGATCGAGGCGGTGAGACCGGCACCCAGCGACCACGTTCCGACCTGACTGGTCATCGGGCCGAGCCGGGTGACGGGTTCAGGCCGGTCGGGCGGTATTCATTGCCGTGCTGAACGAGCACCTGGTCGGAACGGAACACCCCGTCCGGGCCGAGGAGGCCCTCGACGACAGCGCCCTGGCCCTCGCGGAAGGTCTCCGGCGGCATTCCCTGATGGCGCACCATGATCTCGTGGCCGTCTGCGGCCAGTCGGAACTCGGTGTGGGTGCCGTCGTGACGTACGGAGCCCGGCACGACCGCACCACCGAGGCGCGTTCTGGTGTGGGCCTGCTGATCAGTGCTGATCTCCGCCGGCGTCTGGTAGTAGGTGAGAGTGCCCTGTAACCCGCTGTATACCAGCAAGCCGGTGCTGACGAGGACCACCGCGGTCAGGGCGAGGCCGCCGCGGGCCAGCTTGATCATCGACCGCTCCGGGTCGGTTCCGGAGGCCGGGGCGACGTACGGTTCGCCGGCATCGCGCGCCCGCTCCACCAGACGGACCATGCGACGGTCGCCGCGGTGAGCGCCACGCCCGCGAGTACCGCGCCCCAGCCGTTCACCCGACCCCCACCAGGGCGCGGGCCGCTGGCGCGGCGTTGCCGGCACCCGGGACCGGTGGTCCGAAATCCAGGTGTTCGATCGCGGCGAGCCGGCGCAGGAAGATCCAGAGTGCGCCGACGGTGAAGGCGGCCAGGCTAAGGATCAGGGCCATCGCCATCAGCGCGTCAATGGGCGGTCGGCCGGGCGCGAGGAAGGTCGCTGGTTGGTGCAGTGAACGCCACCATACGACCGAGAAGTGCACCACCGGGACGAGGATGATCCCGGCGATACCGCCGATCGCGGCGGGTCGGGCAACCCGATGCGCAGCGAGCGGACCGAGCCCGGCATACCGGTCGGTCACCGTCCGCCGCCCGGCCAGGTAGCCGGCGTAGATCAGGAGCAGCAGTGTCGTGCTGACCAACCGTGGGTCCCAAGCCCACCAGTCGCCCCAGACGGCCCGGCCCCAGATCGCGCCGAGGGTGATGGCGAGCGCGGTAAGGCCGACCCCGATCTCGGCGGCGGCGCGGGCGCAGCGGTCCCAGCGAAGATCTGCGCTGACCAGGTAGCCCACGCTCGCGCAGAACACGACGCCGAAGGCCAGGAACGCCGTCCAGGCGGCCGGTACGTGCAGATACATCAGCCGCTGCGCCGGACCCTGAAGCCGGTCGGTCGGGGCGATGAGCAGACCGGTCGGGGCGGCGGCGGCAGCCAGCCCGACCGCGAGCCAACCGATCGTACGCCGGTCCGCCGTCGCCCGGGTCCCGGCAGTCATCCGGGTTCGACAGTGCGCCGGGTGGTTGGTCTCGGTGCTGTTGTTCTGATCGCAAGCAGGTGTTGGTCGAGGAATGCCCACTAGCGCACAATATCCGGTTAGGCAGCATTTGGAGCAGGAACACCGGAACATACGTTTAGTCATAGTATGAGCGATAGCTTGCCGAGAGCGTGTTCTCGAGGAGAGGAGGAACGATGGCCAGGGGCGCGACGCCATCCCCGCACCGCCGGTTCGCTCCGATCGCGGGAGGCTGCCTACTACTGCTCTCCGGCTGTGCGGGCGACGCACCGTCGACATTAGACGCGGCTGGCCTCGGCGCACGCCGGGTGGAGGGACTCTGGTGGCTGCTGTTCTGGATCTCCGTCGCCGTGTTCTTCGAGGTGATGGCGCTGCTGGCCTGGGCGCTGCTGTTTCGACGGGGAGCGGATCGACGCGTCCGCCATGGGGATCCGGTCCGGTTTGTCACGATCGCCGGAGCCGGCCTGCCGTTCGTCATCCTGGTCGCGGTCTACGGCGTCAGCCTGCGTGACATGGCGGTGCTGGGCGCCGCGCCGCAAGCCCCCTCGGTGACCGTCGACGTCATCGGACACAAGTGGTGGTGGGAGGTGCGCTACGACGGGGCTGACGGCGCCACCGCCAATGAGATCCACATCCCGGCCGGCGAGGCGGTACGAGTCCGGCTACGCACTGACGACGTTCTGCACAGCTTCTGGGTACCGCAATTGATGCCCAAGACGGACCTGATCGCGGGCAAGGTCCGGGAAACCTGGCTGCACGCGGAACGCCCGGGGGAATACCGCGGCCAGTGCGCGGAGTACTGCGGCCTCCAGCACGCCCACATGGCCTTCCTGGTGGTGGCCCAGCCCCGAGCGGATTTCGACGCGTGGTTCGCCCGGCTGAACTCCCCGGCTCCGCCGCCGAGCACGGACGCCCAGCGCAACGGGGAGCAGGTGTTCCTGCAGGGAACCTGTGCCTCCTGCCACACCATTCGTGGCACGTCCGCGACCGGCACCGTCGGCCCCGACCTCTCTGATATCGGCGGCCGGTGGACCCTGGGGGCCGGGGCTCTCCCGAACGGCGCCGGGCACCTGGGCGGCTGGATCGCCAACTCGCAGACCATCAAACCCGGCAACGCGATGCCACCGCAGCCGGTCGAAGCGGCACAACTGCCCGACCTGATCGCCTACCTGGAATCACTGCGTTAGCGCAGCCCGCCGAGGAGGGAAATGTCTTCCACCGTCGCTGAACCCCGCACCGCTGGTGGGCCGGAGACGCTCGACCTGCTGGCCAGCCACTGGGAGGCGGCACCGACCCTGCGGAACTGGTTCACCACTGTGGACCACAAGCGGATCGGCCGGCGCTACCTGGTAACCGCCGGGGTCTTCTTCGGACTTGCCGGTGCCAGCGCGATAACGCTGCGCACCCAGCTGGCCAGCCCAGAGGCCGGGCTCATCTCACCCGGGGAATACAACCAACTGTTCACCATGCACGGCACGGCAATGATTTTCCTGTTCTCGACGCCGATGCTCTTCGGGTTCGGCAATTTTCTCGTGCCCCTGATGATCGGAGCGCGGGACATGGCCTTTCCCCGGCTGAACGCCTTCGGCTACTGGGTGTTCCTGTTCGCCGGGGTCTTCATGTGGGCCAGCGTGCCCGTCGGCGCCGCGCCGAACGGCGGTTGGTTCGCCTACGTGCCGTTGACCACCGAACAACACACCCCCGGCCTGCACCTGGACGTCTACACCCTGGGCCTGCTCTTCCTGGGCATCTCGACGACCTCGGGCTCGATCAACTTCATCGTGACCGCGCTCAAGCTCCGCGCGCCGGGCATGTCGCTGAACCGGGTCCCGGTCTTCGTCTGGGCGATCGTCGCCACCGCCTTCATGGTGATCTTCGCTCTGCCGGCACTGAACCTGGACAATGCCCTGCTCTTCCTCGACCGCCGGTTCGACACCCACTTCTTCGACCCGGACCTGGGCGGCAACGTGCTGCTCTGGCAACATTTGTTCTGGCTTTTCGGACACCCGGACGTCTATATCATCGTGATGCCCGCACTCGGCATCGTCTCTGCCGTCCTGCCGGTCTTCTGCCGGCGCGGCATCGTCGGCTACCCCCTGATCGTGCTGGCGATCATCGCGATCGCCATCATCTCGTTCGGCGTCTGGGTGCACCACATGTTCGCCACCGGCCTGCCGCAACTCTCGTACGGCTTCTTCAGCGCTGCCAGCACGATCATCACAATCCCGTCCGGCCTGCAGATCTTCGCCTGGCTCGCGACTATGCTGCTCGGCCGGATCGTCGTGAAGGTCCCGCTGCTCTTCATCGTCGGCTTCATCGTCACGTTCGTCATCGGTGGCTTCACCGGTGTGATGTTCGCCCTCACCCCCTTCGATCAACAGGTCACCGACTCCTACTTCGTCGTCGCGCACTTCCACTACGTACTCTTCGGCGGCGCCGTCTTTCCCATCCTGGCCGGCATCTACTTCTGGTTGCCAAAGATCACCGGCCGAATGTTCAACGAGCGACTCGGCCGGTGGGCCTTCTGGTTGGTCTTCGCCGGAATGCATCTCACCTTCTTTCCGATGCATCTCTCCGGCCTGCTTGGCATGCCACGCCGGGTCTACACCTACCCCGGCGGGCTCGGCTGGGACCCATGGAACCTGGCGGCCACCATCGGGGCGTACGTCCTGGCCCTGGGGCTGCTGCTGGTGGCGGCCGGGGTCGTGCACGCGCTACGACGGGGAAGTCCAGCGCCGGACGACCCGTGGGGCGGTGACAGTCTGGAGTGGGCCACCAGTTCACCACCAAAGCCCTACAACTTCCCGGTCCTGCCACAGGTACACAGCCTGCACCCGGTCTGGGACCCCCGTACGGCGGAGTCCATGGGCCCGGGCGCCACAGCGGACCGGGTGCTGACCGAGGGCCGTCAGAGCATCTTCACCAGCGAGTTGGACGGCCGTTACGAGCGCCCGGTGCGAATGCCGGAGGACACCTTCCGGCCGCTGGTGGCCGCCGTTGGACTGCTCTTCGTCTTCGTCGGCCTGCTCTTCGCCTGGTACTGGGTCGCAGCCGGGGGCGGGGCCCTGTTCGCCGCCACCCTGGCCTCCTGGCTGTGGCCGCCACGCCGTACGCCAAAGGGAGCGGGGGTGCCGACGTGAGGTCCCAGGCCACCGACGACGGGCCGAACCGGACAGCGGCCACGGCGATACGTGCGGCGACCAGCACCGCCGGTTTCGCCACCGAGGAGCCAGTCGGTCGGTCGACCGGATGGTGGGGCATGGTGCTCTTCATCACCACCGAGGCGACCCTGTTCTCCGCGCTGCTGGGCAGCTACTTCTACCTACGCTTCCAGTACGGCCCGCAATGGCCCCCGGGCGGCATCGAGCACCCCACCCTGCTGCGACCATTGATCATGACCGCGGTGCTGGTACCCAGCAGTCTGCCGCTGATCTGGGCCGAACGGGGCATCCGGCGCGACAAGCAGTGGCAACTGCGCCTCGGGCTGCTCGCCACCCTGGCGATGGGCCTCACCTTCCTCGCCCTACAGGGCGCGGAGTACTCCGAGGGGTTACGGCACTTCACCTTCACCACCAATGTGTACGGGTCCCTTTTCTACAGCATCACCAGTTTCCACGGCACCCATGTCGCCGTCGGACTGCTGATGGTGAGCTGGTTGCTCGCCGCCTCGCTACACGGCAGCTTCGATGCCCATCGGCATGAGCGGGTCCGTATCGCTGCCATCTACTGGCACTTCGTCGACCTTGTCTGGGTCGCGATCCTATTCACCCTCTACCTATCGCCGCGGCTATGAGCACCGACCGACTGCCACCCCGGGCCGCGTTCGTCGGCGGAATCCTCCTGTGGTTCGCGGTGCTCGGCGGGGTGATGTCCTGGACGACACACGCGATCGCCGCGTGGAGCATCGACGAACTCACCTGCGCGTCGGGGCATACCCATCTGGCCGGTTTCCCGTTGAGGGCCGCCGTCGGCCTCGCCGTGGCCATCCCGGCCATCGGAGCGGCCACCGCACTCGTTCTCTCCTGGCTGGCCTGGCGGCGTACCCGAGCGGAAAATCTAGCGGCCTCCGACCAGTCGGTCGGCCGGGCCCACCTGCTCGCCATCATCGGTCTCTGGTTGAACCTGCTCTCCCTTACCATCATCATCCTCGGTGGGATCGCGACTCTGGTGCTGCCGCCATGCCAGCGGTGACCAACTGGTCCGCCCCGACCGCACCGCTGGCGCACGGCAGCCCAGCGACGCAAGCCTGGCTCAACGTCGCGCTCATCGTGTCGCTCGCCCTGCTCTGCGCCGGGTACGGGCGAGGGGTGCACGAGCTGTGGGGCCGACGCGGGACGGGCGCGGTGATCCCGGTCTGGCGGGTCACCGCCTTCGGGCTGGGGATCGCGGCGCTCCTGATCGCGCTGACCGGGCCGGCGCACGAACTGGCGGAGCGTTCCTTCGCCGGTCACATGACCCAGCACATGATCCTGCTGGTGGTAGCCGGCCCACTGTTGGCCGCCGGTGCGATCGGACTACCGCTCTCGCTGGCTGGCCCGAGACGGTTGCGCAGCCGGTGGGCCCGTTGGCGGGTCGGGTCGGTCGGGAACCGGCTGCGCCGGCCCGGCAACCTCGCGGTGCTGGCCGGCGCCGCACAGGCTCTCGTAATCTGGGCGTGGCACCTGCCCGTGCTCTACCACCTGGCGCTGAGGAACGAGGTCGCGCACGCCATCGAGCACTCCTGCTTCGTCGGCACGGCGACGCTGCTCTGGTCGACGCTGCTCGGCTCCGAACGCCACCGGCTCCCCGGCCCGGTCGCTGTCCTGCTGCTCTTCGCGACGATGCTGCCCGCAGCGGCCCTCGGCGCGGCCCTCACTCTCGCCCCGGTCCCGCTCTATCCTCCGGACGCGCTGGCCCCGGCCGGCGGCGACGCACTTGCCGACCAACAACTCGCCGGCCTGGTGATGTGGATCCCGATGGACGTGCTCGCGCTGGCCGCGGCGTTGGTCGTGTTCCGCCGGTGGCTGGCGCGGCTGGACCGGACCTCGCCAGCCAGCCGGAACCTGTACCCGGCGGACCAACCCAGCATCCCGGTCAAGGGACTCACGGTGACGCCAGCGCCCAGGGAGGGAACTCGATGAGCGAGGAACACCAGGTCCGGGTTGGCCGGCCGATGCTCGCCGTAATGGCGCTGGTGCTCGCCACCACCGCCTGTGCCCAGGTACCGCCCCCGCCGCCCCGGCAAGCACCCAACGGCCTGCCCGAGCGCGGCGCGTCACTGATCCAGCAGTACGGCTGCGGCAGCTGCCACACCGTACCGGGGGTGGCTCGCGCCAACGGTCTGGTCGGCCCGCCGCTCACCCGGTTCGGTGCGCGCTCCTACGTCGCGGGCGAGCTACCGAACAACGCCGAGAACCTGCGCCGGTGGATCCACGATCCGCAGTCGGTGGAACCCGGCACAGCGATGCCGAACCTCGGGGTCAGCGAGATTGACGCCCAGGACATCGCCGCGTACCTGTACACGCTCAATTGATCGACCAAAGCGGAGGTCGGGCCAGAGCAAGGGAGGGCTAATGGGAATCGGCCGCGGCACGAGCCCGGCGGGTGGCCAGACCTACGGTCGGCGTGCCCTGGCGGTCGCCGCCGTGGTGGGCCTGGCTACCGGTCCGGGTGTGCTCGTGCCGGCCGGCGCGGCCCCGACACCCACCCCGGGGACCTCAACGGCCAGCGCCCCACCGCAGGGGCGGGTGGCCCCGGGTTCGCCCGACGGTCGCGGCGCCGAGCTCTACCTACGCAGCTGTGCGAGTTGCCACGGGGTACGGGGCCAGGGGACGCAACGAGGCCCGTCCCTGGTCGGGGTCGGGCCGGCATCGGTGGATTTCCAGGTCGGCACCGGACGAATGCCGCTCACGGCGGTGGCGCAGCAGCCGCCACATCGGCGGCCGGTCTTCTCGGCCGCCGATATCCAGGCCCTCGTCGCGCAGGTGGCCAGCTTCGGCGCGGGCGGCCCGCAGATCCCACAGGTAGCGCCCGGTGACCTACGGACCGGCCGGGAACTGTTCCTTGACAACTGCGCCGCCTGTCACTCGGCTACCGGCGCCGGTGCGGCGCTGACCAATGCGTGGATCGCGCCAGCGCTGGACCGGGCGACACCGGTCCAGGTCGCGGAGGCGGTACGGGTGGGCCCTGGTCTGATGCCGGCCTTCCCGGACAGCGTCCTCACCAACCAACAGGTCAACGCGCTGGTCAGTTATGTGCAGGAGTTGCGGAGCGAACGGGTTCGACCGGGGCGGGACCTCGCTGGGGCGGCTCGGTCCATTCAGCGAAGGGCTGCTGGCCTGGGCCATCGGGATGCTCCTGCTGGTACTCGCCACCCGGTGGCTGGGAAGCAGGGCGGGCGATTGAACCAGACGGAGGAGACGCACCGGCGGGAGCGCTCCGCGGCCCGCCGGATCAGCGCGGCGTTCGGCATCAGCGCGCTCGGCGCGGCCGGATTCGCCACCGTGTACGCCGCTGGCGGCCAGACCCAGTTGGAGGGCGTTGCCCTTGCGGTGGCGTTCGCCGGTTTCGCCTTCGGACTGGGTACCTGGTCCCGGCGCCTGCTGCCCAGTGGCGGGTATGTCGAGGAGCACGAACCATTCGACTCGCCGCCGGCAGAACGCCGGCTCGCCGCAGCGGCGGTGAGCGGACCGGAGAGCCCGCTGCGTCGACGTGGCCTGGTGTCCGCGCTCGGCCTGGCCCTCGGCACACTCGGCGTAGCCGCCCTGTTCCCCCTACGGTCACTGGCGCCCGCCGGCAGCCGGCCGGGGCACGCGCTGCGTACGACGCCCTGGGCCGCCGGGGTACGGCTGGTCCGGGCCGACGGCAGCCCGGTACGGCCCGACGAGGTGCCCATCGACACAGTGCTCGGGGTGTTTCCCGAAGGCCATCTTGACAGCGGCGACGCTCCGGCGTTCGCGGTCCGACTCGACCCGGCACGGTTCACCACACCGCCACCTGGCGGTGCGGTGGCTGGCATCGTCGTCTACTCGCTGCTCTGCACGCACGCCGGCTGCCCGGTGAAGCTCTACCTGAAAGGAACCGGCCGGGTGCTCTGCCCCTGCCATCAGTCGAACTTCGACCTGTTGGCGGGTGCCCGGCCCATCGCCGGACCGGCCGCCCGAGCCTCTGCCGGGCCTGCCGATCGCCATCGACGGTGCGGGTTACCTGGCCGCGACCGGTGACTTCACCTCGCCGCCCGGGCCCGGCTTCTGGAGCCGGAAGTGATCGTCGACCGGCTCGTACGCGCCCTGGACGACCGGCTGCAGACCGCGCCGGTGGTCCGCAAGGCGCTCGCGAAGATTTTCCCCGATCACTGGTCGTTCATGCTGGGCGAGATCGCGCTGTATTCCTTCGTCGCGCTCGTGCTGACCGGGGTCTACCTGACGCTGTTCTTCGAACCGAGTACGGCAAGACCGACCTACTACCGGTTCGTACGCGCCGCTGGACGGCGTCGAGCACCTCCGCCGGCGTACGCCTCGACCGTGCGGCTCAGCTTCGACGTGCGGGCCGGCCTGCTGATGCGTCAGACCCACCACTGGGCGGCGCTGGTCTTCGTCGGCGCGATCGTGCTGCACCTGTTGCGGATCTTCTTCACCGGCGCGTTCCGCAAGCCACGCGAGATGAATTGGTTGATCGGCGTCACGCATGCTGGCTCCTGCCGCTGCTCAACGGTTTCACCGGCTACTCGCTGCCCGACGACCTGCTCTCCGGCACCGGCCTGCAGATCATCTGTTCGGTGGTCGAGTCCATCCCGCTGGTCGGCGCCGTGGCTCGCCTTCCTGACCTTCGGCGGCGAATTCCCCGGCTGACGCAGATCGTGCCCCGGATGTTCATCACCCACGTCCTGATCGTCCCCGCTGTGCTCGCCGCGCTGATCCGGCCTGCATCTGGGAGTCCTCATCCGGCAGAAGCACAGCCAGTTTCCCGGGTCCGGGCCGCACCGAGAACAATGTCGTGGGTTCCCGGTTCTGGCCCGGCTACACGGTCCGTACCCTGGCCCTGTTCGCCTGGGTGCTGGCCGTCCTCTTCGCGCTCGGCGGGCTCGCGCAGATCAACCCGGTCTGGCTCTACGGACCCTTCTGCTCCGGCCAGGCCACCTCGCCGCGCCCAACCCGATTGGTACGTGGCCTGGGGCGATGGCGCGCTGCGTCTGTTGCCCCCGTCGAGTTCCAGCGATCTTCGGCCATCTCGTGCCCGCCCCCGTTCTTTCCCGGGGTGGTCGTCGGCGGGTTCACCTTCCTGCTGCCTGTATCTGTGTGCCCTTGCTCGACCGGTGGCGCGGCCGTCGTGGCGTGGCGCACCAGTTACTTGACCCGCCCAGCGAACATCCGGTCCGCATCGGCCTGGGCGTGGCCGGTGCTGGTCTTTTTCACCGTCCTCCTGGTCGCCGCCGCCGACGGCATCATCGCGAAACTGCTGCGCGTGCCGATGCTGGACGTGCTGCTCCGTGCTGCGCGTGCTCGATCTTCGCGCTGCCGCTGCCGGCAGGGATCGTCGCCATGCTCATCGCCCGGGCGGTGCGCATCAGCGGCGGTCCGGGACTCGGCGGGCTGACCCGACACGCCCTGCGTGACGCCGCCCGGCGCCCACCCCGGAGTCGTAGGGCAGCGGTGCACGGCGCCGGAACACCGCCCCCGGAGCCACCGACGACGGTCGGCGGACAGGAAGTCAGCCGAGGCCGGCAGCTGCCTCGAACTGTGGCAAGACACACGGGCAGCTGGCGATGGCGATACCGCACCAGCGATATCTCGCTCACCAGCAACCGGCCGTACCTGTCGCGCTCGGACGCGGAGAAGGCGGCGGGCACCGCATACCGACACCATTCGCTCAAGCTGGTGGAGCCGCGCCGGCGGGCCGGCGACGCCGATCGCCCATGCCACCCGGCGGCTCGGCCAGCGGGCCGCGATGGCGAGCGGTTGGCTTGCGCTGTTAGCGATCGGAACCTGGCGCCGGCGGCGCAGAAAATGACCAGCCGGCGGGGGCGGCCGAAGCTTCGATCAGTCGAACGAGACATGGTCGAACGCGAAGCCGTTTTCCAGTTCGTCCCGGTGTCGCCGAAGGTCCTCCAGCGCACCGGCCCAACCACGCTTTCTCGTGCAACTCCGGTTCGGCTGTACTGAGCAGTTTCAGCCGTTCGCCGATCGCCGCCACCGCCAGATCCTCAGCCAGCCGACCGGGGTCGACCCCGCAGGAAAACCGGTGCTGCCAGACCCGGGTGCGTTCAAAAATACAGAGACCGTTGCGCACCTCCAGCCATGCCCAGCCCTCGGCCGGACCGTTCTTCCAACAAACGTGCAGGCCCCTGATGATCGGGTCGGTCAACTGCCGGCTGGCGTAGGCGTCGACGGCCGCGACCCGGGCCACCGCGCCCAGGTCGTTGACGAAACCACTGCGCCCATCGGGAAGCCGGCCGATGATGTCGCGGTAGCCAATCGGCGCGCCCGTCGGCACCGCACCCGGATCCGCCGGACCGAGCCGTCGCATCGGCGAATGTCGCGTGCGTCGATCACGTACTCCAGCAGCCGGCGGCCCTGCGACCCACCGAGCAGCGCCGATGACTCGACACGCAACAATTCCAGCCCGACCGCCTCGCAGACCGCGCGGGTCGTCCGGGCGACGCGTTCGGCATCGGTCGCGCGTCGCGCCGGATCGCTGAGATCAACCACGAAGGCGACAGCGTTCGCTGCTGGCAGAGTAGACGGCAAAGGCGAGAGTTGTCCGGCTCGCCGAACTCCACTGGTCGGCCGGTAATGCCCAGTGGACGGCGGCGGACGATCTGACCGAGCTTTCGATCGGGATGCACCACGTAGCCACCGCGCTCGAAGATCTCGCCGCGCGCGGCCCCGAGCTCGTTCGACGCGGGGGCCGGTCGCAGCCTTGGATCTTCCATGTTACCGGTGTCCACCATATGCCCTTTGGTCCATAATCCTGGTGCGCTTGTCGCCCGCCACCGCGGATCGGGCGGAGAGCCTGCGCCCATGCTAGAAACGATCCCCGGATGATGCGATACCGGTCCGACCATCGGCGCGGTCAGCCGCCGATTGCGGCAGGCTCTTGCGATGATCGGAGCACCTGGTTAAGGAGGCAGCTCATGACGGAAAAGGCACAGATCGGGGTCACGGGTCTCGGGGTCATGGGCCGCAACCTGGCCCGCAACTTCGCCAGGCATGGGCACACGGTGGCGCTGCACAACCGCTCCCTGGACAGGACCAAGGAGTTCATCGAAGAGTACGGCCACGAGGGTGCCTTCCTGCCGGCCGAGACCGCCGAACAGTTCGTGGCCGCGCTGGAACGACCCCGACGACTGATCATCATGGTCAAAGCCGGCGCGCCGACCGACGCGGTCATCGACCAGTTCGCGCCGCTGCTCGATCCGGGAGACACCATCGTCGACGGCGGCAACGCTCACTTCGCCGACACTCGCCGCCGCGAGCACGCGCTCCGCAACCGGTGGCTGCACTTCGTCGGTGCCGGCATCTCCGGCGGGGAGGAGGGCGCGCTGCACGGTCCCAGCATCATGCCCGGCGGGCCGGCCGAGTCCTATGCCACGCTGGGTCCGCTACTTGAGGACATCGCGGCTCAGGTGGACGGGAGCCCGTGCTGCGCGCACATCGGCCCGGACGGCGCCGGCCACTTTGTCAAAATGGTGCACAACGGCATCGAATACGCCGATATGCAGCTCATCGCCGAGGCGTACGATCTGCTCCGGCAGGCCGGCGGATTGACACCAGACGAAATCGCTGCGGTCTTCCGCGATTGGGACTCCGGCCGGCTCGGATCCTACCTGATCGAAATCACCGCCGAGGTGCTCCAACACACCGATCGCGGTCACCGCTCGGCCCTTTGTCGACGTGGTGCTCGACGAGGCGGAGCAGAAGGGCACCGGTCGGTGGACCGTGCAGACCGCGCTGGATCTCGGCGTACCGGTCAGCGGAATCGCCGAGGCCGTCTTCGCCCGGTCGCTCTCCGGAAATGCTGACCTGCGCGCCGCCGCCCGGGGCCTGCCCGGCCCGTCCGCGACCCGGCCCAGCGCGCCGGGGTCGCTCGTCGCCGACGTCGAGCAGGCGCTGTACGCCTCGAAGATCGTCGCCTACGCCCAGGGGTTCAACCAGATTCAGGCCGGCAGCGCCGAGTACGACTGGGGAATCGACCCGCGCACGATCGCCCGGATCTGGCGGGGTGGCTGCATCATTCGGGCCCGGTTCCTGGACCGGATCCGGGCCGCCTACGACGTCGCCCCCGGACTGCCGACCCTGCTCGCTGACGAGTACTTTTTGGACGCGGTACGCGACGCGCAGTCGGCCTGGCGACGGGTGGTCTCCACGGCGGTCGAGTTGGGCATCCCAGTTCCCGGCTTCGCCACCGCGCTGTCCTACTATGACGGACTGCGCGCCGAGCGGTTACCCTCGGCGTTGATTCAGGGCCAGCGGGATTTCTTCGGCGCACACACCTACCGGCGAATCGATCGCCCCGGCAGTTTCCATGTCTCCTGGGGCGGTGACCGCAGCGAGGCGCAGACCTGAGCCCCGCCCCCGCCGGGGAGAGTGGCCGGTTTGACATCGGGGTGCTGATTGCGGCACCGGAAGTGGACCACGCCACCAACATCGCCAGTCGGGGCAGGCGGCAGTGCACGGCTGCCGGACAAGTCAACCCCGTCCGGCAGCCGCTCCTGTGCCATTGGTCACTTCCTGCTAGCTCAACCGACCGACCCCCTCACGCAGCGGCACCGGCACGACGGGTACGCCGACGCCAGGTGATCGCCAGCAGCACCAGCAGCACGCCGGTAACCACCAAAGCGGAGCCCACGCCGATCTGCCGGCCGATGCTGCTGCCGGTCACTGGCAACGGCGACCCCGGCTGCGGTCGTGATCACGGTTACCGTCACGCTGCCCGTCAGGCCAGACACCAGACCGGTCGCCGTGATCACCACCTCGCCCTGCCGATCGAACCGGAGCCGGATGGAAAACGCGCCTGCCGCGTCCGCACGAACGATCGTCGGGTTCGCCGGGTCGGCCCGTTCGGGCAGCGACCTGGCGACCGGCGCCGCATCGCCCCGACCCCGCCGCTGTCCAGCCGGGCCGGGGCCGCGCCCGGGGCCCGCATGGAGAGCGGCCGGTAGGTGAAAGCCAGCCGGACGTCCTCGATCGGGACTGAAGCCGGCGCCGGTGAGCGTGAACGTCTCGCCAACCGCGAGTGTCGCGTCGCTGACGGTCAGCGTCGGCGGCTGTGGTGGATATGGCGTTGGTTCGACCCGGCTGGCCTGGCTGGCCCGGCTGGGCGGCCGCGCGGCCTGCACGGGCGTACCCGCAAGGGCGAGCGTGCCCGCCGTGGCGATGGCTGCCACGGCCAAGGCGATGATGCGGGTTAGCCGCATGATGGATCCTCTCTCTATTGAACACAGGAAGCTGCGGTGCTGACCTGGGTGGACCACGGTCGGACACCCGGGGTGAGCCACAACTCGGCACCGTCATTGGGCGGATCGGCGCGTCGCGGGCAACGGGCGCCAGCAGGGTCATGTCCACTACCCGGACGCCACCGGGCGGCACATCGATGCCGAGCACCCCGACCCGCCGTCCACGCTCCGTGCCGCCACCGATCGGGATCGGCTGGCCGTCCAGCCGGGCGGACAGCGGCGCGCCGCGCACCGGGCTGAAGACGTAGACGATGACCCGGGCGGTGTACGGATCACCGGCCAGTCGCAGGCCGAGCACCGAATCACTGAGGCCGGCGGTTGGCGCGGCCGAGCGCAGGGTGAGGCGGAGCGCGAGCTCCCGCCAGCCGTCCGAAGCGACATGCCCCAGCCGACAGCGTGGCCGATCTGTCCAGGTAGTAGCCCAGTTTGGCGCCGCTGCCGTCGTTGAGGAACACCCCGACGGTCGGCACCGTCTCCCGCTCCGGTAACACCCCGGCGAGCCGGGTGTCGGCAAGTTGGGCCTGCTCATCGGCGTGGGCGGTCCAGAACAGAATCCGACGTTCGGTCACGGCCGCGCTGAGCGCCGTGGCCACCGCTCGCGGCTGTACCGTGCGGTGCAGCAGGGCGTCGAAGACCGCCTGCGCCGACGCGGCGAAGTACCGATCCTGCGCCTTCGATGAGCCGAGCCGCCGGTAGGTATCCGACAGCAGGGTGCGGACCGCCGTGGTGGCGATCAGTTTGGGTTGCCCCGGAACCTCCACCGGACCAAGGGCCCGCAGCAGATACGAGAGCGCGACCGGATCGGTGGCGAGCACGCCATCCACGGTGTCGCCGGTCCGCCGTCGATACATTTCCCGGTAGAGCGCAGCCGCGGTCGGAAAATGCGGGGTGAGGTTCACATCGGCCGGGTAGATTCCGGGCAGGTCGGTGTACAGCGCCCGGAAATCCCGGTCCAACGGCAGCACCGGCTGCTGCGCGCCCTGCAGATCGGCCCCGGTGCCCTGGGCGACTATCCGCAGCCTGGCCGTTGCTCGCCCGCAGCACCGCGTACGCGCCGAAGATGCCGCCGGTCGATCGCGGCTCGGCAAGGTTCTGGAAGACCAGCAGGTACGTCCGGCTACCGTCGGCGCCCAGCAGCGCCGGCAACAGCAGGCTGCTTCGATGTGCGGCTGAGGTCAAATCGGACAGTTGCTGGACGGCATCGCGTAACTGCCGCACGGCGGCGCGCAGCGGTGGCCAGAGCCGGCCGGTCGGAAGCTTCGCCAACCGCGCGCGAATCTCCTCAACGGCGAGGTCCGCCGTGGTCGCCGCCGGTACGGCAGCCCGCAGCGCGCCGGGATCGATCCGACCGGACTTCGGCAGCAGCCGGCGAGGTCCAGCTCCACCAGGGCTGGGAAGGCCCGCCCCGCGAGGTCATCGAGCGCCACCGCGAGGTCGTGTCCGACCGTCAGGTTCACTCCGGCGTACGGGGTGTGGCCGGCCATCCGCCAGCTCAGGTCACCGGTACGGCCCCGAGCCGCGGCGGTCTGTTGCCGCAACGCGGTCAGGGTCCGACGGGCCTGCGCGGTTTCACCGGCGAGAACCTGCTCGCCCAGGTCACGGGCCAGCTCCGCGGCGTTGGTCAGGTGCCGGCGCGACTGCCACCCACCCAGCCCGATCCAGCCGCCGCTGAGGGAGAGCAGACAGGCGAGCACGAGCGCGGTGAGCAACGTACGTCGCAGGCGCCGGCGAAGCCGGGTCCGACGCTCCGATCGCATCGCCGAGGGGAAACTCCCCACCATTACCGCTCCATCATTTCGGACATAAGACATCTAGCCGGATCAGATTGCGTCATATGTCTATATCACGCATTTACCGGGAAGATCTGCATCTAACCGGTCGGAGTCGCTTGATTTTTTGTCGATATCTCTGCGCGGCTAGCCGGCTGCGTCGCATGGGTTAGCGGCCGGACCGGCCGGCGGACACCTCCGCCAGCATCTGCTCGATCTGGTCGACACCGGCCTGCATGGACATGTCCCGCAGATAGCTCTCCCGAGCCCGGTGGGCCATCTCCGTCCTGGCTTCCGCAGGAATAACCGCGGCCAGCGCGAACCGGTCGGCCAACGACTGCCAGTCCTCCGGTGGGCAGGACAGCCCCGCCCTGGCCCGTTCCACCAGTTCGGCCGTGTCCCCGCCAGCCGAGGCGACGACCGGCGAGCCGGCCGAGAGCGCAGCCTGCAGCTTCCCCGGTACCGCACCGCGCAGCACCGGCAGATCACGTAGCAGGACGAGTTGGTAGTCGGCCGCACCGTACAAATCGGCGGCTTCGACCGGGGATCGCCAACCGAGGAAACGCACGTTGGTCGCGTCCAACCGCTCAGCGAGTTGCCGGGTACGCTCCTCCTCCGCGCCCGACCCGACCAGCACCAGATCCAGTTCGACCTTTCCGTTGACCGCGGCTGCCGCCCGCACCGCCGTGTCAACCCGTTGGAAGGGACCGATAGCGCCGGCGTACATCACGGTGCAGCGGCCCCGATGCCCGATCGTCCGCCGCGCCGCCTGGCTTGCCCGCGCCGGACGGAACAGCCGCTCGTCCGTCCAGTTGAACACCACCCGGACCTTGTCCGGGTCGGCGCCACGCTCGACCACCGTCTCGCGCATGGACGGCGCGATCACGGCGATCCCGGCGGCGGACCGGTAGATGCCGCGCATGCTCCGTTCGAGCAGCCGGTCCGTCAGCCGGGCGGAGCCCGGCCTCGCCTTCTGGCGCGACGTTGGTCACCGCCTCCGGCCAGATGTCCTGGAGGTGGACGACCGCGGGCACCCGGCGCAGCAGGCGCAGCAGCGCCGCGGCCGCGTAGGCGCCCGCGGGTGGAAAGTAGACGTAGACGGCGTCGACCCCGGCCAGATAGGAGGGAGCGGCCAGGCCACTGGTCAGCGCGTAGGAGAGTTGGCCGGCCATCCGCCGGAAAGCGGAACCGTCATGCCCGGGATAGAGAGGTACCCGTCGAACGGTGAGCCCACCCCGGCTTGATATTTCGTTCCACCGCTGCCGGTAACCCGGATAGATCCGTCCGCTCGGGTAGTTCGGGAAGCCGGTCAACACCCGGACCTCGTGACCCCGGGCCGCCAATTCCTCGGCTAGACAGCCCGGAATGAACGCGGGTTCCGGCGGAAACCAGTAGGAGATGATGCCGATCTTCACGTCACCACCACCGTTCGATCCGGCGCGAGGGCACTCATCGCGTCCGACTCAGTTCCTGAGGGTCCACGTCGTACCGCGGGACGTCCGCCTCAGTCGTGGAATCGGCTGGTTCGGCGGGCCCGACCCGGTCGATCGACGCGAGGACCGACGGGGCCTGCTGGTACGCCCGATATCGATTGGCCTCAACCCGGCTCACCTTCGCCATGTTGAGGACGCAGCCAAGCACCCGGGCCTTGACCGCGTGCAGGCTCTGCGCCGCCGCCGCGCTCTGCGCGTCCGATGTCTTGCCCTGTCGGGCGACGAGCAGCGCACCGTCCGCCTGGACCGCGACCACCGCGCCGTCGGTGAAGGCCAGGAGCGGCGGAGTGTCGATGATCACGATGTCGGTAAGGGCGCGGAGGGAGAGAAGCAGGTCCGCCATGGCCTTGGAGCCGAGTAGTTCGCTCGGATTGGGCGGTACCGAGCCCCCGGGGAGGACCAGCATCGGCCGCTCCCCCCAGGGTTGCAACACGTCCTCCACCTCAACCGCACCGATCAACACGTCGGTAAGCCCGGCCCCGGACGGCAGGCCCAGATAGTCGGCGACCCTGGGCCCACGCAGGTCCGCGTCCACGAGGAGCACCTGCCAGCCCGCCTCGGCCAGCGCAATCGCGAGGTTGCAGGCGAGCGTGGACTTTCCCTCCCCCGGCAGCGCGCTGGTGACCGCGATCACCCGAGCGGATCCCTCGACGTCGACGAAACGCAGATTGGTCCGCAGTTTGCGCAGCGCCTCGGCCCGG
Source organism: uncultured Actinomycetota bacterium (assembly GCA_963750055.1). Classification (GTDB taxonomy): domain Bacteria; phylum Actinomycetota; class Actinomycetes; order Mycobacteriales; family Micromonosporaceae; genus CAVVPI01. Next base: position 103,012 of record CAVVPI010000014.1, on the reverse strand, counting down.
GACGACCACGCCGAGTCCCCGACGATCAACGGCGTGCTGCTGGCCTGCGGATCGAATGGGATCAGTCCGAGCAGCGGAGCGGAGACCACCTCCTGCAGCACTTCACCGTTACGGAGGGTGTTGTCCGACGAGGCTCAGCAGCACCGACAGGAACGCACCGATCAGCAGACCCAGCAGCGCTGCCAGAGCAAGGTTGCGGACCGGCTTGGGCGATACCGGGTCCGGGTCGACCTGGGGGCCGCCGACCACCTCAACCCTGACGGGTGCGTCCCGGGCTCCCAGGGGCGTCTCGACCGCCTGAATCAGTTTCACGAACTGTACGGAGATCGCCTCGGCCAGCCGCAACGCGCGCCTCGGGTCGGAGTCGGTAATCGTGGCGGAGATCAGCACCGTGTCCGCCTCCACCCGAGCGCTGATCCGGGACCGCACTTCATCGGCGGTCAACTCGATGGCCGGATCTGCCGCGACGTTCTGCGCGAGTCGGTCACTACTCAGCAGGTCAACGTACGACTTGACGCGCTGCTGCAGAAAGAGACCACCCTGATAGGCGTCGGTCACGCCCTGGCTCGGCGCGGTGACGAAGAACGTCACCCCGGCCGCGTACTGCGGTGTGGCCCGTACGGTCACGACCCCGGCGACGCCGAGCGTGGCCATCACCGCCGCCAGCACGACCCACCAGCGTTGACGCACCACCCGCAGATAGTCATTCAGATCCACTAGGCCCAGCCTCCAGCCTCCGGCACCGCTGGCTGATCAATGTAAGAAAGGAACTCATCCGACAAGACATCGGAATAACGCGAAAAACTCCCACTTGTCGCAACACTTCCGCAACCGAATGTAGTTGATAGAGCGCTCCGATGTGATGACACTTGGCTCAACGGGGCCGATACCTATCCGGATATGGACCGAAATTCTGGACCTCGGCTGCCGCTTGCGCGCCCGTGCGCTGCACCAATTACGATGGTCGGAGGTGTGCCGGGAAGTCTGGTCGGCGTTACGGAATCGTCCTGCGACGTTAGGTGACTCTCCCGATGGCCGATCGCGGCTCGCCCCCGAACGAGCGCACCCCTCCGCTGCGCCTCCTGCAACGAGGTTCATGGCGCGAGGCAAGATTCGTCGCCGACATCCTGCGTACCGAGACCCTCGGCGGCGGGCTTCTCCTGATCGGCGCGGTGATCGCCCTGGTCTGGGCAAACTCACCATGGTCCGCCAGCTACGCGGCACTGGGCCGGTACACCCCATGGTCCGGCGGCGAACTCCTGCACCTCGACCTGACCCTCGCCCAGTGGGCCGCCGACGGCCTGCTGGCCATCTTCTTCTTCGTGGTCGGGCTGGAGCTCAAGCGGGAGTTCGCCGTCGGTGAGCTCCGAGATCCACGGCGGGCGGCCCTGCCGGTGGTCGCGGCGCTCGGCGGTATGGCGTTACCCGCCCTGATCTACGTCGCGATCAACTCAGCCGCCGCCGGTGGGTCACTGCGCGGGTGGGCCATCCCCACCGCCACCGACATCGCGTTCGCCCTGGCCGTACTCGCCGTGATCGGCTCACACCTGCCGCAGGGCCTACGGGCCTTCCTGCTCACCCTCGCCGTAGTCGACGATCTGTTCGCCATCGGCATCATCGCGATCTTCTACACCGATAACTTCAGCCTGCCCCCGCTGCTCACGGCCATGCTGCCGATTGCCGCCTTCGCCTTCCTGGTGCAGCGGCGCAAGACCTGGTGGTGGCTGCTGATCCCGCTCGGTGCGCTGGCCTGGGCCCTGATGCACGCCTCCGGAGTGCACGCCACCGTCGCCGGAGTGCTGCTCGGCTTCACCGTTCCGGTACTCCAACGCCCGAACGAGGAGCGCTCGCTGGCCGAGCGGTTCGAACATCGGTGGCGACCGGTCTCCGCCGGATTAGCGGTGCCGGTCTTCGCGTTCTTCGCCGCCGGGGTCACCCTGATCGGCAGCAACGCCAGCGTGATCCTCACCGACCCGGTCGTGATCGGCGTCGCCGCCGGCCTCATCGTCGGCAAGACGGTCGGGATCTTCGGCTCCACCTACCTGCTCGCCAGGTTCACCCGGGCCGAACTGGACCGGGACATCCGCTGGGCCGATCTGCTCGGCCTCGCCCTACTGGCCGGCATCGGCTTCACCGTCTCGCTGTTGATCGGCGAACTCGCCTTCGGTGCCGGGAGCGAACGCGACCAGCACGTGAAGATCGCCGTGCTGGTCGCCTCCCTCACCTCCGCTCTGCTCGCCGCCGTCATCCTGGTCCGCCGTAACGCCGGCTACCGGCGACTGCGTGAGGCGGAAACCCGGGACGAAGACGGCGACGGTGTACCCGACATCTACCAGGACCCGGCCCCGGGCACGTGAAAGCGTGCGGGGATGGTCAGCTCAACTGCTGATATCCGTCCAGCATCAACCAAATGCCGCAGATGCCGAAGAGCGCCGCCGCTCCGTACTTGATGGTCTTCTCCGGTAGCCGACGGCCCAGCAGCCGGCCGACGAGGATAGCCAGCGCGTCGGCGGCGACCATGCCGACCGTGGAGCCCAACCAGGTGCCGAACCAGCCGTACTGGGTGGCCAAGGTGATCGTCGCCAGCATCGTCTTGTCACCGAGTTCAGCGAGGAAGAAGGCGACCGAAACTGCGATGATCGCCGATCGGTCGGTACGTTCGGCCTTCTGCTTCTCCTCCTCGGTGAGCGAGTCGCCACGTAACGTCCAGGCGCCGAAGCCAAGAAAGGCCAGCCCGGCACCGAGCGCGATCCAGCCGGTGGGTAGCGCGGCTCCAAGACCTGCCCCGATCGCCACCGAGGCAAGATGAACCAGGGCCGTGGCAGCGGTGATGCCGATCAACACCGGCACCAGCTTGAACCGGGTGGCGAAGGTCAACGCGATCAGCTGCGACTTGTCGCCCAACTCGGCTACGAAGATAACGCCGAAGCTGACCGCCAGGGCAACGAAGAATCCGGACAATGTTTCCCTTTCCCGATCGACACCGGGTCAGGGCATGGGCGGCCTCGACCCGGCTGCGTACAGCCTGAGTCGAAGGTCTCGCCCGCCTCAGCACGCTGAGGCCGCGTGGCCGGGCACGCGAACGCACCAGTATGTCGACCACGACATTGGGAGCTACTCCCCTTCGCGGGACCGAGCTTAGCTGATCCTGATCGGTACTGCGACCGACCGGGAACCTGGTTCCCGGCGTCGGGGCAGGATGCTGCCCCGACGCCGGGATGAGGGCGGCCGGCACCGACCCTCGGTCACCCACGCGAACCATGTCGTCCGCAACCGGGTGTGGTGGTGGCGGAGGAGGTTTCTCCCCACCACCACACCCGCCGCGCGCTTGGTCCGCCCGGCGACGTCTCCTTACAGATCGGCCAACAACTGCTCGGCAATTCCGAGCATCTCAGCGCGAATCTTCTCGTTACCTACCTTGTTGGCCACCCTGACGAAATCGACCAACGTCTGGCGCACCTGGTGCGCCTTCCCCTGCTTCGCCATGCGCTCGGCCTTGGACAACTCCCGGAGCAGGTCCGCCTGCTGCTTCTGGGTCAGCAGCCCAGCGGCCCCGTATTCCAGGACGGTCTCCATCGCCCGCTCGTAGGTCACCGGCACGGGCTGCTCCGGCACCTCCTCGCCGGCCAGCCGGAAGTAGTCGAACGCGACCGTGACCGGCTTCTCCTGCTGTGGGCCGATGGCCATCAGACCGACCGACGACATCGACGCGTTGTTCGTCACCGGTGCGCCCACCGAGGTCCAGTTGGCGCCGTCGGCGCTGATCCAGCCCTCGTAGGAGTTACCGGTCCGGGTCAGCCGCAGATGCCACCAGCCATCTTCGCTCGTCCCGGGTAGGTCGATGCTGCGGTTACCGCCGTTGCCGAACGAGGCGTTCCGTTCGGAGACCAGCTCGGCGCGCAGGTTGGCTGCGGTCGCCGGGTCGTTGTTAGCGACGATGTCGAATTTCACGTAGTTGTCGTCGTCCTCGTACACGAGGAGCCCGGCCAACTGCCAGCGGTGAATCATCGACGCCTGCAACCGCGTTTCAACGGTCCAGTCGCCGTTCGGCAGGTCCTGGAGGATGAAGTTCCGCGGGTTCTCGTTGGCGGTGCCGTTGATGTCGCCCGGTTGGGTCTGGATCCGCAGTTCACCCTCGGTCATGGTGACCTTGGACGAGTCGTAACGCACGATCGAATCCCACCGGCAACCATCCAGTGTGTCACCGTCGAACTCGTCGGTGACCTTGCGATCGCCACCACGCGGATCGTTGGGGTCGCAGGCCGGCTTCGGCTCCGGCTCCGGCTCGGGTTCGGGCGTCTTGCTGGTCGAGGACGAAGTCGGTGAACACCACCTTGCTCATCGCGCTCGCGCTGATGCGCGGTGACGACCAGGCCGATGTCCTGCAGCTTGGCCGCGCCCGGCAGCGTCACTGGCCTCCCGACCTGAGTGAAGTTCACTCCGTCCTTGCTCCAGAACGCGGTGTACGCGGCACCGTCGCGGGTGATGCGTACCCATGCCGGGTAGCTGGTCGTGCTCGCGCCGGTGCTGGCCTCGAGCTGGCCCTTGCCCCCGGTGTCCCGCAACCACTCGAAGCCCGAGGAGGGACGGATTGTCATCGCCGCATATCCCGGTGACTGCCCGGGCTGGGTGATGTTGTTGCGGACGATCAAACCGGCCTTGGCAGAGCCGTTCGAATTGCCCTGGCTCACAATCTTCACCGTGGCCGTCCACTGCTCACCAGCGACGCCGGGCAGGTAGGCCGAGCTGTACTCGTCGACCCCCTGCCACATGTTGTTACCACCCGAATTGATCACCCAGGTGTTGATGTCAGGGCGATCGAACTCCGACCGGGTGTTGCTGAACATCTGCCAGTCGCCGAAGAGGTTGCCAACTTCGACCTGAGCGATGCGGGACGTGGTGGCCAGGCCCTTGTTGTTCATCGCCACGGCGGTGAGCTGGTACCTCCGCTTCTCCGTGGCGTTCCAGGTGATGCTGTACGGCGCCGAGGTGGCCGTGCCGATGGACTTGCCGTCGGCGAAGAACTCGACCTTCGTGATCGTGTTCTCCGCGTCCGTCGCGTCCGCGGTCACCTTGATCGCACCGGGCTCCAGCGAATCGCCCACCTTCGGCGAGGTGATCCGCACGACCGGCCGGGTGGTCGTCGAGATGCCCTTGCCGTTGGCCTCGAAGAAGTTCACCCGCCGCTCCCCCGCTCCGGGGAAGACGAGGTACAGGGTGAAGCTCTTGCCCGGGTCGGTGACTCCGACGGTGACGTCGGCGAAGCGCGTCAGGCCACCCGTGGCCGGAACCGGCGCGGCACCGAGCAGCGGACCATCGGGAGCATCCCGGCGTACCTCGACCACGCCGGCGGCGGCCGACGCCACCCGCAGCGTCAGCGAGTCAACCTTGTACAGGTTGACCGGCTGGTAGGCCGCCCACGCTCCGTTCTGACCCGAGATCGCCTCACCACTGCGCTCGATGTCGTTGGAGGGTGCTGACGTGATGCTCTTCGCAGACGAGTAGTGCTCGGCCTCGCGACGCTTCGCGTACAGCAGGGTGGTGTCCGAACCGGTGAGGGCCGGGATACCGCCACTGCCCCCCTTGTCGGTGTAGCGACCGTCGATGACGTAGAAGACGTTCATGTCCTCTGCGTGGCCACCGCCGAGGCTGGTGGTCACCGAACCCTTGCGGCCGAACAGGGGCTCGGCCGGGTGCGCATGTTCATCGTGGCCGAGCGCCGGCTGGATGATGATGTCAGCATCGTCGATCACTGCGTCTTCCGCGTCCTGCACGGACAGATCCCAGCTCACCACGTCGCCCAGGTCGAAGAACCCTCCGTTGGGCGGGTAGTTGAACTTGACCTCGGGGCGGGTGTTGCCGACGGTGATCGGGATCGTCGTGGTGCCGATTTTCCCGTGCGGGTCGGTTACCGTGAGCCGGGCGTCATACACCCCGTTCTTGGTGTACGTGTAGGTCGGTTTCACCTCGGTCGAGTCGATCGTGCCGTCGCCGTCGAAATCCCAGGCGTAGGTGATCACCTCACCCTCGGGGTCGCTGCTCTTCTCACCGGAGAACTGAACCTTGAGCGGGGCCTGCCCGGAATCCGGCGTGGCCGTCACAGCCGCCACCGGCGACCGGGATCCCGAGATGTAATCCACCCGGTACAGACCGGAGTCGGGGTTGTGCCGGCCAAAGCCGCCACCCCAGTCGAGCACATACAGTGAGCCGTCGGGCCCGAACTTCGAATCGATCGGGGCACGCCATTGCCCACTGGGCGGCGGCAGGAACGGGTTGATCTTCTCAAGGTCGCCGTTGCCGTTCAGCGTCATCGAGTAGAGCCGGTTCTTTGACCACTCGTAGAAGAACGGCTTGCTGTCGTAGTACTCGGGGAACTTGGTGTCTGATTTGAGCGCTTCGTCGAAGTCGTAGAAGGGACCGCCCATCGGGGCCAGGCCACCACCGGCCGGGATGACCGCCGGCACCGAGGAGGTCCGGTAGCCGTAGTACATCTGCGGCGCCTTCGCCGGAGGAAGATCCCGCAATCCGGTGTTACGCGGTGAGTCGTTGACCGGCTTGGCGCAGTCGAAGTAGTCGCCGACCGTCACCGGGCTGGTCGTGTAGTCAACATTGCGGAACGGCAGGTTCGGGCCCATGCACAGTGGCCAGCCGTAGAAGCCAGGTTCCTTGATCAGGTTCCACTCGCTGATGCCGGCCGGGCCCCGGTTGGGGTTGTCCGTTCCTGAGTCCGGCGAGTAGTCGGCCATTCCGATCCAGCCGGTCTTCGGGTCGATGGAGAAGCGGAACGGGTTGCGGAACCCCATCGCGTAGATCTCCGGGCGGGTTTTCGGGGTGCCCGGGGGGAACATGTTCCCCTCGGGGATCGAGTAGCCGCCGTCGGCCTTAGGCTTGATCCGCAGCAGCTTCCCGCGCAGGTCGTTGCTGTTCGCCGAGGTCTCCCGGGCGTCGTGGAAGGTTCCCGGCCGGGTCGACAGCGGGGCATAGCCACCGGACGGCTCGGAGTGCGGGTTCACGTCGTCACCGACGGACAGATACAAGTTCCGGTCGGGGCCGAAGGCCAGCCCGCCACCGGTGTGGCCCGGCTCGTCGGGCAGCCGGCGCGCGGGCACCTCCAGGATCAGCTTCTCCGACGCGGGGTCGATGGTGGAGTCGGACTTGACGGTGAAGCGGGACACCCGGCTGAAGAAGTTCGCCGGATCGGTGTCGTTCGGGCTGGCCGGCGCGTAGTACACGAACAGGTGGCCATTGCTCGCGAAGTCGGGGTCAAGGGCGATCCCGAGCAGGCCGTCCTCGCCGCCGGAGTACACCGGGATGGTGATCGCGGTGGAGGTGCGGTGAGTGGTCGGGTCGTAGACCCGGATCTCACCACGAACCAGCTCGGTGTAGAACACCCGCCCGTCCGGGGCGATGTCGAGCGCGAACGGCGCACTGGTGTTCCGATCGAGCGAGACCTTCTCGAATTCGCTCCAGACCGTCGCGCCGCAGTCGCTTTCGACCTGACCGGCGGCCCACTGCACGCCGCCGACGATGTGCTGGACGAAGTTCGGCTCCTGCGTGTAGTGCGCCCCGAAGTGGCCCATCGCGGTGACCCAGGCACGGCCTCCGTCGTACGGCTTGCACCAGGAGATCGGGTGGTCGTAGCCCTGGGCGTTGCCACCCGGGGCGTAGGTGGTCTCGTCCATGGTGGCCAGCACATGCGCGGTGCCGCGTACGTTGGTCGAGAAGTTGTACCACTCGTCGGCGCGGTTCCACCGCTGCGGCAGGTGGGTCGTGGAGGCGTGCGTCTGATCCTCCACCCGCACGGTGCCGGGCAGACCCGGGCTGTTCCCGGTCGCCGCGTGGCCGGGCATGAGCGACCCGATCAGCTTGTCCCACCACTGATAGTTACCGCGCATGTCCGCGGCATTGTGGATTGCGACAATTCCTCCACCACGCTGCTGGTACCGCTCCAGGGCGGCCTTCTCCGCCGCGCTCCAGGGGTCGCCGGAGGCCTGGAACATCACCAGCGCGTCGAAGCGCTTGAGGTCCTCATCGTTGAAGAGGGACGAATCCTCGGAGTGCTCCGAGGTGATGTCCGCCTTGGCAAAGGCCGCCTGCAGCGCGGGCGTACCCTGCACGATGGCCTCGGTGTGCCGGAACTGCGTGGTCTTGGTGAAGATCAGAACGTGCTTGGGGTGGAGATGACCCTCATGGGCCTTCACCGGGCCGGCGACGAGGGCAGTGAGTGCTAAGGAAGCCGCGAGCGGCACCGCAAGGAGCCGGCCCCAGCGGGGCCGTTTCAGTACATTCACGGGGTGTCCCTCCAAGGGAACGACGGACGAACTCATCAGAAGCTGTCCAACGAGAGGCGTGCCGGCGCCAGTGGACGGGATAGCTATGAAATGAACAGGACCTGATCGCTAACCAAGGTTGAGCTGCGGCATCACCTCCTTCAGGAAGGCCAGGCCATCGATGGCGATGGTGTCCTGGCTATCCGCCAACGGTCGCCAGATCGACGCGGCCGTGGCGATGGTGGCGTTTTCGGCGGTGAACGACTCGATCACCAACGGTCCGGTGTAGCCGGTGTCCGTCAGCGCCCGCAGGATCGCCGGCCAGTCGAGGTGATCTGCTCCGGGCGCACCTCGGTCATTCGCGCATACCTGCACGGCGGCGATCCGGTGGCCGGCCCGGCGAACAGCGGCCGGGATGTTCTGCTCCTCGATGTTCAGGTGGTAAATGTCCAGGGCAAGGCCACAGCCCTGCTCGGGTAGTCCGTCCAACGCTTCCAACGCCTGGTCGACGGTGTTGAGCAGGCTGGTCTCGTACCGATTGAGCGGTTCTACGGCAACCGTCACCCCAGCCGTAACGGCGTAGTCGACGACCGGCCGCAGATGTTCCCGCAGCTCTTCGTAGTGCCGGCCGCGCTCGTCATCCGTCATTCGCCAGGTGCGTCCCACCGAGGCGTAGGCGGGGCCGACGATCACCTTCGAGTCCACCGTCTTGGCGACCTCCACAACGTGCCGCAGGTAGTCCTGAGTGGCGGTGACGGTGGTCCGGTCCGCCCCGACCAACTCGCGTCCCGGCCCCATGACGAGTACGACACTGGCAGTAAGGCCCAGATCGGTCAGCAAGCGGGAGGCGCGCGCGGGATCCCAGTCACCGGGCGCCTCGACTGGCAGCTCGATGACGTCGAAGCCCCAGTCACGTACCCTGGGTGCGATCTTCGCCAAGGCGTCGTCGGTCAACGGCGACGTCCAGACCCAGGTGTTGACTCCCAGCGGGTATCGCATACTCGCTCTCCTCCCGTGACGATCCGCGGTAACACCGAGGCCGAGCGACCTCGGTGTTACCGGCTAGATCTCGACCTGGCGGTCACAGATCTTGGGAATCGTTGTTTATCGCTTACGCCATGCGTCGGGGTAACCGGGCAGGTCTTCTCCGCCGAACTTCGCGTAGTGCAGGCTCGGCATCTCGGCGTTGCGGGTCAGGAAGTCGTCCCGGTCGGCTGCGGTGATCGGCGCCTGCGGAAGCACCCACTCGGCCGGCACCTTCTCGCCCTTGAGGATCATCACCGCGGCCAGCACGGCCGTACGCCACTGGAAGTTCGAGTAGACCGGAGCCAGTGCGGTAACGCCGGTCTTCTTCCAGGCGCGCATAAACGACAGCTCGTCTTCACCGATCATGACTGGATAGTCCTTCCCGGCGTCCTCGAAGGCCTCCAGCGCGGCCACCGCACCGTCTCCGGCGTCCATCCAGATGCCATCTACATCCCCGCGCTGCAGATACTGGGTGACCAGATCCTTGATCTTCGCCCCGTCGCCACCGGTGAACTCATCCCCCAGCACCTCAAGCTTGCTGGCGCGGAAGACCTCCTGTGCCGCGGCCCACCGGTGCTCAAGAACGTCGACACCAGGCAGGATCCGCAGCGCCAGCACCTTCGAGCCCGGCTTCAGCTTCTCCGTTAGGAACTCGGCGCCGTCGGCACCGTAGGCATAACCACCGATGGGGTGGATAAAGGTCACCGCGCAGTCAGTGTTCACACCGCGGTCGAAGACGATGACCGGCATCCCGCTGTCACAAGCGGCCTGCACAGCCGGCGTCAGCGTGGCGGTGGTGGAGGGCGAGATGATCAGAGCATGGCAGTCGCCGGCATCGACAAAGGCCTGAATGTCAGAGATTTGCCGGTTGTCATCGTCTGCGGCATCAGATGACTTGAACGCCCCGATGGCCCCGGACTTCTTCAGAACCTCAACCTGCTGTTGCATGGTAATCCAGCCGGTGACCCGCCATGGATTACTGATCGAGGCATTGGAGAAGCAGAGCGTGGGGGCCTCCTTGCCCGCGAACTTCGCGGTGTCGACCCAGGTCGGATCGATGGCTTGCAGCCAGGGCTGGTCGGCCGGGCCCTCCGGAGTCTTGCTCCGCTGGGCCAGCTGCCGATCGTAGTCGGCGCGGACAAACCACTGGCCGTCAGCGGTCTGCTTCGGACCGGTATCAGGACCGGCCTCGTCGGTCGTACAGGCCGTGAGCATCAATCCCATGACGGCGATGCCCGCTGCCGTTGTCCGTAACCAACGCATTGGTCTCCTCCTAGGAAGGAACCACCTTGCTGTGGTGGGTCACTTGGCTTTTTTCAGCTCGTCGGCGGCGTCCGCGCTCTCTCGAGGCGTAGGCCACTGCGGCGATGATGATCAGACCCTGCGCGGTCGGTCGCAGGGTCGAAGGGAGGTGCAGTTGGCTGAAGAGGGTGAAGAGGGCTTCGATGGTGAGCGCGCCGGCCATGGCGGCGGCGACCACACCCCGTCCGCCGCCGAGCACCACGCCACCGAGGACGACTGCGGTGATGGCCACGAACTCCAGGCCCTGGCCCACCTGGGCGGTGACACCCGCGAAACCGCCGATCAGGATTCCGGCGATCGTCGCCGCTACCCCGGACAGCACGAACGCGATGGTGCGTACCCGCCACACCCTGGCTCCCGAGAAAGCCGCGGCCTTCTCGTTGTCACCGACGGCGACGAGAGTCCGGCCGTACGGCGATCGCATCAACAGGATCGCGCCGCCACCCAGGGCGAGCAGGATCAGCAGCGCCCAGGGCAACTGGCCGATGAAGGGCACGTTGTCGATGCCGTGCCGTCCAGCCAGGCGGAACCCGTCGGAGAGCGCACCGGTGGGGGCACCACCGGTCAACAGCCGGATCGCCCCGTAAAGGACCAGCATCATGCCGAGCGTGGTGATGATCGAGGGTACTTTGAGCACAGTCGTGATGAGCCCGTTGATCAAACCGACCAGGGCGCCAAAAATCAGCATCAGCAGGATCACCGGGATGGTCCGGCTCTCGTCACCGTCGATCAGTAGGGCGGCGATCACCACCTGCGCGCCGACCAGTGAGCCGACCGAGAGGTCAAACTCGCCGGAGACAACGACGAAGTACTGCCCGATCGCCAGAATGACCAGCGGCGCGGTCTTCTTGACGAACGCCATCAGCGACGGCGGCTCGGCAAAGGCCGGGTTGAGGGAAATTATGGCGGCGAAAATGATGATCAGCAGGGCAACGACGGTGCCGCTGCCGCCGCTGAAAAGTCGCGCCACCGACCCCAGCATTCTCCGACCGGCGCCAGCGCGCCGCGGCACGGGCGTTGTCACTGTGCACCCCCTTGATGAGCGGGAACCGGTGCGGCCGGTGCCGGGTTTTTGGTGGTCTCGGCGCCACCGGCGAAGCGGACCCGGCTGGTTTTCCCGCTGCGCTGGCCACGCGCATAGATCGCCACCGCGACGATGATGATCACACCGCGTAGGACGTTCTTGAAGAATGGATCGACCGCGAGGACGTTGAAGACCGTGTCGAGCACCGACAGGATCAGTACGCCCGCAACGGTTCCGGCGATACCACCACGGCCGCCGAGCAGATATGTTCCGCCGAGCACCACCGCGGCGATCGACTCCAGGTCGTAACCGGAGTCGTAGACCAGTGCGCTACCGGTGCCGAACCGGGCCGCGACCAGCAGGCCGGCGAGGCCCGCGCCAATCGCGCAGAGGCAGTGTGCGGCGATGATCGTACGGTCTGCGCGCACTCCCGACACCCAGGCGACTTCGCGATCACCGCCGACGGCATACATGTGATAGCCCGTTCGGGTTCGGCGCAGGAAGAAGATCCCGGCAACCGCGACCGCCAGCATGACCATGGTGGACAGTGGAACGAAGCCGACCCTGGTGTATCCGAACGCCTGGAATGCCTGGGGCACCATGCCCGCCGGGCCCCGATACTGGGTGTCCAGGTAGCCCTTGATGATCAACCCTACGCCCAGCGTGGCGATGAACGCGTTGACCTTGAGCTTGGTAATCACCAGGCCGTTGACCAGCCCGATCAACGCGGCCATCGCGACGACCGCGACGATAGCCAGCGGGATCCGGCTGGGATCACCGGCCATGGTGGTGGCGGCCACCAGGCTGGACAACGCCACCACGTAACCCACCGACAGGTCGAGGGATCGACACAGAATGACAAGCGTCTGGCCGATCGCGACGAACCCCAGCAGGCTGGAGCGGGTCAACATATAGGTGAGATTCGCATTGCTGAACAGGTTGCCGCCCCGCCAGGCGACGAGTAGCGCGCCCATCAGCAGGATGCCCGCCATCGCGAGGTACACCAGGGCGGTGGTGTTCAGCTTCCGGTACCGGAACCGGCCGGCGCTCGGGTCAAGGATCTTCATCGCGCTGCTTCCGTGATCGACTGTCCGGTGGCCAGGGCGATAACCGCTTCCTCACTCGCGCCGCCGGGCAGCTCGCCGTGCACCCGTCCGTCGTTCATGACGAGGATGCGATCAGCCATGCCGAGGAGTTCGGGCAGTTCCGAGGAGATCATCACGATCGCGACCCCGGCCGCCGCGAGGTCCCGCATCAGCGAATAGACCGCACGCTTGGCGCCGACGTCGATACCTCGGGTGGGCTCGTCGAGCACAATGACCGCCGGGTTGATGGCCAACCACTTGGCCAACACGACCTTCTGCTGGTTCCCTCCGGAAGGAAACCGCACCTCCTGGTCGGCGCCGCGCGACACCAGGGCCAGGGAGGACACGATCTCCGGGATCCGCCGCGCGAGACGGTTGGCCGCACGCGGCAGCACCGCATCCAGGACGAGTCGGCAGTTCGCCTGCACCGACTGGTTCAGCGCCAGTCCCTCAGTTTTCCGGTCCTCGCTGACCAGTGCGAGCCCGGCACGAATGGCGTGGCGGGGCGAGCGCAGCGCGACCGGGACACCATCCACACGTACCTCGCCGCGGGTGAAGGGAGCGATACCGAACAGGGCGTGCGCGATCTCCGTACGGCCACTGCCCTGCAGTCCGGCCAGGCCCAAGATCTCGCCCCTGCGGGCCCGCAGGTCAATGCCGTCCAGTTGGTCGTTTCCGCCGCCGGCTACTTCCAGCCGGGGCGGGCCAACCACCGTGCCGTCGAGTTTGTCCGGGAAGAAACTGGAGATCGGGCGACCGACCATCATCCGGACGAGATGCTCGGGGGTGGTGTCCGTGGTCTGCACCGTGTCGACCAGATGGCCGTCCTTGAGCACGGTGATGCGGTCACAGAGATCAAAGATCTCGGTGAGCCGGTGCGATACGTAGAGGATCGAGACGCCACGTTCGCGCAGTCGCCGCACGAGCCCGTACAGCAGCTCAACCTCCCGGCCAGCCAGCGCCGCGGTCGGCTCATCCATGCAGATGATGCGGGCTTCGTACGACAACGCCTTGACGATCTCAACGATCTGCTGCTGGGCGATCGACAACGACCGGACCCGGGCGTTCGGGGAGATACCGGTGACGCCCAGATCCGCCAGCAGGTCGCCGGTGTCGGCCGCCATGCGGCGTCCATCGACCAGCCCACGTTTGCGTGGCTCCCGGCCGAGGTAGACGTTCTCGGCGATGGTGCGCTCCGGGAGGAGATTGAACTCCTGGAAGACGGTGGACACCCCGGCCTGTTGCGCCTGCAGCGGGTGCTCGAAGGCGACCTCGCTACCGGCCAGCTCGATCCGGCCGGCATCAGCCGGATGGACACCGGCCAGCACCTTCATCAGGGTCGACTTTCCCGCTCCGTTCTCCCCGAGCAGCGCGTGGACCTCACCGGCGCGCAGGGACAGGTCGACACCGTGCAGCACCCGCGCCCCGAGGAAGGACTTCTCAATGCCACTCATCCGCAGCAGCGGGTCGTCGGCGGGTGCACTCATGATCCGGACTCCAGCGATCTGCCCACCTGGTCAATCGACGAGCCGCAGAGGCTCCCGCGCGCCGCTCGCGGCATGCGGGCTGGCATTTTGACCCGCCATCCGGCGATGGACCGCTGCCGCAACGCCGCCTCCCACCCGTCGCACTTTCACTTGTGGACCGACCTTAACTGCACGATCGAGTAAAAGGTAGAGGTCCATGTGTAAAAGTTTGCATGCCTCAGTGCATGCTTCGTCCCAGAGCATCCAAAAGATACGACCCTCAGGGCTAGCTACTGCTCGGACGACCAGACGTTCCGCCCGCGGAGTTCGACTGTCCGCCCGGCCACACCCTTTAATGAGGTGCTCAGGATCGGACCGCCAGATGCCTTGCCGGACAGCCGAAGTTGATCTTAGGCTGCGCAGGCGACGCCTGATCCACGACCGTCCAAAGTCCATCCCGGCTAGATACGCGTACCTGGACCAACCATGCGGTCCAGATCCGACGCACCGGCACACCGTCGAAGACATCCGGCCACGCCGCCCCTAAGCACTTCGGCGTACGGCCACTGAGTTCCAACCCCGAGGAGCACCATGGCACCCACCCCACCCACCGATGCCGAGTTGGACGTCCTGATCCGCGCCCGGCTCGCCACCCTCGGCATCGACCTCAATCAGCTTCCGGCCGGCACTGCCGCCGACCCGGTGACCGGAACGCCGGGGCGGGACTCGGTCCTCGCCTCGCTGCGTTCCTTCATGCGCGGCACGGTCACCACACTCGCCGCATACCAGCCCCCCGTACCCGCCGGGACCGACCCGGCCATCGCGAAGGCGCTGTCCCAGCAGCAGCCCGCGCCGATCCTCTACCCCTGCGAACAGCACCGAATGGCGGAAGGCATGACCCTCGAACCCCTGGACCGTACAGTCGACCGCCGGGCGTTCCTGGCCCGCGCCGCCGCGTTGGCCGCAGCCTCCGCCGCGGGCACCACCATCGCCCTGCCCTCGATAGCGCAGGCGACCAGCACCCTGGCCCCCAGCGGTGGGACCACCGTGTGGAACCCGGCACTGGACCGGGCGAATGCCTACGTCAAACCCCGGCCGGAGGCGCTGGCCGACCCGACCGAACTGACCATCGCCGAGGCGGCCTGGTTGATCCGCGCCGGCAAACTCACCCCGGAACAGTTGGTCGAGGCGTACCTGGCTCGAATCACCGCGTACGAGGGCACCTACCAGGCATTCAACGTGGTCCTCGCCGACCAGGCGATCGCGGCGGCCCGAGCCGCCGCCCGCCAACCGCGCCGGGGAGCGCTGCACGGCATCCCGCTGGCCATCAAGGACAACTACTACACCGAGGGGGTGCCGACCACCGCGAACTCCTACCTGTTCAAGGATTTCCTGCCGCCGTACGATGCGACCGCGGTGGCGAAACTCAAGGCCAACGGCGCGTTGTTGCTCGGCAAGACCCAGATGGGACCGCTGGCCACCACCCGGGCCACCACGCCGGCTGGCGTGATCACCACGGTGAACGCCTGGACGCCGACCAATCGCAACACCGACCCCGGCGGCTCCTCCACCGGCACCGCGACAGCGGTAGCCGGCCGGCTCGTCACCGCCGGCACCGGCACCCAGACCGGCGGCTCGATCACCTCCCCTGCCAATGCGCAGAACCTGACCGGCCTGAAGCCGACGATGGGCCGGGTCTCGCTGGCCGGCATCATCCCGCTCACCTACACCCGGGACCACCCCGGCCCGCTGGCCCGCGACGCCAAGGACGCGGCGATCATGCTGACCGCGATGGCCGGTGAGGACCCGGCCGACCCGCGCAGCCAGGGACTGCCCGAGGTACCCAAGCTGATCGACGCGGCCACCCCGGTGTATCAGGGGAAGAAGCTCAAGCTGCGCTGGAAGACCCGGATCGGTGTGCTACCCGGGTTCACCAACGGCACCTCGGCCACCGCACTGGCCCGGCAGGCATACCTGGCGAAACTTGCCGAAATCCCGGGCGCCACGCTGGTGGACGTATCGCTGCCCGAAGGGTGGGACCAGCTCACCGGCACCGTCTTCAACAACATCCGGTTGCCGGAGCGCAGCGAGCCGTTCATGCCGTATCTCCGCACCGACCTGCGCGGCTTCGGAGTCACGGTGACCAGTTGGCTGCAGGGCGCGCTGATGGGCGGTAACGAGTTCATCACCGGTCAGCGGGCCAAGCTCCTGCTGATGGAGCGGGTGCTGAACCAGGTCTTCGACGCCTGCGACGTGGTGGTGCAGACCGGGCCCGGTCCCGTTCGACATCCTCGGCCTGCCGGAGATCGGCTTTCCGATCGGGTTCACCAACGCTGGCGTACCGATCGGCACCATCCTCGGTGGGTTGCCGTACGGCGAAGATCGACTGCTGTCGGTCGTCGCCGCGTACCAGGCGGTGACCGACTGGCACTGGCGCCGTCCGCTGAACCCGCCGGCCCGTGCGATGACGCAGAGCCTCACGCCCACCGACCCAGAGCGGCTCACCGCCGAGCAGGTCGCCGAACTCACCCAGTGATCCGGTACGGCGGCGGGGCAGCGCAGTCCCCGCCGCCGGCCGGTGCGACCGCAAAGGGGCTCGGCCAGGCGGACTTCGCATTCTCCATCCCTACTCGGACGTCGACCAGATCGGGGCGATCAGGCCACCTGGGTCAGGGTGACCGAAAATAGCTTCCGCTCGTCGGTCCACCAGGCCCGCACGGCGAACCCGGCGCCGGCCAGTTCCGCCTCGAGCCCCTCCCGGCGGAACTTCGCCGAAATCTCGGTCCGCAGCTCCTCCCCTTCGGCGAAGTCAACATCCAGTTCGAGATCGGCCACCCGTACCCGCATTGGCCGTTGGGCCCGCAGCCGCATCTCGATCCACTCGTGCTCCGGATCCCAGAGCGCGACGTGTTCGAACGCCGCCGGTTCGAAGTCCGCGCCCAACTCCCGGTTGACCACCCGCAGCACGTTGCGGTTGAACTCGGCGGTCACTCCGGCCGCGTCGTCGTAGGCCGGCACCAACATGGCGGGATCCTTGACCAGGTCCGCGCCGAGCAAGCAGCCAATCGCCGGTTTCCAGGGTGGCGCGCATGGCGCGCAGGAACGCCGCCCGCTCGTCTGGGAGCAGGTTGCCGATCGTGCCGCCGAGGAATACCACCAGCCGGCCGCCGCCAGTCGGCAGCCGGTCGAGGTGCCGGGTGAAATCGCCGACGATTCCCCGGACCCGCAACCCCGGGTAGTCGGCGGCGATCTCCGCGGTGGACTGGTTCAGCGCACTGAGCGACACGTCCAACGGTACGAAGGTGCCCAGCCCGCCCCGCGCGGCGAGGGCGTCGAGCAGCAGTCGGGTCTTCTCAGACGAGCCCGAACCGAGCTCGATCAACGTTTTCGCGCCGGTGAGCTGGGCTATCTCCCCGGCTCGCGCGCTCAGGATGGCCCGTTCGGTACGGGTCGGGTAGTACTCCGGCAAACGGGTGATCTCCTCGAAGAGGACACTGCCCCGCGCGTCGTAGAACCACTTCGGCGGCAGCCATTTCGGCTCAGCGGTCAACCCGGTCCGCACATCGTGGCGCAACGCTCGGGCGAGGTCCCGCTCTTCCAGGCAGATTTCCAGCGCGTCGGCGGTCACTCGTACTCCTTGATCGGTCGGAATTCCAGGGACTGTGCCGTGGCGAGCACCAGATGCTCGTCCGGCACTGCTGTCCAGCCGGCGGTGTCGTCGAGCGGCTCCGAGCAGATCAGCACCGAGTCGGCCCCGGTCCGCGCCGACAGCGCATGCCCGACGGCGCTGGCCACAGCGGTACGGCCATCGGTGAGCAGCAGGTTCAGCCGGGACCCGGGGGCGGCGGCGGCGATCGCCCGGACGGTTTCGACGATCGAGTCGACTCCGCTGGCGCCGGCCCGCAGCCGGTGTCGGACCAGCGCCCAGGCCACCGCCGCGTCGGTCGGCGCGTCCAGGGTGAGCAGGTCCCGGGTGGGCAGCCCGGCGGCGAGCGGCACCAGCGTGTCCGGCCAGCCGAGCACCGCGCCGTTGAGGCTGAACAGCCACTGTCCTTCGGCGAACGGCGCCGCCGCCTGTTCGGTGACCGGCATGCCGACGGTGGCCGAGCGAACCGCGGCGAGCACCGCGCCGGCCGTGGTCGCGGCGGCCAGGGCCGGCAGCGTCGGATCAGTCCAGAGTGGACCGGCTCGTCGGTAGCGCAGCGGTTCGTCGTCGGCTGCGCCGTACCAGCCGATCCCGAAGCCGTCCGCGTTCACGGTGCCACCGCCGCGCATGTCCCGGGGCGCCCAGCATTGTCGGGCCAGTGAGTGTGGCGGGTCGAAGAGCAGGGCGGCCAGGGGCAGTGGCGGCCCGAGGTAGGCCAGGTGCCGACACATCAGCTGACCCGTCTCGCCGGCCGCTCAGTGGTTACGGTCATGACGCAACCTCATTGGGCGCGCATCGCGGGCGCAGCGGAAGCCGCTGAAGATCTGGCGGCGGATCGGCAGGTCCCAGTTGCGGAACGTGCCCCGGCAAGCGGTCCGGTCGGTGCCGAACGATCCGCCGCGCAGCATCCGGTACTCGTCGCCGAAGAAGACCTCCGAATACTCCCGGTACGGGAAGGCAGCGAATCCGGGATAGCCGTAGAAGCCGCTGGAGGTCCACTCCCACACGTCACCGATGAGTTGGTGCACGCCGAGCGGCGATGCCCCGGCCGGGTATGCCCCGGCCGGGGCCGGCGCCAGGTGCCGCTGGCCGAGGTTGGCGTGCTGTGGTGTCGGATCCTGGTCACCCCACGGGTAACGGCGGGACCGGCCGGTGGCCGGATCCCAGCGGGCCGCCTTCTCCCATTCGATCTCGGTGGGCAGCCGCTTGCCGGCCCAGGCCGCGTACGCCTCGGCCTCGTAGTAGCTGACGTGTACCACCGGCTCGTCCAGGATCAGCCGGGCGTACCGGCCGAAGCGCCGGTAGCCCCAGTTGACGCCGTCGTGTCGCCAGTGCAGGGGGGCCCGCAGCCCGGCTGAGCGCCGATGTCGCCAGCCCGGTTCGCTCCACCAGCGCGGCTCGTCGTAGCCGCCGTCGGAGACGAAGGCGAGGTATCCCCCGTTGGTCACCGGCGCGGCGTCGATGACGAACGCCGGTACGTCGACGACGTGTCCGGGGCGTTCGTTGTCCAGCGCCCACGGGTCGGTCGAGGTGCCCATGGTGAACGGGCCGCCCGGGATCAGCACCTCGCCACCGACCGCTCCGGCCGAGGCTGGCGGTGCTGGCGCGGCGAGCACCGGCGGACCGTCGCGGAGTTGGTGGGTGGCGAGCATGGTCTCGTCGTGCTGCTGCTCGTGCTGGACGATCATGCCGAACGCGAAGCCGTCGGTGACCAGTCGCCGCCCGTCGAAGCTGATCCCGTCGAGCAGGTCGAGCACCTTGTCGCGGACCGTGGCCAGGTAGCCGCGGGCCTCGGTCGGTGATAACAATGGCAGCGCGGGCCGGTCCGGGCGGGGATGTTTGAACGCGTCGTACAGGTCGTCGATATCGCGGCGGACCGGTTCCCGCCCGCCGACGTCGCGGACCAGCCACAGCTCCTCCTGGTTGCCGACGTGCGCGAGGTCCCAGACCAGGGGCGACATGATCGGCGAGTGCTGACAGGTCAGGTCGGCATCGTCGACCGCCTCGGTGAGCAGGGCGCTGCGGGCCCGGGTACGTGCCAGCTCACCGGCGATCCGAGCGCGTAGCTGCTCGGCCGGAACGGTCTGCTGCCATACCTCCGTCATGGCTGGTCCTTTCCCGCAGCAGCCAGCCGCCGCGTCACGATCTGGCCGATCCGCTCCCGGGTGGCGGCTGGCAGGTCGGTACGGTCCAGGGCCCGCACCGCCAGGTCGAGCAGGGCACCGGCCGTGTTGGCCAGCACCGGATCGGCCAGGCCCCGGTGGGCCGCATCGCGCCACCGGTCGGCCACCGGCTGGCAGATTTCGCGGGCGGCGCCCACCGTCACGTCATCGCTGAGCAACGCGGCGAGCACGCCGACCGGGGCGATCCACTCCCCGGCCGGCTGGGCATCCAGGTAGCGGATCTCCAGGTAGCCGCGGGGGCGTACCGGTGGAAAAAGTGTGCTCAGGTGATAGTCGAGGTCGTCGGTGGTGGGTGGCCGGGGTAACGCGCCGTCGAGCCAGTCCCGGAAGGTCACTCCGGTCGGAGCGGTCCAGTCGCCGTCCTCGCGTCGTACGCAGAGCAGCGGCGCGGCCAGCGCGTAGGCCGTCCAGGCGACGCAGGGCTCGGACCGACCGGGCGCCGCCGACCAGACCGGGCGGGTCCGGTCCGGATCGAGGTTCTGCCAGGCTGCCATCCGGGCGGACGCCCAGCCGGTATCGCGACCAGCGTGCCGGCCGGCGGTGGCGAAGGCGGCGAGTAACGGCGGGCCGAACGCGTGCACGGCGGCCCACCGGTCGCCGACCTGAGCTGAGGTCCCCGCGTCGAGGCAGACCTGCAGACTGGCGGTGCTGCACATCATGGTGCGACCGGCCGGTCCCCGTCGGTCGAAGGCATGCCGCATTGCCCGGTAACGAGGGGTGTGGACCACTGAACGTGGCCACCGGTACGGGTCGATTCCGCTGTCGCCGAGCCGCAGACCGGCAGCGGCCAGCAGGTCGGTGAGGTAATCGATCTCGGCACTGGTGTCTCGGTGCAGCGTGCCAAGCGATCGGTGCGGGGCGGTGGAGATTTCCACCTGGCCACCGGGTTCGACGCTGACCGTGCCGCGGTGGGGCAACGGGGCGGCGGCGCTGCCGATCTGGAGGGTCGTCGGAGTGTGCGTGCCGAGGGCGAGCCGCAGCCGGTCCACGTCGACCGGCCGGGCCGGGTCAACGGCGTCATGTACGGTCCATTCCAGTTCAACGCCGGTGAGTTTGGGCGGCCCGGTCTTGAAGCAGATCTTCGCGAGATAGCCCTCCGCGTCGCGCACCTCGCGCAACACGGTCACACTGTCCAGGTCCGGCGGCATCACCGCGCGATCCTCCTTTCGGTCGGACGGTCCGTCATACCCCGATTTCCACGACGCAATCGCGGTGTGCGCCCGCGCGTGCGACGCGGTTCGACACGCTCGGTACGGTGGGAGTCGTGTTGCATTCCGGAGTCGTGCTCAGCGGTCGCTACCGGCTTGACGAACGGATCGCCACCGGCGGCATGGGCGACGTGTGGCGGGCGACCGATACGGTGCTCAGCCGGCGGGTCGCGGTCAAGGTGCTGCTGCCCGCGCTGGTCTCCGACCCCGACTTCATCGCCCGGTTCCGCGCCGAGGCCCAGATGATGGCCGCCCTGCGTCACCCCGGGATCGTGCAGGTCTACGACAGCGGCGAGGACGATCTCGACACCGGGGGCCGGGCCGACTACCTGGTCATGGAGTACGTCGATGGTGAACCGCTCTCCCGGCGGATCACCGAACAGGGCCGGTTGGGCGCGGCCACGACGATGCCCCTGATCGCGCAGGCCGCGCAAGCGCTGCAGGCCGCCCATCTGGCCGGTATCGTGCACCGCGACGTGAAACCGAGCAATTTGCTGGTGCAATCGGATGGCACCGTCGTGCTCGTCGACTTCGGGGTGGCCCGTTCGGCCGCCGCTACCGGCATCACCAGCGCCAACCAGGTGCCGGGCACCGCCCTTTACATGGCCCCGGAGCAGGCCGCCGGCCGACCGGTTTCGGGTGCCACCGACATCTACGCGCTCGGCGCCGTGGCCTATCACTGTTTGGCCGGGCAGACCCCGTTCCGCGGGAACACCTCCTTGGAAGTCGCGGTCAAGCAACTGCAGGACGAGCCGCCCACGCTCCCCGATGACGTGCCGGCGCCGGTCGCTGCCGTGATCATGCGAGCTCTGGCCAAGGACCCGGACGAACGCTATCCGAGCGCCGAGGCGTTCGCCGAGGCGGTCCGGAACGCGGCAGCGGACCTGCCCGACGGGGGCGACCCGGTCGGGACGCCGCCGCCAGGGATGACCACGGCAGCCGACGATGACACCGACAGACCCTCCACCCTGACCGACAATCCGGTGCTCGTCGAGGCAACCGCCGCGCCCGACCGGCGCCGGGGATTGGCCGCCCTGATCGGTATCGCCGCCGTGGTGGCGATCGCCACCGCCGGTCTCGCGGCCACCCTCGCTTTCAAACACAACCCCGGCTCGTCGGTCCGGGACCGGCCGACGCCCTCCCCGACCGTCGCGCCCACAGCCGAACCGTCGGCCTCGGTTGAGGACGGCGACCAGTACCCACCGAATGACTGGCCGGTCGTTCCGGTCGAATCGGCCTCGCCCACCTCGCCAACCCCGACCGCCTCGGCGAGCGCCGAACCGGACCCGGAACCAACGACAGACCCCAGCGTTGACCCGAGCCCGAGCCCAGATGTCAACGAGCCGACCGCCCCACCACCGTCGCCGTCCAACACAGAACCGATCGATCCCGGCGCGGAGGGCTGACACCTCCGCAACAGGCACCGCCCGCGAGGTCTGCTCACGGTGTTACTCGCCGCCGATGGCCCGCACGACCGACCGAGCAGCGCCCCGACCAGGGCGATCACCACCGCTTCGACGGCGAGCATGGCCCGTAGTCGGGCCCGGGTCGGGTATCCGGACCCCGGTCGGCTCGGGCGGAACGTTCCCGGTGGCCGGGCTATCCGGGTCGGGCGGCCCCGGTGAGCCGGCGAAGCACCGGCCCGACGTTCCAGCGCACCGCACCGGCCAGATCACGGGCGTGCTCAAAAGCGGTGTAGTCGGGTCGGGCCGCCCCCTCAGCGATCGCCCGGTCAAGATCGTGGTCGCAGCCCATCAGCACGGTGTCGAAGTCCCGCCGTACCGGCTCCATCAGGTGGTAGCCGAACGACCGGTGCAACCGGGCGAAGAGCGGCTTGTAGAGGCGGGCCCGCTCATGCAGCCCGGACGAGTACGACATCGGGTTCTTCGGGCGCTGGCGGATGTAGTCCGGCAACAGGTCGGCGAAGGCCTCGCGGAGGATCCACTTCTCCTGCCCGTTACGCAGCTTGAGCCCGACCGGCAGACGCATGGCCAGCTCGACCAGGGAGAGGTCGAGAAAGGGCACCCGGGCCTCCACGCCCTGACCCAGGCTGGTCCGATCGACCCGTTGCAGCTCGGTACGGCACAGGTTACGGATCTTGTGTAGGAACAGCCGACGCGCCTCGGTCGGCCCGACCTGGTGGTACATCGGATACCCGCCGAACAGTTCATCGGACCCATCGCCGGTGAGCACCACCCGGACACCGAGTTCCCGGACCCGTCGGAACAGCGGCACCGAGACCACCGCGTTGATGATGTCTCCGTACTCGGTCAGTTCCGACATCCGGACCGCCTCGCGGATGTCGTCGAGTCGGATGTCCTGCGGACGCAGCTCGATCACCTCGTGGTGGATGCCGAGGTCGATGGCGAGGCGGCGGGCGAAGGCCAGGTCCTCGCTGTCCGGGGTCCCCACGGTGAACGCGACACAGTCATGGTGCATCTGCCGCGCGTGCAGCAGGGTGAGGGCGCTGTCCAACCCCCCGGAGAGGATCACCCCCACGGTCAGGTCGGTCTCCACCCGGACCCGGACGCTGTCCCGCAGGGCGGTCCGGACCAGCTTCACCGCCTCGTCCGGGTCCACGATGGGCGGTTGATCGGTGCCGAGCCGCATCAGGTCGAGGTAGGGCGTCGGGTCGGGACCGGCGACGGCATCGGCCCAGCCGTGCTGCCCGGGTGGAAACTCCGAGATCGGAGCGCCGATCGGCACCAGGGCCTTGATCTCGGAGGCCACGTGCAGCCGACGGAGGTGTCGCGACCAGTAGAGTGGTTTGACGCCGAGTGGATCCCGCGCGAAGTAGGCCCGGCCGGTGGCCCGGTCGATGACGGCGAAGGCGAAATCACCCCGGAACCGGTCGACCGCTCGTCCACCCCACTCCAGGAATGCCTCCAGCACCACCTCGGTGTCGCTGTCGGACCGGAACCGGTGTCCCCGGGCGAGAAGTTCGGCGCGCAGTTCCGGGTGATTGAAGAGTTCGCCGTTGTAGCAGAGCACCCACCGCCCGTCCGCTGAGGTCCACGGCTGCGCCGCGCGTTGCCGGTCGACGACGCGTAGCCGTTGGGCGCCAGCGAGCAGGTTTTCGTCGAGCAGCACTTCCGGCAGGTCGCCGCGCGGCGCGAGGGTCATCATCATTCGCTGGAAGGTGGCGCGGTCGGCGCCGGGACCGAGTATCAGGGCGATGCCACACATCGGACTCACCCGCCGATCGCGGTAGCGAAGTCGCGGCGCAACTGGCGCACCCCGGTCGGGCTCAGGCAGACATGCCAGGCCTGCCCCTCGTCAATGACGTTGACGTCGCCCGCGCTCTGGCGCTCGGCGAGCAGGGCCGCCAACCGGCCGGAGACGTCGAACCGGCGGAACCAGGACATCTCGATGTCCACCGCGTACCCGACACAGTGCGCGCTGGGCAGCAACGCCGGATAGCCCAGTGCCCGGAGCCGATGCTGATGTTGCACACTGCGGGCCATGCTGGTCACCCAGATCGGCGGGGTGGTGCCGGCGGAGCGCCGGGCGACCTCGGTGGAGAGCTGGTTGAGCAGGGCCACCGCGGTTGGTCTGGTACGGGCGAAGCGGAGCCCGGCACTGCGGGGGGTCCGGCCCGGCCAGACCCGGCGTTCGGCTGCCCGGGTGGCCCGGGTCAGCAGGGTGGAGGCCTGCCGGCGATAACGGAAGCGGATGAAGCCGCCCCGCCGCAGCGCGTCGAGATCGACCAGATCGGTAGCGGTGAGGACATCGGCGTCGCTGGGGTAGGCCGGAATCCGCCCCCACCACAGGGTGTCGATCCGGGAGAGCAGGTAGATCCGGAGCAGAGTACTCAGGTCGGCGCCGGAGCGACGCGGGCTCGGACGGAAGTCTCGGACCTCGGTCAACAGTCGCTGCGCGGCACTGGCGAAGCCATCCGGGTCGGCCGCGAGCACCGAGCGGAATTCCGGCTCCACGATCCGGTCAGCCAGGATCCGTTCGGCCTTTCCAGCATTATCCGGGTCGAGCTGACCGGCCACTTCGAGCAGCAGGTCGGCCACAGCCGCCCGGTAGACCGCCAGATCGGAGGGGGCGATCGCAGCTGCGGCACCGGCAGCGGCCCCGCCGCCGCGGGTCGGCATGCCGAAGCTGGTCTCGCCGGTCAAGTTCCGGCCGGGTAATCGCATCGTCCCTCCCGGTGTCTGCTGGTTCAGGAAGCGATTCTGGAACGAAACCGTAACAGCCGATAGTCCGGGAAAATGAGGATTGGCCCGATTCTGTCGGGATGGGTGCCCCTAGGGCGGCGCCTCGTCCGCGGTAAGGGCACTCCGACAGCCGCCGCCGACCCGGCGGTTCTTAACCCGGTACATCGCCGCATCGGCATGCCGCAGCACCTCGGCAAGCTGAACACGACCGCATACCGGCACCATCCCAATGGAGGCGGTAACCCGCAGTTCGCGCCCGGCCACCCGGATCGGCGCGGCGAACAGTTCGGCGAGCCGCCGTACGGAGTGCTGCGTCCAACGGGGATCGGCCCGCGCGGCGGTCAACAGGCCCACGAACTCGTCACCACCGAGCCGGGCGACCAGATCCTCCCCGGCGTACCGGGCGAACCGCCAACCGACGTTGATCAGCACCTCATCGCCGGCGGCATGCCCGTACCGGTCGTTGATCTGCTTGAAGTCATCAAGGTCGACCACGACGGCGCAGAGTGGGTGCTGGGAAGGGTCGGCGACGATCGCGGCACCGAGTTGGTAGAACGCCCGCCGGTTCGGCAGCCCGGTCAGCGCGTCATGGCTGGCCGCATACTGTTCCGCGCGCAGTTCGGCGCGTAGGTGAGTCACTTCGATCTCGGCCCGGCAGGCGCGGTGGCGCATCCGCCAGGCCGTGCCCGCACCGGCGATCGCCGCGACACCGGCTATCAGAGTGAGCGGGTCCAACGTGGAATTCCCTTTCGGATTCGCGGCCCTTTGAAGGCTCCTGACCTGCGCCGTATCACGGATGCCGGCACTCGGCGCGCGCCTTCGATACCCAGCGCGAGCCAACGATGACGCCGTCACGAAACGTAAACAACCGGACACACCCCCACAAGCGCTATCATGCTCGCACTCGGTTGCAGAAGCAAGAGCAGATGCACGTGCAGACGGTCGTGCAGCCGTGACTATCAGGAATTGCCGCACCGGCCGGGCCGGTGCACATGGCGGAGGAAGCTCGAGGATGAATCAGACCTACAACAGCATCTCCGGTGGTCAGCTACCCACCCTTGCCTGGCGGAAGAGCCGCCGCAGCAACCCGAGCGGGAACTGCGTCGAAATGGCGGAACTGCCCGACGGAGCGGGCATCGCGGTGCGCAACTCCAGGGATCCCGAGGGTCCAGCGCTCATCTACACCGCCGAGGAGATCACCGCCTTCATCCTTGGGGCCCGGGACGGAGACTTCGACCATCTGATCGGATAATCTCCGGACAGTGTGTCACCACGCGTCTTCGGGTTGGACGAATCTGCCGCGACGGCCAATCCGACCCGCTCGGCGGCCATGGCATGCTTACCCGACAGCAACACCGGTAGAGCGCTCATCCGGGGCAGTAGTGCGCTGC
This sequence comes from uncultured Actinomycetota bacterium, assembly GCA_963750055.1. Classification (GTDB taxonomy): domain Bacteria; phylum Actinomycetota; class Actinomycetes; order Mycobacteriales; family Micromonosporaceae; genus CAVVPI01. The sequence goes on along the minus strand of CAVVPI010000014.1, from coordinate 76,248 downwards.
CCCGGCGGAGCCGAATTGAGCGTCCGGAGGTCGGCAGGTGACGGCAGCGCCCGATGACGGTACGGCCACTGGTCCGACCGTGCTGCGGATCCTGCTCGGTGGCCAGTTGCGGAAGTTGCGCGAAGCCAGGGGCATCGGCCGGGAGGACGCCGGCTACGCGATCCGCGCCTCCGGCTCCAAAATAAGCCGGATGGAACTGGGCCGGGTCGGTTTCAAGGAACGCGACGTGGCCGACCTGCTCACCCTCTACGGGGTCGCCGACGACAGTGAGCGGGACGCGCTACTGGCGCTGGCCCGGCAGGCCAACAATCCCGGCTGGTGGCACCGGTACGGCGACGTGCTGCCGAGTTGGTTCCAGTCTTACCTGGGTCTGGAGGCGGCCGCGAGCCTGATCCGCAGCTACGAGGTGCAGTTCGTGCCGGGGCTGCTGCAAACCCCGGACTATGCCCGGTCGGTCATCCTGCTCGGCCACGGCAATGCGCCCGCCGACGAAATCGAGCGCCGGGTGACCCTACGAATGTCCCGCCAGAAGCTACTCACCCGCCCCGGCGCACCTCAGCTCTGGGTGGTGCTCGACGAGGCGGTGCTCCGGCGACCGATCGGCGGTCCGGAGGTGATGCGCGCCCAACTGCTCGCCTTGATCGAAGCGACCAAGCTGCCGAATGTCACGCTGCAGGTGATCTCGTTCCAGGCGGGGGTCACGCCGCCGCCGGGGGCGCGTTCACCCTGTTGCGCTTTCCGGACCAGGACCTGCCCGACGTGCTCTACATGGAACAGCTCACCAGCGCGCTCTACCTCGACAAGCGGGACGACGTCGACCATTACGCCGCCGCGATCGAGCGGCTCTGCATCGAAGCCGACCCACCGAGTCGTACGATCGAAATCCTCACCGACATGCTGCTCGACCTCGACGCGGAGCGCGACTGACCCACCACCGCAGACCAGTTTCCGACAAAGGAGCTCTTCCGCCGCTGGCGAATTTGACAACGGCGGTACGGGACGGGAGCGCATCAGCGAGACTGATGCGATGCGAGTTTCCCGACTGGACGACGCCGTCGCCCTGGTCACCGGCGGCTCGTCCGGCATCGGCGCGGCCACCGCCCGACGGCTGGCCACGGCCGGCACCCGCCTCTTTCTCGCCGGTCGGAACGCTGAACGCCTGGCGGCGGTCGCCGCGCCGCTGGGCGGGACCGCCATCCCGTGTGACCTGGCCGAGCCGGGCGGAGCGGCGCGACTCGCCGCCCGGGTGCTCGCCATCGCTGGCCGGGTGGACGTGCTCATCCACGGCGCCGGCCAGGGCTGGGCGGGACCGCTGACCGGCATGGACGACATCGACATCACCCGACTGGTGGCAGCCAACCTGGCCGCGCCGATGCAGCTCACCCGCGCGGTACTGCCCGGGATGCTCGCCCGCGGCCGAGGTCACCTCGGCTTCATCGGCTCGATCGCCGGTCGGCTCGGGGTACGCGAGGAGGCTGTCTACTCAGCTACCAAAGCGGGACTGAACGTCTTCGCGGACAGCCTGCGGCAGGAGACAGCGGGATGCCGCATCGTGGTCACCGAACTGGTTCCGGCGGTGGTGGAGACCGACTTCTTCAGCCGCCGGGGTCGCCCGTACCAGCGCCGGTCCCCCCAGCCGGTGGCCGCCGACCGGGCCGCCGCCGCCCTTCTGGCCGCGATGCTGCGCGGGCGGGACGAGGCGTACCTGCCACGCTGGTTGTACCTGCCGGTCGCGGTACGGGCCACCCTGCCGGGCACCTACCGGCGGCTCGCCGGCCGCTTCGGCTGATCAGCTCGGGCCTAGCGCCCACCGACTGAGGAATTCTTCCGTTATCCCGCCGCACACCGGAAATATCGCAGAGAATCCAGCTACCGGGCGTTGGCCGGAAACATCCGAATTCTGGTTGATAGACCTGCTGCAGGGAGGCTGGGGTGGCGACCTACGAATACCAGTGTCCGCGGGATGGTGTCTTCGGGGTTAACTACCCGATCGGGACCGCCAGCACGTCGGCGCGCTGCGACAGGTGCGGCCACGAATCGGCCCGGATCTTCTCCACGCCGCTGCTGGCCCGCACCCCGCGTCCCCTTAACCAGGCGATTGAACGGGCGGCGCAGAGCGCGGAGGCGCCCGAGGTGGTGACGAGGATCCCGAGCCGGCGGCCGGCCCGCCGCTCGATCAACCCTGCCCACGCCCGCCTACCGCGTCCGTGACCAGCTAGGCCGCCCATGCGGCGCAGCGAGCCGCACCCGCGATTCCGACAGAGAAGGTACGACCATGCCCGAGCTCCTGTTTCCCTTGGACTCAACTAAGAAGTTCACCGACCAGGAGAAGACCGGCCACAACCGGTGGCATCCTGATATCCCACCGGTCGTCACCGTGAAACCCGGCCAGTCGTTCCGCGTCCACTGTCGGGAATGGTTCGACGGCACGATTCACAACGACGATTCGGCGGAGGATGTCCGGGACGCGCCGTTGCCGATCGTGCATGCCCTCAGTGGGCCGTTCGCGATCCAGGGAGCGGAACCGGGCGACCTGCTCGTGGTCGACATCCTTGATGTCGGTCCCATCCATCAGGAGGATTCCGGCCCGCTCGCCGGTCAGGGCTGGGGATACACCGGCATCTTCGCCAAGAAAAACGGCGGCTCGTTTCTGACCGATCAGTTCCCCGACGCGTACAAGGCGATCTGGGACTTCAGCGGCCAGCAGGCGACCTCGCGCCACATCCCGGGGGTCAGCTTCACCGGGATAACCCACCCGGGGATCATGGGGACCGCCCCATCCGCGGCGCTGCTGGCCAAATGGAACCAACGGGAAGCGGCGCTGCGGGCCACCAACCCGGACCGGGTGCCACCGCTGTCGCTGCCCCCCGAGCCGCAGGAGGCCATCCTCGGTACGCTGACCGGCGCCGATTTCGACCGGGTGGCCGCCGAAGCGGCACGCACGGCGCCACCTCGGGAGAACGGCGGAAACCAGGACATCAAGAACCTGACCCGAGGGACCCGGGTCTTCTATCCGGTCTACGTTCCCGGGGCCAACCTCTCGGTGGGCGACCTGCACTTCTCCCAGGGCGACGGTGAGATCACATTCTGTGGCGCCATCGAGATGAGCGGGTTCCTCGACCTGCACGTCGACCTGATCAAGGGCGGCATGGAAACCTACGGCGTCGCGGAGAACGCCATCTTCCTGCCGGGAAACACCCCGCCGCAGTACAGCCAGTGGCTGGCCTTCTCCGGGCTCTCGGTCAATTTGGACGGCGAGCAGCACTACCTGGACTCCCAACTGGCGTACCAGCGGGCCTGCCTGCACGCGATCGACTATCTGACCAAGTTCGGCTACCGCCCGGAGCAGGCGTACCTGCTGCTGGGCGCCGCGCCGATCGAGGGACGGTTCTCAGGAGTGGTCGACATCCCGAACTCCTGCGCGACCGTCTACCTGCCGACCGCGATCTTCGACTTCGACATCCGGCCGTCGGCCGCCGGCCCGACCAAAATCAACCCCGGTATCCCCACGCCCACGGCCAGCCTCCCCTGACCAGGCCGGGGCGCGGCTACCGCGCCCCGACTATCGACACCAATAAGCAGGCTTCCCCCGCCAATGCCCGACAGGTCGTTGGCCAGAGCACATATCGCTTTTCGGATCGCCTGGCGGTCCGTGGCCTCCCGTTTGAACTCCAGGGAGGCGGTCTCCTGCATGCCCAGAACATGGGCAAGATCGGTGCTCATGTTCTGATTCCTCTACACGCCACAGGGTGATGCCGTCGACACTCGCCGCAGGAGGCCGCTCGGATCGCGCCGCCTCGACCAAAGGGGTCGAGGCGGCGCGGTGGCCCGTACCGCTACTTGCGGGGGCCCAGGGTGGCGTACGTCGCGCAGCCGATCAGTTCAAGCGACACCTGCAGCCGCTCCAGGCTGATGTTCTTCGCGATGGTGTCCTCCGGAGTGTGGTACGGCGGCTCGAGCAGCGCCGGCGACTCCTCGCCCCGCCAGGAGAAGTTGGCGCTGGCGATGCCAACCTCCTGGAACGACTGGTGGTCGCTGGATCCCCGCAGGGTCACTGGCGAGATCCGCGGGTCGTAACCAAGCCGGGTCGCGGCAGCGGCAACCTCGTTGGTCGCCCGGTTCGCGTTGCCATCGAAGGAGAGCAGCCAGTAGCGGGTCGCCGGGTCCCAGCTCGTCGCCACCATGTCATTCTGGTAGACGGCGAGGATGCGGTCCCGTTCGTTCTGCGGAAGCTGACGGACGTAGTGGCGGGAGCCGAGCAGCCCCTGCTCCTCCGAGCCCCAGAGCGCGAACCGGATCGCCGCGTCGGTCGGCAAGTCGCGCAGCACCCGGGCCAGTTCCAGGCAGAGCACGGTGCCCGAGCCGTCGTCGTTCGCGCCGGGCGCGCCGATCACCGTGTCGTAGTGGGCGCTGACCATGACTACCGGCCGGTCCTTCGGGGCCGGGCGCTTGGTCCACTCGGCGAGTACGTTGTGCGAGGTCAGGTTCCGGTGCGCGGAGGTGGCGATGCTCAGCGTCAGCCCACGCGTGCCGATCAGGCTGCGGAGCCGGTGCTTCTGTGCCTGCGCCACGCCAACCACCGGGATCTGCACCGGGTTGTTGGCCGAGCCAGGCAGGGTCGGCGAGAAGGCCGCGGCCCGCCGGGGCTCCACCAGGTCGGCCGGGAGGAAGATGACTGCGGCGGCGCCGCGCGCGACAGCGGTGGCGACGACCGCCTCACGCCGGGACGCGACGTAGTCGACGAGCAGGACCTTACCCCGCACGTCCTCCGGGTAGTCGGCGGTTCCGCCCGCGCCCGCGTCCAGCACGTCACCCCGCACGGTGACATCGAGTGCCGCCTGCGGCGAGGCACCCACCTGCCAGCACAGGTCCTTGGGCAGGCCCACCGGAGAGGAGAGCTGGGCCAGGAACTTGTCCGCCACCGCGAACGGCTGCAGGTCGACGCTGTAGTTCAGCTTGTCCAGCACACCGGCGATGTAGTTGGCAGCCTTACGCTCCGAGTCGGTCCCACCGATTCGCGGGCCCATCTCCTCCGCGAGCACCTCAAGGTGCTTCAGGGCTTTCTTCGCGGAGACATGGTTCGCGATAGTTTTGTCCTCGGCCGTGAGTTTCGGCTTACGGCTCGCGCCGGGCCGGGCGTCGTCAACCGCCCACGCGGGTGCGGGAAGCGCCACGGTCGCGGCTCCACCCAGCGCGACGGTGAGCATGCGCCGACGGTTCATCCAGGAGCCCGAGGTCTGGGCGGAATCACCGGCGGGAGGGGTGGCGTACGGTTCCAATCTGTCCTCCTGAATCGACTGAGGGAGACCTGGCCGGATATCGCCATGATCACCGGGGGTGAATCTAGCCCGGCTTTACCCAGCTCTTCAAGATCGCGGCAAGATTTGTGCTACATCAGAGCTAGCCGCCGACGCGGAGCGAGCGCAGCGAATGACCACGTCGCAGTCGGCCGTCGAATCTCCATTGACGGACGACGACCCTGCGGGTACGTCGAGGAGCGCGCGCGGCGACAGCCGGCACCTCGCGACGCGATTTCGATGCGGCACCGGGCACCGACGCGGGCAGCAGGATGGCCACCTCGGCCAGTGCGGCCCCACCGTGACAGCCGGCGTTACTGGACCGGGAACGCAGCCCCGGATCCCTGCATGCGACGATCCATGCCCCAGGGCAGACCAACGTGCAATCGTTTCAGAAGTTCCATCCGTCGGAGTTCTTCAACGCTCCTGTCCAGAGGGCCCGGGGTGGTGTGCCGGTGTATGCCCAGGTCTCCAACAACTGCCGGTCAACCAGCGCGATGTCAAGCTCCCGCGCAAGCCGCAGGCCATCGCCGGCCGCGAAGTAACCGTTCGTGACGATCATGCAGATTTCGCCCCGGTGGATCGCTCGGCACGTGCCGGCAAACCGCTGGATCGCCGGGCTACCGACGCGATTGCTGGGACTATGCCGCTTGCACTGCACCACAACCCGCCGGCCGTCGGGCGCCTGCGCGATGACATCCGCTCCCCGATCGCCGGACCCACCACAGACGGCCGCACCAGAAAATCCGGATCTGGTGAGCAACCGCGCAACCCACTGCTCGAACTCGGGACCGCTCATCGCGTCGGTGACTGCGATGAGCCGATCCCGCTCGGCCTGTTCGGCCCGCTGCCGAGCTCTCTCCTGCGACATCGCGACGGCCACCGCAACCGTTCCGGCGACGACGAGCAGCACCAGAAAGGCCGACCAGAACGGATGTTGCCGAATGAACCCGACAGCCAGCCCCAGGGCAATCAGAGCAGCGAGCCCGCACAACACCGGGGACCGGTAATTCTGAGATCTGCTCCTGCCTGACCCGGCTCGCGTAAGTGCGCGTCGGCGGCGGGGAACGCTCTGGCGCCGCCTGCGGTAATGGCCCTTTACCCGGGTGCCATCCTTTCGAGTGTGCGGCCTGACACGGGGCATGGCGACTCCTTGTGTCCGAAGAGTCTCCAAGTCTCCAGGTTGGGTCCGACAACCAGGAACCACAGGCATCGATACTGTCCGTAAACCGACAGTCGGCGATGTTCCTCGACACAACGTCGGCGTAGCGGGACATCGTCGAGGCACCACGAGCGCAGTGATTAGGCCCCCTTGGTGCAGGTCAGTACGATCAGCGTGTCCGCGGGCACCCTGCTACCGGCCTTTGCCGACTGCTTGGCAACCGTCCAGTTGGCCGGCAACAGCACGACCGTATTGTTCTCATCCTGCGACCCGTACTGGATATCGGTGAAACCAGCTTTCCGGAGCTGATCGGCTGCTACGGCGGCGTTCTGGCCGACCACGTTTGGCATGACGAGACCGGCCGGAGCGGTCGTTGCCGGCGGGGCAGGCGCAGTGGTCGGCTCCGCACTCGGCGTGGTGGGCTCAGCAACCGGCGTCGTCGGCTCGGCGACCGGCGTAGTCGGAGCACTGGTGCTGGGCGACGCAGCCACCATGGCAGAGCGGCGAGAATCCTTATCGCTGTTCGTACCGATAGCGAAACCTCCACAGCAGCCGAGAACGAGGCCAGCAGCACCGCCGGCAGCGATGCCGAGTAGCAGTTGCTTGTACGACTTCTTGGGCTGTGCTGGCAGCTCGTAAGAAAATGCCGGCTGTTCGGGGTAAGTCACCGAAGCAGTGTCCCTGTACGACATCACCCGCGATAGTCGCCCGAGCAGCTGTACCTCATGGCCCATAAGGTCCACTGATGGCGCGGTGCTTGGCGATCGGCAAACTCATGGCAAGGATCGCCGGGGAGATGGGCCGCGACCTCAAGGGCAGACCGGGCCGAGGAGGTAACGGAGCATCGCTCGGCCTCGGTGCCGTCAACCGCCGCTACGACTGTCGCACCCAGCGCCGGCCGCCGTAGCGAACAAAATGGCAACCGCCTACAGGACCATCTCCCGATCGGCTATCCGCTCACTGCGTCGCACGAAAGCGATCCGTCACCGAACGAAACGCTTTAGTAGTACGCCAACTTCCGATGCAACTCCGGGGCTCCCAGTACCTTATCTTTCCCTATACGCTCAGGCGTCGGGTAGCTTAGAGGACAATGAGGAACGACGAAGATGAGCTGTACTCGGTCGAGCAGGTCGCCGAGCGCTTGGGACTGCACGTGCGGACGGTCCGGAACTATGTCCGCGACGGTCGGTTGAAGGCCGCACGAATCGGCAAGCAGTACCGGATCGCCCGAGAAGACCTCGACGCGCTGATCGGCCGTCCGGGCACGGCAGCGCCTCAGACGACCGCCGCGCGGGACCGACACGTGGAGGTGTCGAGCATCGTGCAGATCGACGCCCTCGACCCGAACGCCGCGGATCGGCTCAGCACCCTGCTCGTGGCGGGCGGCAAAAGCCTTCGCGACACGCCGGACCCACTGCGCATCCAGACGATCTACGACAAGGAGCGAGCCCGGCTCAAGATCGTGATCCTGGGCGGCGGCGCCGCCACCGTCGACCTGCTCCAGATGATCGACGCCCTACTCGAAACGGAAAACAACATGCTCCGGTCCCACGCCGACCCGGTGGCACGCCATGCCTGACTCCCTCATGGAACGCCACGGCGTACCTGTGCTGGTCTGCGACAGCGACGGCCCGCCGGTCGCCACCGTGCAGGACGCACTCGACCTGATCGGCGCCGCTTTCCTGGGCGCGGAGGTGGTCGCCGTCCCGGCCAGCCGGCTCGACAGCCGCTTCTTCAGCCTCAAGACCGGTCTCGCCGGGGAGATCATGCAAAAATTCGTGAACTACCAACTGCGCCTGGCGATCGTCGGGGACATCTCCCCGTACCTGGAGGTCAGCTCGGCGCTGCGCGACCTCGTCTACGAATCGAACCGGGGCCAACATGTCTGGTTCGTGGCCGACCTCGACGACCTCGACACCCGCCTCAGTGCCTGAAGCCTCGACACCCACCCCGAGCAGGACGCCGCGATCTGCGATTGCATCCGATGGCGGCAGGGTGCGGTGTGCTCACTCAGACCCATGAGCGAGCACACCGCACCCGGTCCGACGATTCCGGCTTCCCGAAGGACGGCACGGCCTCGCCCTCAAGCTTCCGTCGGGTTACGGCTTGCGCCCGACGGCACAGTACTGGTCGATCTCCTCGGGCAGCGTGGTCGAGCCGGCATCAGGTCGCCAGCGGGTCACTGACACCAACCCGGGTTCGATCAAGTCCAAGCCTTGGAACAGGCGTGCAATCCGCTGGGGACTCCGCAGGTGGTACTGGGGATTGGCGGAGATGTTCCAGATCCGCACGGCTTCGGTGACCGCCTCGCTGGTGTCACTGCCGTCATACATCGCCAGGTAGCTACCCGAAGGAAGACTGCCCATGATGCTGTCGATGATCGATTTCGCTTCCTCGTCAGACTCGATGTGACCGAGGACGCCCATCAGGATGAGTGCGACCGGCTTGCTCAGGTCTAACGTTCGCGACGCTTCTCGCAGGATCGCGGCCGTGTCGCGCATTTCCGCGTGGATGTAGTCGGTGGCACCTTGGGGCGTGCTGACGAGCAGGGCACGGGCATGCGCCAGCACCAGTGGGTCGTTGTCGACGTACACAATGCGCGCATCCGGGGCCACGGCCTGAGCGACTTCATGGGTGTTATCAGCGGTGGGCAGGCCGGTTCCGATGTCCAGGAACTGCCGGACACCGGCCTCCCCGGCCAGATAGCGCACTGCCCGGGCGAGATACGCCCGAGAGAGACGGGCGTTCTGAGCGAGATGCGGGAGCGTCGTGATGATCTGGTCACCGATCTCGCGGTCGGCGGCGAAGTTGTCCTTGCCGCCGAGCAGATAGTTCCAGATCCGAGCTGTCTGCGGCACGCCGACGTCCAATTTAGACACGCTCTGCTCGCTGCCCGTAACCGTCGGAGTGTCTGACACGATCGCATCCTTAGTCTTCATTGGAGCAATGCTGGTCTACCGGCGCAAGCTTAAACTGCCGATCGCCCGGCGCCTACCTCAACCGGTCATCGTCTGCGTGCCATGCTCGGCTGCTGGCTCGACGCCCCGGTTGAACGCCCGTCAGATGGCGCTCGATGTAGCCCGCAGGACTCCACAGCTCGCTTTGCCCGGCGCTCGGGTAGTCCCGAGACGGCCGCTTCGGGCATGACTCTCTCCGCGTGACAACGAGTGATCGGCTCACCTCCCGGTGTCGGGGCGGGCGCACAGCCCGTCCCGACCGGCTCAGCCAGAAGCGATCCACCGCAACTCCGCATGCGCAGAAGACGTCCCAGCTCCGCTGCCGTACCGCCGATCTCAGGCTGCGGCGGCGGCGCCGTCCGTAGCCGACACGCGGACGGCCCGCCCTTCCAGACCCACCGGAAAGACCCTCCTCACCGCCAATGCTTGCCGAAGGGACCGACGTGACCCAGGTTTACCGAGCTGGCCGGCGCTACGGCACCGGCCAGCCGGCCCGACTGACTCCGCACGCCAGCGCCCGCATGCTCACCGCGGCGAGCGGCAAGGGGTGACCGGTGGGCAGATGGAAGTGGTTCATTGAGCGCACCGGAGGGTGAGCCGTCCGAGCCGCCGCCGAACCAACAACGACCCGGCGTACGCCGGTCTGACCGGCCGCACCCCAACGCGGAACTGCTCGCCGCCCTGGAACAGAGCGACATCTCCGAACCGCTGCGCGCCGCCATCACCCACGCCCTGGAAACGCCCGGGACACCCGGCGTACGGCCTCCCGCCGCAGCCCTCGAAGCCACCCCGCCGACACCCAACCAGATCCGCCGCTACCCCGACCGCCCACCACCGCAACCGTGGAGCAGCCAACCATGACCACCGCCTACCAGCCAGTACGAGCAGCCTGGGCCCAGATCGACAACCTCGCCGAACTGATCGCCGACGCCTACAGCGATTTGCCGCTGCTCAACTGGCTGATCCCCGACCCCGACCGGCGGGGCAGCCTCCTCGCCGGGTACGTCCGGATCTGGGTCGAACACGCCCTCTTCCACGGCGAAGTCGACGTGCTCACCGACCGGTCAGCCGTCGCGGCCTGGATCCACCGCCCCCGACTCATCCCACCGCCGGCCAGTTACAGCCAGCGGCAGGCGATCACCTGCGGTGACAACTCCGTACGTTTCGAGCAACCCGACAATGTCCTCGACGGCATCCAGCCGACCGAGGCGCACGAGCGGCTCACCTTCCTCGCCGTCGTACCCGAAAAGCGCGGCGCGGGCCGCGCCACCGATCTGCTCGACTGGCACCACACCCGCCTCGACAGCACCGGAACCCCGGCCTTTGTCCACGCCGCGATCCCGGCCGCCCGCAAGCTCTACACCCGACACGGATACACCGAACGCGACAGCGTCCTCCTGCCCGACGGCAGCACCACAACCGCCATGTGGCGCCTCCCCCAGCACTGACTCGCTAGCGTTACCGGGCTGACCCCCTGAAGCCTCGGCGTCAGCCGTTAACTTAATCCTCCCTTCGTTGAGCGTCTGCGGGTACGAAGTGAATGCCGCCTGGCCCGGGACCTGGGAAGCGGTGACCTGTCGGAACCCAACGGCGACCACGAGGAGGCGTTCCCGTCGCGTCGTGCTGGAGCGGTCGGGTGAGCTGCTTAAATGGGTGGTGTGTTGTCGTGTGGCGCGCCGCTAAGGCATCTGAGCGGGGTTCTCATCGCCGAACTGTAATGCGGAGCCTGTGACGGCTGGCCGTCGTCTCACCCGTATCGGCTTCGCCCGATGACGTTAGGGGTTGCCATGCCTGGACGGGCAGCGGTATTAGCGGTCGGGCTCGCGTTGGCGGTAGGCGGCTGCGCCAGCACGGCACCGGTCGGTGGTGGTACGGCGGCCGGCGGTGGTACGGGATCCCAACGGTCCCCCGGGCCGCTCGCGATTCACTCGCACTGGGAATCATGCGCCGCCACCACGTCGGCGAAGGATGTTGACCTCGGCAGCAGCCCGGAGGCGCTGCTCCTGCCCCGTTTGGAGGAGGGGTTTCAGCCGGTGGCGGCGGTGGTCTGCCGGGTCGGACCGGAGCAGCGACCCAGCGGCGGCTCGGACCTGGTCGCTGCGGAGGAGCGGGCGGACGACGTGGCCACACTGGTGGCAGCCCTACGGCTGCCGGACCGGGAGTTGAGGCAGTACGTCTGCACGGCGGATTTGCCATTCGTTCCGTGGCTGGCGCTGCTGGATGCCCAGGGCCGATGGGTGCGTCCAGGTGTTCCGAAGGACGACTGCAACAAGCCACTCCCGGAGTTCCGCACCGCGTACGAACAGTTGCCGGCCAAGCGCGTTACGACGCGGGTGCTGCGCGAACTCGAGTCGGACCAGGCAGTGGCCAGCGGGTGCCGCCAGATGTGGTCGGACATGGTGTGGGTAGCGGGCCAGTCCAGCAGCGGCCAAAACGACACCCCGGCCCTGGCCCCCGACAACGCGGAGGTCCGCGTCTGCGTCTATCGGGTTCCCGCGAGCGAACAGGGCAGCGGAAAGCCAGCCGGTGAGTTCGAGTCGGGGGGCAAGCTCCCCGCCGGGCGGTGGGCGGCGGTCAGGCATGAACTGACAACTGCCGGTCCGGCCTCCGCGTGCAGGACGCAGGGCAGCCGCTTTGCCGTGTTGCACCTGCCCACCGGGCTGATCTACGTGGAGGCCGACGGCTGTCGGCGGGCGTTGATCGACAGCGACACCGGCCCGGGTGCGATACGGCAGGGTACGGAGAAACTGACGTCTCTACTCTTCGGGCAGTGAATCCGGCGGCGCCGGCGAAGTGACGTGCAGGCCGGCGATGGGCGCACTCGGCGGCAGGCACGTACGAGAACTGGCGTCGATCTACAACTGCTCCCGATGGATCAGGGGAACCGCACGTGCAGGGCCGCACCCGTACCGTGCGGCATGTCCCGCCCGAGGCGTCCAAGAGTGTGCACATCGGCAGTGGGCCGCCCTCGCGCACATCGCAGAGCGGCACGCGGTCACTGCCCAGCACCGGCAGCGCCAGGCCCATCCTAAAACGTGCAGGTCAATGCCAAGCGATGGCGAGCCGGTTGAGCGGGGCGTTGAAGACGAATTTGCAGGGTGATGGCCCCATCGGGGGTCAGCTATGACTAACGTGCCGGGGCATCGTCGTCCCAGAGACGAACAGCTGCCGCTGGGCGTCCCGGGATCGTCTGCTCTTATGACGATGCGGCGCAGGCTCGGCGATCCGGTGTGGGTGTGCCGTACGCGGTGTCCTCCTCTGGGCTATCCGGAAACCGGTCGATCTCCTTCGGCACGTCGCCCGGCGTATGGAATGCGATCTTGATATTGGGTACGCAGAGAATCGTCAGGCGTTTCCCGATCGGCACGCCATTGGCGTTGAACCGGATGAACCCGGTGACCCCACGGTACGGATTCGCCAACTCCCGGATCCGGGCGTGTACCCCGGTCGGGGTGATCTCGTCGGGGTTCCAGGCGCCGCCGGACGGGGATTGGATGCTGCTGGCGATCTGCTTGACCGCTCTGAGGACCATCCGGGTGGCGTCGTAGGCGAGGCCGACCCGTTCCCCGATAGCCGTATCCGACATGCACAACGAGAGCACCGACCGGACATCGCTGCGGAAGTTGCTCCGCTCGTAATCCCCGGCTCGGGTGAGTTGATCGCAGTACGCCAAGGCGCCCTTGGCCACGTAGGCGACGGGCAGGTTCTCCGGCGCGGATAGTCGCAGCTCCGCGTTGGCCATGTACCGGTTGACCGAGTCGTCACCGATCAGCAGCGGCGGATTGCCACTGCAGTCGCTGGCCAGCTTGTTCGCGAACGCGCCGAAGTCACCGTACCGGCCGCCGAAGAAGACCACACCGTCCGGGAAGTTGTCCGGACACGCCGAGCGGAGATCGACGTCGAGCGTCCAGAAGCTGTCCGTGTAGTCGGCGCCGAACTTCTCGCGGAGATCCTCGCGGAGGGTGTTGACGTACAGGTCGTTCTGCTCGCCCTCGCTGTAGCTGGCTGCCCCATAGGTGTAGTAGTTGAAGATTTTGGTCTTGTTGAGCACCTGGGTGGTGTGGTTGTAGACGAGCTGGGCCTCGTCGAGGTTGGTTGCCGAGATCTGCAGGTACTTGTTGGACGCGTCGGCGATGCCGTCCGCCGAGAGGGTAGGGGCGATAACCGGGAGGCCGGCCTCGGCCAGGTCTCTGATCGCCCCCTTGATCACCTTGCGGCTCTCCACCAGCCCGATCACCCCGAGTACCGTCGCGTCGTCGCGGGCGAGCTTGGTGAGCATTTTGACGAGGTCGGGTGAATATTCCATCTCCTGGCCCGCGTTGGCGACCACGATCCGCAGGTACGGGTCGGCGCGGTGCTCCCTGGCCTCCAGGAAGGCCCGGTACTGTGCGGCGGCCATGCCCTGTAGCTCTTCGCGTTCGCCGGCGAAGGTCTCCTCACCGGCGAGCGCGTCGGGCTTGGTCAGCGACCCGAAGTAGATCAAAGTGACGAAGGGCCGGTCCTTACGGACCCGCCACGCCGCTTCCGCGTCCCGGTTCTGCTGGAAGATTTTCTCCTGGATCGCGATGAGCGTGCTGTCCTTGCTGAACACCTGGCGCTCGTGGTCGCTGTAGCCGATGCACTGACCACCGCGGACAACCGTGTGCACAGGCCGCCGGTGCGCAGGGGCGGCCATTCGCAGTCGGCCCGCCCTTGCTGGATCAGGCCCGGGATCTGCCAGACTCCGCCGCCGAGCAGGATGGCGGCCAGCAGGGCGACCAGCACCCCGCGCCGGAGCAGCCACGGTGGTTTCGGCGGCACGATCCGGGGCAGCATCGGAATGAAGGGTCTGAGGTCGACCGGGGGGATCTTCACCCGGAGGTACCAGGCGTTGTCCCGCCGGGCCCGCCGGGCCCGGGGCAGCTCGCCGTACCAGGCCCGGTACGCCCCCCCGACGGCGATCAGCGGCACGAGTTGCCCGGTGACCGCTGGGTCGTCGGGGGCCAGCCCGTCGGGCGGTACGTCGGGACTGTTCGCGATGATCAGGAGGGGGTCCGACTGACCGGTGTCATCGCGGACGACGTTGACCTTCTGCACCAGAGGGTAGCCGCCATTGTCCGGGCTGATGTTGTCCACCAGTAGCACCGGGTACGCGGTGCGCCGCCACGCCGCCAGTCGCCACGGTCGGCGGCGGAACTGCACCCGCAGATCCTGCAGGAAGGCGTGCACCAGGAGCAGATTGATCTGTTCCTGGTCCTCGCTGTCGCGGAGTTTGACGGTCAGTCGGGTCGCGAAGGTGAGGAAGTCGCCCGACAGGCGTGGCGCGAGGTACTGCTGACGCATGAACCAGCGGAACTGGCGCCCGGCGCCGAGGAGCCAGCCGGTGGTGAGTAGCCGGAACATGGCCGCGGGCAGCACCGTCAGGGCCAGCCACCACAGCATGCCGGCCCGGCCGCTCAGGCCCGGTGGGGTGGCCTGAGCGCTCCCGTGGCCCGACAGGCCGACGTCGTGGCGAAGTTTCCGGGCCAGTTCGGTGCGCCGTTTGTTGGCCGGCACTCGGGACACGTTGACGGTCATCAGCCATTCGGCGAGGGCGTAGTGGCGGAACCGCAGCGGCTTCACCCCGAACGCGCCGGTCGACAGGCCCACATACGCCTTGTGCAGCAGCGTCCGCAGATCCTTGCCGGTCGCGTCGATGAGCACATGCGGCGCCCGTCGTACGTCACCGGCGCAGACGTAATCCATCGCGGCCAGCGATGACTCCCCGGGTGGTTCGGAGACGAGACACAACAGCGGCAACTGCCATCGGTCGCGTCTGGACCGCAGGACAATGGACTCGATCAGCCCCACCAGTTCACTGAAGGCTGCGTAGACCTGCATGCCCTGCTCCGGGGGTTCCGCACCTGCCATTCGCGCCCGCCTCGGTCTTGAGTTGGTAACTCGCGGTGCACGCTCACTCGACCTTCTGCCATCCAGGCATCGGGATCTATCGCGGTACCGTAGCGCCGATCGGCACTCCCGCGATACCCACCGAGAGGGCGAGGCAACAACCCGACACACAGCCAGCCCTTCCGCCAGGTATCGGCGGATGCGGCCGGGCGGATCGGGTGGGATGTGCCGGTGGACTCCACCATCGCGCGTACCCGAGGTTTTATGTGGCTACGAGCATCACGCCCATGAGCGTGGTCTCCTGCTTCGCCGGGAAGAGGCACAGGTCGAACGGGTGTCCGGCCGGGTCGACCATGCCCGGGACGGCTCGCCCGTACCCTCTCCCAAGGGTGGATGCGGACCGCGAATGGGCGACGCGGCGTAACCGGTCCGGCGCAGCCCATCGCTATGACCGAGTTTGATACATACCCTAGCCGGCGCGCAGGGCCCGCAGCGATTGGCGCAGCGAGGACATGGTCGCCAGCACGGCGGTCGGCTCGTACCCGCAGTGCGCCATGCAGTTGGCGCAACGCGGATCACGGCCCCGCCCGTATGCCGACCAGTCGGTTGTCTCCACCAGCTCCTTATAGGACTGCACGTACCCGTCGTTCATCAGGTAGCAGGGCCGCTGCCAGCCGAAGAGCGAGTACGACGGGATCGCCCAGGCGGTGCAGTTGAAGTCCACCCGGCCCTCCAGGAAGTCCAGGAAGAGCGGTGAGTGGTTGAGCCGCCACCGACGGCGGCGACCATCGGCGAACGCCTTGCGGAACATTTCCCGGGTCTGCGTCACGCCGAGGAAGTGCTCCTGGTCCGGCGCCTTGTCATAGGCGTACGCCGGGGAGAGCATCATCTGATCGACGGCGAGTTCGTCATTGAGGTAGTCGAGCACCTCGATCACCGTCTGCGGAGTGTCGGTGGAGAAGAAGGTGGTGTTGCTGGTGACCCGGAAGCCGCGCCCCTTGGCCTCCCGGACCGCCGCGACCGCCTGGTCGAAGACGCCCACCTTGCAGACCGAGGCATCATGCCGCTCACGCAGACCGTCGATGTGCACGGCGAACGAGAAATACCGCGACGGGCGGAACTTGTCCAGCTTCTTGGTCAGCAGCGCCGCGTTGGTGCAGAGGAAAACGTACTTGCGACGGCGGACCAGCTCGGCGACCAGCTTGTCGATCTCCGGGTGCATCAGCGGTTCGCCACCGGCGATCGAGACCATCGGCGCACCGCACTCCTCGATCGCGGCGAGCGCCTGCTCCACCGGCATCCGGCGCTTGAGCACATCGGCCGGGTGTTGAATTTTGCCGCAGCCGGCGCAGGAGAGGTTGCAGGCGAACAACGGTTCCAGTTCGACCAGCAGCGGGAAGTGGGTCCTGCGGCGAAGCTTCTTACCGAGCAGGTAACTACCGATCCGGATACTTTGTCGCAGCGGCATGCTCATCGCGTACGGGTCTCCTTCGGAAAGGTGCGGTACTCGTCCTCGGTGCCGGGCTCGTCTCCACCCGCTCCCGCCATCGCGGTGACCACCGCGGCCCATTCGGCCAGGACCTGGCCGACCGGCGGCAGGGCGCGCAGCGCGGTGCGTACCCGGGCCAGGGTCGCCGGGCGGAACAACCGGTCCGGCGGTACGTCGGCGATCGCCCGGACGCAGGCCACCGGCCGGTGCGCCGCGCCGGCCAGCAGCACGGCTGTTTCGGTGTCCACGGCCAGCGCCCCGCTGCGTGCCAACCGGTCCCGCGCCGCACCGTCGACCAGCCGCTCGCTGGTCACCACCGGACCGAGGTGGGCGGTGAGCCCCCGGCGGCGCAGCGCCGCCGCGATCATCGGCGCGGTCGGGCAGCAGATGGCAGTGCCCCCCGGTCCGACGTACCTCGGTGGCCACCACCAGGTCGCCGGGGCGCAGCAGCGGCGAAAGTCCACCGGCGATACCGGCCACCGCGACCGCTCCGCGTCGTGCTGACCGACGACGGTACGGGCAGCGGCCGCCCGACCGGCCCGGGCCACACCCCATCCGGTACGCCGGACCGGCGCGTCGGCGGGCAGGCCCCGACGCAACGCGCGGGCCTCCAGTCGCATCGGCGCGTACAGGATCCAGTCGGGGGCGGTCACCGGGACTCCCCGGCGCCGCCGAGCAGCCGCCCGAGGGCGCTGATCGGGAAGACCAGCCGGTACAGGTGGTAGTTGATGTAGAAGTCGCCGGGGAACCCGGTGCCGGTGTAGTGCGCCTCGTCCCAGCCACCGTCGGGGCGCTGGTGTCCGGACCAGCCAGTCGACGCCACGCCACCCGGCAGCCGAATCGCCGGCACCGGCGGCGTGCAGCGCGAGCAGCGCCCACGCGGTCTGGGAGGCGGTGGAGACGCCCCGCCCGCGCCAGCCGCGGTCGCGGTACGAGCGCAGGTCCTCGCCCCACCCGCCGTCCACGTTCTGCTTGCGGTGCAGCCAGCAGACCGCCCGGACGATGACCGGGTCATCCGGGGGCAGGCCGGCGGCGATCAGCGCGGGCACGGCCGCCCCGGTGCCGTACACGTGGTTGGCGCCCCACCGTCCGAACCAGGAGCCGTCCGGTTCCTGGGCGCGCAGCAGCCAGTTGCACACCCGCGGCGGACCGACGCCGAGTCTGGCGCAGCCCTTCGGCGCACAGCGCCTCCACCACGTGCGCGGTGACGTCCGCGCTGGGCGGGTCGATCACCTCGCCGAAGTCGCAGAAGGGCAGTTCGCGGGCGATCGTCGCGGGTATTGTCCGCGTCGAAGGCGCCCCAGCCGCCATCGGCGCACTGCATGCCGCGCAGCCAGGCACCACCGCGCCGCAGCGCCTCCCGGGTGGCCGGCTCGGCGCCGGTACGCCGCAGCGCCAGCAGCACTTCGGCGGTGTCGTCGGTGTCCGGATAGCCGTCGTTGTCGAACTCGAACGCCCAGCCGCTCGGCTCCAGCTCGGGTCGGCGCACCGCCCAGTCCCCCGATACCTCGATCTCCTCGGCCACCAGCCACCGGCCGGCCCGGACCAGCGCCGGATGATCGGCCGGCAGACCGGCGTCGGCCAGCGCGGTCACCGCCAGCGCGGTGTCCCAGACCGGCGACTGGCACGCCTCCAGCCGGCGCACCTCGCCCTGCGGGGTCTCCTCCCGTACGGTGAAGCGCTCCAGGCCGGCCAGACCGGCCTGCGAGCACCGGGTGGTCGAGCGGATAGCCGAGCAGGTGCAGCGCGATCAGCGAGTAGACCCAGGGTGGCTGGATGCCGCCCCAGGAGCCGTCCGCCTCCTGCCGGGCCACGATCCACTCCGCGGCGCGGCGCAGCGCGTTGCGGCGCAGCGGGCCGATCGGCCGTCGCTCGTAGCCGCGCAGCACCGCGTCGAGGCGGTGCAGCCAGCCGGCCCGGTGCCGCAGTGACTGCGCGCCGGGCCGGTCGGCGGCCGGTGCGCAGTTCGTCGGACCGAGAAGCCGAGCGGCCGTACCGGCCGCAGCGACCGGACAATCGCCAGCGGCACGATGGTCTGCCGGGCCCAGCAGGCGAAGTCGTAGACGTTGAGCGGCACCCAGGCGGCAGCAGCACCACCTCCGGCGGGATGGCCGGCAACCGGTGCCACGGCCACTGGCCGAACAACGCCAGCCAGATCCGGGTGAACACCCGGCTGCTCTCGATGCCCCCGTTGGCCAGGATGTACCGGCGGGCCCGGCGCAACTGCTCGGCGTCGGCCGGGTCACCGGCCAGCCGCAGCGCCACGTACGCCTCGATGCGTGGTGGACAGGTCCGAGGGCCCGTCGTGGAAGTTGGCCCAGCCGCCGTCGGGGCGCTGCCGGGCGCGGATCCAACGGGCGGTCGGTTCGGTCTGCTCGGTGGTCCGGATGCCGAGGAACTGCCGCATCAGCAGGTCCTCGGCCTCCATCGTCACGTTGGTCTCCAACTCGCCCTGCCACCAGCCGTCCGGATGCTGCCGGGCCAACAGGTGCTCACGGGCCCGGGCCAGGGTCTCCCGGGCCCGATCGGACAGCTCGGATCGCTGGTCGAGTTTGACGTCGATGCTGGTTCCGGGGTGCCGATGCCGGGTTCAGGAATTCCGGTGCTGGGCTCCGGGGTGGAGAGTAGGTCGGCCATCAGAAGTCCCGTCCGGTCATGAACCGTGCGATCGCCACCAGTTCCGGTGCGCTTCGGCCAGCCCGGCCGCGGCGACCGGGTTCAGCTCGGCGAGTCGGTCCAGTTCGGCGAGCGCCTCGGTCAACAGACGGTCGGCCTCCTTTTCGGTCCAGTCCCGGGCGCCGGTCTCCTCGATCAGCGCCGCGGCCAGCGCCAGGTCCGCCGAGGAGAGTTCACCGGAGGTGGCGTACAGGGCGGCGAGTTGCTCCCCCGCCGGCCCGCCCGCGGTCAGCGCCCGGACCACCGGCACTGATTTCTTGCGGGCCCGCAGGTCAGCCAGGACCGGTTTGCCGGTGAGCGCCGGCTCGCCCCAGATACCGAGCAGGTCGTCAACGAGCTGGAAGGCCAACCCGAGCTGTTCGCCGTACCGGGCCAGCCCGAGGGTGAGCGTGGCCGGCCCGCCGCAGAGCGTCGCGCCGAGCATGGCCGAGCAGGAGAGCAGCGCGGCGGTCTTGTCCCGGGCCATGGTCAGACATTCGTCGAGGGTGACGTCGCCGCGCTCCTCGAAGGCCACGTCGGCGGCCTGGCCGGCGATCAATCGCCGAACCGCCGCGTTCAGCGCCGCCATGGCCTGCGGCGTGCCGGGGCCGGGGGCTCCGGTCAGCACCTCCCCGGCGAGGCCGAGCAGCGCGTCCCCGGCCAGGATCGCCGGGCCGAGGCCGAACTGCGCCCAGGCGGTGGGCCGGTGTCGGCGTTCGAAGTCGCCATCGATCACGTCGTCATGCAGAAGGGAGAAGTTGTGCACCAGTTCCACCGCGGCGGCCCCCGGCACGCCGGGTCGGGCCGATCCGCCAGCTGCCTGTGCGGAGAGCAGCACCAACGCCGGCCGGAGGCCCTTGCCGCCACCCCGTTCGGTGGGTTCACCCGTGGCGTCCCAGTAACCGAGCTGGTATCCGGCGACGAGTCGGGTGCGCTCATCGATCCGGTCGAGCGCGGCCCGGATCTCCGGTTGGATGAGCCCGTCCACCTGGCTGAGAATGCTGGGCAGCATCGTGGTCATGTCGGCGCCTCCGTCGCACTCGCTGTCGACCCCAGATGGGCGAGCACGACATCGGCGGCCTGTTCACCGCTGCGCACCGCGCCCTCCATCGTGTCCGGCCAGCCCGTGTCGGTCCACGCGCCGGCCAGCGCCAGCCCGGGTAGCCGGGTCCGCGCTGGCGGGCGGATCGCCCGGGTGCCCGGCCCCTGCCGGAAGGTCGCGCGGGGTTCCCTGGTCACGAAGGCCTCGGCCACCGGGGCTTTGCGGGCGGCTGGGAACAGCTCCGCGAGCGCGTCGAGGTACGTGCCGACCAGCCCGGCGGTCGGGGTACGCAGGACGGCCTCGGCAGCGGAGATGGAGACCACCAGGTACTGACCGGAAGCCCCGGGCGGGGTGCGGTCGAACACCCACTGCACGGGGGTGTCCAATCCGGCGCCGAACTCCAGTTCGGTGACCCGACGCTGGTAACGCACGTGCACGTTGACGATCGGCGCGGCGCCGAGGCGGGACCACCTGCCCCGCTCGGGCGCGGCGGTCGGCGGCACCAACCGGGCCGCCTGGTAGTGCGGCACGGCCAGCACCACCGCCGCCGCGCTCAGGTCGATGCCATCGGCCCGGACCTGGAAGCCACCATGTTCGGCCCGGATATCCCGGACCCGGACCCCGGTGCATACGGTGGCGCCGGCCCGCAGCAGCAGGTCCCGGGCCGGTGCGCTGTGCAGCTGGGCCAGGGGCGCGGTCGGTCGCCCCAGGTCGGCGGCGTCGGCGCGGTCGAGTAACCCGGTCCGGAACACCCGGGCGGCCAACGCGAGCGAGGCCCGTCGCGGCGGCGCGTTGAGCGCGGCCGTGCAGATCAGCTCCCAGAGCCGGTGGATGGTCACCTCATCCTGGCCCTGCGCGGCCAGCCAGCTACCGAAGCTGATCAGGTCGGTGGCCGGGTCGTCCGGGTCGACGGTACGCAGCGCCGAGGCCGCCCGGACCGCCGCCAACCGCTGCCCGACCCGCAGCGGGCGGTAGGTGAGCAACCCCGGTAGCAGGTGCGCCGGGGCCGGCAGTCGACGGCGCCGGGACAGCAGATGCGGTGGCCCACCGACCCGCAGAATCGGTACGGAGAAAGCTTTCTGCACCGAGGTCCGGCCGCTCGATCCGAGCCGGTCCAACAGTTCCCGGTACCGTTCATAGCAGCGAAGAAAGACGTGCTGCCCGGTGTCCACGGTGAGATCGCCACGCCGGAACGAATAGGTGGCTCCGCCGAGCTCCGGGCGGGCCTCCAGCAGGATGACCCGGTGCCCGGCGTCGATCAGACGCACTGCGGCGGCGATACCGGCCAGACCGCCACCGACGACACAGACCGCCTCCGTGCTCATGGTGCGCTCCAGGTCATCGCCCGGGCCGCGACATAGGCTTTTTCCCAGCTGGGCAGTGAGACCCGACGCTGGGTGACCACGAGCGGGTCGGCGACCATCCGGGCGAGCAGCCGGCGGTAGATGCCGGCCATCGCGGCCACGCAGGCCGCGCTGCGCCGGTCCAGCAGCGGCAGGAGACGCAACCCGGTCTGGTAGTACCGTTCGGCGCGCCGGGCCTGGCAGCGCAGCAGTGCGGCGAGGCGCTCCGGAGCGTCGGCCAGTCCGCCGCGCGGGCCGGGTCGCAGCGTGCAGCCGAACCGGTCGAGGTCCTCGCGGGGTAGGTAGATCCGCCCGGCATCGCGATCCTCCAC
This sequence comes from uncultured Actinomycetota bacterium, assembly GCA_963750055.1. GTDB lineage: Bacteria > Actinomycetota > Actinomycetes > Mycobacteriales > Micromonosporaceae > CAVVPI01. Next base: position 54,103 of record CAVVPI010000014.1, on the reverse strand, counting down.
GATGTCGCGCAGGATGTTGGTCAACTGAAGCGCGATGCCGAGTGTGTCGGCCAGGTCGCTGGCGCTGGCCCGGCTGACGCCGGAGCGCAGGTCGAACACGCCCAGCGATAGTCGGCCGATCGAGCCGGCCACACACCGGCAGTATTCGATCAGGTCGTCGAAGGAGTGGTAGTCGACGCCTTGGACATCGGCGACGCAGCCGTCGACCAGTTCATCGAGGGCGGCCAGCGGGATGGGGAGCCGGTTCGCCGCGTCGGCGAGGGCGATCAGCACCGGGTCCGCACCGGTCGCGGGTAGCCGGTGCAGCGCGGCCCGGACCTGATCGAGCCGAGCCAGCTTGGTGGCCGCCGGCAGGTCGCCGTCACCGATATCGTCGATCCGTCGGGCCACCGCGTAGACCGCGCAGAGCGCTGCCCGCCGTTCCGATCGGAGCAGCCTGATTCCGTAGGAGAAGTTCCGGGCCTGGTTGCGGGTCACCCGCTCGCATTCGCGGTAGGCCCGCCCCAACTCCACCGTGTCGGTCATCCGGCCCTCACCAATGGCTTCTGGTCGGATCGGGCCGGCTGGCGGTCGCAGCCAGCCGGGTTCGGGCCGGGGCGGGCCGCCGGCCCGCGGGGCGCGGCGCGCCGGGATAGCCGGCGACCGCACTGAACCAGCGCACAGCGATACCCGTCCGGGTTGGCCGGGGTGGCCCGGGCAGCGGGTCGTAACCGCTGCGGGCCAGGGCGGCGAGGGCGGCCTGACCACCGGCGAGGTAGCCGGCGACCGCGACTCGGGCCCAGCCCCGCAGCTCCCGCAGGAGCGGCGCCCCGACGGCCAGCGCGGTCGCCGCGCGCTCGGCCTGGATCCGGATCACCGCCCGCAGCGCGGCACTGGCCCGGGCCGCGTCCAGCTCTCGATCGGCCACCCGGTACCTGGCAAGGTCCTCACCGGGCAGATAGATCCGGCCGCGCCGGCGGTCCTCGGCGACGTCCTGCAAATGCTCGATGATCTGTAACGCGGTGCAGATCTGGTCCGACAGCGCGATCCGCGCCGGCGTCTGAGCGCCGAAGACGTGCAGCACCAGTTCCCCGACGGGGTTGGCGGAGAGGTGACAGTAGCCGAGCAGCTCGGTGAAGTTCGGATACCGGGTCACCACCTGGTCACGCTGGTTCGCGGCGATCAGCCGGAGCAGCGGATCGATCGGCAACCGGCAGGCGTGCACCGTCGGAGCCAGCCGGACCAGCACCGGGTGACGGGGTGGGTGACCGGCGTAGAGCGCGCGTACCTCACCGTCGAACCGGTGCAGCGCGGCCAATCGGGCGGCCACCCCATCGTCCGGTCCGGCCGCGCCGGGCTCGTCGCCGAGGTCGTCGACGAAGCGCGCGTACGTGTAGAGCGCGAGCAGATGCCGACGGATGGTCCGGGGCAGGATGTGCAGGGCGACGGGGAAGTTCTCGCCCGCGACCGCGACCCCGGGGAGCCGTCGCTCAGCGGCCTTGTTCCGTGGCGGTTGACTGGGGACGTTCTTCGTCAGATCGAGCACGATGCCGCCTCCCGCGCGAGGTCCACCTGTCAGCCCGAGCCCGCCAGACCACCGCGCCGGATTGGCAGTAACTTATCGCTCGCGCTCAGTAATCGTTACTGAGCGTACCGAACTTTTCACGCCTGTCGGCTCTCGGTGCGGAAATCACTCCTGGCGTGTTCGGACCACGATGTGCCGCCAGCCGGCCACCCGGAGGGCATGCTGATCGATTGTGTTCAGTTCGATTTGGTCCGCCGAGCCAGCCAGATCCCGACCACCATGAGCAGCACGGCGACCAGTTGGATCACCAGCCGGGGCCCGCTGACGGAGAGCCGCTCATGGAACGCGGTTATTCCGATCATCACGCTGGCGAACGGGTCCACCAGCGCTATCGCGGTCAGCGGTGCCGCGATCGGGCCGCCCTGAAAGGCGTTCTGGTTCAGTGCCATGCCGGCCAGCCCGACCGCGACAAGGGCGTAGAGATGCCAGTCCCCGAGCACCGACATCGGGTCGCTGCTTATCTTCGTGGTGATCGCCTTGAGCAGGGCCGCGGCAACCGAGTACAGCAGGCCGGTGGCGATCCCGAGCAGGATGCCCCGGCCTGCCTCCCCGGAGCGCCAGGCGACGGCGAGGCAGACCAGGATGAGCAGACCGACCACGGCTCCCACGCCGAGCCAGGCCAGCACGGAGGGCACCGGGACGCCCGCCTGGGGATTCGCGGCCGCCAGGAAGGCGGTCAGACCCGTCACGCCGAGGACCACCACGAGCAGGTCCCGGGTATGCGGCCGGCGTCGTTCGAGCGCTGCCTCCAGCGGAATCGCCATGAACAGTCCGCTCACCAGCAACGGCTCGACGAGCGCGAGCGGGCCGAACCGCAGCGCGACGGCCTGCAGACCGGTGCCGAGGCCGTCCGGCACCCACCCGAAGAGCCAGAGCGGCCGGTGCAGCAACCGGATCAGCAACCGTGGGTCCATGGTCCTGGTCGGCCGTTCCCGCTTGGCGGCACGTTGCTCCAGGACGGAGCCGAACGCGAAACAGGCGGCCGAGGCGAGGCCCAGCAGGACCGCGATCACATTCACCGGGCAGCCGGCCCGTCAGTCAGCCCAGCCGGTCCGGCCGATTAGCCGCCCGGTGCACCCCATCGAACCGTGCTTCATCCCCTTCGGCATTCGAGGCCACCCAGCGGATCAGCGGGCGATCCCGGGCCGTGACGGGCACGGCCGCGGGCGGCTCCGCCGACCACCCACGGGCAGCCGAGGATCGGGGCGGCGCCGGATCCAACGGCCCGGACTCCGGTGCCACGGGTATGTCAGCGGCCAGTTCAGCGGGGAGGGGTGCGGCCGGTTCGGCAGGTACCGGATCGGTAGTCTGCTCGGCTCCTCGGGTGATGTCCGCAACCACCCGGGCCGGGTCGGCCTGGAACAGCGACAGACCCATCGCTCGCTGCCGTCGGCCGGTCGGCCCACTGGCGAGTTCCGCCAGGACCGGTCCCAGCGCGGCCCGGCGGCGTACCCAGGTCGCCACCCCCGCCTTGGCCATCGTGGCGGCGTTCGCCTTACCGTGCCCCGGGATCGGACGGTAGGTGGCGACCGGCAGACCACAGGCCATCGCCTCCAGGGCGGTCAGCCCACCCGCATTCTCCACCAGCACATCAGCGGCCTGCAGCAGAGCCGGCATGTCGTCAACCCAGCCGAAAACGTACCCCATCCGCTTGCGCCGCAACCGGCGGTAGAGCGCGACGTTGCGCCCACAGACCACGACCGGTACGGCGGCACCGCTGCCGGCGATCTCAGCCGCCGCCTTGGCCACCTGGCCGACGCCCCACGATCCCGCGACGAGCAGCGCCAACCGTTTCCCGGACGGCAGACCGAAGCGTTCCCGGGCCCGCAGCTTGTCCCGGGCATCACCCGGCCGGAAGCCGGCCGAGACCATCCGACCGCTGATCCGCACCTCACCAGCACCGAGTGCGCGTGCCTCGGCCCGGCTCTGGTCATGCGCCGCGCAGTGCACGTCCACCCCGGGCGACACCCAGATCGGGTTGACCGCGAAATCGGTCAGGTAGGTGATCACCGGCACCGCGAGGCGTCCCTCCCGCCGCAACGGACCGAGGATCTGGCTCACCACCGGATAGGTGGAGACCACGGACCGGGTGTCCGGCGGCAACGCCTGCAGCACCCGGGGCCACACCGGCCGCAACAGGGCCCGGGTGATCGGCGCGGCCCGGCTGAAATTGCCACCGATGGCGAAGAGCAACCCGTAGATCCACGGCAACCGGCTCAACATTCCGTGGTAGGTGCCGCGGAGCAGCCGTCCCAGCCCCCAGGGAAAAATGTCGGCCAGGTCCAGGCACTCCGCCCGCAGACCGCTCTCCCGCAAGCGGCGGGCCAGTTCCCGGCTGGCGCCGTCGTGCCCGGCCCCCGCGCTGGCATAAATGATCACGACGCGGGGTGGTCGCGTCCCGTCGCCGCCCTGCGGCTCGGGTGCCTCCTTGTGGGCCGTCTCGCCCTGCCCGGGAGTCAACGTCATCCGGCCATCTACCCCGACACGATGCGAAGATTCCTCCTGACCTCCCCCGTCCTGCCGATATTCGTCACACCCGGTCCGCCTCGACGCTCCGCCGCGACCTGCGGTTGCGCGTTCCGCATCCGCCCTGGCGTCACTCTCCATAGACTGGGTCTCCCAAGATTGTTTTGTTGCAGTGCGCCGCCGTTCACCAGCAGGTCAGGGCGTGATGCGGGTACTTATCGTCACTGCCGGTTCCCTGGGCGACGTCGCCCCGTACACCGGTCTCGGAGTCCGGTTGCGGGCCGCCGGGCACGATGTGGCCCTCGCCGCGCAACCCGCGTTCGCCAAGCTGATCACCGACGCGGGTCTGCGGTTCCGTCCGCTCCCCGGCGACCTGCCGGCCTCCACCGCCGAACGTCGGGCACACCGTCCCGGGCGCGGCACCCTCGGTCTGCTGGAGTTCGTCCGGCTCGGCGCCGAGTTCGTCGGCACCCTGGGCGACGGGATCGTGGCCGCAGCCGAACCGGGTGTGGATGTCATGCTGCTCTCGGCCACCACGGCTCCCCTGGGCTACTCCGTGGCCCAACACCATGGCGTCCCGAGCCTCGGAGTGTTCCTCCAACCGGTACAGCCGACGGCTCGCTTTCCACCGGCACTGCTCGGCGCCCGTTCCCTGGGACGGTGGGGCAATCGGACCGCGGCCCGGCTCGGCCAACTGGTTGGCCGCCGCGTCTACGCGGAGGCCTCCGGTCGGCTACGCGCCCAGCTCGGGCTCGCGCCCGCCAGCCTGCGCGCGCTGGAGGAGCAGTCGGCGACGGCTGGCTGGCCGGTGCTGCACGGCTTCAGTCCCGCAGTAGTACCCCGCCCGGACGACTGGCGACCGGAACTCGACGTGGTCGGCTACTGGTGGCAGGCACGACCGGCAGGCTGGCAACCACCACCGGAGTTGGTCGAATTTCTGGCCGCCGGAGCGCCACCGGTGTTCATCGGCTTCGGCAGCCTGGGCAGCGACAGCCACCGCGTCGCGGCCCTGGTCGGACCGGCCCTGCGTCGGGCTGAGGTACGCGCCGTGGTGCAGTCGGACCGGGCCGCACCCGGCTCGGCCCGGATGGCCGGCGATGGGCTGCTCGTCATCGGCGAGGCACCACACGACTGGCTCTTTCCGCGGATGGCGGCGGTGGTGCATCACGCCGGCAGCGGCACGACAGCGGCCGGCCTCCGGGCCGGCGTCCCGGCCATACCGGTGCCGATGCTGGCCGACCAGCCGTTCTGGGCCGCCCGGCTCGCCCTGCTCGGGGTCAGTCCGGATCCGATCCCGTTCCGCCGGCTCTCGGCAGCCCGCCTCGGCGCCGCGATCCGGGCCGTACTGTCGGATCCACACTTCGCCCGGCGGACCCGTACGCTCGCCACCCGGATCGCCGAGGAGGACGGTGCTGGTGCGGTGGTCCGCTCGGTCGAGCGGCTCGCTGGCTGACCCGCGGCCCGGCTTGAGGAGCGGCCGGGTCTTCGGCCTCGGCGCGGCCCTTCGGCCTCGGCACATGGCGCAGGGCATCGAGCGAAGTGAACGCAATTGTCCGCTGCGGACATCTGTCCACGAGCGGCAACCGGGAGCCACCGACGAGCGGGCGACCGAGACCGCACGAGCACTCTCCGGTCACCTCACATAGAATCTCCCGAAAGGGAGCGTTGGCGCCCGGAATAGCCGCACAATGCTGGAGGTAGATCATAACGATGAGCCAGGAACGTCGCCCCGATCCGGGCATCACCATCCCGGAGTTGCCCAAGCCGTGGCGGGACTCGGCGGTGGCCGTCGTTGTGCCGACCTACAACGAGGCAGGTAACCTGCCCGAACTCGCGGATCGGATCTTCGGGCTCGGATTACCCAACCTGCGACTCATCATCGCCGACGACGACTCCCCGGACGGCACCGGTGCGGTCGCTGACAAAATCGCCGCCCGGATGAACGCCGAAGGCCAGAACCGGATGGTCGTCCTGCATCGCAAGGTCAAGGAGGGCATCGGCCGAGCCCACATGGCTGGCATGGCACACGCGATGAGCGTCGGCGACGAGTACGTCGTACAGATGGACGGCGACCTGAGTCACTCGCCGGAATTCATTCCGCAGATGCTCGGCACGATGCTCTCGACCGGCGCTGGCCTGGTCATCGGCAGCCGCTACGTCATTGGCGGCAGCCTCTCATCCGATTGGGGATTGCACCGCCGGATCCTCAGCCGGGGCGCCAGTTTCTATGTCAACCGAATCCTCGATCTCGGCATCCGGGACGCGACCGGCGGTTTCAAGATCTGGCGCAGCGACGTACTGCGGGATATCAATCTCGACTCGATCCGTAGCGACGGCTACAGCTTCCAGGTGGAGATGAACTACCTCTGCAAGCAGCTCGGCTATGGGATCATCGAGGTGCCCATCCATTTCGAGGAGCGCCACACCGGCAAGAGCAAGATAACCATGGCTGTGCAGCTCGAATCGGCCAAGACCCCGTTCGCGCTGCGCTTCGCCCGCCCCCGCGAAAAACGCTCGTAACCGCGGGTGTTCGGGATCGACCGCGCCACCCACCTCCCCGGTCCGGCGCCACCCGGGCCCGGCTGGCGCCGGTCGAGCCTCGACGCTGGTCGAGCCTCATCGCCTGGTAGCGAGATCGCCGGCACGGCCGGGTATCCGCGTCCGAGCCGGCGGTAACTAACTGATCAGGGTCTCGGTTCCGGAACTACCGGAACCGAGACCAACGGCAGGTGACCGGCCCTACCTCGAACGCGACCAGACCACCAAACCCAGGCACATCTCATCGCTGGTGCCCGCACCCCAGACCACGTACCGGGCAGGCAAGGCGCGCAGTTGCGGCAATCGCTTACGAAGAGTGACGTCGTGGGTGCAGGTCACCCGGTAGGTGTCGCCGGGTTGCACCGTTACGGGTTTGCCCAACGGCCGGATGGCCTGTTCATCGAAGTCGTAGGCGGGGATGTCGAGCAGCGTCTGCGCCTCGGTCGAATCTGGATTCAACTCCACCTTTATTGACCGGCCGAGCAGGTGCATGTGTCCGGCAAGGGCGTACACCCGGCCAGTCTCGGTCACTCGGCGATCGCAGTGCTGGGTAGGGCCGGCGATCGGCGCTCTTCCGCTGTTGCAGAACCGGTTGAGCGAGATAGCGTCGAGCGGGTTCGCGCCGAAGCGATCCGCGACATCGCGGATGGCGGCTTCCCGGTCGCAGAGATGCCCGGTTTCGTCAGCCGCGCAGGGCAGCTCGACCGGAGCCGGCAACAGATCGGTCTCCAAGGGGGTGAGGTCCGTCGTGCCGTCGTTGAGCCGCAGCCGGATCGCGGACTGATCGGTGACCCTGCCTCTCATCGAGTGCCTGCTCATCGAGGCCGAGCAGGTTGTAATGCACCTGCATCACCAGTTGACTGCCCGGCGGCATCGGGTAGCCGAGACTCGGATCAAGCAGTGTCTCGTTGGCGCCCGGTGCCCAATGGGACACCCAGGCTGCGTCGTCACCAGCACCCGCGTCACCAAAACAGGTCCAACCCTGCCCCGGGGTGTCAGCGTCGAGCCGACGAGCCGCATCGACGTCGGCCGGGCTGAGCCGGAAGAAGATCGCGTGATGCACGATGGCGGTGTTCTGCGGCAGGAACTGACTGCCGGTCAGGAAGGCCCGGCTGGTGAGCCTGGGATCGACCAAGAAGCAGCGGTATTCATCGGTTCCACCGTTGGGCGCCGCCGGCGTGTAGGGCTGCGGCATGGTCAGTTCGACGAAGCGTTCGCCAGCCCGCAGCGGCGCCGCCGGTGGCGGCTCGAACGCGATGCCGTGGCCATCATGGGCGGCACTCGACTGCGCGGAGTTACCCGGATCCGATGAGCCGGCGCCGGACGAGCAACCGGTGATCAGAACAGCGGTGGCAAGCATCGTGGCTGCCACTCCAACGAGGTGACACGCGGATCGACTCTGGTCTGCTACGTCCACAACTGCCTCCATCTGTGCCCGGCGCCCGCCTAGCGAGTCGGAAATAATCAGATACAGTCTGGCAAAGTCAACTTAAACCACAATGTAGCGATGATGGATGACCGCGTGTCCGCGCCGCTATGTCCAACACCTGACACTGCGGGTCGGCGTACTCATTCATCCGAAAACCGGACCGCGCCGCTCGAGATAGCCGGCCACGCACGCTTCACCTCGCTGGCGGGCAGGTCCGGCCGAACCAGCATCCGGGCCGGCATCAGGCTGATGTCCTAAAGTGCCCACTTCACCCGATGGCCACCACGGTGCCAACTCCGTACTCTCCTTAACGTGATCTCCGACAGGCAGCCAGGCGGCAAGCTGATGGCCATCAGCGATCTGCACATCAGCTACGAGGAAAACCGTCGCTTCACGGCCAGCCTGGCACCAACCACCGACGACGACTGGCTGCTGGTCGCCGGCGACATCGCCGAACAGTTCGCCGACATCGAGTGGGCCCTGTCCATCCTGGCTGATCGGTTCTCCACCGTGGTCTGGGCCCCCGGCAATCACGAGCTGTGGACTCCGAGAGAGGATCCGGTGCAGCTCCGGGGCGTCGAACGCTATCAGCATCTGGTGTCGCTCTGCCGCGAACTGGGCGTACACACCCCAGAAGATCCCTACCCGGTCTGGCGGGGTCCCGGGGGGCCGGTCACGGTGGCGCCGCTCTTCGTCGGCTACGACTACTCGTTCCTGCCACCCGGGACGCACAACAGCCAGGAGGCGTTAACCCTGGCGTACCAGACCGGCGTGGTCTGCACGGATGAGTTCCTGCTACATCCCGATCCGTATCCGAATCGGGCAGCCTGGTGCGCAGCGCGCGTCGCGGATACCGAACGCCGGCTGTCCGACTGTGATCCGACCCTGCCCACCGTCCTGATCAACCACTATCCGCTGGTCCGGGAGCCGACCCGGGTGCTGCGCTATCCGGAGTTCGCGCAGTGGTGCGGTACCACGCGTACGGCGGACTGGCATCTACGCTTCCGCGCGGCCGCGGTCGTCTACGGGCACCTGCACATACCCCGCGTCAGTTGGCATGACGGCGTGCGCTTCGAGGAGGTGTCGGTCGGCTATCCACGGGAGTGGAAGAGAGTACTTCGGCGCTCCACGCGGCCCCCGGCAAATCCTGCCCCAGCCCGACCCGGGTCAACCGACAGTCACTCGGTAACCGGCTCCGCCCCCTCTGCCAGCGAGTCCCTTCCCCGTCGATCAAGGACGTATCGCGGTGAGACGATCACAAAGCCACGATAATAAGTCCTTGATCGACGGGGAAGGCTGGCGGGGATGCGGTGGGCGTTGGCAGGGCTACTTGAATGCGGCGAGGCCGGTCAGGGTCTGCCCGAGCACCAACGTGTGCATCTCGACGGTGCCCTCGTAGGTCAACACCGACTCCAGATTGTTCATGTGCCGGATAACCGGATACTCCAGCGAAATGCCATTGGCGCCGAGGATGGTGCGCGCGGTGCGACAGATCTCCAGCGCCTCCCGGACATTGTTCAGCTTCCCAAAACTCACCTGGGCCGGATGCAATCCGGATGAGTCCTTGCGGCGCCCGAGGTGCAGGGCGAGCAGCAGTCCCTTGTGCAGCTCGACCGCCATGTCGCTCAGCTTGGCCTGGGTGAGCTGGAAGCCGGCGATCGGCCGACCGAACTGGATCCGCGTACGGGAGTAGTCCAGCGCCGCCTCGAACGACGACCGGGCCGCGCCGAGCGAGCCCCAGATGATGCCGTAGCGGGCCTCGTTCAGGCAGGACAGCGGGGCCCGCAGACCCTCGGCGTGCGGCAGCAGGGCGTCCGCCGGGCAGCCGTACGTCATCGAGGACGAGTTCGCTGGTGATCGAGGCACGCAGCGACAGTTTGTGCTTGATCTCCGGCGCGGAGAAGCCGGGCGTGTTGGTCGGGACGGCGAAACCCCGGATGCCGGCCTCGGTACGGGCCCAGACGACGGCGACCTGCGCGACCGACCCGTTGGTGATCCACATCTTGCGTCCGTTGAGGACCCAGTCCGCCCCGTCGCGTTTCGCCGTCGTACGCATCGAGGCCGGGTCGGAGCCGTGGTCCGGCTCGGTCAGGCCGAAGCAGCCGATCGCCTCGCCAGCGGCCATCGGCGGCAACCAGCGCTGCTTCTGCTCTTCGCTGCCGAACGCCCAGATCGCGTACATCGCCAGCGAGCCCTGGACGGAGACGAGCGAGCGGATGCCGGAATCGCACGCCTCCAGTTCCAGGCAGGCCAGGCCGTAGTCCACCGCGCTCATGCCGGCGCAACCGTAGCCCGTCAAGGTGCATACCGAGTACGCCGATCGCGCCGAGTTCGCGGGTGAGTTCCCGGATTTCCGGCAGCTCCCCGCGTTCGAACCAGTCGGCGATGTACGGCTGGATGCGATCGGCGCAGAACCTGCGCACGGTTTCCCGGACCGCGATCTCATCGGCGGTGAGCGTCGCGTCGATACCGAGCAGATCGGCAGGGTTGATCGGTGACATGGCGTCGGCGGTCATCGCTGGGGCTCTCCAAGGGATGCGGTGCTGGAACGGGTGGCCGGTTTCGGGTAGAGCCGGAGCGTCGGGGTCGCTCAGCCAGGCGAGTACCTCCTGGGTGTGCTCCCCCAGATCCGGCGGTGGGTTGGGCGGGGCCGGCTGGGTTTTCGACAGGCGCAGCGGGCTGCGCATCTGCGGGAGTTTTCCAGCACCGAGGTCGTGCACCGGATCGAGGCCCAGTTCGGCGGCGTAGGCGATCGCCTCGCCGATGTCGTTGACCTGCCCGCAGGGCACCCCGACCCGGTGCAGCTCCGCCTGCCATTGCGCGACCGGTCGCTGCCCCAGCACCACTTCGAGCGCGGCAACAAGCTCCGCGCGGTGCGCGACCCGGGCGGGATTGGTGGCGAAGCGCGGGTCGCTGGCCAGGTCGGCCCGGCCGGTGACCCGGGCGAGCGCGCGGAACTGGACGTCGTTGCCCACCGCGACGGCGAGTAGTCCGTCCGCGCAGCGCAGGGTCTGGTACGGGGCGATGCTCGGATGCTGGTTACCCAGGCGTCCCGGGCTACTTCCGGTAGCCAGATAGCCAGCGGCCTGGTTGACCAGAGCACCGAGGCAACTGGCGAGCAGGTTGACCTCGACCCGCTGGCCGATCCCGGTGCGGTCCCGGTCGCGTAGCGCGGCGAGGATACCGATCACGGCATCCTTCCCGGTCAGCACATCGACGAGCGCGACACCGACCTTGGTCGGTGCGCCGTCCGGGTCGCCGGTGACGCTCATCAGCCCACCGACTGCCTGCACGACGAAATCGTAGCCGGGCAGGTCGCCAGCGGCGCCGCCACCGAAACCGGTGATCGAGCAGTAGACGACACCCGGGTTGGTCCTGCGTACCGCCGGGTAGTCCAGTCCGTGGCGGGTGAGCACCCCGGAGCGGAAATTTTCCACCACCACATCGGCGCGGCGGGCGAGTTCCTGTGCGGCGGCGCGGTCAGCGTCGTTGGTCAGGTCCAGCGCGACGCTACGCTTGGAGCGGTTCACGCCCTCAAAATAGGACGTCGAGCGCGCCGTCCAGGGCGGCCCCCAGGCCCGGGTGTCGTCACCGGTGCCCGTTCGTTCGACCTTGACCACGGTCGCCCCCAGGTCGGCCAGGGTCATCGTGGCCAGCGGTCCGGCCAGCACCCGGCTGAAATCAGCGACCAGGACACCCGCCAGTGGCAGCGGTGCGGACGGCTCCGCCCCGGCCGGGGCGGCCAACTGCTCGGGCACCTGTCTGCCCGGTCGGCGGTTACCCGGATCACGGCTGAAGCTCGACATGCTCGCCTGCTTCCTTTTTGTTGCCTGCTTCTATTCGAAGAGGGCTGTTTGGAGGATGTTTCGCTCTCCGCCCCTGACGGCTGGGCTGGAGTCCTGGATCGGCAGTCTGATCCGTTGGCGATCGGCCCGTTCCCGCAAGATCTCTTCACCCGCTCGTGCGGGTGAACTGGGTGATGTCGGGGACACCGGCTCTTGTCAGGATGTTGTTCGCGGCGGTCACGTCGGCCTGCGACACGACCCCGCCAGGGCAGTGAAGCCGGTCGCCTTCACGGACCCCGAAGAGTCCGGTCCGGTGATCGACTTGTGAGGTGTATACGGCGTTGACGTGTACGAGCGTAGAACCTCTACGCTCCGACACGGTGCGGAGCGCCTCGGCGATGACACCCTTGGTCCACGCGGCCGATGCCCGGACGGCGCAGCGCCGGTCCGGCGGCAGCCGAGCGTGGAGGCCGCGATCAGCGGGAGGGACCCGACCGCCAGGGCAACCCCGAGACCGTTGCCGAGATTCGATATGAGCTGGTCAGCCGGATGTCACCGGGACAGCCGCCTCGCGCGCGACGGCCGGCGGCGCGGAGGCAGCGTCCTGCGCGCCGGCGCCGGGGGCGGACGCGCGTGCCGGGACGGACCCGACCGGCCCGCGATGCACAAGCAGCAGAAGCCCACCGGCGAGCAGACCCCAGAATGCGGCGCCGACGCCTAGCACGGTGATCCCGGAGGCGGTGACCAGGAAGGTGACCACGGCGGCCTCACGTCCGCGCGGATCGGCGAGCGCCGCCGCGAGCGCGGCAGCCAGCGCGCCGAGTAACGCCAGTCCGGCGACCGCCTCGACGAGGACCGGCGGAGAGAGCAGCACCAGAACGGTAGCCAGCCCGGATCCGAGTCCGAATACGACGTAACCGGCTCCGGCGGTGACCGAGGCGATCCAGCGCCGCGCCGGATCGGGATGGGCATCCGGGCCGGCGGCCAGGGCGGCGGTGATCGCCGCGAGGTTGACCGCGTGTCCACCCAGCGGTGCACCGGCGACGGTACTCAGCCCGGTGCCGACCAGGATGGCACGCCACGACGGCCGGTAACCGTAACCAGCGAGCACCGCCATGCCGGGCACGTTCTGGGCGGCCATCGTCACGAGGAACAGCGGCAGAGCGAGGCTGACCATGGCTGGCAGGTTCCAGGCCGGCGGGGTGAACTCGATCGTGGGCCGCAGATCCACACCGCTCAGGCCGCTGCCCGGGGCGGTCCAGACGATCACCAGTACGGCCACCGCGAGCGCCGCCGGTACGGCCCAGCGGCGGGCGACCGGCTCAGTAGCGCCCAGGTCACGATGATCGGAGCCGCCATCAGTGGCACCTCGGCGAGCGCACGCACCGGCGCGACACAGAGATTGACCAGAACCCCGGCCAACATTGCGCTGGCCACCGGGGTGGGAATGGCCGCGATCCATCGACCCAGCACCGGCACCAGACCCGCGGCGGCGATCAGCAGGCCGCAGACCACGAAGGCGCCGACGGCCGCGGCGAAGCCGCCATCGACCGTTCCGGTGGCGACCAACAGCGCGGCACCCGGCGTCGACCAGGCAATGCTTATCGGCATCCGCTGTCGTACGCCGAGCCAGATCGCGACCAGACCCATCGTCACGCAGAGCGCGAGCAGTCCGGAGGCGGCCTGCCGTTCGTCCGCACCCACTGCCCGGAGTCCGGCGAGCACGACTGCGAAGGAGCTGGCGAAGCCGACCACGGCAGTCAGCACCCCGGCCAGGATCGGCTGGGTCAGGCGGGTCATCTGGGTCCCTTCGACGTCCGGCCCACGTTCCATAAACGGAACGCACTTGGCGACCCCGGACAATAGCGCCATGGATCAGACCCCTGCCGAGTCGGCTAACGTCGAAGTCGGGCGCCGACTACGCCAGCTACGCGAGGCACAGGATCTGTCGCTCTCCGCGCTGGCCCGCCGGGCGGGAATCGGTAAGGCGACGCTCTCGAATCTGGAGGCGGGCACCCGCAATCCCACCCTGGAGACGCTCTACGCGGTGACCGCACAGCTCGGCGTACCGCTCTCGGCGATCCTGGCCGAGGTGGACCCCGGCGAACGGCAGGCACCCGAACTGCGCGGTCGCGCGGTGGTCGCCACCCTGTTGGAGGCGTTCGAGGATGCTAGCCACCCGCGTGAACGAGCGACCTTAGCCCTGAACGAGCAGCGTCTTCTGCACCTTGCCCAGCGCGTTGCGCGGCAGCGCGTCGACCAGATGGACCCGTCGAGGTCGCTTGTGCCGGGCCAACTGGGTGGCGACATGGGCGATCAGTGCGTCCGGCGAAATCGCGCCATCGGTGACCACGAACGCGACCACCTCCTGACCCAGGTCTGCGCAGGGCATCCCGACCACCGCGGCCTCTCGGACCAGCGGATGAGACAACAGGCAGTCCTCTATCTCCCCCGCGCCGATCCGGTAACCGCCGCTCTTGATCATGTCGGTACTGGCCCGCCCGACAATCCGATGCCGTCCCTGCTCGTCGATGGTGGCCACGTCGCCGGTGCGGAACCAACCATCCGGCGAGTACGTGGCGGTCGAGACCGCCGGTAGGTTCAGATATCCGTCGAACAACGTCTCACCGCGCACCTGAAGCTCGCCGAAGGTGCTTCCGTCCCGGGGCACCAGCCGGCCATCGTCGTCGACCAGTCGGGTGTCGACGCCCCGCAATGGCAGCCCCACCTCGCCAGCCCGGCGCTCCCCAGCAACCCGGGCGCTAACCGTGATCAGGGTCTCGGTCATCCCGTACCGCTCGATGGGCCGGTGACCGGTGAGCTGGGCGAGCCGTTCGAAGACCGGCACCGGCAAGCGGCGCGCTACCGGAGACCAGCAACCGGGCCGAGGCGAGCGCCCGGGCGGCATCGGCCTCGGCGCAGATCCGCGACCAGACGGTCGGTACACCGAAGTAGAGACTCCCACCCGCGGTGGCGTAGCCCTGCGGGGTCGGGCGCCGGGTGTGACTCAGCGCCGAGCCGAGCCGTAGCGGCCCGAGCAACCCGAGCACCAGACCATGCACGTGATAGAGCGGAAGCCCGTGCACAAGCGTGTCCTCGCTGGTCCAGGCCCAGGCCTCGGCCACCGCGTCGAGTCCCGCCGCGAGGGCCCGTCGGCTGATCACGACGCCCTTCGGGCGACCGGTGGTGCCGCTGGTATAGAGGATGAGGCCCGGCCGGGACGGCTCGGGCTCCGGACAGGAAGCCGAACTCCTGCGGTCCAATGCCACCGGCACCACCGGGATCCGCACCCCGTCCAGCACCGGGTCGTGCGGATCACCCGCGAGCAGCAGGCCGGCTCGCGAGTCGGCCAGAATGTGCGCGATCTCCGCATGCCCGACGTCCGGTGGGATTGGCACGACCGGAACCCCGGCGAGCAACCCGCCGATCATCGCGGCGACAGTCTCCAGGCTCGGCGTGGCCAGGACCGCCACCGCGTCAGCGCCGCCGAGGTCCGCGGCGACCGCGTCCGCGGCATCGCGAAGCGCCGCCCAGGACAGGTCCATACCACCGATCCGCACCGCGTCCGGCCGGTCCGGCAATATCCCCGACAGGGCGGGCATCAGCATCCGGGCCTCCTTGACTGGGTACGGGTGGCATCTCCCCGAGCCGAATCTACGCGGCGGCTGAGGAGAATCCACCCCGCTACCGATCTGTGCCCCTCCGCGTTGCGGTGGGGCACTCCGTCCTGTTTAGAGTAACTTGTCAGCCCGGCACTATCGGGCCTGTCATGCGCGTACATCGGTTGGCCCGGCGCGCCGACCGACACACCGCACGCTGTGCTGATCGATGGGACGTAGTGCCGCAAGTAGAGTGGCCCGGCACCCCGCGTAACCGGAGGTGCGCTGGCGGCTACGGCGATCTCAGGAGGAGCAAGTGTCGACGGAAACCCGCCCTGACAACCCGCAGGGCGCGCCGGCACCCGGCAACGCCCCACCCGCCACCCCTGCAGCGCAACGTTGGGCAAAACTGGTGGAGGCCTGCGGCGCACTCGCCGAATCCAACGTCTTCAACGTATTCATCGTAGGCGTCATCCTGGCAAACGCCATCCTACTTGGCCTCGCCACCTATGCTCCGGTCGCCGAGTTGGCCAACGGGCTGGTAACCCGGTTGGAACGGCTCTTCATCACCATCTTCATGCTGGAACTCGCGATCCGCGTCCTCGCGCACGGCCGGCGACCACAGGACTTTTTCCGCAACGGCTGGAACATCTTCGACTTCCTGGTGGTCGCGGCGGCATTCCTACCGGGCCTGTACGGCGACTCGACCCTGCTACGCCTGGCCCGCATCGCACGCGTGCCACGCGTGGTCCGGTTCTTTCCAGGGCTACGCACCATCGTCGCCGCCATCGGGCACAGTCTGCCCGGCGTGGCCGGCTTCCTGGCACTGTCAGTACTCACCCTGTACGTCTACGGAATGGTCGGCTGGCTGCTCTTCGCCGACCATTACCCGGATGATTACGGCAACATCGGCCGGGCCGTACTCACCCTCTTCGTATTGCTGTCGCTGGAAACGCTGCCCGATGCCATCGAAGCCGGGCGGGCGATCGGCAATTGGACTCTCATCTATTTTGTGTCCTATGTGTTATTCGCTTCATATCTCCTGGTAAACGTCCTCGTCGGCGTCGTCATCAACTCGATGGAGCAAACCCGCCAACTCCAGATGACCGAGCGACTGCGGCCCGACTACGATGCCGACGGTGACGGCGTGCCCGATGAGCTGGACCGGATCGTGGTCGCGCAACGACTGGACGAACTGCGGGCCGCGGTCGCGAGCCTGGAGCGCGAGCTGCGGATCGACCGCGGGGAGGACTGAGCGCCGCTCGCCAAACACCACCCGAAGTAGGGCCGCCCAGTAGATGCGGTTCCAACCGTCCGAGCCGACCAGGTACGCATTCGGCATGTCCTGAGCCGCCGCGGCCGCGCTCATCCGCGGACGGTTGGCGTTCACTTTCGCACCGGTCCCGGTGTCCCCGTACCTGGCATCCCGCCACGAGAAGCCAGACGTATCCGCCCACGGATCGTCGCGGATGTGCGCGTCCACCGCCACGCCGCCGTTCTGGAAAACCCGCCGTGCCGCCGCCGAAGATGAAATCCACGTCGCCCCCGATGTACGGGTTACGCACGGACAACCGAGGTACCAAGGTGCAAGAGGTATTCACCAGCAGCGTGTCCTGGTTTCCGAGAATCCGGACACCGTTGAACTGCACCCGGTCGCCGTAGGTGTTCACCGCGGCCGCCTGCTTCGCGCTGAGATTGGAAGCGGCCTCGTTGAAGTCGTTCGACATGGTCAGGTTGGCAACGGTCGTGTTGTACGCGGCGATGGTGACGGTGGCGCCGCCCGCAGTGCCATAGGTGCTCCCGTCGGGCTTGGTCTGCCCTCAGACGTGGGACTCGACGATGAGCATCGTACTGGCGCTGGAGCCGGTCCCGGCCAGGCTGATGTCCGGCTTGCGGGAATGTTCACGGTGCCCCGCTTCGGCCGACCACACGCCCACCCAACGGGCGTCCGCCGGACCGCGCCAAGGGGCGCGCCAGTGCCGGGATGGCCGCTCGAGCATCCGGTCCGAACCGGGCGCTTCGATCACGTCGTCGCCGCCTGGACCCCGCCCCGTCACCCCGTACGCCAAACGGGCACGGGGCGATGTGCATGATCCACGGCTGCCGTGTACAGTTATGCCCCGTGCGGCCAACCGAGCAGCCTCGGGCTAGAAGTAGTCCAGGTGGCCCGGATTGCTAATTCAATACAGGTCCGAGTGGCGGAATGGCAGACGCGCTAGCTTGAGGTGCTAGTGCCCGTATAGGGCGTGGGGGTTCAAGTCCCCCCTCGGACACAAACCGAATCCCAACGGTGTGCGGCAAGATCCACATCTGCCCGCACCGTTTGGCGTTTCTGGGTAGTAGGTCAGGCGCAGCCCGAGGCTGCGGTAGAGCTCCAGCTGGTGTTCGGGCTCGGCGTCTCGCAGTGCGGTAACCAGGTCGCCGAGTTCTTCGACGATGGCGATGATCTCCTCTTCAGTGATGCGGCTGATGCTGTCCGGTACCTCGGCGGTTGTCAGGGCCTGTTCGTGTTGCTCGGCGCGTTGCCGTTCGGCCTGGGTTTCGGCGATCCATCCGGCGCCCACAGCCGGGTCCGCTCCCGCTTCCAGAGCGGCTCGGTAGCGATCCAGCTTCGCGTCGCATTCGGCCACCGTCGGCCCGACCGCGGCGGCTGCGCGTGCTCGGCCGCCGCGCATCGAAAACATCACCGCGGAAGGCCGGCCGCTACGAGCCAAAGCCCTCGAACTGGCGGTTTACCTCGCCGTCCACCCAAACGGGGCCACCACCCGCGAGATCGACGAACACCTCGAACCCGACGCCCGCATCAGCCAGGCCGACCAACGCGTGCACACCAACGACTCAAACCTGCGGCACGTACTCGGCCGCGCCGGCACCGCGGAGACGAAGAACGCCTACGTCATCAAATCCGCCGGACGGTACCGACTCGACCCGGCGACCGTGGACGTCGACGTGTGGACCCCTCGCGACCTGATGCGAAGCGCGGCCATCGCCACCGAGCCACGCCGGCGCGAACTGCTCACCGCCGCCTGCGACCTCTACACCGCGCCCCTCGCAGAAGGCCAGGACTACGAGTGGTTGCAGCCGCACCGCGAAACGGTCCGTCGCTGGGGCACCGAAGCCCACCTGCTGCGCGCCGACAACCTGCTCGACCACGACCCGCAGGCCGCATCCGACCTGCTCGACAAAGCCATCGGACTCGACCGCTACAACGAGGCCCTCTACACCCAGGCGCCGCACGCCCGCCACGCCCTCGGCGACGTAGACGGCAAGAGACCGTAACCGCCGCGCCACCCGCGCACGTCTGCTACCCGCGCCGGCCCTCATGCCACTCCCGCGCTGGGCCATCGCCGTGGACAGGATGCACGCCGACCAGCCATGGCGAGCCGCCTGTGCATGCGGGCGACCGCTGTGGTCGAACGCCGTCCTCCCACCTGGCCTACGCACCGGAGGGGGCCGGCGCATCGGCGCACCCCCGTACACCGTCGAGGCCGTCGCCGCGCTGGCCGCCATCGCGCTCCCGCTGTCCGGCTGGCTACTGGCCGCCTTCGCGTGGCGGGCCGCCGGCATGAGCATGCTCGCCTTCGTTGACCTGGCCGTCATGCGACTGCCGCCCCGGATCACCGCCGTCACGGCGGCCGGATTCCTCGGCCTGCTCCCCACCAGCAACGACCCACCCGCATGGCAGCGCGCCATCGCTGCCGTCGTCGCCGGGTTCTTCGGTCTCCTAGCCGCCCGTCGCGCGGACAGCTCGGCTGGCATGTCACCCTCGCGGTACCGGCCGCCGCGGCCCTCGGCTGGCACAGCTGGGCCGCGGCCTACACCGGGACGCTGCTCGGCGGCGGCGCCGCAGCCGTCACCACGATCACCCTGAGCAACAGGAGCAACCAGATCGCAGCGATTCGCCGCATCATCGTGTGGTGACCGACGGTGCTAACCGGCTGGGCCGCACCTACGCTGTCGCCCGCCCACCGACGTCAGCCCGGCTCTGCAATTGAACAGAGGTACGACCACAACGTGTCCTTCGACGCCTACCGTTTCTCGCCTGACGATGACATGGTCCAACTGTCGCACCAGGCCGGGCTGGTCGTACGCGCCCGAATGCTCCGCCAGCCGGAGAGGCGCGAAAAGGTCCAGCAGGCCTTCCTCTTGGCCCGCAAGCCCGGAATGTCGTAGCTGTCCGGCACGCGCCGTGCATCGTGCAGTGTAATCGCCAGGGACCCGCTCATGCCGCCGCTAATGCGCGGCGATTCTGAGACCCGGCTCAGTGGGTGGTCAGGCAGCGTGTCGGGCGCGGCGGCGGGCTCGGATGAAGGCTGCATCGCCGCGCACGCCGGTCCACCAGGCCCACGGAACGCCGGTCATGTAGCGGCCGATCGACGCGAAAACCGGCGCGGCGTCGGCGTCACGGCCAGTGCGCGCCAGCCCGTACGCCAAGAAGTTCACGTCGTTGAACCATTCGGCGTGCCGGGTGGCCGGCTGGTGGAACCACCGGGACAACGCGTTGTCGAGATCGGACTGCATGACCGGATCCTGCCGCCACCGCTGGCCGATCTCGTCGGCGGTGCTGCCTGAAGCCCCGCGTTCCTGCTCCCACAGCGCCCACTCGGCGGCGGCCCGCACCGGCAGCACGTGCAGCGGCGAGCCCTCAGGCGCCGCGGCGGCGACCGACCGGGCGAAGCCGAACATCGCCTCGTGCGAGCCGCTCCACTTCCTGCAGTGGTAGGTCAGCTTGAGTTTGTGCCCCTCCCGATGCCAGGGGTCCCGCCGGGTCAGCTCACGCCACGTCTCCTCGACGTCCTCCCGTGGCGCGCTCTGGTCGATCATGAGCCGCAGCCGGTGCGCCCACGGCGTGGGGTCCTCGGGTGCGAGCCGCATTGCCAGGTCGTTCACCTGTCCGGCCAGGTGCAGCAGGCGCTTGAACTCAGCCCACTGCCCTGGACGGACGGTGGCGGCCCAGTCCCCGCCGCGCACCTCCCAGGCCCGTGCCATCAGAGACTGAGCACGTACGAGCTGAGCGTCCGGATCGGTGGGCGAGCGCGCCGCCCAGCGGTCGGTCCAGGCGGCCTCGGTGTCGACCCGGCCGGTCGTACGGTCGACTCGAGATCCCAGCCCACCAGCGGTTGATTCGGCCAGCACGTGGACGTACCGCGCCCGACGGTCGTAGTCACCCCGGGTGGCAGCCAAAGCCTTACGGGCCGGCCCGATGTCGGAGCCGTACCGCGCCTGCGTGCACGCCTCGCGCAGCACGGCGTCGTCCTGCGCCAGGTTGGTATCGATCTGGCGGGTGAGCAGCCGCCACACGGTCGAGATCATAATCAAATATAGTAAGCGTCGAATGGCGTCCGCCTCAGGCCTGGACCCGGTCCCGCGCGAGCCTTGTGCGGCCACGGTGGCCGCATCCACTCCTGACTGGACGTTTGTTTCACATGACGGTGTCGCTGGCCAACTTCCGCGACCTCGACTACCAACTGGTGTCGCCGATCGAGGTACCGGCAGGCAGGGTCGTCGGCAATGCGCAACCGGTGCGACACGGCCGGTCCGCCGTTGACCGCACCGCCAATACCTGCTGACCTGGGTCCTGATCTCGGGCGGCAACCGGACGGCCCTGGCCGCCGGCCGACCGCACGGCGCGGACCGCCAGCACGCCCCCCGGCGACGAAAACGCAACTGTCAATAAAGTTTCCAATACCTCTTGCGCCACAAGATTTTCCATCGATACGTTCACCACACCCGAACAGGACCGCACCACAATGGTGGAGGTGTCATGAGGATGCGCACAGCCCGCGCCGCCGCAGCAGCCATATTGGTCGCGGCTGGCCTCGCGGTGGTGAACGTCGCCACCCAGGCCAGTGCCACCAGCACCACGACGACCACCGGCCCGTACGTCAAGGTCGGTTACTTCACCCAATGGGGCATCTACCAGCGCAGCTTCCTGGTGAAGAACCTGCACACCTCGGGGATGGCGGCCAAGCTCACCCACGTCAACTACGCGTTCGCCAACGTCGGCGCCGACGGCCGGTGCTTCGAGGCGAACCAGGCCGGCGTCGGCGACGCGTGGGCCGACTACCAGAAGCGGTTCAAGACCAACGAGGCCGTCGACGGGGTCGCCGATGTCCTCAGCCAGCCGCTCGCCGGCAACTTCAACCAGTTACGCAAGCTCAAGACGATGCACCCGAACCTCAAGGTACAGCTGTCGATCGGCGGCTGGAGCTGGTCGAAGTACTTCTCCGACGCGGCGCTGACCCCCGCCTCGCGGCAGACATTCGTCGCCTCCTGCATCGACCTGTTCATCAAAGGCAACCTGCCGACCGACAAATCCTCCCCGCACGGCGGGCCGGGCAGCGCCTTCGGCGTCTTCGACGGCTTCGACCTGGACTGGGAGTGGCCAGGGTCAGAGGGCAACACCGGCAATGTCATCCGCCCGCAGGACAAGCAGAACCTGACGCTGCTCGCCGCCGAGTTCCGCCGACAACTCGACGCGTACGGCGCCCAGGTCGGCCGATCGTACTCGTTGACCGCGTTCCTGCCCGCGGACCCGGCGACGATCGCCGCGGGCATCGAGGTGGCGCCAGCTGTTCGGCTATCTCGACTTCGCCAACGTCCAAGGGTACGACCTGCACGGCGCCTATGAGCGGACCACCAACCACCAGGCCCAGCTCTTCTCCCCCGCCGCCGACCCGGCCCCCGGGCGCTACAGCGTCGACCTGGCCGTGCGGACGTACCTCGCAGGCGGCGCACCCCCGGCCAAGATCGTGATCGGCATCCCCTACTACGGCCGCGGCTGGACCGGCGTCACCAACGCCAACAACGGTCTCTACCAGTCGTCCTCCGGGCCGGCGAAGGGCACCTACGAGGCAGGGATCGACGACTACAAGAAACTGATCGCCAAGAACGGCAACCGCTTCTACGACGCCAGCGCCGGGGCATCCTGGTTCTTCGACGGACGCAACTTCTGGTCGTACGACGATCCGCAGGTGATCGCACAGAAGACGGCGTACGTGAAGGCGAACGGCCTCGGCGGCACGATGGTGTGGTCGCTGGACGGCGACACAGACACGGGCACGCTCACCACCGCTGTTCACAATGGCCTGAACTGACCAACGGCTGAGGGTGGCCGGCATCGGTGATCCGCCCGGCCACCCGCCAGGCCCCGGCAAAGCCGTCAGGTGATGCCGGGAGATCACCGACGTGGTCCAGGTCGTAGGTGCTGTCGCCGGACCAGTCCAGCCACCGGTCGAGCGCCACCACCCCGCGAACCGGACCGCGCAGGTCGGACAGGGCGGCGGCAACCACGAAGTGCCGCTGATCCACGTACCGCGACCCAGGCGGTGCACCACTGCCGCTGGCCAGGTCTCTACCTCCTGACCCAGATCGTACGTCTGAGCGGCGGGGCCGGCTGGCACGGCATCGACCTGCCGACTATCGGTTCAAGATAACGGCAGTTCAGCAATCGTGATCATCTAGTCAGTCGGACACGTTTTTTCACACGGCGCGCTCGGCTGTGGATCGCTCGTCGTCGCTGGCGGCGGGGCAGTCGGCGAGCGCGCGCTGAGCGATGGTGATCGCCTCGCGGGGATGACGCTGGACCGCGTCCAGCGCCGTCTGGGCCGCCCCGGCACCGGAACCGGTGCTGTTGGCCATGGGCACAGCGTCCGTGATGGATGGTGAGTTTGTCAATGTCGGCAACCGGCCACGGAATTGTCGGAATTCCGCACCCGTCATTCCTGACATTGACTCGAAACTATGTCCTGGAAGAATCGGCGGCACCCGGAGAACGTGCCGTGCCGGCCACCGGCAGGCACTCGTCGACCGGATGGAGGACCCGTGCCGCCTGACCATCCCACCGCACCGCACCCGGACGGCCGGCTGTCCCGGCGGCAGCTGCTGGCGGCGTCCGCGCTCGCTGCGGCGGACTGCGCCCCGTGCAGGCGCTCGCCGACGGCGCGGACGACGACGCCTACCAGCGGGCGTTCGACGAGGCACTGGCCGGCGACAAGAACGTCCGCCGGCACACCACGCCGGGGCGGGAGTTCCTCTACCGTCCCCGGCAACTACTCGCCGCCGACGCCGACGCCGAGCGGGTCATCGCCTGGCTGCGCACCCGGGGCTACGCGGTGACCCCCGGGACCCGCTTCGCCGGCGTCACCCGGCTGCTGTTCGACCGGGAGACCGAGGTCCCCGCGGTCGTGACAAAGCTGCGCGACCCCGAGCAGTGGCCGGGGCTGCCGGTGCCGGCGGTGCAGCCGCACCACGTGCTGCTGGGCCTGGGCAACATCAGGGGCAACCCGAACAGCCCGCCTGCGGCGGTCGCCGGGCTGCCGCCGCCGCACCCGGCCCGCCTCGGTGAGGGCGCGGGGGTGACGGCCGGGGTCTGCGACACCGGCATCTGGAAGCTGGCCGGCAGCTACCACCCGCAGTGGCTCAGCGGGGCGGGTTCACCCAGGACGACCAGCCGTCACTGCCCCTGGCCAACGCCGTGGCCGCGCTGCCCCCGACCAGTGCCGTGGTCGCGGCAGCGGGCAACGCCGGCACCAGCCGGCGGGTCTGGCCCGCCGCACTGGCCCGGGTCATCGCGGTCGCGGCGGTCAGCCGGGGCGCCGAGGGCGTGGTGCCGGCCACCTACAGCGGGTTCGGGCCGTGGGTCGACGCCTGCGCGGTCGGCGAGCGCGACAGCACGTACGTCGAGGGTCAGCTGCCGCTGCCCGGCCGGCCGACCCGGGTGTCCCGTGGCTTCGCCGCCTGGGCTGGCACATCGTTCGCCACGGCGCACGTCTCCGTCCGGCTCGCGGCCTTGATGAACGCCGGCGGGCTGAGCGCCGACGTGGCGCGGCTGGCGCTGCTCGCGGCGCCGCGCTGGCACCCCGACTACGGCGTACTCGTCAAGTGAGCCGCACCAGCGACCGGGTGGGGTCGCCATGACCGACCGGAGCGCGACCAGCCTGGTGGCCGCCGCAGCCGGCGGGGACGAATCGGCGTGGGCGGAGCTGGTTCGCCGATACACCCCACTCGTCTACTCGGTGATCAGGTCCCACGACCTGAACCGGGCCGACGCCGCCGACGTCAACCAGACCGTCTGGCTGCGCCTCGTGGAGCACTTGGGCCGGGTACGCAGCCCGCAGGCGCTCGCCACCTGGCTGGCCACCACGACCCGGCGCGAGTGCTACCGGCTGTCCCGCCTCGGCCGGCGCATCCAGCCCTTCGACCCGCACGACGACGCGTACCACGGCTTCTCCCGCGCGGCCGACGCCACGGCCCCGGACGAGGAGCTGCTGCGCGCGGAGCGGCGGCAGGCATTGCGCGAGGGCTTTGCGCAGCTGCCGCCGCGCTGCCAGGAGCTGCTGGTCCTGCTGACGGCCGACCCGCCGGCCAGCTACCGGGAGATCGCCGAACGCCTGGGCGTGCCGGTCGGTAGCATCGGTCCGACCCAGGCCCGCTGCCTGCACCGGCTGCGCAACTGCCCGGCACTGGCCCCGTTCCTCGCGGCGTCGGCGCTGCCGGCCAACGGAGGTGAACCCGATGGGTCCGTGGCCGCCGGACAATGACCCCGCCCCTGGCGGGCGGGTCAGCGCGCAGACCGCCCAGGTCTCGCTGCGCTGACGGTGAGCCGGCCTGCTGCCTCGCCGGCCGTACCCGGTGGCCACCCGCGCGGATGGCCACCGGGTCACCGGACGGTTACACCGTGCCGCTGATCGACCACATGCCCATGGTCGCGGACATTGGCAGGTCGGGGCCGACCGGTCCCTGACCCCAGAAGTAGTCACCGATGTTGCTCACCCCGTCGCTCGGCCGCCACGGGCCCATCGACCGGTACACCACGCCGCGGGGCTCCCGGTTGATCGCCATCTGCGCCCAGGCGACCTGCACCCGCTGCGCCGGCCGGAGGGTCCAGAACAGGAACTTCTTGGGGAACAGGTACTCGGCGAAGGTCCGCCCGGTGCCACCGCCGACGCACTACGCGTTGGTGTGGAAGCCGTTGAGGATATGCAGCCCGCGAGCGCCGGCCGCCACCGGGCGAAGTAGTCGTGTTTGCCGTTGGTGTCCCGCAACACCTGGCAGGACTCCAGTTGCAGCCACTCCAGGTCGCCGTTGCCCCAGCGGGCATCCGCAGGGGTGATCCAGTGGTCGTTGACGTTGCTCTTGAAGGTGAACCCGCTGGCGGAGCCGTGCCCGGTGTACCAGGGGCGTCGACGTTGTCCACGTAGTAGTTGTCACCGCCGCCCAGGCTCTGGTCCTTGAAGTCCCACTCCCAGGCCGTGTTCCCACGCCAGTCGAACGCCGTCGGGACGCCCTGGGAGGTCATCACGCTGCGGAAACCGTTGGCGCTGTCCTGGGCGCACTGCCACTCGTCAACGGTCTGCTCGATGCCGACGTCCAGCGGGCCGATCGCCAACTCACCGAAGCCGCCGCCACCGGGCCCGTCGTCGCCGACGCACTGCCGTCCCCGGCGAGCGTCACCGATGCGGTCGCGGTCAGCCCGTTGGCGTCGGTGACCTCCACGGTGACCTGCTCGGCGCTCTCCGACTTTTCGCGGGGCGTCCGCTGGTAGGAGATCTCCGGCAGGTCGCGCCGGTCGCTCGGCAACACGGTGGACGAGGACGACCAGCCGTACGTCTGCGGCTTGCTGCCACCGGCGACGGAGACCGACGCCTCGATCGTGTCACCACGGCGGGTCACCTTGAGATCACCGCGCGGGCTGGCGTCCGGCACGGCGGGCACCAGCCGGTGCGCCTGGGTGCCGGACTCGGCCACCGGGTTGCAGGTGTACTGCGGGTAGATGGTGGCGATCGTGCCCTTGCCGTCGGCGTTGCTGGCGGTCAGTTCGGGGAACTGGTAGCCGAGGGTCGGGGTCAGCTGGCGGACCTCCGACGGATAGAGGGCGGCGCAGGAACTGGTCGCCTCCGCCTCGCTGATCACCGCGACCTCGCCGACCCGCACCACCTTCCGCAGGGCATGCGAGAGCTGGCTGACGGTCCCGTCCGGGGCGAAGGTGATCCGCAGCCGCGCCCCCTGCCCGGTCACCGGCAGCCCGGCCAGCGTGATCCGATGGCTGACCGTGGTGTCCAGCGGCTGGGTCAGCGACGGCCGGTCCCGCTCGTCGGCCAGGGTCAGCTCGGAGTGGGAGACCTGCGGCTCGACCGCCATCTCCGGGCTGAGGCCCGCCTGCTCCACGAGCTTGCGGGCACCGGAGAGCGCCTGCTCGTCGGAGACCGGCTTGATCTTCTTGATCGCGGCCAGATCGATGGCCTGCGAGACGGTGGGCCGTCCCGACTCGTCCTTGCCCTCGCCCACCTGGACCAGCGGCACTTGGTTGAACCGCTCGGTGTCGACGTAGCTGAACGAGCCGGTCGTCTCCAAGGCGTTCGGGATGTCGAACGTGCCGGCGAGCTTCTTCCCCTCCGACTGGGTGAGTCCCTCCTGCGTCACCCCGAAGATCGGCGCCACTTGTTCGGGCGCAGCCTCGGCGGTTCCCGCCACCAAAAGACTGCCCACCAGGGCAAGCGTGCAGCCCAGCGCCAGGCCCCGAAAACCGGGCCAGCGTTGGTTTGCCGTGTTCAACATGGCTTTTCCTCCGCGTCAGGTCCGGCTGGACTGCCGGATCCACACCGGTCCAGAGGAGGCTCGAAGCACTTTGATACGCCTCCGGTCAGTCGGCTCCGCGACGGACGAGGAGAGCGGAGGTAGGGCAAGGCCGTCGTCATCGCGGACGACGCCGCCCTCCTGCCCCTCGACCATGTCGGGAACCTGACCGGCCGCCTCGTCGTCCTATGTCGGCGCGCGATCATTCCCCGGGGCCCGCCCCCGCAACAGGCGAAGGAGTACACGTCGTGACGCATCCGCAAGCACCCAGCACCGCACGGATGGCCGACTACTGGCTGGGCGGCAAGCACCACCATTCGGTGGACGTCGCCGCCCCACAGGTGGTCGTAACGCCGGTAGGTGATCGGCTGGCCGCTGCGGGCACCGCTGGTGTTGTCACGATCTGCACGATGACCAAGCGGACGGCCCCCCGCCTTTAACATTAAGGCGGGGCCGTCAACTCGACCGGCGCCAGGGCCGGAAGGAGCAAGCCGGAGGCAAGCTCGAGCGCGCCGCCATCTCCCGGAGGTCGTCACGCCGCGCGTAGCCAGAGAGCAACGGGCGACTGGACCGTGGTTTCATTTCACTGGTAACCGGCTGTTTTGTGGTCGGGCCGGCTAAAACGACGTCGGGGCGGGGCGATGAGCTCGGTCGATCCCTAGCATGCGGCCTCCGATCCCGCCCCTGGTCAGCACCCCGTACTCACACGAGGTGTCTCACACCATCCTGACCAAGAGGGAAGCGGCAGGCGTCGGTATCCGGGAATCGGACTCCGGGGTCACCGACTACTACGCACGCTTCGTCCCGCACATCATCGACGCCCCACGACCGGACGAGGCAACGATCGAGCGGTGGCTGGACGACCGAGTACCGCACCGCTCGCCATCGCCACTACCCCAGCGGCAACACCGGCATCGGATCCTCTGCCCCAACTCCCTGTCTAGAAAGGCCGCACCACCATGCTCGCCAGCCTTTGGTACGCACTCGCGTACACCGGCATCGGCATCGCCCTGCTCACCGGCGGCTTCTTCGCTCTGGAGCTCGTAGGGCTCACCCTGCTCAACGCTGAATCCGAGCGACCGCGACATGCGTAGGAGCCGGCGCTGCAGATCTTCAACACGTGCCCGATGACCGGCTGGCCGCCAGTTCGTATGTTCGGCAGAGCCGCCTGGTCGCTTCCGGCTGGCCAGAGAAGGCCAGGGCGGTGTCCATCGGCGACGGTCAGCCAGCAGGCGAGGACGCGCACCCATGTGACCGCCGGCAAGAGAGGCTGGTGTGCGTTTGTCGACGCACGTTCCCAGGTCGTGGCGTACGACTGGGGCTCGCGTGATCGGACGATTTGTCGTACCGGCTCTGGTCGCGGCGTTGTTCGCCGCTCCACTGTGGTTCATGGTGGTCGGCTCACTGCGGCCCGCCGGCCTGCCCCCGCCGCGTACGATCGAGCTCCTCCCGCCCGAGCCGACCCTGGCCGCCTACGCTCGGCTACCCAGGCTGATACCCCTGTTCACCTACCTCGCGAACTCCGCGCTGGTCGTCGCACTTGCGGTTCCGTTGACCGTCCTCGTCGCCTCGCTGACCGGTTTCGGGCTCAGGTTGCTCACGGCGGAAGCCCGGCGGCGAGCGATCCTCGGTCTACTGGTGGTGCTCCTCGTGCCGGTCACCGGGGTGTGGGCGACACGCTTCGAACTGTTCCGGCTAGCCGGCGTGGTGGACACCTACGTCCCGCTGCTGGCCCCGGCGCTGCTGGCGGGCAGCCCGTTCCTCGTGCTGTTGTACGCCTGGAGCTTCGGCGGCATACCCGACACCCAGCTTGGGGCGGCGCGACTGGAAGGAGCCGGGTGGCTGACAATCTGGCGCCAGGTGGCACTGCCCCAGGTGCGTCCGGCAACCATGGCGGTGGCCGTTCTCGCCTTCACCTTCCACTGGTCCAATTTCATCGATCCACTGCTGTACCTGCAGAGCGGTGACCGCTACACCTACCCCCTCGGCCTGCAGTTCCTGCGGCTGTTGAACCCCACCGACTGGCCGCTGTTGATGGCCGGATGCGTGATCGCGACCGCGCCGTGCGTGGCAGTGTTCCTGCTGGCCCAACGGATTCTGTTGAGCGACAACCCGTTGACTACGTTGAGATCTGGAGGACGCAGGTGACCACGCGCTTCACGCGACGGTGGGTAGGCCTTGCCACCGCCGCCCTGATGATCGGCTCCGCCACCGGTTGCGGTGCCGGCGACCGCACGGGAGACACCTCGGGGATCACGGTGGTGCTGTCGGGCAACGCCGAGGAGATTGCCGGCTACCGCAGCCTGGTCGCGGCCTTCGAAGAGGCCAACACCGACATCCGCGTCACCCTGTCACCAGTCGCCACCCAGGATGAGCTCATGGCCCGGCTGACGACCTCGTTCGCCGGCGGAAAGGCGCCCGATGTCTTTCTGATGAACTACCGCCGTTACGGCCAGTTCGCCGCGCAGAAAGCAATCGAGCCGGTGCAGTCCTACCTGGATG
Source organism: uncultured Actinomycetota bacterium (assembly GCA_963750055.1). Classification (GTDB taxonomy): domain Bacteria; phylum Actinomycetota; class Actinomycetes; order Mycobacteriales; family Micromonosporaceae; genus CAVVPI01. Next base: position 24,643 of record CAVVPI010000014.1, on the reverse strand, counting down.
GCAGCAAGGTGCTGAACGAGAAGGACCTCAGCCCGAGGGCCCTGGACGCCTTCCGCTTCGATGGGGACGCGTTGACCTGCCTGCCCCAGAACATGTCCTCCCTGGTCGTCTACTACAACGCCGGCCTCTTCGCGAAGGCGGGCGTACCGCTGCCGAAGCCCGGATGGAGCTGGGCGGACTTCCTCACGACGGCGCGGGCACTGACCCGTGACGAGACGTACGGCGCGGGTGTGGCGCCGTCCATCGCCCGGATCGCGCCGTTCGTATGGTCCGCCGGGGGTGAACTCGTCGACGCCCCGGACCAGCCCACCGCGCTGACCTTTACCGGCAACGCGGCCACCCGCAAGGCTCTCGACTGGTTCCTGGACCTCCAACTTGTTCATCATGTCGTGCCACCCGACGCCGAGGAGCAGAGCGAGTCAAGTGAGGCACGGTTTCTGCGGGGCGGTCTGGGCATGTACCTGAACAGCCGGGTCGCGGTGCCGACACTGCGCACCATCAAGGGCTTCGAGTGGGATGCGGCGCCGCTTCCGGTGGCGCCCGGGGGCGCACCAGCGTCAATCCTGCACAGCGACGCCTACTGTATGAGCGCGGGCCGACCCGACCACACCGACGCGTGGCGATTCATCGAGTTCGCCATGGGGGTGGCGGGCCAGGAAATCCTCGCCGAGTCCGGCCGCACGGTGCCCTCGCGTCTCGACGTCGCCAACTCCCCCGCGTTCCTGGCTGGAAACCAACCGCCACGCTCGGCGAATATCTTTCTCGACGCCGAGCCGTACCTACGCACCACGCCGCGTACCGCTAACTGGTCACGAGTGGAGCGCGAAACTGACAAGTTGCTCGAAGAAGTGTTCTACGGCCGGGTCCCACGCGAGGAAGGGCTGCGCCAACTGGAGGATCAGATCCGCCCGCTCTTCGCCCTTGGGGTAGGGACGGGCCGGTGAGCACCGAGCGGGGCGTGATCAGGCTGGAGTCACTGGCCAAATCCTACGGACGGGCCACCGCTCTCGACGACGTCGACCTGGAAGTCCGCGCCGGCGAACTGCTGACCCTGGTCGGACCGTCGGGCTCGGGCAAATCGACCGTTCTACGACTGATCGCCGGCCTGGAACGTCCGGACCGGGGGCGGATTCTCGTTGACGGCCAGGATGTCAGCCGCGTCCCGCCGCATCACCGCGCCGCGGCAATGGTCTTCCAGGACTACGCGCTCTACCCGCACCTGACCGTACGCGGCAATCTGCTCTTCGGGCTGCGGGTGCGCCGGGTCCGGCGCGCGGAGGCCAACCAGCGGGCCGAAGCGGCCGCCGAGCGCCTGGGCATCGCGGACCTGCTCGACCGCCACCCCGACGAAATGTCCGGCGGCCAGCGCCAGCGGGTTGCCCTGGCCCGCGCCCTTTTGCGCGAGCCCAGCGTCTACCTGCTCGACGAGCCGATGGCCAGCCTGGACGCTCCGCTACGGTTCGCCACCCGGGGTGAGCTGCTCACCCTGCACCGCGAGCTTGGCACCACGACGATTTACGTTACGCACGACCAGGCGGAGGCGATGACCCTCGGCGACCGCGTGGTGGTCCTGCGGCGTGGGCGTGTGCAGCAGGTCGGAAGACCGCAGCAGGTCTACGACCAGCCCGCCGACACCTTCGTGGCCGGTTTCCTCGGCAGTCCACCGATGAACCTCGTTCCCGGCGGCGGTGTGCTGGGCGGTGGTGCTGGTTTGACTCTCGGCGTTCGGGCAGAGGATCTGGCACTGGACGCGGAAGGCCCACTGGAGGCGACGGTCGAGGCGGTGGAGGCGCTCGGGAGCGAGGCCATCCTTCTCACGCGCTGCGCCGACGGCACCCGGTTGGCGGTACGGACCGGACCGCGGCCCGGCGTGTGGCCAGGCGATCGGGTACGCCTTCGCCCCGACCCGAGTCGGATCCACCGCTTCGACACCGACACGGGACAGCGCCGGTGACCGCCGGCCGAGGCAGGCGACCCCTCACCGCCTGGGCGTTTCTCACACCGTACATCGTCGCGGTCGGGCTGCTGATCGCCCTGCCCGCCCTGCTCACTGTGGGGTACGCGTTCACCGACCACACCGGCTTGACTCGCGATCCGCAGTTCGTCGGACTGGCCAATGTCCGCCGTTTGCTGTCCGATGGCTTCCTGCTCGACAGTCTGCGGGCCTCGCTGTTCCACGTGGCGCTGGCCGTACCGATCCGGATGCTGGCCGCCGTCGGGCTCGGGCTGCTGCTGGCCGCACCCCGGCCGGGCGGACGATTGTTCCGTGCCGCTATCTACCTGCCAACGGTCATTCCCGACGTGGCGCTGGCGGTGCTGTTTCTCTGGGTACTCAACCCGCTGTACGGCCCACTGAACCAACTCCTCGGACTCTTCGGTCACTCCGGGTACACCTGGCTGGCCGACCCGACCACGGCACGCATCGGTGTTGTGCTCATGCTGGCGTTCCCGATCGGGGAGGGGTTCATCGTGATCCTCGCGGCACGCCGACTGCTGGATGGACGGCTGTACGAGGCGGCGGCGCTGGAGGGCTGTGGCCCGTTCGGCCAGCTTCGCCGGCTCACGCTGCCGCTGCTCGCGCCCGTGCTGGTGCTACTCGCGGTCCGTGACACGATCCTCACCCTGCAGGTCAATTTCGTCCCGGCCTACGTCCTGACCGACGGGCGGCCAGGCAACGCCACGCTGTACCTGCCGGTCTACATCTTCGACCAGGTCTTCGAGTTCTCGGGGTTCGCCTACGGTTCGCTCATCACGATCATGCTCATGGCGGTCACCGCTGTCATCATCGCCGCGCAGTTGCTGATGGTGCGGCGCTGGCGGGTACTACGCTGAGCGTGCCATCCTACGTCGGTGAGAGTTCGCGTGATCGCCCTTGCCGTCGCGGTTGCGTCGCTGGTCGCCTGCGGCAACGCAAACGAGCACGATGCCACCGATCGCGCCCGTACGATGCTTACGAACCTGCCAAGCTGCGACCGTGTGCCACTGGACGAAGATCCCGCGATCGGCGCCGAGGTTCCCGGTCTGGTGCTGCCCGAGGGCGCGAGGGTCACCGCAGTGGTCGAACAGGGCGTGCTGACAACAGTTGAGGCAACCATTCGCATGACCCCGCTGGACGTGCGCCTCCACTACGAAAACCGCGATGACATCGATCTGCTGCGCGCCGAGGACGAGATTTTCGAAGCCGAGGTGCTGACGCGCACAGAGCAGCGGCGGATGTACCTGCGTGCCGGTGCGCTCTGTGCGGACGGGACGAGCCTGACCGCGGTGGTGGGTCCAGACTCCGACGACGCGGGACTTCCGCAGTTCCACAACGACTAGCAACCGCGCGGGCTCAGCAGCTGTCCTAACCAGACAGCCCGTATCCCAACAGATGCTCAGTGACGTTTGTCAACGTTCTGTCTATGGTGCGCACGGATGGCCGGTTTTCCCGGGCGCATCCCGGAATAGACAGGGAGATCCTGCATGAATCCCACCCTCCTGTTGCGAGGTCGCCGCGGCCTCGCGGCGGCAGCGAGCCTGGCGCTACTCGCCACGGTCGCGCTGACCACCTCGTTGACGTCTGCCCGTGGCGAGGAATCGCTTGCCACGAGCACACCCACCGGGCCGATGGAGCTTCCGGATGAGTGGATGACCGCTCAACGACTCAGCGACGGCAGCACGGAACTGTCCGTCGCAAAGTACGCGAAGGCGAGGGGCGAGGCAAACCAGCTCGCCGCGCACTCCCGCAACGTCTACCGCCACCTGGCCGAGCGGAACTGGAGCTTCTTCGGCCCCACCAACATCGGTGGGCGGGTGATCGACATCGCGGTGGACCCGCAGGTCGAGGATCAGATTTTCATCGCTGCCGCCTCCGGAGGCATCTGGAAATCCAGCGACGCGGGCCAGACGTTCACACCCGCATGGCCGGGAAGCTCGGCGCAGAGCATGGGCGCTGTCGCGATGACCAGTAACGGCGTGCTCTTCGCCGGTACCGGTGAACCACAGCCGGGCGGTGGCTCGATCACCTTTGGCGGCGACGGCGTCTACCGGTCGATGGACCGAGGTGAGAGCTGGCAGCGCGTCGGCCTGGAGAACAGCCACGCCATTGCTCGGATCGCCATCGATCCGAGCAACGAGGACCGGATCTTCGCCGCGGCGACCGGCAACCTGTTCGTCCCCGGCGGCGAACGGGGCGTCTATCTTTCGGAGAACGGTGGAAACACCTGGCGTCAGGTGCTCGCTTCGCCGAACGACACCACGGGCGCGACCGAGGTGGTCATCGATCAGAGCAACCCCGCTCGGATGTACGCCGCGATGTGGGATCACCTGCGCGAGCCGCACCAGCGCACCTACGGCGGCCCCGGTTCCAGCATCTGGCGGTCGGAGGACAGCGGACAGACCTGGCAGCGGATGACCAACGGCCTGCCGACCGACGCCGACCAGGGCCGCTGGGGGCTGGCGCTCGCGCCGAGCAACCCACAACGCCTGTACGCCTACGTCGGCACGGCCCTCGGCCCGTTCCGCGCGTTCTACCGCTCGGACGACGGCGGTGACACCTGGACGCAGACCCCGGTCAACGCCAACCAGGCATCCCAGTCCACGTTCAGTTGGTGGTTCGGCAAGATCTTCGTCGACCCGAAGGATCACAACCACGTCTTCCTCGCCGGGGTGAACCTGATGCGCTCGACCAACGGCGCCCAGAGCTTCTCCTCGGTCAGCGGCCCGCACGCCGACCAGCACGTGCTGCGGTGGGACCCGAAGACGCCCAACCGTGCCTACCTGGGCAACGACGGCGGCTTCTACCGGTCCAACAACAACGGCGCGAGCGGCTGGGTGAAGTCGACCCACGAGCCGTACACCCAGTTCTACACGGTGGACGTCGCCGAGACCGACCCGAGCCTCAAGGTTGGTGGCGCCCAGGACAACGGCTGCAACCGTGGCTACAACGGTGTCGGTGGTCCGTGGAACTCCATCTCGGGCTGTGGTGACGGCCTCCAGGTGATCATCCACCCAGAGCACCCGAACATCGTCTTCGGCTGCAGCCAGTACGGCGCCTGCTCCCGGTCGGAGAACTTCGGCGGCACGCCGCGCACCAGTATCGGCACCGGCCAGACGACCTCGCAGCGGCGCAACTGGCTGACGCCACTGCAGTTCGACCCGAGCGACCCCAACGTCATGTACTACGCCGGGAACATCGTCAACCGGTCGACGGACAACGGTCGTACCTGGAAGGCGATCAGCCCGGACCTCACCGGCGGCGGCCCCAACGACCCGTCCGGCTACCCGTGGGGCACCATCAGCACGATCGCGGCCGCCCCGACGGACGGTAACAAGCTCTACGTCGGCACCGACGACGGCCGGCTGTGGTGGACCGACGACCTCGGGCAGAACTGGAACCGGGTCGATCAGGCGCAGCTCCCCGGGACGTGGGTGACCCGGGTCGCGGTGCACCCGAAGAACAAGGACATCGCCTACGCCACGTTCTCCGGCTTCCGCTCCGGCAGCGACCGCCCGCACGTGATGGTCACCAACGATGGGGGCCGCACCTGGACGGACATCAGCCGCGGCCTGCCCGACGCCCCGGTGAACTTCGTGGTTCCGACCTCGGACGGACTGCTGCTGGTCGGAACCGATGTCGGCGTGTACGCCTCGGGGTGGAACGGCGGCGAGTGGGCCTCGCTGGGGGCGGATCTGCCGACGGCGGCCGTGATGTACATGCGCTACCACGAGCCGACCCGCCAGTTGAGTGTGGCCACCTTCGGTCGGGGCATCTACGACCTCACGGTGCCTCGGTGCCCTGCGGCTTCGACCAAGCTCCCCTTGCGCGCGCCGGGCGTCGGCGTCGTGGGGGTGCTCGCCTCGTGCCGAGCGGGATAGCGATCTCGGCGTAGTCCGGGCGGGGGTGTGGAGGCTTTGCCGCCACACCCCCGCCCTTACCCTTGGCCGGGGAGGTGCTCGGCTACCGAGCGCTATTCGACGTCGAGTAGCTTGAGCAGCGCCTGTGAGAGGGCGGTTCGATAGATTAGGTCCGTTTCGGGGCAAGAGTGAATACTCCGGGCTCGTCTTCGGTCAGGATCTGGCGGTTGACCATGCGTTTCAGCCTCGCGCGGGCGCCTTCGACGTGCTTCGGTGAGGGCTCGACGCCGAGCGCGAGGCAGATGTCCTTTGCCCGCATCCCGGTGGGCGCGGTGTCGAGGACTTCCAGGATCTGCTGGTAGGGGGCGCTGGCTACCGTCGGGTGAGTGTGGTGATCCGCTCGCGTAGCCGGTCGGCGGTCTGGCCCGCGGTGGCTTCGCGTTCGGCGATCAGGTCGAGGATCGCGGCGAGGTTCACCTGTGCCGCCAGGACAGTGTGCTGGTCCCGGTCAACCGGCGCACGATATTGGCCATCGACGCCCACAAGGTCCGTGACACCGATGATTCCGGCCGGATCTCGTACTCAAGCCATAGATTGACTCAAACATCTTCGGACCGCCCTCTCAGTGCACCCCCCGCAAGCATCTAACGACCACTATTAATACAGTGGCCATAGGCCGCCCTTGATGCGCAAGGGTGACAGCAAGGGTGCGCCGGCAGCCACCAGGGGCCCGCCAGTGACAGAATTCGATTCACCTAATAGCTGGCGGTGACACCGCGATCGCTGTGATGGGGTCCGGTAGTCGATCGGTTGCCGGGCAGGCTTGGAAACCGGCAGCCCCGGTCGCCACCCTTTCTGGAGACACAATCCATGCGTCGAACCACACTCCTCGGCGGGCTGGCCGCCGCCGTGCTGGCCGCCGCCGGCACCGTCCCGGCAACCGCCACCGCCGCCCCCGTCTCCGCCGACGCGTTCACCCGCGCGGTGGCCCAGCTCAAGGCCCACGCGGGCAACGGCCTCATTGACGACGGCCAGACGTTCACGCTGAAGAACGTGCAGACCGATGCCGACGGCACCGAGCACGTCCGGATCAACCGCTACCAGGACGGCCTGCCGGTCCTCGGTGGCGACACCGTCGTGCACCTGGGCAAGGGCGACACCTGGCGGGGCACCAGCCAGACCCTCGCCGCAGCCCCGCTCCGGGGCGCCAAGGCCCGGGTCAGCGCCGAGGCCGCCTGGCGCACCGCGCTCGCCGCCTCCACCGCCACCGCCCCGCAGGTCGACGGCAGCCAGCTCGTCTACGACGCCACCAGGACCGGCACCGCACTGGCCTACGAGGTCGTCGTGGGCGGGATGCACGCCGACGGCACCCCGAGCGAGCTGCATGTGCTGGTCGACGCCACCACCGGCAGGGTCCGCGACTCGTGGGAGGGCGTGCACAGCGGCACGGGCAACACCTTCCACTCCGGCACGGTGACCGTGGGCAGCACCCAGTCCGGCAGCACCTACCAGCTCGCCGACGGCACCCGCGGCGGGCACAAGACGTACGACCTGAACGGCGGCACCAGCGGCACCGGCACCCTGGTCACCAGCACCAACAACGTCTTCGGCAACGGCGCCCTGAGCAACCGGCAGACCGCCGCCGCAGACGCCGCCTACGGGGCGCAGACGACCTGGGACTACTACCTGAACACCTTCAACCGCAGGGGCATCCGCAACAACGGGGTCGCCGCATACAGCCGGGTGCACTACAGCACCAACTACGCCAACGCGTTCTGGCAGGACTCCTGCTTCTGCATGACCTACGGCGACGGCAGCTCCGGCTGGTACCCGCTCACCTCCCTGGACGTGGCCGGCCACGAGATGACGCACGGCGTGACCAGCTACACCGCCGGCCTCGTCTACAGCGGTGAGTCCGGCGGCCTCAACGAGGCCACCAGCGACATCTTCGGCACGCTGGTCGAGTTCTACGCGAAGAACCCGAAGGACCCGGCCGACTACATGATCGGCGAGAAGCTGCGCACCACCGGCGTCCCGCTGCGCTACATGGACAAGCCCTCCAAGGACGGCAAGTCGGCCGACTGCTGGAGCAGCTCCGTCGGCGGCCTCGACGTGCACCACTCCTCCGGCGTGGCGAACCACTTCTTCTACCTGCTCGCCGTGGGCAGCGGCTCGTCGTCGTACGGCAACAGCCCGACCTGCAACGGCAGCACCGTGACCGGCATCGGCAACGCCAAGGCCGGCGCCATCTGGTACCGCGCGCTCACCACCTACATGACCTCGCGGACCAACTACGCCGGTGCCCGCACCGCCACCCTGTCGGCCGCGAAGGACCTGTATGGCAGCACCAGCACCGAGTACAAGACGGTCGCTGCGGCCTGGTCGGCGGTGAGCGTCAACTAACCATTCGCCTTCCCAGCGGCGCGGCCACCCGGACCACCGGGTGGCCGCGCTCCTTTGACAGCTGCCAGCCCATGCTCGGCGACCCTGCCGAACCAGGGTCACGAGTTCAGCAGGCGCAGCATCTCGGATCTGTTGGTCACTCCGAGTCTGCGGTACAGGCGGGACAGGTTCGCCTCGACGGCCTTGACGGACAGGTGGACCTCCTTGGCGATCTGACGGTTCGTCGCACCCGCCCGGATGAGCTCGACGATCCGGCCTTCAACATCGCTCAGGGACTTCGTGTTCATGCCTCGTCGGATGCCGTGGTCGAGGCGGTCGAGTTCCGCCTCGGCCAATGCGTGCCAGGGCGCGGCACCGATCTGGCTGAACTGGTCGATGGCCTGTGTGATGGCAGCGTGTGCGGCCGACCGGCGGCGAACTCGGCGCAGGAGCTGCCCGAGGGTCAGCAAGGCGCGTGCGACGTCGAGGGGGTAGGACTGGGCGGCGTACGCGTCGATGGCACCGGCCAGCGCTTCTTTGGCGGTGAGGCTGTTCCCCGCGAGGGAGGTGTGTACGGCGTCGGCACGGGCAAGGCCGAGGAGTGTGGGGGTCGTGTTGGCTTGCCGGGCGCCGTCCCACGCATGCTTTAGGAGTTCGGCGGCGTCGTTGAGGCGGCCGGTCCGGGCCAGGGCTTCGGCGTAGTCGGCGTGCCATGGGGCTGGCGGTCCGAGGGTACGCGCGGCCTCCAGCTCTCGGGCGTGGCCATACGCGGTGACCGCGGCCTGATACCGCCCGCACAGCAGCAAGGCCTGGCCGTGATGGATGTGGCCGGGTTCCAGCCACTCACGGTCTCCGCCCGCGGTGCACATCAGCACGGCGTCCCTGGCCAGTTGCACCGCGGTCTCCGCGCTGCCGGCATAGCATTCGGCTTGCGCGGCGCTGACCTGGCCGACCCAGGGGGTCAGACCGGTGTCGAGGAACAGCTGGCGGCATTCCCGTCCCGCCCGTAGCGCATCTGACCCGTGCCCCGTCCAGGTGTAGATGGTGGTGGCGGCCGCGAGCAGGTTCATGAGGTGGGTCACCGCGCCTTGTGCGCGTACCTCGGCCTCGAGCTGGCTGATCTCGTCGGTGGCGGCCCTGAAGTCACCGCGGAGCAGACAACTCTTCGCCCACCACTCTCGGGCCCGCATGGTCGCCTCGGTGATGGGACGGCCACGGGCCATCTCGCGTGCCGTGACATGAAGCTCGTGGACACCGTCGCGCCCCAACGCCCGTGTCACGACGGCCCGCCAGTTGAGTGTCTCTATGACCAGGTCAACGTCGCCGGTCTGCCGCGCTAGCAATTCTGCCTGCTTGGCCAGGCGGTCGGCGTCGATGTGCCGACGGTCGAAGTAGGCGACCACGAACGCGTAGAGGGCTACCCGCGCGTGCGCACTGACGTCGCCGGTCGCGTCTAGTTCGGCAGCGGCCAGATGGGCTTTCGCGGTGGCGTCCCATCCGGCAAGGTCGATCAACAACAGCCGGGCAGCCACCCGTGTCGATCCGGTGCCACCTGCCTCCAGGCAGGCCGACGCGGCCTCACGCGCTGTCGTCATCTGGCCTGCGGCGAAGGCATGCCGAGCGCAGGACAGCAGCCGCGCGGCGATGGAATTCTCGTCATCGGGTGGGGTCTGCTGGGCGGCAAGGCGAGCCAGTACCGCCGCCGTTGCCGGCGCTCCGCGGCGGGCCGCTTCCTCGGCCGCCGAGTCGGCCAGCGCGGCGGTCGCGTCGTCCGGTCCGGCGGCACCGAGTGCCAGATGCCACACCTTCTCGACCACTTCCTCGATGACGGTCGCGACACGCGCATGGCCTGCACGACGCTGACCGGCAGTGGCGTCGCTGTAGATCAGCTCCCGAAAGAGCGGGTGGGTGAAACGGACCGCGCCTTCGACGGAGACCTCGATGAGCCTGGTGTGCTCGGCGGCATCAAGTCCGTCGGGCGGAAGGACGCCGCATCGCCTCAGCTGCTCCAGCGTGGGTCGGCTCATCATCGCGGCGTGCAGCAGGCACGCCCGCGTGGCCTCATCCAGCCCCCGCAGTCGCTGCGACAGCAACGGCCGCAGCTTGCCGGGCACAGGCAACGGCACGTGCGGGGCAGCGACCGCACTGTCCTTGAGAAGAGCCCGAGCAAGCTCCTCGGCGTACAGCGGGTTACCACCGCTGGCCTGCCAGACCCGCTCTATCAGAGCGGCCGGCAAGCGGCCGCGGTCAGCGATCAGCTCGGTTATCGCGACGCGACTCAAGTGCGGCACCCGCACAGGCTTGAGGGCTTCCGCTGACAACCGCAGATCCGGATCATCACCATCGGTCCGCTCGGCTGCGAGGATGGCGACGCGCACGGTGTTGAGCCGGCGGGCCACAAAGGCGAGCACCTCGGCGCTGGCCGTGTCGATCCATTGGAGGTCGTCCAGGAAAAGGACGACAGGTCCGTGGTTGGCCAGTTCCCGCAAGAGCTCAAGCACCGCGAGCCGGATCGCCAACTTGTCACCGACGCCGTCCACCCGCTCGGCACGCAGCACCGCGACCTCAAGCGCCTCCCGCAAATGAGCGGGCATCGTTTGCGCATACGACAACACATCAGCGAACAAGTCAATCAGCGCCAGATACGGTAGTTCGGAATCAACCTCGGCCGGACAAGCCGCCAAGATCCGCGCGCCGGGGAGGCGTTCCGCGACCGCCTTCAGCACGGAGGACTTCCCGATACCCGCCGGCCCGTACAGCAGCCGGCTCTGCCCCCCGTCGAGAGCAGCGACAAGCTCATCGAGCAAGTCGTCTCGTCCAGCCAGCTGCATTGGTGCACCTCCCCAGGCTGGCGCACATCGTGCAGCAGGCAGACCACCCTGGCAAGCGCTGGTCGCGCCGGGTCCGTTAGCGCGTTCGAGAGTGCGTTTCGCGCTCGGTGGTGCAGGCACCAACCTGCACCCTTCGTATGCAAGATCACTGCGCCGCATCCCCTGCATGGCCTGACCAGCACGACTTCCAGCGATCCACCGACGGCGTGGGCTCGGAATGGTCATGCTGAGGAGAATGGGGAACATCGGCGGGCCAGGCGTCGGGTCGCTTCAGCTCCTGCTCATGGGAGTACGGCGTGGAACGCGGAGGGTAGGTACGGCTGCAAGGAGCAATCCGTTCGCCGATTTCGATCTTGTCCGGCGACCGGCCGTGTGACCTGACGGCGACCCAAGTCGGTAACGTTGCGTGACAGATGTTGCTGAGCCCTGCCTAGTCCTCGGCTTCCACTCATGCCGAGATGCGGATGGGCCGTCACCTGCCGAAGCCTCGCGTGATGCAGCCGAGCGGCCGACGCCAGCATCCGATGGAATTCAAACTGCCTGCATATACAGATGGTCTATCATTTCGGTCATGGCGATGCAGGAACCGACGTTCTTCATCCTGACCGCGCTGGTGCGCGCTACCCCGCTGCACGGCTACGGGATCATCCAGGCCGTCGAGCAGTTGTCCGGCGGGCGGGTCAAGCTCAAGGCCGGGACGCTGTACGCGGCGCTGGACCGGCTCAGTGCGGAGGGTCTGATCATCGTCGACCGGGAAGAGGCCGTGGGTGGCCGGCTGCGCCGCTACTACATGCTGTCCGACGACGGCCGGGCGGCACTCGAAGCTGCGGTGGAGCGGCTCCAGTCGAACGCCAACGTGGCCGCCTCCCGACTGCGCGAGGCGTTCGGCTTCATCGGAGGAGTCCAGCATGCCTGACCTGGAGCGCTCCTACCGCCGACTGCTCTGGGCGTACCCCGGCTTCTACCGCCGGGATCGCGGACCGGAAATCCTCACCACCCTGCTCGACGCGGCCGAGCCGGGGCAGGTCCGGCCGTCGCGCGGCGAGGCGGCCCACCTGTTGGTGAACGGTCTGCGGTACCGGTTCGTGCCGCCCACCTGGATCGGCCGGCTCGCGACCGGCCTCGTAGCGATCTGGGCGGCCGTGGTGCTCAGCGGAGCCGGCGCCCTCGCCGTCTGGGCGCTCGCCAACCCCGCACAACCCGACCTCGCCGCCTTCAGCGACGATCTGATCGGCCGCCCGGCCTCGTCCGCCTACGAACTCCCGGGCGGCAACCTCCTCGACATGGCCTACGCCTACCGGACGTACGGCGAGTTCCAGGATTTCGCGATGGAGGGCTGGGACGGCCGGCGGCCAGCGCCGATGGGCCAGAGCCGGTACTACGAGCAGGTCACCGACACGCCGACCGTCCTGGCCGATGCCCGCCAGCACCTGGCGAACGCGGGCTGGCGCACCGGCGCCCTCAGCCAGGGCGGCGCCGACAGCCAGGCCGCCGTCAACAGCGCGCACGGAGTCTTCTGGGCCTCCCGAGACGGGATGCTGTTGCGCGTGTCCGGATACGACAACCAGACCGGCGTCACGGTCGGCACCTACCCGATCGAGCCCAGCGGCGTGCTCGCCGGCGCGATCACCGGGTTCGTCATCGGGCTGATCGGCGTGTGGCAGGCGATGACCTGGATGGCTCACCGGATCGCCCGGACCCCACTGCCGACCCGGCGGCTGATCCTGCTGCTCGGCCTGCCGGCTCTCCTCGCCTGCGTGGTTAACACCCTGGACAACGTGCTGAGCATGGTCCCGAACCCGGACACCGCCAGCGTGCTGTTCGCCGCCGACTACATGTACCCGCTAGCCAACCAGATCGCCAACCCACTGGCGGTCAGCGTCATCGCGCTCGCGCTGATCGGCAGCCTAAGCCTGATCGCCGGGTCGGCCCGGATCAGCCGGCTTCGCCCCGTCAACGCGGCAGCGCCGACCGGTGACGCCGCCGAAAACTGAGCCGGACCATCCGCGGGTTCGAGCTTGTGCAGGCGACGGCCCCATTTGGCGTGTGCGCCGTTGGGATGGGGGCCGGCGTCGACGAGCCGATACCCGTACGGCGGGCGGCCACCCAGGTACCGGCCCTGCTGACCGGCTTGCGCGCGCATCGCCGCAAGCACCCGAAACCGGGCCCACAGCACCTCACGCTTCGACTGCGCCCCGAGCAGTCGTACCGCCAGGTGGGCCGGATCCTGGAAGTCGACCGGTCCGTCGAGCTCGGGCAACCACAGCTGCACCTGGTGCCCCTAGAAGACGGGCATCATCAGGATCAGCTGATCGCCGAAGAAGGCACGCTCGTACTCGCCGACCACGATCGCGTTGAACGCACGTTCCGGGTTCGCGATCGCGGCCAGTAGCGCCGCCGCCTCGGGACGATTCGGCCAAGCGCGACGCCGCGTAGCCGATGTCGAAGAACTGGGCGACGATCCGGCCATGCCCGGTAACAAATTCGTGGGCAAAGTCCAACTGCCAGCCCAGCGACGACACCGGATCCTGGTAATCCTCGGTCGACATCCGCCCGTAGAACGCGAACCGCAGCCCACCGCTGTCTGGGTGGGCGCGGGGTTTGCGCTGGCGCGGCACTCGGCGGGTCGCCGCCCAGCGGGTCAGCAGATTGCTTGCCTGGTTCATGAGACCTCCGCTCACGTACCGGTGCGTACTTCGCAGCCGTACTACAGACGGTGGCTATCCGCGCCGGTTTCGTCACCCGGCCTCACCTGTGAAGATCCGGAATTGGCGCAGGCTACAGGGCGATCGGCGTGCAGGACCAGGCGTGATCGATGATCTCCTCGGCCGTCGAGGTCCGGCCGGCGGGCCAGTAGATCATGTCGCTGATGTGCAAGCACCCGGTTCGACGCGCGAGGCCGTCCAACCACCAGGAGACCGTTCGCTCGTCGCCGCCACCGACGGCAAGGAGCGTGCGCACCACATCGGTCGCGGCCTCCTGGGTGAGCGGATCAGGCAGCCGACCGGACCGCACGTAATCGAAGTAGTCCTCAGCGGCGACGCCGAAGTTCACCCACCGCTCCCGGACAGCGTCCGTGGCCCGCTCGGCGAGGGCGAGGGCTTCCACGGTGTCATCGACCTCGGCGAGGACTTCGCCAGCGCCGTCGGCCTCGGGATCCAGCGGCGGGAACTCCAGCAGGTCACCGAAGTGCTCACCGCCGACGTCCCGGCTGAGGTAGAGCACGACCGCGTAGAGGCCGTTGCGCCGAGGCTCGATGGCAATCCACCGGATGCCTCTATGCCCGCCGTGGAAGGCCGGGCCGAGGAACTGCTCAATCGAGGCCGACCGACACAAGGCGCCGACCGCGAACGACTCGCTCAGATACCGCACCGGGCGAGGCTAACCCGGCACAGGTGACGGCTGCCGTCGCGAACGCGTCCGGCGATGTCGGCTGCCCGAGGTCGTGATCGCCTGCCGCACCATATCTCGGACAACCGTACGATGCGGTGGTGGCGCGATTCGAGCAGGTGAAGAAGACGTTCTGGAGCGACTCCGCAGCCGGTGTCCAGCCGCCGCTGACCGATGAGGTGGTCGTCGACGCCGAACGGCTTCTCGGCGTGCGCCTGCCGTCCGCGCTGCTGGAGCTGCTACGGGTGCAGAACGGCGGCGTCGTGGCGGATAGGTGGAACGCGTTCCCGACCACCCAGCCAACGTCATGGAGTGACAGCCACGTCCCATTCGACACCATGAAGGGGATCGGCGCGGCCGAGGGCACCCTTTCGCTGCTCGACACGCCGTACCTTGTGGAAGAGTGGGGCCTGCCGTCGTCGCTGGTGCTGCTGACCGGTGACGGGCACTGGTGGACCGCACTGGACTACCGTGAATGCGGGCCGGATGGCGAGCCGTCGGTCACGTGGTTCGACACCGAGCTTGACCAGGACCTACGCCTGGCACCCGACTTCCGAACGTTCGTCGAGGCCTTGACCTGTGAACCGGACGACGACGTGGCGCCATGAGGCTGCGATCGCGATCTCGTCAGGCTTCGATGTTCGACCCATCGTAGACCAGCGCCAGCGCGGGCGTATGGCCGCCGAAGAAGAGCGCCTCTGCGAGATAGGCGGCAATGAGCGCGTTCGGCGTTCGCCACCAGTTGTCGCCCATGCCGACGACCCCCGCGAGGGCCTGCCGTCACAAGGAGTTGGACGGAAACGCGCCGCTCTGCTCCGCGCCCGTGACTCAACGCGTGGCTGCGAGATCGCACATGGCCGCGTGGGGCAGTGACGGATTGGCTGCGGCTGCGGCGGCTACGCCGATATCGGCGTCTGTCAGCAGGTGCAGGATCGTCTGCAGGGGCAGTGCGGGGTGGCTTGCGGCGATGCGGCGCGCCTGCTGGTCGTCCAGGCAGGCAAGGAGTGCTTCGGCTGGCGCGTTCGGGTGCTCGGCGATGCGGCGGAGCGCCTTCTGAACCGGTGGTGTCTGGCGGGCAAGCTGCAGCAGCCGATCGGGTGGGCAGCATGGGTTGGCGGCGACTCTCGCGGCGACCCGCGGACCATGCGCCGCGACCATGGTCCGTAGCTGTGCTGCGCTCAGCGCGGGGTTGGTGGCGAGGGACTTGAGGACCTTGGCGTCGCGATCCCCGGCGAGCTGATCGAGAACGTGCCTGGGAAGGTCGTGCCGCTCGGCGAGGAGCATCCGCACGGCCGGCACACGGGAGGCAGCAAGCGCGTTGTCCTCGGTAAGTATCGCCGACGCGATGCGCGGCAGCAGCGAGGGACCGAGCTTGGCAGATGGGGCCAACCGTTCGAGCACGTCGAGGGGTACTACCGGGTTGTGGGCAAGGCGCCGACGCACGTCGTAGGTAACGTCATCGACCAATGCACGGATGAGCTCGTCGCCGATGGCGGGGTTGGCGGCGACATCGCCACGGACGCCGGGAATCGGATCCTGCGCCAGGGTTCGATAGGTCTGCTGCGACAGGTCGGTTCGGGAGGCAAGTTGCCAGCGGACGTGCAGCGAGAGGTGGACGGCGAACCGATCGAGAACCTCTGCGGGCGTACGCGAATTGAGCGTCAGTACGTAGTCGAGGTCGTCCAGTGCGTCCTGGTGGGTGCCGTCGCAGCTCCAGTGCTCTGCCAGCCAATGACCGGAGCCGTCGCATGCCGGGCACAATTCTGGTGCGGGCGGGTGCCGCTCGGCCAGGGCGACGACAAGGCGGACGTGCGCCCCCTCGTTGCAGGCCAGAGCTCGACGAACACTCGTGTGCGATGGGTAACCAGGCGCTGCGCCACGGTTTCAGGCAGTCTGAACGACATGGCCGCTTCGGCCGCCACGCCCACGTCCGGGTCGTCTGCAAGGGCGGCGACAAACTCAGCAGGAAGATGCGGGGTCGAGGCGAGAGCCGCACGAACGGCTGGGTCCTGGTTGGCGGCGACCTGCCGCAACCAGTCCTGGCGGACCAGGGCGACGCCGGCCATAGCGATCACGATCTGAGGGTCGAACGTTTCGACCTCCTCCAGCATCAGCAGCCCGCGCGTCATAAGGCAAGAGACGACCTGTACATCACCGCTACGTGCAAGGAGGCGGACCTGGTCTTCGCTGAGATCGTTACGATCCGCCAGCTCCAGCAGCACTGCCGCGTCATTCAACGCGATCAGTCGGTCAACGAGCAACGTGGGCAGGGCAGGGTTACCTGCCAGCCCGCAGCGCAGTTCTCGCTGCCGTTCCTCGTCGACCTGCATTTCGCTGTTTCACCGCCTCTGCGCGCTGCCGTATCGCTCGTCATGAGCTGCCCTGTCGTGCCTGATTGCTGGTCTTTGATCGCGGTCGCGGCGAAGGCTGGTTACCCGGAGCCCGTGCACCCGTTTCGGTACGCGGGGTCGCTAGTCCAGCGGACGGCCTTCCAGAGCCGCACTCATTCGTTCCTTTACGTCGTGTTCTGGCTCGACGCTGACCGCCTGCCGCAACCGTGACTCTGCGTCGCCGGGCCATGCACTTCGTGGCCAGGCAGCCAATGCCCGCACGGCCATGTTCCGGTTGCGGATGACCGGGCTGGCCAACGACGCGGCGATCAGCGGCCAGCCGACACCGGGCCACTTGTCGAGATCTTGAACGAGGAAATCAAGACATTGATGGGCGGCCCACTGCCGCCCCAGCCCAAGTTCCCTGCCGGGACCCGAGGCGATCTCCTCCAGAGGGAGGACTTCGACCGCGAGACCGACCACCTCACCGATGCAGTCGCGGTCAACCTGCCGCTGGCGCTGAACCACTTGCCCGACTCCAGCGGCTCTACCCGCAATTGCTGAAGCAACGTGTGCAACGTGGAGATCCCCAGGATGGTACAGGCGCGTTCGGCCCGCCAGAACGTCACCGGATCGGCCGACTCCACGGCCTCGATGGCCATCGGCGGCCACTCGGGGCGGGCTATGAGCTGCTGGCAGTCGGCGGCGAACTGCATGCGGGCCACTTCGTCCCAGCCGCCGTCCGGCCACCCCCGGCCCGGCTTTGAGCCGGTGGCGAAGTCCCGGATCGCGCCGACTGCCAGCAGGTGCTGCAAATCCGAAGCGCGGTCGCGCATCAACTTCAGGTAGATGTGGGTGACCGCGGCACCGTCGGCGTAGTCGTAGATGTCGCGCGCTGGCCCGCCAGTGAACAGAGCCATCAGCAGATCACCTGCGGCACGCAGCAGCTCGTCGTCGACCTCGTCGGCGCTCAACGCAGCCAGCAGATCGCCCCGCGATGCGGCCAGGTGCGCCAGGTACTCGTCCATGACCGTGTTGCGGAACCCGTCGCGCAGAATCCAGTCGAGAATGTCGCGTCGTTCGGTGTCGGCGAGACGTTCGACAAGGTGAATCCGCCCCCAGCCATGCACTTGCTGGGCGAGGTGCCACAGATCGTCATCGGGGTCGTCTTGGCCGTTGCCGAGCGCAACTGCGGCGTAGAGAGTGAACTCCTCCTGACGGCCCAGCGTCAGCAGCACCTCGCGGTGCAGGTCGGCTGGAAACAACCCGAGCAGAGCGATCCCCAGCTTCACGGGTCCCCGCTGCGCGGATTCCGTGGCGAGGCGCATGGCCACCTCATGGAGGCGGCCTCCGTCGATGCCGCTTTCGCGGATGCGGCCGAGCAGCGAGTCGATCGCGCTCAACAGGTCAGGGCTCTTCGCACGTTCGTAGAGGCGCGCATACCGACGGCGCGCGAGCCATCCGCCCGCAGCCGCAGCGCTGACCGCGGCGAACAAGCTGCCTGCGACATCAGTCTCGCGGTTGGCGACATGGTGGCTGACCACGCCGTCCCAGGCACCGGAGGCGAACTTGAGCTGGCCCGCGACGTGCTCCTCGTCAGGGAGCACCACGTCGTCGAGTGCGCTGCCATCCGCCAGCTGCACCTGCAGAAACCCATAGATCGAAGGCGGATCCGGATCGTGACTCACACGCGGGCACACTACCGGCTTGATCACCGAGCGGCCGACCTATTTCCGACGTCTGTGAGCCCGAGCGTGCCTCCTCAAGCGCCTGACTACGTCCTGCACCCGGCCCGATGAGATACCGGGTGACCGCCGCGCGGCGCGCGCCAGATCGCACCTGTTGTTGTGGGCGCGGGCCGGGTCGGCGACGGCGATCGTCGAGACCTGCGCCGAGGACTGAAGAAAGAAGATTCCGCAGCGTAACTCCTAAGGGGTGACCAAATGGACACCGCGAACTGCGGTGGGTACGCTCTATGCAGGGTCGAAAATAGGAGCGAAGAGGAGAAGAGTCCACAAATTGATAGGGGCTGGCAAGGCAGCACCCCAGGAGCCGCTCCACCGTAAGGGTGTCGAGACCTGGAACGCCGCCTCGAGCAGCCGCTAAATCAACTGGATCGACGTCGACAGCGTCGGGCCTGGTTGGGTTTTGGTTTGTGTTGCCCCTCGGACACCAGTTTGCAGCATCCATGCTGTGTTTCGCGTACTGGTGGTCAAGCGCGCTTGACCACGTGAATCTCGGCGCAGCGACGCCTTCGACCGGCCCTGTTTCGATCGGGGGCGGTAGTCGTGGTTGATCGTTCTGTGGCTCCTGTCATTCCGCCGGTGATGTTGGCGGACCAGGAGAAGCACCGCCGTCAGCCGCCCGGGGAGCGCGTCGCCGCTCGCCGCTGCCGGTCCTGCCGACGCCGCGTGCCGGCACGATGGTGTACGGCGTGGCCGCCATCGAAGTCAGTGGTCGAATCGCCGACCGCACGATCATCCGTACCCTCGGTTGGACACCGGGTACCGCCTGCAAATCCGGGAGTGCTCCGGAGTGATTGTGGTCCGGGTGGATCAGCAGGGTGTCTTCACCGTCACCGGTCAGGGGCGGTTCCGGGCCACCGGCGACCCGGCGGAGCGGGCAAGCGGGAAGCTCACGTTCGGTGTCATCCGCGACGAGCTGGCCCGCATCACCGCCCAGCGGGCGGCCGGCGACCCGAACCTGCACCACCTCGACGGCCTCGACCTCTACGGCGAGGCCGACTTCGCCGAACTGCCGCTACCCGACCAGCTCCACCCGGACACCGCCACCCACCGCCACATCGCCGAACGCTTTGCCAAGCAGGCATTCGCCCTACACGGTCCCTTCGCAGAGTGAGGGCGGGTGTTGACGGTGGTTGGTTACGGAACGTCTTGGCCGAGCAGGATGCGGTGTCGTAGGAGTGGAGCCCGCGCGTCCGTGCGATTTGTCGCTTGGCGGTCAGTCGGGCTGCCTCTCCATATGTGCAAGGACGCGGTCCGAGATCCTGGTGAGCGTGTCGAGTTCTTCCTGGCTGAGGGCGTCGATGAACAGTCGGCGGACATGTCCGACATGCACGGGTGCCGCGTCTTCGATCGCCTTGAAGCCGGCTGGGGTGGCGGCGATGAACGCTCCGCGTCCGTCGTCGGGGCATTCCTCCTTGGCCACCAGTCCGCGCTCTGTCATCCGCCTGACTTGGTGGGACATGCGGCTCTTCTCCCACTCCACCAGCTTTGCCAGGTCCATGAGGCGCATCCGTCCGCCGCTGGTTTCGGTAAGTTTGGCCAACACGAGATAGTCGCCGGCGGACATGCCGGAGTCGGCCTGGACTCGGCGGGAGAGTCGTCCGATGAGCTTCTCCTGCATGCGGATGAAACTGTCCCAGGCGGCCTGCTGTTCCGAGGTGAGCCAGCGTGGCGTTGCGTCCATGCGGGGAGCGTAACTACCTCGTGCGCGGCTCATGTCTGCCGGACACCCCGAACGGATCTGATCAATGCCCGCAAGATCCGGTGTGCGGCGAGCGTTGGCACGCTTGACGCCCACGGCTTGCGGCCGTTCGCGGAAGGCGCCCGTGGTCGGGCGTCGCCCCTGAGGGTGCCGAGGTGATGGGGCTGCGGGCTACCGCAGTCCGCCCGCTAGTGCCGGCAACCAACGACCCGGAGAACTGGTTGACGCATCAACCATCGGCGTCTAGTGTAGAGGGACGCGTTAACAAATTCGGTTGTGGGTCGCCGTCCGGTCAGCCCCGTACCTGGCCGGCTACGGGCATCGAGGTTTCGATGCGCAGCCTGAGACCCACAGACGCGAAGCTCTAGAAGGGAATCCCATGAGTACTGGAAACAAGGTCGGTCTCGACGCGCTGCTGACGCCCGAGGAGAGCGTCCTTCTGCTGATCGACCATCAGCCGTTCCAGTTCGCCAACCTGAACAGTCACGAGCCGACGATGGTCGTCAACAACGTTATCGGACTCGCCAAGGCTGCCAAGGTGTTCGACGTTCCGACCATTCTGACGACCGTGCTGGAGGAGCGCGGTGGCCTTCTCATTCAGGGTTTGCAGGATGTGTTCCCGGAGCAGAAGCCGATCAACAGGACCTTCATCAACACCTGGCAGGACGCGCGCGTCGTGGATGCCGTCAAGGCGACCGGACGCAAGAAGCTGATCATCGCTGGCCTCTGGACGGAGATCTGTGTGGCGATGCCGGCTCTGCAGGCGGCGGGCGAGGGCTTCGAGGTCTTCGCTGTCACCGACGCCTCGGGTGGTGTCTCGAAGGAAGCCCACGACATGGCGGTGGGCCGCATGGTCCAGGCGGGCGTAGTTCCGATCACCTGGATGGTCGTGCTGGGCGAGTGGCAACGCGACTGGGCCCGCGAGGAGACCGTGCCGGGCGCCGCCGAGGTCCAGATGCAGCACGGTGGCGCCACCGGTGTGGCCTTCGCCTGGGAGATGCAGCTCCTCGCCGGACACGCCAGAAGCGGCCTCTGACCTGACCGCCGCGCCGGTCGGCCCGTCTCGCAGGTGAGATCTGAAGGAGGACACATGGTAGTGAATGTGAGCGATGTTCCCGAAGCCAAACGGTACGAGGCTCGGGTCGAGGGAGAGTCCAAGGTCGCGGGCGTCGCGCAGTACATCCGCACCACGGAACTCATCGCGTTCGTGCACACCGAGGTCTCGCCGGAGTACGAGGGCAGGGGAGTTGGGGCGGCCCTAGCCCGCGCCGCCCTCGACGAGGCCCGCGCCGCGAACCTGCTGGTCCTGCCTACCTGCCCATTCTTTGCGGGGTGGATCGCCCGACACCCCGAGTACCAGGACCTGGTGTACCAGTCCCGCAGCAGAGTCAGCGACTGAACAGCCGGGCACGGCAGCGACGGAGGTCGGTATGAGCAGCGAAACCGCGAAAAAGGCGTACGAGGGCCAGTCGATCACCGTGACCTTTGAGGCCAGGCGTTGCCTGCACGCCGCCGAGTGCGTCCGCGGCTTGCCGGAGGTCTTCGACACGGGTCAGCGTCCGTGGATCCGGCCCGACGGTGCCGAGGCCGAGCGCCTGGCCGAAGTGGTGCGGCGCTGTCCCTCCGGAGCGTTGCAGTACGCGTTCGTAGACGGCAGGGCGGAGGCCTCGGACCGGCCCACGCAGATCACGCGCGACTCCACCGGACAGTTGATCGTGCGCGGTGAGTTGAGAGTGGACACATCGCAAGGCGCGCGCGCTGAGACCAGGGCCATCCTGTGTGGTTGCGGGCAAAGCCGCCTGAAGCCGTGCTGCGATCACGGGGGGCCCTGCGGTCAGATACCGCAGGGCTGACCCGACACCCCGGTCTGTCGCTTCCCGGATGAGCCAAGGGTCGAGCAGGTGGTCCGCATAGTGCAATTCTCCGAGTAGGGCAGCCACGACGCGCTGCGGTTCGTCGATGGTCCGTTGCCCAATCAAATTTCCGAGTCGATGCGATCTCCGAGGGCCGCACCGAGATGGTGCTGGGCCGGGCATCGGCGACGGAGTCGTTCGGCGTTCGGCTTCGACATCACCGAGTACGAGGCGTTGTTCGAGGAGAAGCTGGACCTGTTCATGCGGCTGATGCGCGAGGACCGGGTGCCGTGGTCAGGTCGGCGCTGGACGGGGTGCGGCTCCGCCGCGGATGCCGGTCGGAGGCATCCCGGTGTGGATCGGGAGCGGTGCGCTGTACGCCGGCGGCGTGGAGACGCTAGCGCGGAAGTGCACGGATCGTGCACGCCAACCACCTGTCTCGCTTCGACGAGGTACAAACGCGGGGCGCGTGGCGCCGGGGGCCGGGGGGAGAGCACATGAGTGTTTGCGCGCGGGGGGGGCCAGGCGGGTCCGGGAGCTGCTGGAAGACGGCGACGACACGTGGGAGCTGACCGGTCGACGAGCTGGACGCAGATCACCGCGGGGACGGAGGACCGTTCGCGCCTCCTGAGACGCATCGGCGGGCACAGAAGAGACAAAGGCATTGAAGGAGTTGCACCCAACGATGGATGCATCGCAGATCGAGTTCGGTATCGACAGTTTCGGAGACCGCCCCCGTGATGACCGGGGGGGGGAGTCTCGCACGCGGAGGCGATCCGGCGGCAGTGGCCGAGGCTGTGCTGGCCGACCAGATCGGCATCGACGTGGTCGCATTGGGTGAGCACCACAGGCCGGAGTACGCGATCTCCAGTCCGGAGACGGTGCTCGCCGGCATCGCGACCGCCACGAAGCGCATCCGGCTCGCGTCGGGGGTGGCGGTGCTGTCCTCGGATGATCCGGTGTGGGTGTTCCAGCGCTTCGCCACGGGTCGATGCGCTCTCCAGCGGTCGCGCCGAGGTGATCCTCGGGCGAGGATCGTTCACCGAGTCGTTCCCGCTGTTCGGGTACGACCTGAAGGACTACGAGGTGCTGTTCGAGGAGAAGATCGACCTGTTCCACCGACTCCTGGACGAGAAGCCGGTGACCTGGGAGGGCACCACTCGCGCCTCCCTGCAGGACGCGGACGTCTACCCGAAGACGGACTCGGGACGTCTGAACACCTGGGTGGGAGTGGGCGGGTCGCCGCAGTCGGTGCTCCGCACCGCGCCTACGGTTCCGGCTCATGCTCGCCATCATCGGTGGCGCACCCGATCGCTTCGCTCCGTACGTGGACCTGTACCGACGTGCGCACCAGCAGCTCGGCACGACCGCTCAGCCAGTCGGGATGCACTCGCCCGGCTTTGTCGCCGCGACCGACGAGGAGGCCAGGGAGCTGTTCTACCCCGGCTACAGGGAGATCCGCGATCGGATCGGCGCGTTGGGCGGTTGGCCGCCGATCCAGCGGCGGGAGTTCGTTGCCGACGTGGAGCACGGCTCGCTGTACGTCGGCTCGGTCGAGACCGTCGCGGCGAAGATCGCCCGCGCGATCCGGGTGCTGGACGTGGGCCGTTTCGACATGATCTACTCCGCCGCCGGGACGGTCTCCGCCTCCGCGCGGATGCGGTCGGTAGAGCTCTACGGCACGCAGGTCATCCCGCGGGTGCGTGAGCTTCTGGCCGAGCAGTCTGCGGTCACGGCGCGGGTGACACGATGACCTCTCATGTCACCACCATCGGCATCTTGGGTGCCGGGAAGGTCGGCACGTCCTGGCACGCCTGGCCGTCGCCGCAGGCTACCGCGTCCTGATCTCCGGCTCCGGAGATCCTGCGAGGATCGCGCTGACCACCGAGGTTCTTGCCCCCGGCGCGACTGCCGTGTCGCCGACCGAGGTCGCGGCGGCCGCGGACGTGGTGATCCTCGCGCTCCCGCTCAGCAAGCACCGCAACCTCCCGGCGAACGAGCTGAGGGGAACCTTGTCGTGGATGCGATGAACCACTGGTGGGAGATCGACGGCCCCCGCAACACGATCGCCCCGCCCTATATCTTCCAGCGATGCCGTGCAGCGGTTCCTGACGGGCGCGCGTGTCGTGAAGGCCCTGAACCACATGGGTATCACGACCTCGAGGACGAGGCTCGTCCCGCAGGGCGGCGCGGGCGCAAGGCGATCGCGATCGCCGGCGACTCTCCGAGGACGTCGCCGCGGTATCACAGCTGATCAACGCGTTCGGATTCGACGCCGTTGCGATCGGCTCCCTCGCGGCCGGCGCTCGCCTCGGGCCCGGTACTGTTCATTCGGAGCGAAGTCGAGGCCGCCGAGCTGCGAACCCTCACCGCAGCCTCGGCCTCGGCCGCGTTGGAGGACGGTCTGGGGTTCGAGTCCCTTCAGGCGCGCAGGTTGTTGAAAGGGCCTGAGCTGCGGAAACGCGCTCAGGCCCTTTCTTGTTGACCGAGCCTGTGTGGGCGGTGGTCACTCAGAACTGATCACGCAGCCATCAACGTCGAGGTTCGCGCCCACGATGAAGCTGCTCTCCTGGGA
>CAVVPI010000013.1:0-115473 GCA_963750055.1 uncultured Actinomycetota bacterium | reverse complement strand
TGATAATCAGCGTCCGGAATGCACCGGGTACGCGCTCACCGACACCGACTGGGGTGAGCTGTGCGACTGGTTGCGTGACCTGGTCGAGTGGCCGGTACTGCCGCCCGCCCTGCCACACCCTTCATCCCCCCGGTCGATCATGAGCCTTTCGGCGTTGAGCTGGCCGATCGGTGGTACGACAACATCATGATCAACGGTGCTGATGGCAGCGGTGCAACCGGCCGGCTCGCCGGCAGTTAAGCCAAGCGGAAGCGGCTTGACCCACCGCGACCACTCGGCTTGGGGTATGTAGCCATGGGCCCGCCAGAAGCGGTGGGCCAGGTCGTTCTCGTCAAGCACCATCGCCTCGGCACGGGTGCCGCCAAGCCGGCGAAACCGTTCCTCAGCCGCGCCAATCAGTACGCCACCGATGCCCTGCCCGCGTCGTTCGGGCGACACTGCCAGCCGGTACAGGTGACAGCGCCAACCGTCCCAGCCAGCGACCACCGTACCTATCAGTTCGTCGCGGTCCACGGCGAGGATGAGGGCGTCAGGGTCGCGCGCGATGAGCGTCTGGACCGCCAGCGTGGTGTCCGTCGGGCGATGTGCGTCCTTGGCCGCCATGTGCCAGAAGGCCAGGACAGCAGGGACCTCGGCGGCGGTCGCCGGGCGCAACGCCAACGTGGGCACGGGGTAACCCTACCGAGGACGCCGACCTTCGCAGGTTGGACGTTTCAACAGTCTTGGGTACGTTCGACTACGGCACTGGTTGTGGTGATGGCACTTGGCAAACGTGCCGCAGTTGCCTTCAGCACGTACCTGTCGGCCCTGCGCCAGATCATCGTCCGAGCGCGCCGGCTCGCCCTCGGCGTGGCCATCGGAAACCTCGGCCTCTGGCTGCCCCCCCCGGAATCGTCACTGGTATCGCGTTCAGCCTGCTCATCCGCAGTCGATCGTAAGCCGGGGCGGGTGTGCGCGCCCGAGAAGGAGCGGGGCGCATCGGACAGTGCGAACCTTGGCGTGGACCAGCGGCGTCATACTCGACCATGGTGCTTAGCGGTGTCGACCAGGGCGGTCCAGCCCGGCAACAAATGGTGTGACAGTGCCTTGTCGGTGCCCGACAATGGAGACTGTGGCGAAGCAAGACGTGTTGGCCCGGGTGGATTATGGGATCTTAGCCGTGGGCATACGCACCCTGCCCTGCAACGGCTCGCGACTTTGACGCAAACCTATCAGGATGACATGGAGATTCGCGCTCGACGTGCAGCGGTCCATCGTCGAGTCGGCAACGTCGTGGAGGCAGGACGTTGGGGCTTTCTCACCGAGGAGGTGGGAGCCTGCGGAGGTTTCCGCCTTTGAGCGTGCGTACCCGAAAGCCTGGTTGAGACTTAGCGCCCTGAAACTACGCTCCGAGCCCAAAGACACTCTCGGCCCAGGTGCGCGGCGCCGCTTCGCCGCACTGATCAAACAGGTCGAACAGGACAACTCAACGCGGGTCACCTGGACCGAGGCCGGTCCCACTCGGGAACATCCTGGTCCTGGTCGGACTGGCTGTCCTGCTTGGTCGCCATACTCGTTGTTGTCGTGGTAGTCGGTCTCATGACCGTCGGCTTGATCACGGTGATCAGGCTCGCGCTATAGCCGCTTGGCCCTGATACAGGGTCACGGCCAAGGTCCGTCTAGTGTTTGCCTACCGCCGGCGGAACCCCGTTGAGGCTGTCTTCGGTCAGGGCCATTGCGTGTTCGATGAGGGGCAGCTTGAGCTGGGGTTATGCGGGGTGGTCGGCCTCTGTGGAGGCGGTCGGGGCGGGCGAGATCCCGTAGGTGATCATGGAGTTCTCTACGCTCCACAGAAGCCTTTGAGGACCTCACCCGCGATGTCAGCATGCCCGATCTCGATACTGTCCGCAGTCACCACCCCCACCAACACGCCACCCCGCCCAGTGACCGACAGTGAACAGGCTGGGTTGCTGCACGCGTTGTCCGCGATGCCGGATCCCCGCAACCCGCGCGGGCTGCGCTACCCGCTTGCCGAGCTCCTGGCCATCGCGGTGTGCGCGGTCCTGGCCGGCGCGTCGTCGGTCACCGCCATCGTCGACTGGCTGCACGACCTCGATGACATCGCCCGTGCCAGGCTCGGGTTCATCCGTGGGATTCCGGCCACGACCACGATGTGGCGGCTGCTGATCCGCCTGGATGCCGACCACCTCTCGACGGTTCTCGCGAGCTGGCTACAGACCCGGACCCAGCCGGTCACACCCCGACGGCCCCGGTACCGGCAGGTGATCGCGATCGACGGCAAGACCCTACGGGGCGCCCGCCGCGCCGACGGCGGCCGGGTGCATCTGCTGTCCGCGCTGGACACCAGCACCGGCATCGTTCTCGCGCAGGTCACCATCCGTGCGAAGTCCAACGAAATCCCCGCCTTCGCGCCGCTACTGGACGCGGTCGAACAGGTCCTGGGCAGCCTGCACGGCCTGGTCTTCGTCGCCGACGCACTGCACACCCAGACCGGCCACGCGGACGAGATCGCCCAGCGGGGCGCTCATCTGCTGATCCCGGTCAAGGCCAACCAGCCGACTCTGTTCACGCAGCTCAAGACCCTGCCCTGGGCGCAGATCCCGGTCGGCCACCAGACCCGCGACCGCGGCCACGGCCGCCGGGAAACCCGGACCGTCAAAGCCGTCACCGTCACCACCCCCGGCGGCATCGGGTTCCCGCACGCCGAGCAGGCCGTGCGGATCACCCGCACCCGCACGATCACCAGCAGCGGCAAGACCAGCCGCGAAACCGCGTATCTCACCATCTCACTGCCCACCGCCGACGCCCAACCCAGCCGACCTACAGGAATGGATCCGCCGCGAATGGCTCATCGAGAATCTTGTGCACCACGTCCGAGACGTCACCTTCCGTGAAGATCTCGCATCAAGCCCGCACGGGAACCGGACCCGCCGTCATGGCCACCCTGCGTAACACCGCGATCGGCTACCACCGCGCCAACGGGGACACCAACATCGCCCGCGCCACCCGACGCGCCAGCCGCCGCCCCCACGACCTCATCACCGCCGTCACCAGCGGCAATCCCAGAACGCAATGTCCGGATTTGCCCCACCTGCACACCTTCACCCGCGGCCTCGGCCTCGACGCCGTCAACGCCGCCCTGACCCACCCCTTCCACAACGGCGGCACCGAAGGCGTCAACACCAAAACTAAACTGATCAAGCGACAAATGTACGGACGCGCGGGCTTCGCCCTCCTGCGACACCGCATCCTGCTCGGCTAACCAGCACCCTCCGTCACCACCGAATGCGACACAGAGCCGAAATCAACACACTCTCCTGAATGGTGGCTGCTAGTGATCGAGTTTCGTATACCAGCCTTCCGGGTGGGTGGCGAAATGGTTTCATTGTCCGATGTCCTGCGCGGGGTTCGGCCGCGGGGATGGTCATGGTGTCTTCTCAATTTCGAGGGGACCTCCAAGCTGGAGTCGAATCTAAATGTACTCGAGCTGGAGGAGAATATTCGTGCCTCCATGGAGGGGATAAGTTATTCCTGGGAGAACCTGCTCCGCTTCTCGGACGATGTGGATCAGCCCATCGATGTCAGTCTGGTGGCATTCGACGAGGTTGGTAGGTGTGTGCTAGTGATCGAGGTAAGAGATAGTACTTACTGGCGCATACTTTCTGATCAGTCGGATGCGAATTCTATGGAAGCCGCAACCAGGATTTTTCGTTTGGCGTAGTGAGCTGATACTCAGCCGACCGGTGCTCCTCGTGACAAAAGGTCGTGGACGAGGCTGGGACTATCGCAAATGGCGAACTGCGCCGACTGGGTATCCGTGTAGTGAAGTGGAAGTGGAGTTAACTGCGAGGTGTGCCAGGCGGCGCTCGTTCGTTGGCGAATCGCGGATGGACTGTGGGAGGTTCACCTCGGGCGAGAATGCGGATGCCGCTCGCGGTAGATTGACGCATCAGAACTATCGAACGGCTCTCGGCGACGGGTACGATTATGAATTCACACTTCCGAGTGGGCGTAGGCCGATGCGATCGATTGGAACAATCGAGTGGTCCGTGAGCTTGAGTCCGACGCACCAAGTAGCCAGGCGACCGGTCGCCGCCAGCTGGCAGGCTACGTGAAGGAGCTGGAACAGATGACAGGCCAGAAATGGACCGGCCATCTTGATACCTACGCGGTCTCTGGGTGGTCAGGGGGGAGGGACGGTGGTCGTCTCGAGCGCTTCGGCAAGGCAGTCCTCTCGGGGAGGGCTCGTCGACGGTCGAAGAAAGGTAGCCGTCAAGGGGATCTGACTGGTCCGGTCAGTGTCCAGAGGCACGGCGGTCGGAGCTCTCGTCGTGGAGTCAAGATGTCGCGGATCTCCCTGTCAAGTCGGGGAGGTTATCGGCGGGGGCAGGGAGCTGAGCTGGTAGCAGTCGGCGGTAGTAAGATCGTAAAGAATAAGACATTTCCGAATCATCGGATGATCCTCGCGGAGTCTCTCGCTGATTTGTCTCGGTACCACTTTTCCCGTAGCCCTCGTTCACAGCATCGTGCAATCGGGAGAAGCTTTCGAGTTTCCGTTCCTTCGGCGTAGCGATTCTCATCGGTCCGAATGCTGCGCCTCGACGGCACGGTATTCTTCCGCACCACCGTTACCGTTCCGATTTCTCGAGGATCGTCGAATGGTGTCGATCCAAGCAGCCTCGCGTATCGATCGGATGAACAATTCGGTCCCGACTCAATTCCCGAGAAATTTATCTCCCGCTCCTCGAATGCTACGCTCGTAACTGACTCATGAAAATCATCAACTATCGACGCTACTTGGATAATTCTATCCGAGCGTCGCTACGACCGTTTACCAAAGAAAAGATTTACTGAAGTAATCTCAGCGACTTTGCGGTAGGTATTTGTACTCGAAATGGGTCAGGTGGAGTGCGGCGGTGACGATGTCGCTGAGCCGGCGTGGGCTGGCGGTGGTGTGCCGCAGGGTTTTCCAGCGGCCGATCAGGATCGCGAAGCCGCGTTCGCCTTGCCAGCGCAGTCCGCGTAGCAGCCGGTTGTAGGTGCGGTTGTCGACGTGGAGTCGGTGTCCGTCGGTGGGCTGCTTGACCGGGGTCTTGATGCCGTGACCCGCGCCTTCGTAGCCGGAGTCGGCCAGGGTGGGCAGGTGCAGTTCGGAGGCGGCCCAGTTCAACGCTGCGGTGATGCCCTGTTGTTGGGCGCAGGTCAGGTCGTGCAGGTGGCCCGGCAGCGCGTCGGAGGTCCACACGGGTAGGCCGTCGGGGCGCATGATCGCTTGAATGTTTCCGCCGAAGTCACGGTGTTTACCGGAATACCAGGCGTCGATGGTGTCGCCTTTGACGCTGAGGGTGGTCTCGGTCAGCCGGTCGCAGTCGAACAGTTTCCCGTCGAGGATCACGTGCGACCAGCCGTCGGCGGCGACCCGACGCAGGGCGGTGTGCAGGTCCTGGGCCTGGGCGGCGAGCACGGTGATGCCCTCGGCCAGGTAGCGGTACGCGGTGGCCCGGGAGAGCCCGAACCCGGCGCCCAGCAGGGTCACGTCCTCGCCTTTACGGAACCAGACCAGCACCAGCAACGCTTGGCGGAAGCAGGTCAACGAGCGGGTACCGGTCCGCGTGCCACGGGCACGGCGTTCGGCAGCGAGGAGCCGGCCGAGGTGCTGCACGAGTTCCCTGGGAACGTCGACCATGGCACGATATGCGATCACGTGGGGTCCTCACCGTGTGGGTGATCTTGTGGTGAGAACTACCTACCGAGGGCCCCACGCCCACGTCCAGCACCATCCGACCTGTACAGCTTCGCCCGTGTCGCACCAATCAACACTTTCGCGTTGCTGAGATCAGCTCAGTGCATCGCACTATCGCGGTTTCAATGCATCTTCCTCGTTCCAGATCGAGAGGACGTGCCCCTCTCCGTATTCCTCGATAACGCGAGACTTCGCCTCGTCGAGAGAGCTGGCAAGAATGCGCAGGCGAATGCCCGGCTTGTCTTCGATCCAGATTATGCCTACATATTCCCGCATCGGCGGGCCCTTGTCGCTTTTCACGTTGATTTCCATAGGGTCACTAGAAGGATGTAAGACAAACACCACTATTGCAGAAGCCACCGATGATCGTTCCCGACCCTTCCAGCACCTGCTTGACCGAGCCGGGAGTCATCAGTGGCAAATTGTAAACTGTCACTCCAGGCATGCTACCAAATCTTTCTACGTCATCGGCATACATGGCAGCGTCGGAAATCAGCGAACCGTCAGGGAGTCCATGCGCACCGGAGATGATATGAACCTCATCTCCTCGCATCAGGGCACTGTTGACGATGCCCGCGAAGTCGCCCTGATTGATGGTCCCGGAGCAGGCTCGCCAATTCATGAGCTTGACCAAGCGGTGCACAGGGGTCCTGGAACTGACCTTCATAGGAACATCAACAATCAGGGCGTGACCTCAACAATGAGGGCCGAGGATACCCAACTACACTGGTGGTATCGTTCGCAAGAGCAAGGTTGGGGCGTATATGACCCGAACAATGGTTCGGCAGTTAACACGGAACATCGTAGGAGATTTCGGTGAATGTCGAAGAGTTTGACGCCCTGGTTAGTGCTGCTAGAGTTCAGCGGGCTGCGATGGAGCAACTGCCGGGCGTTACGCTCTTCGACTTCTGGGCTGCTTCTGATGATGACCTTGCAAATGCTGAGCTCGTATTGGCAACACGACTGCCGGAGCAGTACAAGGATTTCATGCGACGTTATGGGGGTGGGCAGTTTCTCTTCATGGATATCCTGCCCATCACCTTTCCAGATGGTCGCGCTGAAGACTTGTTAGCCGTCAACCGTTTCAACATGGCAGACTCCGACTTTGTCGCCGTGGCGCCAGTCGGAACGGGAGACTGGTGGGGCTTCGTCTCGAATGACGGCATCTGTGAAGACCGTGCGTGTTTCAGGGATCACGAAGACGGCCACGTTGAGAATGCGGCATCGGATTTCTTTGAATTCGTGGCGCATCAGGGGCTTCGAATTGCTTGATAGCATGTGTGCACGTGAATATCCGACAATTGTCGGCCGTAACGCGGGCCTCACCTCGGTCGCCCTCGACGGCTCCGGTAGCCGTCAGATCAGCCGATCAAATGATCATCTAAGATGCGAAGTAACTGGATAGGTGGTTTCGTCAATCGTCCAGTGTCCTCAGTGGGTGTCGGCTCGTTGATCAGGTCATGCCCGCCCCCGAGTCGCCGCTGCCCTCGTATGAGGATCTCCTCGCGGAGAACGCGGCGCTGCGGACGATGGTCAAGGATCTGACCAGCCGGTTGGAGCAGGCGTTGGGTCGGATCGCCGAGCTTGAGGCCCGGTTGAAGTTGACGTCGGGAAACTCGTCGAAGCCGGTGTGTCACGAACGTGAAGGCGGTGTGCGGATGTAACGCGTGCTGCTGGAGCGGTGCTGCGTGAGAGATGGAGGTAGGTCCTCCGGAGTCGCCTTGCAGGAGGGGGCTTCAAACCACCGCAAGCTGCGTCGGTGAATGAGCCGGGGTGGTGAGCGTTGCGGAAACGGCGTGCCGGTGGGTGCGTCAGGTAGGGGTCACGAAGGCGAGCGAGAGCGAACCGCTGGTGACGCGTCGTAAGAGAACTCGACGACATCAAAACCGGGGCGGTTGGACACCCGCCGGCAAACCCCTCTACGGCGCCCCCCGCGGGTCGAACCCCATCTGGGCCAACGGCAAGGGCTTCGTCGGCGGCGACAACGATCCCACCAACCTCGTCAACATCGGCGCAAGACAGTACGACCCAGCGCTGGGCCGGTTTATCTCTGTAGACCCGATCATGGACCTGGCAGATCCCAAGCAGTGGAACGCCTACGCCTACGCCCACAACAATCCCATCAGCTTCAGCGATCCGACTGGTCTGAAGGATTGCGACTACGCCGACTGCAACGCCGACGGCAGCAACAAAAACCCAGGCGGAATCAAGTGATCATGGCGACACATTGCTCGCTACCAGATCGTTGAAAACCTCAATCGGCTTACGCCAGTTCAACGTCTGTCGCGGCCTGCCATTCAACTGTGCGGCGACTCTATCAAGCTCTTCCTGGGAATGCAAGGACAGGTCGGTGCCCTTTGGAAAATACTGGCGGAGCAACCCGTTGGTATTCTCATTACTGCCCCGCTGCCATGGCGAATGCGGGTCACAAAAGTAGACAGGCATGCCCGTACGAATCGTGAAGTCGGCATGCCTCGCCATTTCCTTTCCCTGGTCCCACGTCACGCTGTCGCGCATGGACTTGGGCAGGGTCTCCATCTTCTCCGCGAGCAGGTAAGCGACTCGGTCGGCATTTCGGTCGTACGGGATCCGCACCAGCATGACGAACCGCGTAGTCCGTTCGACCAGCGTGGCGATCTGGGACCTGTTGCCTTTCCCGATGATCAGGTCGCCCTCCCAGAATCCGGGCACGGCGCGGTCGTCGGCCTCCTTCGGTCGTTCGCTGATGTTGACCATGTCGCGGATCTTTCCCCTGGTCAACGTCGTGCGGGACCGGTTGACTCGCCGCGTGCGGCCCTGCCGCAGGGCGAGCTTGAGCTGGGTACGCAGCTCGCCGCGGGCCTGGAGGTACAGGCATTCGTACACCGTCTCGTGAGAGATCCGCATTTCCGAATCATCGGGATGATCCTCGCGGAGTCTCTCGCTGATTTGTCTCGGTGACCACTTTTCCCGTAGGCCCTCGTTCACAGCATCGTGCAATCGGGGAGAAGCTTCGAGTTTCCGTTCCTTCGGGCGTAGGCGATTCTCATCGGTCCGATGCTGCGCCTCGACGGCACGGTATTCTTCCGCACCACCGTTACGTTCGATTTCTCGAGCGATCGTCGAATGGTGTCGATCCAGCAGCCTCGCGATTGATCGGGATGAACAATTCGGATCCCGACTCAACTCCCGAGAAATTAGCTCCCGCTCCTCGAATCGCAACGGCTCGTACCGACTCATGAAAATCATCCAACCTATCGACGCTACTTGGATAATTCTATCCGAGCGTCGCTACGACCGTTTGACCCGAAGCCTCTCAAGGTAGGATTGTCTGATGGGAGCCAAAGAAGAACTTGCGGACATTTTGACGTTAGCGCTGCAGGATATGGGGTTCCGCCGGCGGGGTGACAATTGGCGGCATCTGGGCCCTACGCTGTACTCCATCATCAATCTTCAACCCTCGCGTTGGGATTCGCTGTTCTACGTCAACGTTGGTTTTTCTCTTGCGGACCGCGCGGTGCGCGGATGGCTCCCTGAGTCGAAATGCGTGGTTCGTTTCAGGATTGAAGCGATCAGGAATATTTCCCCTCAGGACCTCTGTCTTCTGAGTGAGGATGCGCTAAATACTGTGGGTGAACAGGGATGGCGTGCGGCAGTGTCCGATAAAGTGGTGGGTCCAATTGTCGGAATATTGGAAGGTTCTACGGACCTTGCCAGTCTGAAGAGCCTGCTTCGGACCGACGTCTCAGAACGTGCGATGGTGAATGCCGAGATGAGAGCGCTTCTTGAATCTTCCCCGAGCGGAACCTGACAGATGACAGCGGCGTGCGCTGGTGTGCGTGGTTGTTCGCCCCGGTTGATGTCACGGTTGATGTCAGATACTTGGCGTTCATGCAAATGCTCGGATGCTGCTCAATGTGGACAGCCGGGCTACGGGCGGCGTGCGGATGTGAGTGGCGCAGGGGTGCGTGGGCTGCTGGTTCGTCTGGCTGGCGGCAGGTTGTTCGTTGGCTCGTCGCGTAGCGGCGGGGCGTCGATCCCCGGATGTCGCGTTTGGCTTGACCGGTGAAGGGATCGTCCACGGCCTCGTGTGTCTGGTTCGATAGCTTTCGTCGGAATCGGAGGGCCGTTGCGTGGGTGCGTGCGCGCGGGCCGAAGGTGTAGCGCGCGCGTGCGTCCGGCGTAGCCGGGCGCTCTTGATATTTCTGTAGAGCGGTTTGTAGCCAGCCCTGCCGTTGCCGGGCGACGGGCGTCTATTTCTTCGGCGATGCGCGCCAGTACCGGCAAGCCCAGCAGCTTTACCTGTCCGGTGTCAGCGCCGCTGGAACGCCTCGCCTGGGCCGCCGCCAGAATGAAAGACCCCGACATCACCCGCTGCGCCCTCGACGCCGTCAACGACGCCTACGAGCAGCGCTCACCCGGCATCCCCGAACCCGAATGGGTCTACTGGCTCAACCGCGCCGAGATAGACGTCATGGCCGCCGGCTGCATGATCGAACTCGGCGAGCCGGCCGACGCCGAACCGCTCCTCCAAGGCGCTCTCGCCGTCTACAACACCGACCACGTCAGGGAGATCGCCCTCTACCAGACCTGGCTGGCCGAAGGCCACGCCCGCTCCGGCGACCTCGACGCCGCCCGCGTCACCCTCGACCTCGCCAACGACGCCGCGACCCGCGCAGAATCGGCCCGCC
This sequence comes from uncultured Actinomycetota bacterium, assembly GCA_963750055.1. Lineage (GTDB taxonomy): Bacteria > Actinomycetota > Actinomycetes > Mycobacteriales > Micromonosporaceae > CAVVPI01. The sequence continues at coordinate 105,060 of CAVVPI010000013.1, read as the reverse complement.
TGCAACGCCGCATCGCTGCCGTCGCGAAACTCATCGACAAGCGAACCGGCAGACGACATACATAGGCAGATCGCGATGCCATGACCGCCGTCACCGGCGACGTGCGCCCGCGTTGATGTCACGGCTGATGTCACCATCGGCAAACGCTGGGCGGAATCAAGTGATCATGGCGACACATTGAGCTGATCTCAGCAACGTAAAAGTGTTGATTGGTGCGATACGGGCGAAGCTGTACAGGTCGGATGGTGCTGGACGTGGGCGTGGGGCCCTCGGTAGGTAGTTCTCACCACAAGATCACCCACACGGTGAGGACCCCACGTGATCGCATATCGTGCCATGGTCGACGTTCCCAGGGAACTCGTGCAGCACCTCGGCCGGCTCCTCGCTGCCGAACGCCGTGCCCGTGGCACGCGGACCGGTACCCGCTCGTTGACCTGCTTCCGCCAAGCGTTGCTGGTGCTGGTCTGGTTCCGTAAAGGCGAGGACGTGACCCTGCTGGGCGCCGGGTTCGGGCTCTCCCGGGCCACCTCCTACCGCTACCTGGCCGAGGGCATCACCGTGCTCGCCGCCCAGGCCCAGGACCTGCACACCGCCCTGCGTCGGGTCGCCGCCGACGGCTGGTCGCACGTGATCCTCGACGGGAAACTGTTCGACTGCGACCGGCTCACCGAGACCACCCTCAGCGTCAAAGGCGAAACCATCGACGCCTGGTACTCCGGTAAACACCGTGACTTCGGCGGAAACATTCAAGCGATCATGCGCCCCGACGGCCTACCCGTGTGGACCTCGACCGCGCTACCGGGCCACCTGCACGACCTGACCTGCGCCCAACAACAGGGCATCACCGCAGCGTTGAACTGGGCCGCCTCCGAACTGCACCTGCCCACCCTGGCCGACTCCGGCTACGAAGGCGCGGGTCACGGCATCAGGACCCCGGTCAAGCAGCCCACCGACGGACACCGACTCCACGTCGACAACCGCGCCTACAACCGGCTGCTACGCGGACTGCGCTGGCAAAGCGAACGCGGCTTCGCGATCCTGATCGGCCGCTGGAAAACCCTGCGGCACACCACCGCCAGCCCACGCCGGCTCAGCGACATCGTCACCGCCGCACTCCACCTGACCCATTTCGAGTACAAATACCTACCGCAAAGTCGCTGAGATTACTTCATTGCTCGCTACCAGATCGTTGAAAACCTCAATCGGCTTACGCCAGTTCAACGTCTGTCGCGGCCTGCCATTCAACCGTGCGGCGACACTATCAAGCTCTTCCTGGGAATGCAAGGACAGGTCGGTGCCCTTTGGAAAATACTGGCGGAGCAACCCGTTGGTATTCTCATTACTGCCCCGCTGCCACGGCGAATGCGGGTCACAAAAGTAGACAGGCATGCCCGTACGAATCGTGAAGTCGGCATGCCTCGCCATTTCCTTTCCCTGGTCCCACGTCACGCTGTCGCGCATGAACTTGGGCAGGGTCTCCATCTTCTCCGCAAGCAGGTAAGCGACTCGGTCGGCATTTCGGTCGTACGGGATCCGCACCAGCATGACGAACCGCGTAGTCCGTTCGACCAGCGTGGCGATCTGGGACCTGTTGCCTTTCCCGATGATCAGATCGCCCTCCCAGAATCCGGGCACGGCGCGGTCGTCGGCCTCCTTCGGTCGTTCGCTGATGTTGACCATGTCGCGGATCTTTCCCCTGGTCAACGTCGTGCGGGACCGGTTGACCCGCCGCGTGCGGCCCTGCCGCAGGGCGAGCTTGAGCTGGGTACGCAGCTCGCCGCGGGCCTGGAGGTACAGGCATTCGTACACCGTCTCGTGAGAGATCCGCATTTCCGAATCATCGGGATGATCCTCGCGGAGTCTATCGCTGATTTGTCTCGGTGACCACTTTTCCCGTAGGCCCTCGTTCACAGCATCGTGCAATCGGGGAGAAGCTTCGAGTTTCCGTTCCTTCGGGCGTAGGCGATTCTCATCGGTCCGATGCTGCGCCTCGACGGCACGGTATTCTTCCGCACCACCGTTACGTTCGATTTCTCGAGCGATCGTCGAATGGTGTCGATCCAGCAGCCTCGCGATGGATCGGGATGAACAATTCGGATCCCGACTCAACTCCCGAGAAATTAGCTCCCGCTCCTCGAATCGCAACGGCTCGTACCGACTCATGAAAATCATCCAACCTATCGACGCTAATTGGATAATTCTATCCGAGCGTCGCTACGACCATTTGACCCGAAGCTGATATGAGACGTCGGCAGGATAGCGAAAGCAGCTGGTCAATGCCATGATCTGCGACATGCGAACGCTTCGACCACCGTAATACACCCACACGTACTATATGCTCGCCGGCGACGCGCCGCTCCTGGTGCATAACACGTCGGGTTGGTGTATTCCTGAAGCTGAGCGTGTTGGGGAAGCGGATCTGATCGCGGGAGGGCACGGAGGGTCAAAGCATGCGGGGGACTTCCCTGGGATGTCTGTCGGAGACATCGAGAAACTTGTGCGCCAAACGATGCAGGACCCGGCCCGTGTCAAGGACCTCGCAAGAGGGCGCAAGGCCTACCAGGGGAGAGATTGATCGTCGCTCGTCATTCATGATCCGAATCACCCGGACGGCGGAACGGTGTTCCGACGTAATCCTGGAACAATCGATGACTATTGGGAGAATGATCTGAATTGATACCTGAAGCGCCGATTGCTCCGAGTGCCTTACTTGTGCCGGGCGAGATTAAGTTGCTGCGGAGAGCGTTGGCGGAATGGGGAGGCCCCGCACATTGCAGCGATGAACTGGCCTTCGGTATGGGATTCGATTCAGAGGCCGATCTGCTGGATAAATGCACGTCCTTCAAGTCAGCGCTGGTGAATGACGCCCCGTTAGCTCCGCCGGATTGGGCGCGCATACTCCTTGCGGTGGAGGTGGTCTTCGTCAGCGATCTTGCTGGTTCAGGCGTGGACTGGCAGACGACCACAGGATTCACTGATGCCGCAACCATCGAAACTCTTCGCCTGATCCAGCGTAAGTTGGTACGGACCGTGCGTGCGTACTACGGGAAAAGGCCCTCCGGCTGACGAAGTTTCGTCCGCCCGTTTCCGGTGCGACGAGCCGCGTGCTAGGGGTGGGAAACAGACGTGGTGGCTTCCCGCTCGGCGGGGAGCCATGTCGAACGATGAGGCGAAGTGACGGTGAGTAGCGTGAGTGTGTGCAAGTTCGTAGTCATTGGCCTGCGTTGCCGTCACGGTTGCCGTCAGCAACCTGGCATGAATCTCGATTAACCGATCATTGGGACCTGCGGAATTACTTGACACACCCCTACGCTCCCCAAGTCCGGTGAAATGAGGCACCCCCGGTGCTCGCGCCCGGACGATCGCCCGGTTGGATGTCCGGATGGCTGTCCAGTTCGACATCGACGACGTACGGGATGCGGTTGACCCAGAGCTCTTCGAGCGGGCGGAGAAGTTGCTCGACTCTGGTGGGCTTGGTGAGTTCACCGCTTTCGGCGGCGGCGTTACCTGTCTCGTACCCAATGGCACCGAACCTGGCTACGAGGTGTGGGTGGGTGTGGTGGCGACGGCGCTCACCGGCGAATGCGGCTGTGTCGCGGCGGAAGCCGATCCGGACGAGTTGTGTCTGCACGCGCTGGCCCTGGCCATCGGCGCGTTGGATGCCGATTTCGTCTGGTCGTCGGCGGCCACCCCGCCTTCCCAGGCGAGCATCAGTCCGAAGGTGGCGCAGTTGGCCGAGATCGCGGCCACCGTGCCGACCCGCCATCTGGTCATGCTGGTCGCCGAGCACGCCGCCACCGATAGTCGGCTGGAGACCCGACTGCTGACCTACGCGGACCAATTCGGCGGGCCCGGTGCGTGCGGGTTAGCGGGGCGGTGAGGAGAGCGCGGCCCTCCGCCCATCTGCCCTCAACGCACGACCTCCCTGGCGGAGGCGCTGGGTGATGGCGACGCAGGCCAGCACCAGCAGCGCGGCACCAACCGTGCCCACGGTGAGCCGCTCGTGCAGGAGTAGCGCCGACCAGCAGAGGGTGAGTACGGGCTGGCCGAGTTGGAGTTGGCCGACTCGGGCGATGCCGCCCCTGGCCAGTCCCGCGTACCAGGCGAAGAAGCCGAGGAACATGGAGACGGTGGTCAGGTAGCCGAAACCGAGCCAGGCGGTGGCTCCGGCGTGCGGGGGTGCGTGAATGGTGGCGGTGGCGGTGATGATCGTGCTGATCGGCAGGGCGATGACCAGGGCCCAGCAGATGGTGATCGCGCCGCCGAGGTCGCGGGCGAGTGCGCCACCCTCGGCGTAGCCGAGCCCGCAGAGCAGCACGGCGGCGAGCAGATAGAGGTCAGCCAGCTCGACGGTGCCGGCGGCGGCGCCGCTGATGGCCAGGAAGGCCAGCACCATGGCGACCCCGGCGCCGCTGGCGGCCCAGAATGACGGCGGTGGCCGTTCGCCGGCCCGCAGCACGGCGAGGATGGCGGTGATGGCTGGCAGGACGGCGATCACCACGGCGCCGTGCGCCGCTGTCTGGGTGGTCAGCGCCAGCGAGGTGAAGAGCGGGAAGCCGACCACCACTCCGACGGCGACGATTGCGAGTCGGCGGAACTGGGCGGTGTCGGGTCGCGGGGCGCGGACCAGCCGGAGGTAGATCGCCGCCAGGATCCCGGCGCCCGCCGCGCGTCCGAAGGCGACCAGCCACGGGTCCAGCCCAGCGACGGCCACTCGGGTGGCCGGCAGCGACATGCTGAACGCCAGGACGCCGAGCGCCCCCAGAGCGCTACCCGTTACCGGGTCCGCCGCGATAGCGTTACGCTTCTCTCTCATGAATGACGATAACGCCGCTGGTCGCGTTATCCAAGATCTGCGTCAGCTGGCGGCGGGTCCGGCCGGCACCCGGCTCCCCTCGGTACGGGTGTTGACCGCGCGACACCGTGCCTCGGCGGCGACCGTGGTGCGGGCCACCCGGCAACTGGTGGCCGAGGGTCTCGTCGACGCGGTCCCCGGCCGGGGTCTCTTCGTCGCCGCTGGCCCGCCCCGACCACCAGCAGTGCCGGACCTGTCCTGGCAGGCCATCGCGCTTGGTCCCCGCCCAGCCGGGGAGGAAGCGTTACAGGCGTTACTCGCGGTGCCCCCGCCCGGCGCGATCCCGCTCTCCAGCGGCTACCTCGATCCCGACCTGCAACCCCTCTCCGCGCTGGGCGCCGCCCTGGCCCGTGCCGCGCGCCACCCCGGCACCTGGGACCGTGGGCCGGTCGAGGGCCGGGCCGATTTGCGGGCCTGGTTCGCCCGGGAGTCCGGCGGCCTGCTCCGCGCGGACGACCTGGTCATCTGCCCCGGCGGGCAGGCCGCGCTCTCCACCGCGTTCCGGGCGCTCACCGCGCCCGGCGAGGCGATCCTGGTGGAGTCGCCGACCTACCTGGGTGCCCTGGCCGCCGCCCTTGCCGCCGGCCGGCAGGTCGTGCCCGTACCAGTCGACGCCGATGGTGTCCGGCCGGAGCTGCTGGCCGCCGCTTTCCAGCGCACCGGCGCGCGGCTCTTCTACTGCCAGCCGCGCTACGCCAACCCACACGGCGCGGTGCTGCATCCCGACCGGCGCCCGGCAGTGCTGGCCGCCGTCCGCGCGGCCGGGGCGTTCCTGATCGAGGACGACTACGCGCGGGATCTCAGCATCGAGGGGGAGGAGCTGCCGCCGCTGGCCGCCGACGATGTTGATGGGCACGTCGTCTATCTGCGGTCACTGACGAAGTCGGCCGCCCCCGGGCTGCGGGTCGCCGCGCTCGGCGCCCAGGGGCCGGCCGGGATGCGGCTGCGCGCCGCACGAAGCTTGGATGACTTCTTCGTCGCCGGCCCGTTGCAGCAGGCCGCACTCGAGTTGGTCACCGCCCCCGGCTGGCAGCGGCACCGCCGCGCGCTCCGTGCCGCCCTGCGGGAGCGCCGGGACGCGCTCCGCGACGCCCTGCGCCGGCACCTGCCGGAGGTTCGGCCGGTCACCGTACCGCGCGGTGGGCTGCACCTCTGGGTACGCCTCCCGGATGACCTGGACGACGTCGCGTTGACCACGGCCGCGGCGGCCGAAGCGGTGGTTATCTCCGCCGGGCGGCCCTGGTACGCGGCCGAGCCACCCGCTCCGCACCTGCGACTCAGCTACGCGGCGGCGCCGCCCCCGGTGCTTGATGAGGGGGTACGCCGGCTGGCCCGGGCCGTCGCCGCCGTCCGCCGTGGATGATGACGGCACGCGGCGTCAGCTCGGGTCACTGACCCATGGCTCCACCGCGGCCGGCTGACCTGGCCGGGTCGTCGGTCAATCACCGGATGACGACGTGGGTCGCTGCAGAGCCGTCGGAGGTTGTTGCTTGACCCGGTCGCGCGTCCTGGCCCGCACCGCGACGAAACCGCTGGCCCCGATCGTCAGGTACACCCCTGCGAGCAGCCAGAAGGCCGCGAACAGGAAGCCAGGCTCGACCATCGCGAGGATCATGACCAGCGCGCCGGCCAGCGCGGTCACCGCGTACCCCGCCCGGATTCCGCACGCGCACAGCGCAGCGAGGACAAGTGGCCCGACGATCCACAGCGCCACACCGACCCAGTCGATACCGACGGTGCCGGTGGCTGCCGAGGACGCGACCAGTAGTCCGGGTAGGCCCACGAACGCCGCGGCGGCGAGGTGCCATGACCGTACGGCGACCCGACCGATCCCACGCCGCACCGCCCACGGCACGATCGTGGCCGCCCAGAGCAGGAGCACGAGCGGGAAGTAGTACAGCCCGAGCTCGCCCCCGATGAATGTGAGCGCGGTGAGAACCACCGTGCCGGCGACCCCGGCCACGCCACGCGCCCTGACGGGCAGCGCGAACGGTCCGGCCGCGATGAGCGCCGGCAGCAGGGTGAGCATCGCGAGCCCGGGCCCGTACCGCTGCATGATGCTCTGCTCGTCAGGACCGGCCTCGGTCAGATCCAGTGGCAGCGCCGTGGACCGCAGCAGGAAGCTCACGCACACGGCGGTCAGCACGCCCAGTGCCACGGCGAGCGCGCGTAGGGTTCGGCCGGCACGCGCCGCGTGGTCCAGGGCACCATCCGGAAGTGCGAGTTCGTCGCGCGCCTGCCCCGCCACGGCCTGCGGGCTGCCGAGACCGGCCAGAGCCTGGTCCATCGTCCGCCCGCTGTCCAGGGCGTCGGCGATGTGCGCGCGGACATCCTCGACGATCTCTCGCACGGTGTCGGGTGGCGCGTCCGACAACTGCACGCCGAGCGCTCGCAGGTAGGTCTCTGCCGCCTCGGGTAGGGCGTCGTTGGTCATGCTTCCTCCGCTATCAGCTCATCCACGTGCGGCTGGATGTCGCGCCACACCGCCGCGAACACGCGCAACTGGGCCCGTCCCTGGGCCGTGATCGCGTAGTACCGCCGGGCATGCCCCTGCTCGGGGGTCAGCCAGCGGGTTTCGACGCTGCCCGCCTGCCGCATGCGGGCGAGCAGCGGGTACAGGCTGCCCTCGCTCGCGGTCAGACCGCGAGCGACAAGCCAGCCGGCCAGTTCCAGGCCGTACATGTCGCGCTGCGAGAGCAGCGCGAGCACGCAGTACTCGAGTACGCCCTTGCGGATGTTGGTGGTGATCCGCTCGCGCGGGTTGTCCATGTAAGCAAGATACCTTGCGTAGCAAGGTCTTTGGATGGCGGGGGAATGTGCTGGTCCAGCGAGGCCGGGATGACGATGTCGTACCCGCGTCGATTTTCGACCTGACGCACTGGCCGGGAGGAACGGATATGCCGTCGGGGCGTACCTGAAGTTTTGTGTGGCTACCTGAAATTTGGTGTACGTCCGTAGGCCCAACCTGGGCACGGTTAGCCGGGTACCTTCCTGGGGTGACCGCCCTGGGTGACCGCCTTGCTGGTTAGCCGCGCTGGTGGTCTCCGGGGTGCGGTCTGTTGCCTTTCGATGTTGGGGCCGCGGAGCTGGGGGCTGCTCCACTGGGTTCGGATCGGCCTGAAGCGCCGATGGGCCGCGAAGCGCGGTGCGAGGGGTATCCGCCGAGCGCGGAAGGTCGATCATCGCGGCGGGTGACTGTCGATTCAGACACCTAGCCTTCAGGTGACGTCCGGTGCTCGTTCGTCGCCCAGGCGTCGGGCAGGGCGATCCACTCGTACTCCGGCACCGGTACCACCGTGGTGTCCAGCCGGGGTAGGTGGCCCGGGTCCTCCATCGGGCAGAGCAGCCAGACCGGTCCGGCGCCCCGCCGGGCCGTCTCGGCCAACTCCTCCAGCAACTCCATCGCCTGGTACCGGCCCACCAGCTCGTCCCGGCCCAGCAGGTGCGACCAGATGCCCGGCAACGGTCCGGGGCGCTGATCCGACCCCGGCTCCGGACCGAACACCCAATGCAACTCGCCCCAAGTGCTGCTGCCCGCCACGCCCCAAGCCGGCCATCCCTCCTCAGCTTTCCGTGCGCTTCCGGTCGGCGTAGAGGTTGTTTGGAGACAGCTTGGCTGATTGCCCTTGATGATCTGCGCAGATCAGGAATCCGAGGAGTTAAATGGAACGTGTGCCAGGTGGCACTCGTTCGTTGACAAACCGGGAATGGGCCGTGGGAGGTTGGTCATGCAGTTGATATATACGGCGGGCCGGGTGTCGATCGGTCATTGGTGGAAGGTGGCGATCGCGGTCACGTCGGTGACCGTACTGCTGCTCGGGTTGGTTGTGGGATCGCAGTCCCGGGCGTTCGGCGCGGACCTGGGGACGCCCGCCGCCCTGACGATCTCCCCGGGTGAAATCACCAGCGGTGACTCAGCTCAGGGCACGGTGACGCTGACGGCCGCGGTGGCGGCTGACACGGTGGTCAACCTGTCCAGCACCGACACCACCGTGCTGACCGTGCCGCGATCCGTGACCGTGCCGGCCGGGGCGGTCAGCGCGGTCTTCACCGTCACGACCATCGCGTTCACCGGCGCTGGCAGCTTCGCCTGCGTCAACGGCACCGCGAACGGGGTCACCCGCGCCGGCTGCCTGAACCTTCTGCCGCTGCCGTCGGGCCCCAGCCTGACCTCGGTCACCTTCAGCCCGGGTACGGTCGCGGGAGGGAGCCCGGCCACCGGGACGGTGACCTTCGGCTCGGTCACGGACGGGGCGGTTGTCGCTCTGACCAGCAGCAACCCCGTGGTCGTCAGCGTTCCCGCGAGCGTCGTCGTCAGTGGTGGCGCGTCGACCGGCACGTTCCCGGTGGCCACCACGGCGGTCACCGTCGACACCGTGGTGACCGTGACGGCGACGGCTTTCGGTGTCACCCGGACCGGGACGCTGACGGTGACCCCAGCCACCGCGCCGCCGTCCACCGACACCGTTCGGATCACGACCGCGACCTGGAAGAGTGGCATCCTGCGGATCGACGCCACCAGTACAAACCCGAACGCCATCCTCAGCGTCCATCTCACCGTCTCCGACTCCTTCATGTTCACCCTGACCAATCTCGGCAAGGGCCGTTACGAGGACCGGCGGCCATGGCTTGACAACCCGCAACGCATCACGGTGAAGAGCAACTTCGGTGGTACGGCCACAAGCCCGGTGAAGTGACGCACCCCCGGCGCCCACACTCGGACGATCGCACGGTTGGATGTCCGGATGGCTGTCCAGTTCGACATCGATGACGTACGGGATGCGGTTGAGTCAGAGCTCTTCGCGCGGGCGGAGAAGTTGCTCGACTCTGGTGGGCTTGGTGAGTTCGCCCCTTTCGGTGGCGGTGTTACCTGCCTCGTACCCAATGGCACCGGACCTGGCTACGAGGTGTGGGTGGGTGTGGTGGCGAAGGCCCTCACCGGGGAGTGTGACTGCCCTGCGGCGGAAGCCGATCCGGATGAGTTGTGCCTGCACGCGGTGGCCCTGACCATCGGCGCGTTGGATGCCGACTTCGTCTGGTCGTCGTCGGCCACCCCGCCTTCCCAGGCGAGCATCAGCCCGAAGGTGCGGCAGTTGGCCGAGATCGCGGCCACCGTGCCGGCCCGCCGGTTGGTCATGCTGGTCGCCGAGCACGCGGCCAACGATCGCCGGCTGGAGACCCGGTTGCTGACCTACGCGGGTCGGCTCGGGGCGGCCACCGAGCGGGAGTTGGCGAACGTCCGGGCCACCATCGACAGCCTGGCTGGCGACGCCGTCCGGGGTGAGTACGACCTGCACGACGTGGCGCGGGCCGGCCAGTTGATCGTGGACGAGTTGGAGATTCTCGCGCAGCGCCCGGCCACAGTGGAGGCGCTCGCGTTGGTCGAGCACGCCGCCGAGGTCTGGGACGAACTCGCCGCGATCCTCTCGCAGGCGTACGAGACCTACGAGACCGAGTCGGAGGAGATCGGCGGCGCGTTGCGTGCGGTTCACGTCCGGATGTGCGAGGAGCTCGAGGTGGATCCGGATGACCTTATCGACCGTTTGATCGGGATCATCAGCGGCGCTGACTACACGTCCTGCCTGGATGCGCCGGGCGATTATCTGGCGCTGCTCGGACCCGATGGCGTGGCCGCCGTGAACCGCCGTCGGTGAGACAAACCGGAGGCGCCCTCGCGGTAGTCGACAAGGGCGCTCTGGGGCAGGCCGGCCCGGGTCAGTGACCCAGGCCGCGGGCGTGTTCGAAGATGAGGCTGGTCTGGCTGTGCTGTACGGCGGGGTCGACCGCCAGATGGTCGAGGACGAAGTCGCGTAGTGCGTCGGCGGAGGCGGCCCGGACGTGCAGCACGTAATCGTCGGCGCCGGCCACGTGGAAGACCGACACCACGCCCGGTAGTTGTACCGAGCGGGCCCGGAACGCGTCGACGGCGTCGCGGGCGTGCACCGCCAGGCGTACCGAGATCAGGGCCTGCAACGGCAGGCCGAGCGCGGCCGGGTCGAGGTCGGCGTGGATCCCCCGGATCACGCCCCGTTCGCGCAGCGCGCGGACCCGGGTCAGGCAGGTCGACGGCGCGACGCCGACCCGTTCGGCCAGCGCGTTGTTCGGGATCCGCCCATCGTCCGCGAGCGCGGTGAGGATCGCCCGGTCGGTCTCGTCCAGCGCACCCGGGTCGGGGCGAACATTATTCGGTACGGTCGACACAGCCCCAGCTCTCGTTGAAGTATCTTCGTTGCACGTCTGGAAGACAGAATCATATGCGGTGAGCTTGCTATTAACCGCATGATATTCGACCCTGTCCCGCATGACCACCGTCGACACCCGGGCCGTGCACGCCGGCCGTGATGACCTCACGGCCCTCGGCGTACACGTGCCACCCATCGATTTCTCCACCACCAACCCGCTGCCCTCGGTGGTCGGGGGCGGCGACGCGTACGAGCTGCTCGCCACCGGCGGCACCTGCCCGGACGGAACGAGCGCGGTCTATCAGCGCCTCTGGAATCCCACGGTGGCCCGCTTCGAGCGGGCCCTCGCCGAGTTGGAGGCGGTTGACCAGGCGGTCGCCTTCGCCAGCGGGATGGCGGCGCTCACCGCGACCCTGCTCGCGGCGACCCGGGACGGCCGGAACCACATCGTCGCGGTCCGTCCGCTCTACGGCGGCACCGACCACGTACTGGCCAGTGGACTCCTCGGCACCACCGTGACCTGGGCCCGACCGGACGAGGTGGCCGCCGCGATCCGGCCGGAGACCGCCCTGGTCGTGGTCGAGACCCCGGCGAACCCGACCCTCGACCTGGTCGACCTCGCCGCACTCGCCCAGGCGGCCGGCGAGGTGCCGTTGCTGGTGGACAACACGGTGGCCACCCCGGTGCTACAGCAGCCCGCCCGGCACGGCGCCACCCTGGTGCTGCACAGCGCGACGAAATCGATCGGCGGGCACGGCGACGTCCTCGCCGGAGTGGTCGCCTGCGACGCGCAGTGGGCCGCCCGGCTGCGGCAGGTCCGTGCGCTGACCGGCGCGATCCTGCACCCGCTCGGCGCGTACCTTCTGCACCGTGGCCTGCAGACGTTGCCGGTGCGGGTCCGCGCCCAACAGGGCGGCGCGCAGAAGCTCGCCGCCTGGCTCGCCGAGCAGCCCGGCGTGGCCCGGGTGCACTACCCGGGCCTGGATGACCCGGCTGGCCTGATCGGCCGGCAGATGCTGGGCACCGGTACGCTGCTCGCCTTCGAACTGACCGGCGGCGCGGAGCCGGCCGCGACGGTGGCCGGGGCGTGCCGCCTGATCACCCACGCGGTCTCCCTCGGTGGCGTCGACACCCTCATCCAGCACCCCGCGTCGTTGACCCATCGTCCGGTCACCGCCGACGCCAGGCCGGTGCCGGGGTTGTTGCGCATCTCAGTCGGTTTGGAAGATCCCGACGACCTCAGGGCAGACCTCGCTCAGGCATTCGCCAGCACGGTCAAGGCCTGACCAACGTGTTGAGCGACGCGGTTGCGGGCGGCGCGATCCGGCGCCCGCCCTCAGCCGCGCGGGGCGTACATGATCATGGCGACGCCGGCCAGGCAGAGCCCGGCGCCGAGGTAGTCCCACCGGTCCGGGCGGAATCCATCCAGCACGATGCCCCAGAGCAGCGATCCGGCGACGAAGACGCCCCCGTAGGCGGCGAGCACCCGACCGAAGTTCGGGTCGGGCTGGAAGGTGGCGATGAAGCCGTAGGCGCCGAGGGCGAGCAGACCGGCGGCGATCCACCAGAGGCCCCGGTGTTCCCGCCAGCCCTGCCAGACCAGCCAGGCGCCACCGATCTCGGCCACGGCGGCGAGCAGGAAAAGGATGAGGGAACGGGCGACGGTCACCCCGACGACGGTACTGGGAGTCGGTCGGCAGTGAGCAGCTGGTCGGCGTCGGATCCCGGCCCGTAGCCTGATTGCCGATTGCGTAACCGGGTTCATCGGTCTGTGTTTATTAAGAAATTGCGGATGCGACGGCCGGTGCGACCGCGCGATACGCCGTCGGCCCGCCAGCCCGGTGGAAGGTGGGAATCGGCAGGCCGGATAGAATCTGGTTCTTCAGCCGTTGACAAACAGGTGATAGTGAAGCTGATCCCCGGCTTTTCCCACGGGGGCATGCTCAACCTGTGGGACTTGGCTGCTGGGAACGGTAAGTGGCGAAGAACATCGATCCGGTACGTGCGGCGTCGACCGACAACAGCCGACCGGGTCCGCGGCTTGGGGGTAGAGGGTGAGTGAGGCGCGGGTGACGGCCCAGGGGTCGCGCGCGGACGAGACAGCAGCGCAGCCGGATCCGGAGCGCTCGGACACTGCCCTCGTCGTGGTCACCGGCGTCTCCGGTGGCGGGCGCAGCACGGTGGCCCGGGCACTGGAAAATGTCGGCTTCTATGTCGTGGACAACCTGCCCCAGGCGCTGATGTTGGACATGGCCGAGCTGGCGTTCCGGGCTGGCGGCGCCACCCGGCAGACCGCGATGGTGCTCGACGTGCGCAGCCGGGCCTTCTCCACCGACCTCGCCGGGGCGATCCGGGCGCTCAAGGAGCGTGGCTTCCAGCCCCGGGTGGTCTTCGTCGATGCCGACGATGACGTGCTCATCCGCCGATTCGAAAGTGTCCGGCGCTCGCACCCGTTGCAGGGCGACGGGCGGCTCGCCGATGGCATCGCGGTTGAGCGGGGCCTGCTCGCCGAGGCCCGCGAGCTGGCCGATGTGATCATCGATACCAGCCACCTCAACGTCAACCAGTTGCGTCGCCGGGTGGAGGAGCTGTTCAGCGGCGAGGACGCTCGCCGACTCCGGGTTACCGTGCTCTCCTTCGGCTTCAAGTACGGCCTGCCGCCGGATGCCGACTTCGTCCTCGATGCGCGCTTTCTGCCCAACCCCTACTGGGTGCCGGAGTTGCGGGAGCACACCGGTCGCGAGGCGGCGGTCAGCCGGTACGTGCTCGACCAGGAAGGTGCGGTGACCTTCGTGGAGACGTACGCCCGGCTGATCAACGCCACCGCGCCCGGCTTCGAGCGGGAGGGTAAGCGGTACCTGACCGTGGCGGTCGGCTGCACCGGCGGCAAACACCGCAGCGTGGCCATCTCCGAGGAGCTGGCGGCCCGGCTCCGGCAGAGCCGGCTATCGGCCAATGCGCAGCACCGAGACCTTGGACGGGAGTGATGCCGATCCGGGTGGTCGCGTTCGGGGGCGGACACGGTCTGTCCATGTCGCTGCGGGCGTTGCGGCACTGCGTGCCCGAACTCGAGCTGGACCTCACCGCCGTGGTGACGGTCGCCGACGACGGCGGTTCCAGCGGACGACTTCGCGCGACGCGCGGTGCGTTGCCCCCCGGAGATCTGCGGCAGGCGCTGGCCGCGCTCGCCGGGGACGACCCGGCGACTACACGCAGTGCCGAACTGTTCCAGTACCGCTTCGCAGCCAACGGCTCCGGGCCTGACCCGCTGGCCGGTCACGCCGTTGGCAACCTGCTGCTCTGCGGGCTGATGGAGCAGTTGGGCGATCCGGTGGCCGCGCTCGAACACGCGGCCGGGATGCTCGGTGCGGTCGGTCGGGTGCTGCCGATGTCCTGCTCTCCGGTCGCAATCGAGGCCCGGGTGCGCGGCGCCGACCCGGCACGGCCGGACCGGGTGCAGACCGTGCGCGGTCAGCACGCGGTGGCCGTCACCCGGGGCCGGGTGGAGTCGGTACGGTTGGTCCCGACCGACCCGCCGGCCTGCTCCCAGGCGGTGGCGGCGATCGGCGCCGCCGACTGGCTGATTTTCGGTCCGGGTAGCTGGTATACCAGTGTCATCCCGCACCTGCTGGTTCCGGAGTTGGCGGCGGCGGTGGTGGCCAGTACGGCTCGCCGGCTGGTCACGCTCAACCTCGCGTCGGAGGCGGAAACGCTCGGGTTATCCGTCGCCGACCACCTGGCGGCGCTGTGTGGGCATCTTCCCGAGCTGGCGGTCGACCTGGTGATCGCGGACGGAAAGGCGGTGGGTGAGCCCGAAACGGTCCATTGTGCGGCAGAATCGCTGGGTGCGCGGCTGGTACTCGCCCCGGTGGCTGTTTCAGATGGCAGCCCCCGGCACGATCCCGCCGCGCTGGGAGCCGTGCTGGTGCCTCTCCTGGGCGCCGATCGTTAAGCACGTACGAATC
Organism: uncultured Actinomycetota bacterium; assembly: GCA_963750055.1. GTDB lineage: Bacteria > Actinomycetota > Actinomycetes > Mycobacteriales > Micromonosporaceae > CAVVPI01. The sequence goes on along the minus strand of CAVVPI010000013.1, from coordinate 90,058 downwards.
ACCGGCAACACGCCGGAACCGGCCGACGAGGTGACGACACAATGGCGATGACGGCTGCGGTCAAGGATGAACTGAGCCGGGTCGATGTGCCCAAGCCCTGTTGCCGCCGGGCGGAGATGGCCGCCCTGCTGCGCTTCGCGGGCGGCCTGCACATCGTGTCCGGTCGGGTCGTGGTCGAGGCGGAGCTGGATACCGGATCGGTCGCTCGCCGGCTGCGCCGGGAGATCGCCGAGGTCTACGGCTATCCGAGTGAAATTTACGTGCTCGCGCCCGGCGGGTTGCGCAAGGGCAGCCACTACATCATCCGGGTGGTCAAGGATGGCGAGGCGCTGGCCCGGCAGACCGGGCTGCTGGATGTGCGGGGCCGGCCGGTGCGTGGCCTGCCACCGCACGTGGTCGCCGCGAATGTCTGCTGTGCGGTGTCGGCCTGGCGGGGCGCCTTCATGGCGCACGGTTCGCTGACCGAGCCGGGGCGTTCCTGCGCGTTGGAGATCACCTGCCCCGGGCCGGAGTCGGCGTTGGCTCTGGTCGGCGCGGCCCGGCGAATCGGCATTACCGCCAAGTTCCGTGAGGTCCGCGGTGTTGACCGCGTGGTGGTCAAGGACGGAGATGCGATTGCCGCGCTGCTCACCCGGGTCGGTGCGCACGCCAGTGTGCTCTCCTGGGAGGAACGCCGGGTCCGTCGGGAGGTGCGGGCCACCGCGAACCGGTTGGCCAACTTCGACGACGCCAACCTGCGCCGCTCGGCGCGGGCCGCGGTGGCGGCGGCGGCCCGGGTCACCCGGGCCTTGGAGATTCTCGCCGCTGACGCGCCCAACCACCTCACCTCCGCCGGCCAACTCCGGCTGGAGCACCGGCAGGCGTCGTTGGAGGAGTTGGGTGCGCTGGCCGATCCGCCGCTGACCAAGGACGCGATCGCCGGTCGGATCCGACGGCTGCTGGCGTTGGCCGACAAGCGGGCCCGTGATCTGGGCATCCCGGACACCGAAGCTGCTGTCACACCGGACATGATGGTGGTCTGAGCGCGTCCGCCGAGCGCCGGTCCAGCGCTTGGCGGGCCCGGTCTGGCGAAGTGAGAGCACCGGATTCTGCCCCGAAGCAGCGCGGCGAGGCCCGCTCGGATAGGGTCGCAGCGTACGGCGACGGGGCCGGCCCCGGCTTTTCTCGCCGTTTTCACCGCCTCGGGCGGTCAGGTCTCTGGCCTGCGGCGGGGCGGCCGGGATACCTATTCTGCGGCCGGCCTCAGCGGTCGGCGCACCCACTTCCGCCGGCCCTCAGGCTGACGGCGGCGGACCTGATTGCGAGGAGATGGACCCTGTGACCATCCGGGTTGGCATCAACGGCTTCGGCCGGATCGGCCGTAACTTCTTCCGGGCGGCGCTCGCCTCGGACGCCGACATCCAGATCGTCGGGGCGAACGACCTGACCGACAACGGTACGCTGGCACACCTGCTCAAGTACGACAGCATCCTCGGCCGCCTGCCGCAGCGAGGTCAAGGCGAGCGACGACGAGATCTCCGTCGACGGCCAGACGTTCAAGGTCTTCGCCGAGAAGCGACCCGGCAAGCTGCCCTGGGGCTGACCTCGGCGTCGACGTCGTGATCGAGTCGACCGGCTTCTTCACCGACGCCACCAAGGCCCGGGCGCACCTCGACGCCGGCGCCAAGAAGGTCATCATCTCCGCGCCCGCGAAGAACGAGGACGTCACCGTCGTGATGGGCGTCAACCACGACTACTACGACCCGGCGAAGCACACGATCATCTCGAACGCCTCCTGCACCACCAACTGCCTGGCGCCGATGGCCAAGGTCCTCCAGGACACCTTCGGCATCGAGAATGGCCTGATGACCACGATCCACGCCTACACCCAGGACCAGAACCTGCAGGACGGCCCGCACAAGGACCTGCGCCGGGCCCGCGCCGCCGCGCTGAACATCGTGCCGACCTCGACCGGTGCGGCGAAGGCGATCGGCCTGGTGCTGCCCGAGCTCAAGGGCAAGCTCGACGGCTTCGCGCTGCGGGTGCCGATCCCCACCGGCTCGGCCACCGACCTCACCGTCGAAGCTCGGCCGGGAAACCACCGTCGAGGAGGTCAACGCCGCGCTCAAGGCCGCCGCCGAGGGGCCGCTGAAGGGCATCCTGGCCTACACCGAGGACCCGATCGTCTCCTCCGACATCGTCACCGACCCGGCCTCCTGCATCTTCGACGCGGGCCTGACCAAGGTGATCGGCAACCAGGTCAAGGTCGTCGGCTGGTACGACAACGAGTGGGGCTACTCCAACCGCCTGGTCGACCTGGTCAAGCTGGTGGGTTCGCTCGCTGTAGACGATCACCATTCAACCTCGACGATCTGCTCGCCGAGGGGGTGTCAGGTCGGCGCGTGCTGGTGCGCGCCGACCTGAACGTGCCCGCTCGACAAGGAGACCGGGGTCATCACCGACGACGGCCGGATCCGCGCCGTGCTGCCGACGCTGACCGCCCTGCGGTCCGCGGGCGCGGCGGTCGTCGTGATCTCCCACCTGGGCCGCCCGAAGGGTTCGCCGGACCCGAAGTACACCCTCGCTCCGGTCGCCGTCCGCCTGGGTGAACTGCTCGGCGTGCCGGTGCCGTTCGCCACCGACACCGTCGGTGAGTCGGCCCGGACGGTGGTCGACGCGCTGGACGACGGGCAGGTCGCCCTGCTGGAGAACCTGCGCTTCAACGCCGGCGAGACCAGCAAGGACGACGCCGAGCGGGGCGCCTTCGCCGACCAGCTCGCCGGCTTCGCCGAAGCCTACGTGGATGACGCGTTCGGCGCCGTGCACCGCAAGCACGCCAGCGTCTACGACGTACCGGCCCGGCTGCCGCACTTCGCCGGTCGGCTGGTGCTGCGCGAGGTCGAGGTGCTCTCCCGGCTGACCGGCGCGCCGGAGCGCCCCTACGTGGTGGTGCTCGGCGGGTCGAAGGTCTCCGACAAGCTCGCGGTCATCGAGGCGCTGCTGCCGAAGGTCGACCGGCTGCTGATCGGTGGCGGAATGTGCTTCACCTTCCTCAAGGCCCAGGGCCACGAGGTCGGCAAGTCGCTGCTCGAGGCGGAGATGCTCGACACCTGCCGGGCCCTGCTGGCCCGGGCGCGACGGACGAGATCGTGCTGCCGGTCGACGTGGTGGCGGCGGACGCGTTCGCCGCCGACGCGGCTCACGACACGGTGCGGTCGACGCGATTCCGGCCGACCGGCTCGGCCTGGACATCGGCCCGCGCAGCGTGGCCGCGTTCGCCGAGGCGATCGGCGGGGCGCGCACGGTGTTCTGGAACGGCCCGATGGGCGTTTTCGAGCTGGCCCCGTTCGCGGCCGGCACCCGCGGCGTCGCCGAGGCGATCACCGGCGTCGACGGGTTCACCGTGGTCGGCGGCGGCGACTCCGCCGCGGCCGTGCGCGCGCTCGGCCTGGACGAGTCATCGTTCGGGCACATCTCCACCGGCGGGGGAGCCTCGCTGGAGTACCTGGAGGGCAAGACCCTCCCCGGCATCGCCGCTCTGGAGAAGTAATGGCTACCGCTATCCGCCGGCCGTTGATGGCCGGCAACTGGAAGATGAACCTCAACCACCTGGAGGCCATCGCGCTGGTCCAGAAGTTGGCGTTCAGCCTCAACGAGCAGCAGCTGACCGAGGTGGAGACGGTGGTACTTCCGCCCTTCACCGACCTGCGCAGTGTGCAGACCCTGATCGACGGGGACAAGCTGCTGATCGGATACGGCGCGCAGGACCTGTCGCCGCATCCGGCGGGGGCCTACACCGGCGACATCTCCGGCGCTCGATGCTGGCCAAGCTCGGCTGCCAGTATGTGGTGGTCGGCCACTCTGAGCGGCGGGCCTTTCACCATGAGGACGACGCGGTGGTCAACGCCAAGGTGAACGCGGCGCTGGCCAGCGACATCACCCCGATCCTCTGCGTCGGTGAGGGGCTGGAGGTCCGCGAGGAGCTGCTGCATGTGTCGCACTGCTGCGACCAGCTCGACGGCGCGCTGAAGGGGCTCACCCCGGAGCAGGTTGAGCGGGTGGTGGTCGCCTACGAGCCGGTCTGGGCGATCGGCACCGGCAAGACCGCCACCCCGGATGATGCCCAGGAGGTCTGCGGGGCGGTACGGCGGCGGCTGGCCGAAACCTTCGGAACGGCGACCGCCGAGCGGACCCGGATCCTGTACGGCGGCTCGGTGAAGGCGTCGAACATCGCGGGTATCATGGCCCAGCCGGACGTGGATGGGGCGCTGATCGGCGGAGCGAGTCTGGACGCCGAGGAGTTCGCGCAGATCTGTCGGTTCCCGGAACACATCAGCCGCTGACCGGTCGCTATCCTTGACGGGCCCGCCCGCCGGTCGGTGCCGTCGCGCCCGGTTGTCCGGGCGGTGGATCGTAACGAGAGGACTGACCCCCATCATGCCGATCTGGTTTGCCTACACGATGGTCGTGTTGCTGGTCATTACGAGCGTGCTGCTCACCATGCTGATCCTGCTGCACCGAGGCAAGGGTGGCGGGCTGTCGAGCATGTTCGGCGGTGGGGTCAGCTCCAGCCTGGCCGGCTCATCGGTAGCCGAAAAGAACCTCGACCGTTACACCGTTCTGGTGGGTATTGTCTGGTTCGCCTGCATTATCGGCTTCGGGCTCTGGCTCAAGCTCGCTCTGGTGGCCTGACCGTTCCCGGTCAACCAAACTGCGCGCGGTCCGCTACTGTGGGCCGCGCGCAGTCGTTTTCCCGCTGCACCGCCTCGCACCGCCGCGCGCTGGCGGCGGTCCTCCCTTAGAAACGGAGCGAGCAGCCGTGCCAAGTGGCAGCGCCATCCGTGGTACCCGGATCGGTTCCAGCCCCGATCGGCCCGCCGAACGAGGTGAACCCGCCCCCCGCCGACCGGTCACCTACTGGTGCGCCAACGAGCACGCCGTGCGGGTCCAGCTGGCGGCCGAGGCGTTGGCCCCGGCTACCTGGGACTGTCCGCGCTGCGGTCAGCCCGCCGGGCAGGACGCGGACAATCCGCCGGGACGACCGACTGCGGAACCATACAAATCCCACCTGGCGTACGTGAAGGAGCGGCGCAGCGACGCCGACGGCGAAGCGCTCCTCGCCGAAGCGCTCGCCGCGCTGCGGGCCCGACGCGGCGAGGAGTGAAGGCGGGACCCCTGCCGATCGTCTTCTGGATCGGTAGGGGCCCCGCCTTCACCTGCGAGGTTCCGGTCAGCGAACGCTGCGGAAGGTCGGCCGGACATTGGCCGCCGCGTTCCGGTCCAGCAACCAGAGCGTGCGTCCCACTCCGCGTACGCCAGCCGCCGGCAACTGCACCGGTCCGGCCCCGGCCAGCGCCATCCCCACCGAACCGGCCTTGTCGCTGCCCGCCGCGATCAACCACACCTCCTCGGCGGTGTTGATCGCCGGGAGGGTCAGGGTGAGCCGAACCGGCGGTGGCTTCGGGCTACCCCGTACCGCACTGACCGGCCGGGTTTCGTACGCGACCGGATGCTCCGGGAAGACCGAGGCGACATGCCCGTCCTCGCCTACCCCGAGCATCAGTACGTCGAAATGGGGCAGGTTGGCTGTGCCCGGTCGAGCCGCCGCGATCAGCGTCTCGGCGTACCGGGCCGCGGCCGCCTCTGGATCGGCGCCGTCCGGACCATCAGACGCGGGCATCGGGTGCACCCGGGCCGGATCCAACGGCAGTGAGTCGAGCAGGGCGGCCCTTGCCTGGGTCTCGTTCCGGTCCGGATGCCCGGCTGGCAGGAAGCGCTCGTCGCCCCACCAGATGTCGACCCGGGACCAGTCAACCGCGTCCCGGGCCGGCAGCTCCTGAACTGCCCGGTAGACGGCCGCGGCAACCCGACCGCCGGTGAGTACCAGGTCCGCCCGACCCCGCTCCGCCTGCGCATCGATCACTCGGACGATCAGCCGGGCGGCCACCGACTGGGCCAGCAGTTCCGCAGAGGCGTGCACAATCACGTTGGTCTCGGTCACGTCGTCTCCTGGCTGTGCTCGGCGACGCGGTGGCCGGGAAGGCCGAGCTTGATGGTTCGGTTTTTGTGTCCGCTCACGCGGTGGCGCCGTTCGGCCCGGCGGGCGTGCTGGCCTGGGGCGTGACCTTCCGGGGAGCGGTCGACGGATCCTTCCAGACATGCACCCGCTGAGCGGGTCGGACGTCGAGGTTGGCGAGCCCGGCCGCCGCGCCGAGCGCCTCGGCGTACACCTGATCGGGGTCCAGCCGCCGCAACTCCTCGGCCAACTCGTCACCGAGCGGGCGGCGGATCAACGGCAGTTGCCGGTCGCCCTGCCCGGTACGGCGGAACGTCGCCGAACTGTCGGACTGGGTCAAAACCAGTTGGTCACCATTGGCGCAGCGCAGCTCGACCGAGTGCATCCGGGGGAACTCGGTGGTCTCCTCCCACCGCGGTTCGATGTCCAGCCGGGCCTTGAGCCAGCCGGCCATCAGCGCCGCCGTCGGGTCGGTCGGTGGCGCGACCACGACGGCCTCGACGACCTGGTCCGCGGTGGTGTCGAAGGCACCGGCGACCAGGGACCGCCAGGGGGTGATCCGGGTCCAGGCCAGGTCGGTGTCCCCGGGAGCGTAGTCCCGGGCCCGCTGGTGCAGCGCCGCGATCGGGTTGGCCGCCTGGGCGCTGTCGGTGATCCGGCGCCCGGCCACCACGCCGAGAAAATCGGTGGCGATCTCCTCCGGAGGTTCGCCGTGCCACCAGGTGACCACCGGTACGTCGGGCACGAGCAGCGGCATCACCACCGATTCGGCATGCAGGGCGAGCCGGCCGTACATCCGGGTCACCACCGCCTCGCCCGGCCCCAGCCGGCCGCCGACCACGATCTCGGCGTCCAGCCGGTTACGGTCCCGTTCGATGTCGGAGCGGACCACCACGATCATCCGGCAGGGGTGTGCCGCCGAGGCGATCGTCACAGCCGCCTCCGCTTCCCGGACCCGCTGTTCGTCGACGATGACGATCAGCGTGAGGGCCATCCCACTGGCCACCCCGCCCGCGCTGCGCCGCTCGGCGGCCAGCGCCTTGACCACCTCGTTACCGGTGGTATCCCACAGGCCGATCAATGGTTCCTCCTGGTTCGCCAGCAGCACGGGCTGCCGATACCGCTGCTTCGCTCGCTTACCGCCGGATCGCGCCGGAGTGAGGTGCCTGGCGGGTCGTGTCGGACCGAGGTGCCCGCCGGGCGAGCCGGAGTGTCTCCGTTCATGCCCGCCGCCAGGACCGGCCATCACGGGCCAACAACTCGTCGGCGGCCCGCGGCCCCCACTCGCCGGACCGGTACGGCTCCGGTCGGGTGCCCTGCCAGGCTGCCTCCAGCGGGTCAACGACCTGCCAGCTCTGCTCGACCTCGGCGGCGTCCGGGAAGAGGGTCCGATCGCCGATCAGCACGTCCAGCACGAGCCGTTCGTACGCCTCCGGGCTGGCCTCGGTGAACGCCTCGCCGTACTGGAAGTCCATGGCGATGTCCCGAACCTCCATCGTGGTACCGGGCACCTTGGAACCGAACTTCAACACCACGCCCTCGTCCGGCTGGACCCGGATCACGAGCTGGTTGTTGCCCAGCATCTCCATGTCAGCCGGATTGAACGGTAGGTGCGGTGCCCGCTTGAACAGGATGGCGACCTCGGTGACCCGGCGCGGCAGCCGCTTGCCGGCCCGGATGTAGAACGGCACATCGGCCCAGCGTCGGTTCTGGATGTTGAGCCGCACCGCGACGTACGTCTCGGTGGTCGAGCCGGGCGGCACGCCCTCCTCGTCGAGATAGCCGATTGCCCGCTCGCCGGCCACCCAGCCCGGCAGGTACTGCCCGCGTACGGTGCCACTGGCGACGTCCTCGGGCAGTTTGATGGCGCGCAGCACCTTCAGTTTCTCCGCCCGGATCTCGGTGGCGTCGAAACTGGTCGGCTCCTCCATCGCCACCAGGGCGAGCAGTTGCAGGAGGTGGTTCTGCACCACGTCCCGGGCGGCCCCGGCGGCGTCGTAGAAGCCGGCCCGGGAACCGATACCGACGTCCTCGGCCATGGTGATCTGCACCGAGTCGACGTATCGGCTGTTCCACAGTGGCTCGAACAGGTTGTTGGCGAACCGCAGGGCGAGGATGTTCTGGACCGTCTCCTTGCCCAGGTAGTGGTCGATCCGGAACACGTCGTCGCGGGTGAACACATCATCGACCAGGTCGTTGAGCGCCTTGGCGGAAGACAGATCGTTGCCGAACGGTTTCTCCACCACCACCCGGCGCCAACCGCCGCTGCGGGCGTTGTCGGCCATCCCGGTGCGGGCGAGCTGCTTGAGTACGGTCGGGAAGGCCGCCGGCGGGATGGAGAAGTAGAAGGCGGCATTGCCCGCGATCCCGTGACTGTCCCGCAACTCGTCGAGGGTGACGGCGAGCCGGTCGAAGGCGTCGTCGTCGTCGAACGCCCCGCCGACGAACTTGATGTTGCCGGCCAGCCGCGCCCACACCTCCTCCCGCCAGGGGGTGCGGGCGTGCTTGCGGGCCGACTCGGAGGCCAGGGACTCGAAATCCCCGTCCCCCCAGTCCCGGCGCGCGAAGCCGAGCACCACGAAGCCGGGCGGCAGCAGCCCCCGGTTGGCCAGGTCGTAGACCGCCGGCAGCAGTTTCTTCCGGGCCAGATCGCCGGTGACCCCGAAGATCACCAAAGCGCACGGCTCCGGAATCCGGGGCAGCCGCCGGTCCTGCGGGTCGCGCAGTCGGTTCACCCCGCCACCCCGTTCCGTTCGCCGGATGCCGTCATCGGGCCACCCCGAACCGGTCGACCGTCCGTTCGCCGTGCTCGCGCACGCCGCCTCCTTCCGCCTTTGGCGTCGGCCATGCTCAACTCCGCAGGTTACGGACCGCGTCGAGCAGTTGGGCCACGCCAGCCGTCCGATCGGTCAGGTGCAGGCGCAGCACGGGCCGGTCGCGTCCGGCGAGCGCCTGCCGGTCACCGGCGGCCTGGGCCGCCTGGAGCTCACCGAAGGAGTACGGCTTACCGGGCACCGGCAGATCAACGTCGGCCGTCCCGGTGATCTGCAGGTACGACCCGACCTGCGGTCCGCCCTTGTGGTACTGACCGGTGGAGTGCAGGAAGCGTGGACCCCAACCGAAGGTGACCGGTCGCCCGCTGAGCCCGGCCAGCGCCGGACGGATCCGCTCGGCGTCGGCGTCGGCGAACCGGTCCAGGTACGCCATGACTGCCAGGTAACCGTCGTCACCAACGCCGTCGAGTAGCTGGCGTAGCACCCCGGCGAGGTCACCGGGGGCGCTGGCCGGCGAGCAGTGCACCTCGATCGCACCTTCGGTGAAGGTGGGCGTCTCGACCGGCAGCCCGGCGGCCAGGATCCGGTTGGTGTTCTCCTTGGACTCGGTCACGTTGGGCTGGTCGAACGGGTCGATGCCGAGCACCACGCCGGCGATCGCGGTGGCGTACTCCCAGACCAGGAACTGCGCGCCCAGGGGACCGTTGACGGCGAGATCAGCTTGCGTACCGCCACCGGGCACCGCGCCGGTCGGCAGCGCCCCGCCGTAGCTCACGGTCAGCACGTCCGGGCCGGTCGCACCGGGGCTGTCCGGCGTTTCCACCACCACCGGCAGGATGCCCACGCTGTTCTTGCCGGTCGACTCGGCGATCAACTGCTCGGCCCAGTCGCCCAGACCCTCGATGCCGGTGCCGTCGGAGATCAGCGCGACCTTGTCCCGGCCGGTGGTGGCCGCGGTGCCCAGCGCCGCGCCGAGTGCGAGCCCGGGATTGTCCCGATCACCGGCCAGCCCGCCCAGCAGCGCGTCGGCCTGGTCAATCAGCTCGGCGACCTCGACCCCGGCCAGTGCCGCGGGGACCAGACCGAACGCGGTCAGCGCCGAGTAACGGCCGCCCACCTCGGGATCGGCCAGCACCACCTGCGCGCCCATCTCGGCGGCGGTGGCCTCCAGCGGCGAGCCCGGGTCGGTGACGATCACGAAGTGCCGGCCGGCTTCCGCCTCGGTCAGCCCGGCGTCGAGGAACGCCTGCCAGTAGGCCCGTCGATGACTGTCGGTCTCCACCGTCGAGCCGGATTTGCTGGCCACCACCACCACGGTTCGGGCCAGCCGGTCACCGAGCGCGGCGCGAACCTGGCCCGGGTCGGTGGTGTCCAGCACGGTCAACGGCTTACCCAGGGTACGGGCGATCACCTCGGGCGCCAGTGACGAGCCGCCCATCCCGGCGAGTACCACATGGTCCAGGTCGACCAGTTCCGCCTTGAGTTGGGCGAGCTGGGGGAGCAGCTCGCGACTACGACGGAAGGTGTCCACCCAGCCGAGCCGGATCTTCGCCTCGTCCTCCGCGTCGGGTCCCCAGAGCGTCGGATCCTTCTCGGCGAGCCGGCCGGGCACCTGATCGGCGACCAGCGCGGCCCGGGTTGAGGCCGGTGCGAACTTGTCGATCGCGTCCGCACCGTACACCGCCAACCCGGCGGCCGCCTCGCAGCCGCCAGCCAACAGATCGGTCACGCGTTTCCTCCTGCCTGCGCGGCTGCTGCCGCGTTCTGCTCGGCTGCCTTGTTCGGTGCCCCGGCCCCCTGAGCCGCCGCTTCCAGCGACTTCCGTACGCCGTCGAGCACTTCCCGCCAGCTTGCCTCGAACTTTTCCACGCCCTCACGTTCGAGGGTGTCGACCACGTCGTTGAAGTCGATCCCGTGTTCGGTCAGCCCGGCGAAGACCTGGCGGGCTTCGTCGTAGCTGCCGGTGATGGTGTCGCCGGGCACTGCGCCGTGGTCGGCGAAGGCGTTGATCACCGACTCCGGCATGGTGTTCACCGTGCCCGGCACGATCAGTTCCTCGACGTAGATCACGTCGCGGTAGTCCGGGTTCTTCGTGGAGGTCGATGCCCAGAGCGGACGCTGGGGATGGGCACCCGCGTCGGCCAGGGTCTGCCAGCGGCCGCTGGAGAAGACCTCGGAGTAGCGCTGGTAGGCCAGTTTCGCGTTGGCCACCGCGGCCTTACCGCGCAGCGCCCGGGCCGACTCAGAGTTGAGCTTCTCCAGCCGCGCGTCGACCTCGGTGTCGACCCGGGAGACGAAGAACGATGCCACCGAGCCGATCTTCGTCAGGTCGTGCCCGTTCGCCCTGGCCTGCTCCAGACCGGCGAGGAAGGCCTCCATCACCTGCGAGTAACGGTCCAGGCCGAAGATCAACGTGACGTTCACGCTGATGCCCTCGGCCAGGGTGGCGGTGATCGCCGGCAGGCCCGCCTCGGTCGCTGGGATCTTGATGAACAGGTTGGGTCGGTCGACCAGCCACCATAGTGACTTCGCCTCGGCCACGCTCTGCTCGGTCTGGTGCGCCAGCCGGGGATCCACCTCGATGGAGACCCGGCCGTCCACGCCTCCACTGCTGTCGTACGCCGGCCGCATCACGTCGCAGGCCCAGCGCACGTCGTAGGTGGTCAGTAGGCGGACCGCCTCCTCAACGTCCACCCCACGGACCGCGAGGTCCCGCAACTGCCAGTTGTACTCCTGCGCGTCGCCGAGCGCCTTGGCGAAGATGGTGGGGTTGCTGGTCACCCCGACCAGGTGCTTCTCCCGGCGCAACTGGTCAAGTCCGCCGGAGCTCAGCCGCAGCCGGGATAGATCATCCAGCCAGATTGCCACGCCCGCGGTGCTGAGTTCACCTAACCTGTCCGTCATTGCTGTTGATCCTCTCGGGTGCCGGTGGTTGCCACTCAGTTGCCGGTGGTGTAACCGATGATCTCGCCGACCCGGGCCAGCGAGGCGTGCGCGGCGGACACGATCCGGTCCGGGGTGAAGCCGAACTGCTCGAACAGCACGCTGTGCGGAGCGCTCGCCCCGTAGTGCTCCAGGCTGACCGACTCACCCAGGTCGCCTACCAGGTCCCGCCAGGACATCGCGATGCCGGCCTCCACGCTGACCCGGGCCCGCACCGTGCGCGGCAGCACCGACTCGCGGTACGCCTCGTCCTGCGCCCGGAACCACTCCTGGCAGGGCATCGAGACCACCCGGGTGGGGGTGCCCTCGGCCTCCAGGCGCTCCCGGGCGGTCAGGCAGAGCTGCACCTCGGAGCCGCTGGCGATCAGGATGACCTGCGGCTGGGCGGCGTTCGATGGGTTGGCGGCATCCGCCGCCTCGGACCGGTTCGACGACTCGGCGAGGATGTAGCCGCCCCGGGCCACCCCGTCGGCGGGCGCGAGGACCTCGCGGTCCAGCACCGGCAACGGCTGCCGGCTCAACGCCAGCGCGGTCGGCCGGTCGGTGTGCTCCAGCGCCCTGCGCCAGGCCCAGGCGGTCTCGTTGGCGTCCGCCGGGCGGACCACGTCCAGACCGGGGATGGCCCGCAGCGCGGTCAGATGCTCGACCGGCTGGTGGGTGGGGCCGTCCTCGCCGAGTCCGATCGAGTCGTGCGTCCAGACGTAGACCACCGGGAGCTTCATCAGCGCGGCGAGTCGGACCGCCGGACGCATGTAGTCACTGAACACCAGGAACGTGCCGCCGTACGGCCGGGTGCCGCCGTGCAGGGCGATGCCGTTGAGGATCGCACCCATCGCGTGTTCCCGGATGCCGAAGTGCAACGTACGGCCATATTCGTTACCCGGGAAGTCCTTGGTGGCGTGCTCGCTCGGCACGAAGGACGGCTCGCCCTTCATGGTGGTGTTGTTGCTCTCCGCGAGGTCGGCCGAGCCGCCCCAGAGTTCAGGCAGGACCGGGGCGAGCGCGTCGAGCACCTTGCCGGAGGCGGCCCGGGTGGCGATCCCCTTGCGGTCCGCCGGCCACTGCGGCAGCACGTCGGCCCAGCCCACAGGCAGGGTACGTCCGGCCAGCCGGTCGTGTAGGGCCCGGCGCTCCGGGTTGGCCTCTGCCCAGGCCTGGTACGCCTGCTCCCATTCGGCGTGCGCGCGTCGGCCCCGGGCCAGTACCTCGCGGGCGTGCGTCAGCACCGCCTCGTCGATGGCGAAGGTCTGGGCCGGCTCGAACCCGAGCACCTTCTTGGTGGCGGCGACCTCGTCGGCGCCGAGCGCCGATCCGTGAATCTTGCCAGTGTTCTGCTTGTTCGGTGCCGGCCAGCCGATGATGGTGCGCAGCGCGATGAATGACGGGCGGTCGGTCTCGGCCTTCGCGGCGAGCAGTGCGGCGTACAGCGCCTCGACGTCCTCGTGGTAGTCGCCCTGGTCGGCGTCGCCGGCCCGCCAGTCGACCGTCTGCACATGCCAGTCGTACGCCTGGTAGCGGGCTGCCACGTCCTCGCTCTTGGCGATCCGGGTGTCGTCCTCGATGGAGATCTCGTTGTCGTCGTAGATCACCACCAGGTTGCCCAGTTTCTGGTGACCGGCCAGCGCGCTGGCTTCGTGGCTGATGCCCTCCTCGATGTCGCCGTCGGAAACGATGCACCAGATGTGGTGGTCGAAGACCGAGGCGCCCGGCTCGGTGTCCGGATCGAGCAGGCCGCGCTCGCGTCGGGCGGCCATCGCCATGCCGACCGCGTTGCCCAGGCCCTGGCCGAGTGGCCCGGTGGTGGTCTCCACGCCCGGAGTGTGGCCGTGCTCGGGGTGGCCCGGGGTCAGCGACCCCCACTGGCGCAGCGACTTGAGATCGTCCAGGCCCAGCCCGTAGCCCGAGAGGTAGAGCTGAATGTAGAGGGTGAGACTGGAGTGACCGGCGGAGAGCACGAACCGGTCACGGCCGGTCCAGCCGGGAGCCGTCGGGTCGTGCCGCAGGATCCGGTTGAAGAGCAGGTAGGCAGCGGGAGCGAGGCTCATTGCCGTGCCGGGGTGGCCGTTACCGGCCTTCTCCACCGCGTCCATGGCAAGTACCCGGGTCGTATCGACTGTCCGACGGTCGAGGTCGGACCAGTTCAGTTGGTCTTGCGGGGATCGATTGGCAGCCACGATCGTTGTGCTCCTCGGCAGGTGGGCGGTACCTCACTGATGACCCTAGCGAGCGGTAGTGAACCTGGGCGGAGGGATGTCCGTATGCCAGGAGGCCGATGGTCGGGTCGAGCCGGCACATTTCGACCGCAGGTGTGACCGTTCGCACCGTTGACGGGTCGCCCGGGCAGCGTAAACGGCGGCGCGTAGGCTGTCGGGCGACGCGCCGACCCGTCCCGGTCGCCGCCGGTCTGAATCTCCCGCGCCAATGCCGGAAGGTGGCAATCCGTGAGCATGATCACCGAGCGCCCCGCCGCCGCGTCGACGGTGGTCGAGGCGACCGACCCGCCGGCGGACCGCCGCCGGGAGGTGGGGGCGGTGATCAGGGCGTACGTGTCGCTCACCAAGCCGCGGATTGTGGAGCTGCTGCTGGTGACGACGGTCCCGGCGATGATGCTCGCGGCCGACGGTATGCCGTCACTGTGGTTGGTGCTGGTCGTGCTGCTCGGCGGGTCGCTGGCTGCCGGTGGGGCCAGTGCGCTCAACTGTTATCTAGACCGGGATATCGACCAGTTGATGCGGCGGACCAAACGGCGTCCGCTGCCGACCCATACGGTGCGGCCACGCAGTGCGTTGATCTTCGGTCTCGTGCTGGCCGTGGTGTCAGTGGCCCTGATGGCGGTCTTCACCAACTGGCTCGCCACGGCGCTGACCGTGGCCGCGATCGTCTACTACGACCTGGTCTACACCGTGTGGCTCAAGCGCCGTACCGCCCAGAACACCTTCTGGGGCGGGGCCTGCGGTGCGGCGCCGGTGCTGATTGGCTGGGCCGCTGTCGCCAACTCGCTCTCCCCGGTGGCCTGGGGCCTCTTCGCGGTGGTCTTCTTCTGGCAGTTGCCGCACTTCTACGCATTGGCGATCACCTACAAGGACGATTACGCGCGAGCCGGTATCCCGATGCTGCCGGTGGTGGCGTCGCCTCGTCGGGTCAACCTGGAGATCGTCGGCTACTCCTGGTTGACGGTGGCATCGTCGCTGGCGGTCTGGCCGTTCGGGATGAGCCCGATCTACGGGGTTACCGCACTGGTGGTGGGGGCGATCTTCCTGCTGGAGGCGCACCGGCTGCACGCCCGGTCCCGGCGGGGGGAACCGTTACGTCCGATGCGTCTGTTCCACTGGTCGACCACCTATCTGACGATCCTCTTCGTTGCGGTCGCGGTGGACGCATTGATCTGATCGTTGATCAGATCAATATCTCGTTCTCCTAACCTTGTCTGAAAAACTACACAAGGGTCGATGGAGCGTTTGTGCTCATTTATCCCCCTATGTTGATTTATGTCCGGTTGCCTAAATGGGCCATAACTTGTTAAATCGGACTAAAATGCCGCCCTGCTGTGCTAACCGATGAGGTAATTGGGGTCACAAATTATCGACAGACTGACAGCACACGAGCCGAGGCCTGCTTAGGCTTCGCGTTATGGGAGATGGTTCCGATACGACGCTGACCGCTGACCAGAGCAGCGTCACCCAGGCCCCTTCCGGCCTGGTAGCTGGCATCAGGTCGTTTGCCGCCGGGCACGGCGGCGCGAAGGCGGTCATCGAGTACGTCGGCAAGCGGGGGGCGCGGATTGTCCTCGTGGGGGAGGACGGCGAGTGGGCTGACCAGTTCGCCGATGGCACTGATGTCGCCCGACTGGCCTGCGCCAAGGCCGGCGTTACCGTGGAGAACGAATGGGAGCGCGAGCTGATGGACCAGATGCGTCCGAGCAACGACCTCTGGCGGTCGATGGCGCGGCGCACGATGGCTCGCTGAAACTTGTCCGATAACCAACCAGCGACCCGGAGGAACCTCCGGGTCGCTCTCATCTTTCGTGATCAAGAGCCGCCCCCACGCCCCCGTCGGCCCGCCCCGCACCTTCCCCGTCGATCAAGGACTTGTCGCGCCGGAACGATCACCGATCCGCGACAACAAGTCCTTGATCGGCGGGGAGGTCCTTGATCGACGGGGCTGCGCCATCGGGGTGGGCCTGGCCGGCGCCGGGATCCGGTGCGGCGGGGCGCTCCCGGGTCCCCCAGAGCATCCCCAGGGTGGCCAGCCAGACCAGGCAGGAGCCGAGCATGTGCGCGCCGACGGCGATCCCCGGCAGGCCGGTGAAGTACTGCACGTAGCCGATCACCCCCTGGCCCAGCTCGACCAGGATCAGCACACCGGCGGCCCGGATCGCTCGGCTCGGGGCACCTACCGCACGTAACGCGAACCAGAGCGCCACCGTGAGGCCGACCAGTAGATACACCGCATCGGCGTGTAGTTGTGAGATCGACTCCGGATCCAAGCCGTTGCGGGCCGCGCCATGATCGCCGGAGTGCGGCCCGCTGCCGGTGACGAAGGTGCCGAGCACCAGCACGATGCCGCTCACCGCGGTGGTGAGCCAGGCGAGGGTACGCAGCGACCGGGACACGATCGGCCGGACCGGCTCGTCCGACTCGGCGGTCCGGCGCCAGAAGGCGTACGTTCGCCGCGATAACCGCGATCGAGGCGAGAAAGTGCAGGCCGACCACCCACGGGTTGAGGTCGGTGAGCACGGTGATGCCGCCGATCACCCCCTGGGCTGGGATGCCGAGCAGGACGGCTCCGGAGAGCAGCACCAGCGACCGGCGCCGGGGCCGGTGCCGCAGCGCGGCCACCAGCCCGGCCAGCGCGATCGCGCCCACCGCGAAGGTGAGGAGTCGGTTACCGAACTCGATCACCCCGTGGATGCCCATTTCCGAGGTGGTGACGTATGACTCGTCGGTGCACCGGGGCCAGGTAGGGCAGCCCAGGCCGGAGGCGGTCAGCCGGACCGCCCCACCGGTGACCACGATGCCGACGTTGGCCACGATCGAGGCCAGCGCCAGCCGCCGTAGGGTGAGTTTGCGAAGGAACGGGCCAAATCGGCTCACGGCTAGCCATGCTACGTGGGAAAGTGATCATCGTGGACGGCGCATCCGTGATCCGGTGGCCTGGATCACCGGGGGCCCCGTTTGCGGGTCTCCGGCGATATACGTAACGTAGGCGTTGTGAAAACCCAGGCGGCGCTCTCCGAGCATGAGCCGGTGACCGGTCCGGTCGCCGGTGTTGCCGCCGCGCCTGGCGAGCGCCAGCTCTGATGGGCGCACCCGGGATCGGGTGACCCAACTGTTGCTCGACCGAGGCGCGGCTACCGCCGCCCAGCTCGGCGCCGAGCTGGGGCTCAGCTCGGCTGCGATCCGTCGGCACCTGGACGCGATGCTCGCCGACGGCGACGTGGTGGCCCGGGAGCAGGCCGTCCGCGGCCACCGCCGGCGGGGACGGCCAGCCAAGGTCTTCCTGCTCACCGACGCCGCGCGGCTGCGGTGTGGCCGGCACACCTACGACGGGATGGCCACCGCCGCGCTGCGCTGGATCGCTCGGCACGGCGGCGAGGAGGCGGTCGGTGCGTTCGCCGCCGAGCAGGTCACCGCTCTGGAGACGCGCTGCCGGGCCGCCCTGGCTGATGCCGGCGACGATCCGCTGGCTCGGGCCGAGGCGCTTGCCGGAGCGTTGACCGCTGAGGGCTACGCTGCCAACGCGTCCACGATCGCCTCCGGCGGGCAGTTGTGCCAGCACCACTGTCCAGTGGCCCATGTGGCCGCCGAGTTTCCCCAGTTGTGCGAGGCCGAGACCGAGGTCATCTCCCGTCTGGTCGGCACGCACGTGCAGCGCCTCGCCACCATCGCGCACGGCGACGGGGTCTGCACCACACACATCCCGGCCCAGGCCGGGTCCGCCAGAACTTCCGGAAAAGCCGTCACCACTGTGAGGACAGATAGATGACCGAGCAGATCGTCCAGCCCATGACCCAGGAAGAGCAGCTCGCCGCTCTGGGCAGTTACGAGTACGGCTGGGCCGACTCTGATCTCGCCGGGGCGACCGCCCAGCGCGGCCTCAACGAGGCGGTGGTGCGGGACATCTCCGCCAAGAAGAGCGAGCCGGCCTGGATGCTCGACCTGCGGTTGAAGGGGCTGCGGCTGTTCGGCCGTAAGCCGATGCCGGCCTGGGGCGCCGACCTCAGCGGGATCGACTTCGACAACATCAAGTACTTCGTCCGCTCGACGGAGAAGCAGGCGACCAGCTGGGAAGAGCTGCCCGAGGACATCAAGAACACCTACGACCGGCTGGGCATCCCCGAGGCGGAGAAGCAGCGGCTGGTCGCCGGGGTGGCCGCCCAGTACGAGTCCGAGGTGGTCTACCACAAGATCCGGGAGGATCTTGAGGAGCAGGGTGTGCTCTTCCTGGACACCGACACCGCGCTCAAGGAGCACGAGGACGTCTTCAAGGAGTACTTCGGCACGGTGATCCCGGTCGGCGACAACAAGTTCGCCGCACTGAACACCTCCGTCTGGTCCGGCGGCTCGTTCATCTACGTGCCCAAGGGCGTGCAGGTCGAGATCCCGCTGCAGGCCTACTTCCGGATCAACACCGAGAACATGGGCCAGTTCGAGCGGACGCTGATCATCGTCGACGAGGGTGCGTACGTGCACTACGTCGAGGGCTGCACCGCGCCGATCTACTCCTCCGACTCGCTGCACAGCGCGGTGGTGGAGATCATCGTCAAGAAGAACGCCCGCTGCCGCTACACCACCATCCAGAACTGGTCGAACAACGTCTACAACCTGGTCACCAAGCGCGCCGTCTGCCACGAGGGCGCGACCATGGAGTGGATCGACGGCAACATCGGCTCCAAGGTCACCATGAAGTACCCGGCGGTCTACATGACCGGCGAGCACGCCAAGGGCGAGGTGCTCTCGGTGGCCATGGCCGGCGAAGGCCAGCACCAGGACGCCGGGGCCAAGATGGTGCACGCCGCGCCGCACACGTCGAGCACCATCGTCTCCAAGTCGATCGCCCGGGGTGGCGGTCGGACCTCGTACCGTGGCCTGATCCAGGTGCTGGAAGGCTCGCACCACAGCAAGAGCACGGTCAAGTGCGACGCGCTGCTGGTGGACACGATCTCCCGGTCGGACACGTACCCCTACGTCGACATCCGCGAGGATGACGTGTCGATGGGGCACGAGGCGACCGTCTCCAAGATCAGTGACGACCAGCTCTTCTACCTGATGAGCCGGGGGCTGAGCGAGGACGAGGCGATGGCCATGATCGTGCGCGGCTTCATCGAGCCGATCGCCAAGGAACTCCCGATGGAGTACGCCCTGGAGCTCAACCGCCTGATCGAGCTCCAGATGGAGGGCGCGGTCGGCTGATCACGGCCGCCAACCGCCCGCTCGAACCTCGCGAGACAAACCAAGGAAGAGATGACTACCCAGGCTTTCGCGCCGCCCACGACCAAGTCAGAGGCGCTCCGTTCGTACGATGTCGCGGATTTTCCGGCCCTCACCGGGCTGGAGGAGGAGTGGCGCTTCACCCCGCTGAAGCGGCTACGTGGTCTCGCCAATGGCGAGTTGACCGCTACCGCCGGACGGTTGCGCTACGAGTTCGACGCGTTGCCGGAGGGGATTACCTTCGACAGCGCCCAACCGGGTGATCCGCGGATCGGCAGCGTGCTGACTCCGTTCGACCGGATTAGCGCGTTGGCGCACGGCGCGACGGGCGAGGCAACGGTCATTTCGGTCGCTCCGGAGAGCCGTCCGGCCACGCCGGTGGTGATCCGGCTGGTCGGGCTGGGAGCGGATGGCGCCGCATTCGGGCACACCTTCGTCGAGGTGGGTCGGTTCGCCGAGGTCACCCTGGTGCTGGAGCAGACCGGTTCGGTCACCCTCGCGGACAACGTCGAGGTCTCGGTGGCCGACGGGGCGAAGCTGACCCTGGTCACCGTCGCCGACTGGGCCGACGACGCGGTGCAGGCCCAGCACCTCAAGGTCAAGCTGGGTCGGGACGCCAAGGTGAACCACGTGCAGGTGACCCTCGGTGGCGACCTGGTCCGGCAGTACACCAGCGTGGAGTACACCGGCCGGGGCGGGGAGGCGGAGCTCTACGGCCTCTACTTCGCCGACGGCGGTCAGCATCTCGAGCACCGGCAGTTGGTCGACCACAACGTTCCGGACTGCCGTAGCTACGTCGGCTACCGGGGCGCCCTGCAGGGCGACGACGCGCGTACCGTCTGGGTGGGTGACGTGTTGATCCGGGCCGAGGCGACCGGCACCGACACGTACGAGATCAACCGGAACTTGCTGCTCAGCGAGGGTGCCCGGGCTGACTCCGTGCCGAACCTGGAGATCGAGACCGGCGAGATCGCCGGAGCTGGCCACGCCAGCGCCACCGGCCGCTTCGATGACGAGCAGCTCTTCTACCTGATGGCCCGGGGGATCCCGGAGGCTGAGGCCCGCAAGCTGGTGGTGCGCGGCTTCTTCGCCGAGGTGATCAACAAGATCCCGGTCGAGGAGCTGCGGGAGCGGCTCGGTACGGCGATCGAGACGCGACTCGCGCAGGCTGGCTCCTGATGATCAGGATCTGCTCGACCGAGGACGTGCCCAAGGGCAGCGTGGTCCGGGCCGAGGCCCACGGCACCGACATCGCGATCGTGCACACTGAATGTCCGGATGGGAACTCGGCCTACTACGCCATCCGGGACGAGTGCTCACACGCCGCCGTCGCGCTCTCCGAGGGCGAGGTGGCGGGCTGCACCCTGGAGTGCTGGCTGCACGGCTCCCGCTTCGACCTACGTACCGGCGAGCCCACCGGACTGCCCGCCACCGAACCCGTACCCGTCTATCCCGTCGAAATCCGTGACGGCGACATCTACCTCAGCCTGACGCCAAGCAATGGAGTTACCGCACCATGAGCGTTCTCGAAATCCGTGACCTGCAGGTATCGGTCAAACTGCCCGAGGGCGAGCTGAAGCCGATCCTGGCCGGGGTCAACCTGACCGTGCGGTCGGGCGAAACCCACGCCATCATGGGCCCGAACGGCTCCGGCAAGTCGACCCTGGCCTACTCGATCGCCGGCCACCCGAAGTACGAGATCACCGGCGGTTCGGTGACCTTGGATGGCACGGATGTGCTGGCCATGTCGGTCGACGAGCGGGCCCGTGCCGGACTCTTCCTGGCCATGCAGTACCCGGTCGAGGTGCCCGGTGTGTCGGTGGCCAACTTCCTGCGCACCGCGAAGACCGCCATTGATGGCGAGGCGCCGAAGCTGCGGACCTGGGCCGGCGAGCTGCGCGGGGCCATGGAGCGGTTGCAGATGGACCCGGCGTTCGCCCAGCGCAACGTCAACGAGGGCTTCTCCGGCGGTGAGAAGAAGCGGCACGAGATCGTCCAGTTGGAGCTGCTCAAGCCGAAGGTGGCCATCCTCGACGAGACCGACTCGGGGCTGGACATCGACGCCCTGCGGGTGGTCAGCGAGGGGGTCAACCGGGTGCGGGATACCGGCCAGACCGGGCTGCTGCTGATCACTCACTACACCCGCATCCTGCGCTACATCAAGCCCGACTTCGTGCACGTCTTCGTCGGCGGGCGGATCGTTGAGGAGGGCGGCCCGGAGCTGGCCGAGAAGCTTGAGGCCGAGGGGTACGAGCGGTACGTCGCGGGTGCCGGCGCGGCGCGCGCCTGACCAACTGAGCAGAGAGGGCTGCCGGAGATGACCATCATCGCGATCCCGCCGGGCATGCCGCAGTACGACGAGGTGCCCCGCTTCGACGTGGCGCAGGTACGCGCCGACTTCCCGATCCTGGAGCGGGAGGTCAACGGGCACCGACTGGTTTACCTGGACAGCGCCAACACCTCGCACAAACCGCGGCAGGTGCTGGACGTGCTGAGCGAACACTACGCGCGGCACAACGCCAACGTGTCCCGGTCGGTGCACACCCTGGGCACCGAGGCGACCGAGGCGTTCGAGGGGGCCCGGGCGAAGGTGGCCGCGTTCATCAACGCGCCGAGCCCGGACGAGGTGGTGTTCACCAAGAACTCGACCGAGGCGATCAACCTGGTCGCGTACGCCTTCTCCAACGCCTCCGGTTCGGCCAGCGGTGACCCGCGGTTCCGGCTCGGCCCCGGCGACGAGGTGGTGATCTCTGAGATGGAGCACCACTCCAACATCGTCCCGTGGCAGTTGCTCTGCGAGCGGACCGGCGCCACCCTGCGCTGGTTCAACCTCACTGAGGGCGGCCGGCTCGACGAGTCCAACCTGGACGACCTGATCACCGAGCGGACGAAAATCGTCTCGCTGGTGCACATGTCGAACATCCTCGGCACGGTCAACGCCACCGCCCGGATCACCGAGCGGGTCCGGGCGGTGGGGGCGCTGCTGATGCTCGACTGTTCGCAGTCGGTGCCGCACCTGCCGATCGATGTGGTCGACCTCGACGCCGACTTCATCGCCTTCACCGGGCACAAGATGTGCGCTCCGACCGGGATCGGGGTGCTCTGGGGCCGGTCCGAGTTGCTGGCGGCGATGCCGCCGGTGTTCGGGGGCGGTTCGATGATCGAGACCGTGACCATGGCCCGGTCGACCTTCGCCGCGCCGCCGGCCCGGTTCGAGGCGGGCACTCCGCCGATCGCCGAGGCGGTCGGGTTGGGTGCCGCGGTCGACTACCTCTCCGGGATCGGAATGCGGGCGATTCAGTGGCACGAGAAGGAGATCACCGCGTACGCACTCGACGCGCTGATCACCGTGCCGGGTCTGCGGATCTTCGGACCGGGTACGCCGGTTGGCCGTGGGGGCACCATCTCCTTCGCGCTGGACGGCGTGCATCCGCACGACGTCGGCCAGGTGCTCGACGCGCAGGGTGTGCAGGTGCGGGTCGGGCACCACTGTGCCCGGCCGGTCTGCGTCCGCTATGGCGTGCCGGCGACCACCCGTGCCTCGTTCTACCTCTACACCTCCACGGGCGAGATCGACGCCCTGGTGCGCGGTCTGGAACAGGTACGGAAGGTGTTCGCCTAATGCAGCTTGACCAGCTTTACCAGGAGATCATCCTGGACCACTACAAGCGCCCGCAGGGCCGTGGCCTGCGAGAGCCGTACGCCGGTGAGGCGCACCACGTCAACCCGACCTGTGGGGACGAGGTGACCGTGCGGGTGGCGGTCGACGCGGAGGTGCTCGCCGACGTGTCGTACGACGGAATGGGCTGTTCGATCAGCCAGGCGTCGGCGAGCGTGTTGCATGAGCTGCTGAGCGGTCGGGGCGCGAGCGAGGCGTTCGCCGTGCATGACGCGTTCGTCGAGTTGATGTCCGGCCGAGGTCAGGTGACCCCGGACGAGGGGCTGCTGGGTGACGGGGTGGCGTTCGCCGGAGTCGCCCGTTATCCGGCTCGGGTGAAGTGTGCGCTGTTGCCGTGGATGGCGTTCAAGGACGCCGCGGCGCGCGCCGGGGTGGGCGTGAGCCCGGAGGTGAAGGCATGAGTTCCGAAGAGACCGCGCCCGTGTCGTCGACCGGGAAGGCCGCACTCGCTGACGTCGAAGAGGCGATGAAGGACGTCGTTGACCCCGAGCTGGGTATCAACGTGGTCGACCTCGGCTTGGTCTATGGGGTGCACGTCGATGATGACAACGTGGCCACCCTGGATATGACGCTTACCTCGGCGGCCTGTCCGCTGACCGATGTCATCGAAGACCAGGCCCGGGCGGCGCTGACCACCGGCCCGGGTGGCGGCCTGGTTAAAGACATGCGGATCAACTGGGTGTGGCTGCCGCCGTGGGGGCCGGACAAGATCACCGACGAGGGGCGCGACCAGCTCCGGGCGCTCGGTTTCAACGTCTGACTTTTCCGCGTTACGAGTGCTCGACGAGCTGTTGTCGCCCGGGCGACACGCTCGACAACAGGCGGTCGTTGCTGTTCGCGCTTTTCTCGTCGGCGAGCTGGCAGTTGCGATCGCCGGAGATGGATCGCTTGTCGGCGACTGCTCATCCGTCGGGCCGGCGGCTCGGCGCCGCCCTGCTCTCCAGTGCATTGATCGTCCTCCTGGCGGTGAACCTGCGCTGAGAGTTCGCGATCGGTGGCCGGCTCGTCTTCGGGCGACAGAGCCAGGATCGCGAGGTGGGCACGGTGGTCCGGCCGCATGAGTGCGATCGGCGGGCCGGCTCTGGGCTCACATCGGCGGGGCGCGGGGGAGCCGGCGACGACCACCGACACCGGGGCGGCCTCCGGGTCGTGGCGTCCTGGGCGCTCAACTGTTCGAGGTGGGCGTAGAAGGTGTCCCACAGCGTGTTGAGGGACGCCGGTGTGAGGCGTACCAGCAGGTCGCCGATGCCGGCGACCTCGACCCAGGCCGGGGTGAGGTCACCGGTGATCGCCTCGAAGTGTTCGACGTCACCGATGAGCACCTCGACCTGCTGGCGTCGCATGAGCGCGGCGGCCTCCCGTCCGGCGTCGGTGGTGGCCAGGGCGGTGTTGCTCCACGTGTTGAGTCGATGCACCGCCTGCCAGCGGCGTTCCCGGGGATGCCGACGGGTGGCCGGGTCGGCTTCGGCTTCGCCAATGAAGCCATATCGAGCCAGAACGCGCAGGTGATAGCTGGTGGAGCCGGATTCCGTACCCAATTGTTGGGCCAGTTCGGTGGCGGTAGCGGGACCGTGCTCGCGTAGGGCGGCCAGAAGTCGCACCCGCAGCGGGTGGGCGACGGCCTTCAGCGCGGCCGGGTCGGTGATTTGTCGTACGTCGTCTCCGGGGTCCATGATCGCCAACCGTAGTCACGCAGAAATCTTTCTGCAAAACCTTTTCGCGTGCATCTGCTGGGATCGCGGAACCGGGGGACTGTGTGGCGGCCACCGGTCGGCAGCGGCAGTAGGTCGGACGCTCGACGTGCGCCAGTCCTCGAAGGGAGGGAGCGGTCGTCCCGCCGGAAGGAGTTTCCGCTGGCCTGATGAGCAGTCGACCCGCCGCTGGCGGCGGCCGGTGGGTAACGGTCGAACCCGGCCGGGTTGCTCGCTGGCTCGAAGGTTTCACCACCCGACACGGCGATGCCCACGTCCGAAGTGCGGGAGTACGGATTGCTGCTCACCGCGGCGGACGGTGCCACGGCCGAACTGCACCGCCCGCCGGGCGCGCCCGCCGCGCCCGACCTGCCGGGCTTCCTGACCAACGCTGCCGCAGCCCGCCGGCTGGGTCTCCTGCTTGCCGCGCAAGGGCGCGGTCGCGATCGGCGTCGCCGAGGGTGACCGACTACTGGTGTCCAAGGTGGACACCAGCTATGTGCAGGGCCGCACCGCCGCCGGTGGCTGGTCGCAACAGCGGTTCGCCCGGCGCCGGGAGAACCAGGCCAAGGCCGCCGCCGCCGACGCCAGTGATCTGGCTGTCCGGTTGCTGCTACCCGAGGTCGGCAGGTTGGACGCGTTGGTCGGGGGCGGGGATCGGCGATCGGTCGACACGATTCTCGCCGACCGGCGGTTGGCGCCGCTCGCCGTGCGGCGCGCCGACCGCCTGCTCGACGTACCCGAACCGAGGCACGCTGTCCTGCTCGACGCGATCGCCGCCGCCCGTGCAGTGCGGATCCTGGTCCGCGACCCGGCTTAACGATCAAGGACTTCCCCGTCGATCAAGGACTTGTTGTTGTGATTCGGTGATCAATTCACCGCAACAAGTCCTTGATCCGACGGGGAAGTGATCCGACGGGGAAGTGATCCGACGGGGAAGTGATCCGACGGGGAAGTGATCCGACGGGGCTGTTTGTGTGGACGGGGGCTGTCCAGCGAGTAGGGGGCTAGCGGATGCCGGAGGTGTCGCAGGACTTCGGGTCACCGGTCTCGTAGCCCGGCCGAACCATTCCTGGCGTTGCGCGGCAGTGCCGTGCGTGAAGTTCGACTCCTTCACCTTCGCGCCGGCAGCCTTCGCCAGAATGTCGTCGCCGATCGCCGCAGCGGTCTCCAGTCCCTCCTTGATGTCCTGTTGGGTAATGCTCTTGAAGAGCTTCGCACCCTTCTCATCGGTGGTGCCGCTGGCGTTCTTCGCCCATACGCCGGAGTAGCAGTCGGCCTGTAGCTCGATCAGCACCGAGAGCTTGTTATCACTGATCGGCTTCCGCTTCTTGCGCATCTGCTCTTCGGCATTGAGCAGGTTCTGCACGTGATGGCCGTACTCGTGGCCGAGGATGTACGGCTGGGCGAACTCGCCGCCGGCACCGTAATCCGTTGCCAACTCACGGTAGAAGCTCAGGTCGATGTAGACCTTCGCGTCGGCGGGACAATAGAACGGCCCATCGCCGGAGTCAGCCGCGCCACACGCCGCTGTTCACGTCTTCTTCGAAGAAAACGGTCACGGCCTCCTCGTAGGGCTGTTTGAAGTGCGCGGGCAGGGCCTTCGCCCAGTACGCCTGGATCGAGTTGATGTAGAGACTGTTCCGACAGTCGAGGTGCTTCAGGGCCTCAGCACCGCGGTCCTCGCACTTCTCTGCGATGGCGGTGTTGTCGCCCTCCTCGTCGCCATCAAGCAGTGTGGTGATGCCGAGCCCGCCACCGACCAGCGCAACGAGCAGGGCGACGATGGTGCCGATCACGCCACCACCGCCACCGCCACCACCACCACCGCCACCACCGCCACCGCCACCGCCACCGCCACCACCGCCGCCCGCCACCACCGCGTCTGTCCTCCACCTGACTGGTGTCGATCCGCGCCTGCTCGTTCAGCTCCATGTAAACCTCGATCGCCGTTTCCAGCCTGAGTGTCACCGGATCGATACCGGCGTACGTTCCCGTACCCGGTGATCTTGCCCGACAAGTCGGCGGCGGGTTGTCCGGCGCCCCGGTATAATTGCCCAGTGCTGCTCTGCGAAGGCTGAACCGCCCCGCGCCGACGGAAAGAGTACGGCTCCGCCGGCTGGTCCGTGTGCCCTGAGTCAGCCTTCGACCCCGAGAGCGAGTTTCCGACATGATCACAGCAACCGGCTTGGAACTACGTGCCGGAGCCCGAATCCTGCTGTCCGACACCACCCTGCGAGTGCAGCCGGGCGACCGGATCGGACTGGTTGGGCGTAACGGCGCAGGTAAGACCACCACGTTGAAGGTGCTCGCCGGGGAGGGACAGCCCTACACCGGCCAGATCGACCGGCGTGGCGGCGTGGGCTATCTGCCGCAGGACCCGCGCACCGGCGACCTGGAGGTCACTGCCCGGGACCGGGTGCTCTCCGCCCGGGGTCTGGACGTGCTGTTGGCCCAGATGAAGCAGATCGAGGGCCAGCTCGCCGCCGACAGTGACGACAAGCTGGTACGCCGCTACGGGCTGCTGGAGGACCAGTTCGCCTCGCTCGGCGGCTATGCCGCGGAAGCGGAAGCCGCCCGGATCTGCGCCAACCTGGGCCTGCCCGACCGGGTGCTGGCGCAGACCATCGGGACCCTCTCCGGCGGTCAGCGCCGCCGCATCGAGCTGGCCCGGATTCTGTTCCGGGACGCGGCCGAGAACGGCGGCGGAATCCTGCTGCTCGACGAGCCGACCAACCACCTTGACGCGGACTCGATCACCTGGCTGCGCGGCTTCCTGGCCGGGCACAAGGGTGGCCTGATCGTGATCAGCCACGACGCCGCGCTGCTGGAGGCCGTGGTCAACAAGGTCTGGTTCCTGGATGCCACCCGCTCTGTGGTGGACGTCTACAACGTCGGCTGGAAGGCGTACCAGGAGCAGCGGGAGACCGACGAACGGCGGCGCCGCCGGGAGCGGGCCAACGCCGAGAAGAAGGCCGGTGCGTTGCTGGCGCAGGCCGACAAGATGCGGGCCAAGGCGACCAAGACGGTGGCCGCGCAGAATATGGCCCGGCGGGCCGAACGGCTCCTGTCCGGCCTGGAGGAAACCCGGGTCGCCGACAGGGTGGCGAAGGTCCGCTTCCCGCAACCGGCGCCGTGCGGCAAGACTCCGCTGACCGCCGCCGCGCTTTCCAAGTCGTACGGCTCGTTGGAGATCTTCACCGATGTCAACGTCGCCGTCGACCGCGGCTCCCGGGTGGCGATCCTGGGCCTCAACGGCGCCGGGAAGACCACCCTGTTGCGCATGCTCGGTGGGTTGCTGAAACCCGACAGCGGAGAGGTACGTCCGGGACACGGCCTGCGTCTGGGCTACTACGCTCAGGAGCACGAGACGCTCGACGTGGACCGTAGTGTGCTCGATCACATGCGCAGTGCCGCGGTTGAGCAGTCCGACACTGAACTGCGCAAGATCCTCGGCGCCTTCCTGTTTTCCGGTGACGATGTGGAGAAGCCGGCCGGGGTGCTCTCCGGTGGCGAGAAAACCCGGTTGGCGCTGGCCACCCTGGTCTGTTCCGGTGCGAATGTGCTGCTGCTCGACGAGCCCACCAACAATTTGGACCCGGTCAGCCGGGAGCAGGTACTCGACGCGATAGCTCGCTACCCGGGGGCGATCGTGCTGGTCACCCACGATCCGGGCGCGGTACTCGCGCTCAAGCCGGACCGGGCGATCCTGCTGCCTGATGGCGACGAAGACGCATGGAGCGACGACCTGCTGGAACTCGTCGAATTGGCCTGACGTCAGTGAATCGCTGTGGCGAGAGTGCTGGTGGGCCACTGTGCAATCACTCGATCGGGAAACCGACAGTGCCGTGCGTGTCGGTTGGCGAAGAGTTGATATCTAGCGCATGATCGACGCAGGCGGTCTAATAGGTGTGACCGTATCGAACCGCACAGTCTGGGACGTGAGGAATCAAGATGGCAGCCACCGGCACAGCCACCAGCACTGAGAAGGGTCGCCGGATCGTCGGAGCCGAGCGTCAGACGCTCGCCAAGGATCTGGTCAAGCGGTATACCTCCGGCGAAAGCATCCGTGCCCTGGCCGCCTCGACCGGCCGTTCCTACGGGTTCATTCACCGGGTGCTTACCGAGTCCGGCGTGCAATTGCGCCAGCGTGGTGGCGCTCGTCGCCGCAAGAAGGCGTGACCCGCTCATCCGGCTGGTCCGCACCCACCGGGCACCGGAACTCTCCGTGACGGTGACCGGCGGGGTGCGGCTGGAACGCGACGGGCCGGTGGCGACGGTGACGTTGTGCCGGCCCGACGTGCTCAATGCCCAGACGCCCGCGATGTGGCAGGCGATGCGGAGCTTCGGTCGCGATCTGCCGGGTGACGTGCGGGTGGTGGTGGTGCGTGGAGAAGGCCGGGCGTTCTCCGCCGGCCTCGACCGGTCAATCATCGGTACGACCGGGGCCGGGTCGTTCGTCGAGCTGGCTGCGCTGCCGCCCGAGGAGTGCGCGGACCGGATCGCCGAGTACCAGGCCGCCTTCACCTGGCTGCACCGCCCCGACCTCATCTCGATCGCCGCAGTTCAAGGGCATGCGATCGGCGCGGGCTTCCAGCTTGCCCTCGCCTGCGACCTACGGGTGCTGGCCGACGATGCCCGGTTTTCGATGGCCGAGGTGACGCTCGGGTTGGTGCCCGACCTGGCCGGCACAAAGCGCTTGGTCGAGCTGGTCGGCTATGCCCGCGCGTTGGAAATCTGTGTCACCGGGCGGGCGCTGGACGCAGCCGAGGCGCAGCGGCTCGGGCTGGCGGCAGTGGTCGTACCAGCTGCGGAGTTACGGTCACGCTGCGCGATCTGACCGCGGCGGTGTTGGCCGGTGACCGGACCGCCGTGATCGAAATCAAGGCGCTCCTGTCCGGCGCGGCCGGACGATCCCACGCCGATCAGCAACGGGCCGAGCGGGAGGCGCAGACCCGACGACTGCGGGACTTGACCGGGCTCGGCGAATAGGCCGCTACGGCCAATAACCAGCGCGTCAAAAATCAACTGGCGCCGGGCAATAGTCCGGAGTCGGAGAATGTCACCCGGCACAAGGCAACTTTGTAAGGACCGTTCGGGAAGAATCCGGTTACTTCCCGGGTTGCCGTAGACGTCGGGGGAATAGGATCCGACGGATTCACAGCGCAGCGGCGGCACGGAGGTGACGGGTGTCCCACCCAATGGTCGGTGGCGGCGGCATGGGCGGCTGGGGCATGCTCCGGTCGCTGCGCAGTCGCGACGAGGTTTCCACACACCGGCTCAGCCGGGGCACCGCCCGGCGGATCATCGCGTTCGCCCAGCCGTACCGGCGGGACATCGCAGTCTTCCTGATCACCGTGGTGCTGGCAGCCGTGATCGGAGTGGCCACCCCGGTGCTCGCCGGCGATGTGATCAACGCGATCACCCAGGGCGGCGCGCGAGGCCGGCAGCACGGTGGTCCGGCTGGCCATCCTCATCGCGGCGCTCGCCGTCGTTGACGCGCTGCTCTCGCTGGCCCAGCGGTGGTACTCGGCCCGGATCGGCGAGGGCATCATCCTCGACCTGCGCACCCGCGTCTACGACCACGTGCAGCGGATGCCGCTGCAGTTCTTCACCCGCACCCAGACCGGCGCCCTGGTCAGCCGGCTCAACAACGACGTGCTGGGCGCCCAGCGGGCCTTCACCTCGACGCTCTCCGGCGTGGTCAGCAACGTCATCCAGCTGGTGCTCACCGCAGCGGTGATGTTCACCCTCTCCTGGCAGATCACCCTGCTGTCGCTGGTGCTGCTGCCGATCTTCATCATCCCGGCCCGGCGGGTCGGCGGCCGGCTGGCGGAGATCACCCGCGAGTCCTACGCCCTCGACGCCAAGATGAACGCCACCATGACCGAGCGGTTCGGGGTGGCCGGCGCGCTGCTGGTGAAACTCTTCGGCCGCCCCGACGTCGAGGCCCGGCGCTTCGCCGCAACGGGCCGAACGGGTCCGCGACATCGGCATCCAGTCCGCGATGTACTCTCGCACCTTCTTCGTGGCGATGCTGTTGGTCGCGTCGCTGGCCCAGGCGCTGACCTACGGGCTCGGCGGCTGGCTCGCGGTCAGCGGCGCGGTCAGCGCCGGCACCGTGGTCACCCTGGCCCTGCTGCTCACCCGGCTCTACGGGCCGCTGACCGCACTCTCCAACGTCCGGGTCGACGTGATGAGCGCGCTGGTCTCCTTCGACCGGGTCTTCGAGGTGCTCGACCTCACTCCGTCCATCGCCGAGCAGCCGGGCGCGGTGGCCATCCCGCGCGGCGCCGGTCGGCTGGAGTTCCGCGATGTGCGTTTCCGCTACCCGTCCGCCGACGAGGTGTCGCTGGCCTCGCTGGAGGACGTCGCGGCCCTGGACCGTACCGTCTCCGAGCCGGTGCTGCGCGGGGTCTCCTTCACCGTCGAGCCGGGGCAGATGGTGGCGCTGGTCGGTCCGTCCGGCGCCGGCAAGTCAACCACGTCGATGCTGGTCTCCCGGGTCTACGACGTGACCGACGGCGACGTCCGGGTCGGCGGGGTCGACGTCCGGGACGCCACCCTGGAGTCGCTGCGCGATGAAATTGGCGTGGTCACCCAGGACTCGCACCTGTTCCACGAGACCATCGCGGAGAACCTCCGTTACGCCAAGCCGGAGGCCACCGACGACGAACTGTGGGCGGCGCTGCGCGGCGCCCAGGTCGAGGAGCTGGTGCGCGCGCTGCCCGACGGACTGGACACGGTGGTCGGCGAGCGCGGCTACCGGTTCTCCGGCGGTGAGAAGCAGCGCATCGCCATCGCCCGGTTGCTGCTCAAGGCACCGTCGATCGTCATCCTCGACGAGGCCACCGCGCATCTCGACTCCGAATCCGAGGCGGCGGTCCAGCGGGCCTTGTCGGTCGCGCTGACCGGCCGGACCGCGCTGGTCATCGCGCACCGGCTCTCCACCGTGCGGGACGCGGACCAGATCCTGGTGCTCGACGGTGGCCGGATCGTGGAGCGCGGCCGGCACGACGAACTGGTCGCGGTCGGTGGCCTCTACTCCGAGCTCTACCGCACCCAGTTCGCGGTGGCCGACTCGCCCCGACCGTACGTCGACGCGATCGGTCCGGAACCGGTGGTCACCGTGGCGCCCCGCCCCGACTACGACTCGGTCTGACGCTGTCTGATCCCGATTGACGGCGTCGCTAAAGGCTGCGTAGCGCCCCGCCGTCAATCGGGATGGTCAGTCCGGTCAGATAGCTGGCCGCAGGGGAGAGGACGAAGGCAGCGACCCGTCCGAACTCGCTGGGGTCGGCGATTCGGCGTAGCGGAATCGAGTTCGTCACCTCGGCCAGAGCCCGCTGTGGATCGTCGGTGGCGGCGAAGAGTTCACGGCTCCGGTCGGTCATGACCCGGCCGGGCAGCAGGCCGACGACGCGGACGCCGCGCGGGCCGTACTCGTTGGCCATGTCCTTTGCCACTCCGGCCAGGCCGGGGCGTAGACCGTTGGAGATGCCGAGTCCGGTGATCGGGGTGCGCGCCGAGGTGGAGAGCACCAGCCCGATCGCGCCGCCGTCGGTCAGCGTCGTCGCAACCGTACGGGCGGCCCGGACCGTGCCGAGGAAGATGGACTCGAACGCGTGCCGCCACTGTTCGTCGCTGGCCTGGGCGGCGGTGCCCGGCGGTGGGCCGCCGACGGAGATGAGCGCGCCGTCGAGCCGTCCGAAGCGTTCCCGGGCGGTGTCGACCAACCGTTGCGCGGTGTCGGGGTCGGCCAGGTCGGCGGTCAGTCCGATGGCCCGCTCCGGGCCCCCGAGGCGTTGCGCCGCCTCGGCGACCTGATCAGCATTGCGGGCCGAGAGCACCACCCGGGCGCCATCGGCCACAAGAGATTGGGCGGTGGCGAAGCCGAGCCCTTTTGACGCGCCGGTAAGCACGTAAACCCGATCAGTGAGTCCGAGATCCATGTCATCGATCCTGCCGTACCTCAACGGGAGTGCCTGCATCGGTCGCTCCTGTCGGAAAGTAGACAGGAGTTCATTGTGGAACAGTCGTGCCACTCCGAGCGGCGTCGGTCAACTGGGCCGCCGTACCGCCTCTTCCACGAGATCGAGCACCGGGCCGAGATCGTTCGCTGGGCGACCCATGGCCAGGTGCAGGACCAGGCCGTCGTAGGCGAGCTCCAGGAACCGGGCCAGCGCGTCGATCGGCACGTCGTCGCGGAGCACGCCGGCATCGCGCTGGCGGTGCAGCCGTTCCCTGGTGGCCTCGGCGATGTTCGCGGAACGCTCAGCCCACCGCTGGGCGAACGCGGGGTCGGTACGCAACCGTCGGGAAACCTCAAGTTGGCTGCCCAACCACCCCGTGGTGTCCGGTGACATCGCCCGCTCGAGCAGGTCGCGCATAACCTGGACGAGACCATTACGGGCCACCGTGGCGACCATGGCCGTGGCGTCATCCTCCGCGACGGCGAGGAAAAGGGAGTCCTTGTCGCGGAAGTGATGGAAGATGGCGCCCCGGGACAATCCGGTCGCCTGTTCGAGCCGGCGGACTGTGGCGCCCTCGTATCCGTGCCGGGCGAAGCAGACCCGCGCCGCGCTGAGAATCTCCTGGCGGCGTGCGTCGAGTTGGTCCTGGCTTACCCTGGGCACGAGCCGATGCTGCCAGGTACCCCGCGACCAATGCAATCCGTACGTACGTCTTGGCATCTGATTCAGCGACTATCATGAACGCCGTGGCCCCTCACGCGTTCTCTCCGCCCATCGCCGCGCTGACCGTCGCCGCCATCCAGGCCGAGCCGATACCGGGCCAGGTGGCCGGTAACGCCGCGGCGGCGGCCCGACTCGTCGCGCAGGCCGCCGACTCCGGTGCCGCGCTGGCCGTACTTCCGGAGCTTTTCCTGCCGGCGTACCACCCGCCGACCCTGGGTGCCGACCCGGCCGGGACCGACGTGCTCGCCCACGACGGGGGTCGGGTCGACGATCCGCGACTGGAGCCCGCTGCGGACGGTCGCCCGGGACCGGGCGGTGGTCGTGGTGGTCGGTGCGGCGGTGCGGCATCCGGATGGGCGCCGTACCTGCTCCTCGCTGGTGGTGGACCGCTCCGGTCAGGTCCGGGCCGCCTACCACAAGCAGCATCTATGGGGGCCGGATGAGAGAGCACTCTTCACCCCGGGCAGTTCCGGCAGCCACGCTGCTGGTGGACGGTTGGCGGCTGGGGCTCGGCATCTGCTACGACGGATGCTTTCCCGAGCATGGGCGGGCCGTGGCTGGCGATGGCGCGCACGGCTACCTCTGCCCGAGCGGCTATCTGGTCGGATCGGAGCACCGCCGCGATCTCTACTATCCGGCGCGGGCCCTGGACAACACGATGTACGTCGTCTTCGCCAACCCGGTCGGTGGCACCAACCCGTGGCGGTTCAACGGCGGGGCCGCGATCTACGACCCGGAGGGCCGCCCGCTCGGGCGCGGCCCCGACGACCGTACGACGGTGGTCCTCGGCCGGCTCGACCCGGCGGAGTTGGCCCGGGTGCGGGCCGCGCACACCATGCTGATCGACCGGTTTGTCAACCAGGGCGCGGCACGGAACGTGCTCACCGGCTGACCCAGTAACGCACTTGCATACCTGCTGGGACTGTTGGTCGAGCGCCAGGTCCCGTAAGGTGCCCGAGTGCCACTGCTGCTCCTCGATCTGGATAACACGCTGCTCGATCGGGCCGGGCCCTTTCGTGCCTGGGCGCAGGATTTCCTGGCTGAAATCGGGGCGCCGGCCAGCGACATTGACTGGCTGCTCTCGGTGGATGCGGACGGTCTGACCAACCGCTGGGACGTGGCGGACGCGGTCCGGGAGCGGTACGGCCTGCGCATTCCCGCTATCGATCTGGTCGAGGCGCTGCACGATGGCGCCATCGAATCAGCCCGGCTCGACCCGTTGGTGGCCTGCGCGTTGCGCGTCGTGGGGGGCGCCGGCTGGGTGCCGGTCGTGGTCAGCAACGGATCCACGCGCCAGCAGGAGCCGAGGATCAGGCGTACCGGACTGGATCGTTATGTGGCGGCCTGGGTCATCTCCGAGGAGGTCGGGATCAGTAAACCTAATCCGCGGATCTTCGCCGTGGCCGCCGAGCGAGCACGGATGCGGCTGCGCGGGGGCTGGGTGATCGGCGACGGCCCGGAGGCGGATATCGGCGGGGCGGCCGCGATCGGCCTGCCCAGTGTGTGGCTGCATCGGGGTCGGACCTGGCCGGAGACGCGGTATCGCCCCGACCCGGATCGCCGAAGGGGTGATCGCGGCGCTCGCCATTGTGCTCGCGGAGAGCTGCGCGGCGTCGGGTTGGTGGTCCGGAGTTATTCGCTTGACGCCGGTTGGGGTGGCGATAAGTATTCATCCGTCATGGTGCCGATCCGGGCATCGCTCGGTCGAGTGTGGAGGAGGTCATCGTGGCCGTCTATGTCGCGCGTTACCGCCTGTTCTCCTCTTTCGTCTCGTCCAAGGGATTCCCGTCGTGCATGAGAACAATGCCCACCTGCCGCACCCGTCGCGCGGCCCCGTCGCTTCGATGATGACGAGCCACGCTTCCTGAAACGGGGCCGGCCCGCCGCGCCGACCCTCGCAGCCCCCGATGCCGCCGACCTTGACGCGCCGGAGACCGGCGACCGGTGGTCCACCTGGGACCAGGCAGCGCACGGCCCGGTACCGCACCCCGATTGGCTGGTCACCGAACTGGCCGCCGTTGACACTGAGCTGGGCGTACTCAAGTCCGGCAAAGAGGCCGACGTGCACCTGCTCCGGCGCGGTGTGCCGGGCACCGACCGGACCTGCCTGCTCGCCGCCAAGCGCTACCGGGACCCGGAGCACCGGCTTTTTCATCGCGACGCCGGCTATCTGGAGGGCCGCCGGGTCCGCCGTTCCCGGGAGAACCGGGCGATGGCCGGCCGGACCGCCTTCGGACGGCAGATGATCGCCGAGCAATGGGCCAGCGCCGAGTTCGCCGCGCTGTCCCGGCTCTGGCAGATCGGTGTCGAGTTGGGCAGCATCGCGGTGCCGTACCCGGTGCAGCTACTCGGCACCGAACTGCTGCTGGAGTTCATCGGTGATGCCGAGGAGGGGCTGGCCGCGCCACGGTTGGCCCAGTTGCGCCCGGAGCCGGCCGCCCTGCGCCAGCTCTGGACGCAGTGCGTCGACGCCCTGGTCGTGCTGGCCCGAGCCGGCCTGGCGCACGGCGACCTGTCGCCGTACAACCTGTTGGTGCATCGTGATCGGCTGGTGATCATTGACCTACCACAGGTGGTGGATGTGGTAGCCAACCCGCAGGGGCGAGAGTTCCTGGCCCGGGACGTGCGGGTCGTGTCGCTCGTGGTTCGCCGCACGCGGCCTGCCGGCCGCACTGGTCGAGCCGGTCGGCCTGACCGATCAACTCCTCGGCGAGCTGGGCGGGCGCTGACCGGCGGAGCGCGGGCCGAACACCGGCGGGCATCCTGGTGCCGGACGGGGGCGGTACGGGCCGCGGTCGGATGTTCCCGACCGCGGCCCGACCGGCATCACTGCAGGTAGTTCTTCACCTCGACGGTGCTGCGACTGCCCACGGTGTCCGGGTCGCCGCCGGCCTCCCGTGCGGCGCGCCGCCGACGAAGCAGGTCCCAGCACTGGTCGAGCGATTCCTCGACCGCGCGTAGCCGGTCGCGGTCCTCGTCGGTTGAGCCCTCGGTCTCCTGCTGCCGAGTGCGGAGCCGGTGTTCCTCGTCGACCAGCTCGGTGATCCGGCCCAGAATGGTCCTGTCGTCCATGCCCAGGATCCTGACACAGGGCGGGCGGGACCGTCGGTATTACTGGCGAGCACGCCGCCACCGGCGACCAGCTGGCCCGATCCGCACGGTGCGTTTCCATTGGTGCCGGTCCAGTGATGCTGCTGTTCCGGTTGGGCAGCATCGCGGCAGCGAATGCCGAGGGATGTCCTCTTTTGATGGTTAACACTCTTACAATTCTCGCCCATTCCGATCTGGGAGCGGTGGTGTTGAAACAATATCCCGCCCAATCCGGCCGGTCCGCGGCTTCCGAGTGTAGGATTCGCCGGATAATCCGGTCAAGTCTGAACCGTGTCCAAAATCTTGCATTGACTTCTCTGCGTCGACCGGCTTTTTATTTGAAAATGCCCCAGAGCCCCTCGCTTGTTAGCTGCCCACACTTCCCGAAGATCATCTCCGGCTCGGGTGGCCAGCGGTCGCCACAGTGCCGACGCGGTCACGTTGTGCGGCTGTCCCGCCTAATGGCTCAGGCGGAGCCGCGCCTCGGCGCTGCACGCCGCCTTCGATCACAAACCTACGATATACCTAACCGTTTTGTATCGTGACGCACGCGCTGTGCGATCTGTTCGTTTTCGTGGCTGTCGGGCTCATTACCTGATATGAACTACGAATCCTGGCGTGAGTGCCGTGGACCCGGAACAGAAAGAGTCATCACCATGGAACAGTTTATGTTGCCGAAATCGCTGCAAGAGGCCGTGACGGTCACGACCGCCGGTGCCACCGGAGTGGCCCGACTGGTTATTCAGGGCCTACTTGAGATCATTGATGACCGCGCCGCGGTGGCGGAGGCGACCGAGTTCCTTACAGTACGGTTGCCGGGCTACGCGCCGATCTGGCACATCGCCAACGCGGTACGCGGTGACCAGCCGGCCGAGGCGCTGCGCCGGATGCGTGAGGAACTGAACCAGTCGGTGGAGAACACGGTCAAGGCTGCCCTCACCTGGATCGGCGAGCGGGGCGGCCCGGTCACGTCGGCACCGAGCAGTTCCATCGTCAGCCAGGTGCTGGCCCAGCTCGGGCCGGAGTCGCTTGTCGGTGCGCCGGTGATCGCACTCGCCGGTGCCGACGCGATTGGCCCGACCACCGTACTCAATATCCGGGGTACCCGGGAACTGGCCCGACGGCTCCCGACGCTGGTGGTATCCACGTCGCTGAAGCTGGTGCCCGGGCCGGTCTTCGTCCGGCTCGGCGCGCCGGTGTTCGAGCACATCCCACTGGAAGCCTTCGTCGGTGTGGTGCTCGACGGCGAGTTTGTCAGCCCCGCTGAAGTAGGTCGCCGAGCCGCTGAACTGCGTGAGTGAGACTGATGACCACCACCCCGATGGCACGCGAGATACCCAGCTACCTGTCCAGGCTGCCGCGCAAGCGATCCCTCTACGCGGCGGACACCTACTTCCGGGAGAGTTTTGAGGACCTCGCTACGGTCGGTGCGGGCCGCGCCGGGGCCAGTAACCCGCTGGTCGAGCGGTTCTGCCATGAGCACGCCCTGCTACTACTGAAACCGGACGCGGTGGTCACCCGACGGCTCCGTGCGGTGCTGCACTGGGTGATGACCTACGGCTTCTCCATCGTCTGGGCGGCGACGGTGGCGATCGACCGGCACGGCATTCGGGCGCTCTGGCAGTACGGGCTGAACGCCGCCACCCGGGACCGCCGGGATGCCGCTGACCTTTACGTGACCGCGAGCGACTGTCTGCTGCTGCTGCTCGCCCTGCCTGGGCGAGCAGAGCCGGCCTCGGCGCTGCTCAGCGAGATCAAAGGGCCGGCCGACCCGAGGAGTTGCCGGCCGGGGCAGCTCCGCTACGACGTCGGCAGCTTCAACTATCAACTCAACCTGGTACACGCTGCCGACGAGCCGGCGGATCTGCTCCGGGAACTGGCCGTGCTCTGTAACCACGAGACCCGGATCGCGCTCTTCCAACAGATCCTGAAGCGCGGCACGTCGATCACCGCTGACCGCGCGTCTGAGGCGTTCGCCCTGGTTGACCAATTGGAGGCGGCCACCCCGGCGGTCGACCTCGAGCTCGACCGGACGCTGCGCGATCTGGTCGTGGCGGCCGACGCGATGGACGGCGTTGGATCGTCGTACCCGGCGATACGGGAATTGAGTTACCTGATCGGTCGGGTGCGGGGCCGCACCTCCCGGGACTGGCGTGGCGTGCTGCGGTTGGCCGAGCAGAGCGGTGTGCCGGTCACCCGTTGGCAGCGCATCGTGCTCGCCACCCATCTGCTGGACCCGTACCTGCCGGGTTCGGTCAGCCTGCTGCCGGACGCCTCCGTGCGTAGTTGAGCCGTGGCTGGATGCAAGGAGGGGCCCCTTCTTATCGAAGGGGCCCCTCGCTACGGCTCAGACGGTGAGCATCTTGCGCAGGACGTACTGCAGGATGCCGCCGTGCCGGTAGTAGTCGGCCTCACCCGGGGTGTCGATCCGGACCACCGCGTCGAACTCGACGCCGGTGTCGGTGCTGACCCGCACGGTGCGCGGGATCTCGCCGTCGTTGAGCGCGGTCACGCCGCTGATGGTGAACGTCTCGGTGCCGGTCAGGCCCGAGCGACTCGGCGGTGGCGTCCGCCGGGTACTGCAGCGGCAGCACGCCCATACCGATCAGGTTGGAGCGGTGGATCCGCTCGTACGACTCGGCGATGACCGCCCGTACGCCGAGCAGCATGGTGCCCTTGGCCGCCCAGTCCCGCGACGAGCCCGAGCCGTACTCCTTGCCGGCCAGGATCACCAGCGGGATGCCCGCCGCCGGGTAGGCGACCGAGGCGTCGTAGATCGAGGTCTGCTCGCCGGTCAGGTGGTTGACCGTGAAGCCGCCCTCCACCCCCGGCACGAGCTGGTTGCGCAGCCGGATGTTGGCGAACGTGCCCCGGATCATCACCTCGTGGTTGCCGCGCCGGGAGCCGTAGGAGTTGAACTCGTGCCGCGGCCACCCCGTGCTCGGCCAGGTACGTCCCGGCGGGGGAGTCGGCCTTGATCGAACCGGCCGGTGAGATGTGGTCGGTGGTCACCGAGTCACCGAGCTTGGCCAGCACCCGGGCGCCGGCGATGTCGGCCACCGGCTGCGGCTCGCGGCGCCATCCCCTCGAAGTACGGGGGCTTGCGCACGTAGGTCGACTCGCCCGCCCAGTCGAACGTGTCGCCGGTCGGGGTGGGCAGCGACTGCCAGCGCTCGTCGCCGGCGAAGACGTCCGCGTACGCCTGGCCGAAGCCGCTGGCGCCGATCGCCGAGGCGATGACGTCCTGGATCTCGGCGCTGCTCGGCCAGATGTCGCGCAGGTAGCACCGGCTGCCCGTCGGCGTCCGTCGCCGAGCGGCTCGTTGGCCAGGTCGATGTCCATCGTGCCGGCCAGCGCGTACGCCACCACCAGCGGCGGGGACGCCAGGTAGTTCATCTTGACGTCCGGGTTGATCCGGCCCTCGAAGTTGCGGTTGCCGGAGAGCACCGAGACCACCGCGAGGTCGTGCTCGTTGACCGCGGCCGAGATCGCCTCGGGCAGCGGGC
This sequence comes from uncultured Actinomycetota bacterium, assembly GCA_963750055.1. Lineage (GTDB taxonomy): Bacteria > Actinomycetota > Actinomycetes > Mycobacteriales > Micromonosporaceae > CAVVPI01. The sequence continues at coordinate 50,254 of CAVVPI010000013.1, read as the reverse complement.
CGGAGTTGCCGATGCAGGTGGTGCAGCCGTAGCCGACCAGGTTGAAGCCGAGCTTCTCCAGGTACGGGGTGAGCCCGGCCCGCTCGTAGTAGTCCATGACCACCTTCGAGCCCGGCGCCAGGGTGGTCTTCACCCACGGCTTGCGGGTCAGGCCCACGCTCGACGGCGTTGCGGGCCAGCAGCGCGGCGCCGATCATCACCTGCGGGTTGGAGGTGTTGGTGCAGGAGGTGATGGCGGCGATCACCACCGCGCCGTGGTCGAGCTCGAACTCGGTGCCGTCCTCGCCGGTGACCCGGACCGGCTTGCTGGCCCGGCCCCCGGCGCCGACGGCGGCGGTAACCAGGTCGCGCGGCTCGTCGGCCGGGTCTTGTTGATGTCGTTGGCCGGCGGGTCGCTGGCCGGGAAGGACTCGATGCTGGCCTCGTCGGCCGGGCCATCGACAGTCGGCCCATTGTCGCCGATGTAGTCGGGCAGCGCGGAGCGGAACATCGTCTTGGCGTTGCCCAGCGGCACCCGGTCCTGCGGGCGCTTCGGGCCGGCCAGCGACGGTTCGATGGTGGACAGGTCCAGTTCGAGCCGCTCGGAGTAGTCCGGCTCGTGCGTCCGGGATCGTGCCAGAGGCCCTGCTCCTTGGCGTACGCCTCGACCAGCGCGACCTGCTGCTCGGTCCCGCCCGGTCAGCTTCAGGTAGCGCACGGTCTCGTCGTCGATCGGGAAGATCGCGACGGTGGAGCCGTACTCCGGGGACATGTTGCCGATGGTGGCCCGGTTGGCCAGCGGCACCGCGCCGACGCCCGGGCCGTAGAACTCGACGAACTTGCCGACCACACCGTGCTTGCGCAGCATCTCGGTGATGGTCAGGACCAGGTCGGTGGCGGTGGTGCCGGCCGGCATCTCGCCGGACAGCTTGAAGCCGACCACCCGGGGGATGAGCATGCTGACCGGCTGGCCGAGCATGGCGGCCTCGGCCTCGATGCCACCCACGCCCCAGCCGAGCACGCCCAGGCCGTTGACCATGGTGGTGTGCGAGTCGGTGCCGACCACGGTGTCCGGGTACGCCTGGCCGTCGCGCTCCATGATCGTACGGGCCAGGTACTCGATGTTGACCTGGTGCACGATGCCGGTGCCCGGCGGGACGACCTTGAACTCGTTGAACGCGCTCTGGCCCCAGCGCAGGAACTGGTAGCGCTCCTTGTTGCGCTCGTACTCCAGCTCGACGTTGCGCTCGAACGCGTCCGCGCGGCCGAACAGGTCGGCGATGACCGAGTGGTCGATGACCAGCTCGGCCGGGGCGAGCGGGTTGACCTTGGTCGGGTCGCCGCCGAGCTCGCGGACCGCCTCGCGCATGGTGGCCAGGTCGACCACGCAGGGCACGCCGGTGAAGTCCTGCATCAGCACCCGGGCCGGGGTGAACTGGATCTCCACGCTCGGGTCGGCGGTCGGGTCCCAGCCGCCCAGTTGGCGGATGTGGTCGGCGGTGATGTTCGCGCCGTCCTCGGTCCGAAGCAGGTTCTCCAGCAGAATCTTCAGGCTGTACGGGCAGGCGGTCATGCCCGTCCACCTTGCTCGATCTTGAAAATCTCGTAGCTCGCGTCTCCGACGCGTAGCTGGCTCTTCGCACCGAAGGTGTCGAGGCTCGCCACGTCGTACTCCTTCACGCTGTTTCTCGTTCGGCCCTTGCCTTCCGCCCGGAGGGCGACCGTGAGTAGTCCAGAACAGTCTTTCGTACCGACCACCGCGCTTGCGGCCTTAGGTAAGACTTACCGACTCACTCACTCTCGAATAAAACCGTACGTCCGTCTTGCTATCGACGCAACCCCGGTTCAGGCTCTGAGACGGGCGGCTCGCTGAGCCCTTCGGGGTGCGGCCATCGTCGGTGCCCGGACCGGCCTCGGATACGTCGAGAAGGGGCCAGCTCGTCTGAGCTGGCCCCTTTCGGTTCTTCGGTTGTTCGTTCGATCAGTGGGAGTAGCCGCGGGTGGCGATCCAGTTCGCCATGTCGGCGGTGTTCACCCAGTAGCTGCTCTGGTTCGGGTTGGCCGGGTCGGCGACCTTCACGGCCTCACCGTTGTCCTGGTAGCCAACCAGGCTGATGTAGTGGCCGCCCTCGTACGAGTGGCTGGCGCCATCGGTGTCGGTGGCGGTGCCGGCGATGTTCGCCACCACGGCCCGGTTGTTGTCAACGGCGCTCTTCACGTTGCTCTTGAGCTGGTCGACGTCACCGCTCTTGGCCGACCGGCCGGAGATCGCCGTGGTCTTGTAACCGCCGCCGGTGTCCTTGTTCAGGACCCGGGTGGTGTCCTCAGCGGAGTCGGTGCCGTTCTCGGTGGTGCCGAGCTGCTTGGCCGCCTCGTCCTGGGTGAGGTGCTTACCCTGGGCGCTGAGCGCGATCCGGGTCGCGGCGGGACCACAGTAGTAGTACGTGGACTGCGCCTCGTAGCGGATGCCGAGTTCCTTCGCGCTCTTCGGCGCGTCGGGCTTGGCGTCCTGCACGGCGGCGGGGCCGGCTTCGCCGGGGGTTCGGCGTGCGCGACCGTGGCGGTCAGCGGGCCGGCGACAGCGCCACCGGCAACGGCGAGACCGGCGACGGTCAGCGCGGCCTTACGCAGGATCGGAGTCTGGGTGATGGCCGGGAGCCATCGGCTGAACAGAGTCATGATGATGGTTCCTTCCAGTCGGGGGATGTCACGGCGCACACGCACCACAAGGGCACGCGGTGATGCCGCGAAAAAAGGGGGAAGACTTTGAAGAACGCCCGGCGCGAGGAGGATGCTGCTCAGGCGTACCGGAGATGTAACCGTCCGGGGCGGTCCCACATTCCCACCGGATCCGGGGGTGTTCGGACGGCGCTGCTCCGGTCGTACGCACGGTATAACCGATCCGGGCCGCCCGGCATTCCCGCAGGCCCCACCCACCCACCCACCGTCGGTTGATCATGAGGTTATCTCCCATGAGAGCGCTCTCATAGGCGATAACCTCATGATCGACGAGGGGGGCGGGGGGAGGGGATCGTCGCCATAGGTTGAAATGCGGTCAAACTCGACGTATCTCGTGGTCGAGGCTGTCTCGGTCAGCATCTGGTACGCTCCCGGCCGGTTCGGAAGCATGGACGAGTTCGACCTGTCCGCCGGGTTCCAGTTCGGCACCGAGATCGCGGTGGAGATGCAAACCCGATGATGTCCCGTAATTTGTCCTGGGTGGTGGTGCTCACCGGGATGATCGTCATGGTCTTCCTGTTCGTAGCCGCCACCGGTTGTCTGTCTTCGACCGGACGCGATACCGGCGCACCGGAAGCGGTCTGGCCATTCGCGCCGGGCAGCACGCTGGCCCCACCGGTGGTCACCGGAGCGGATCTGACCACCCTGGCCCCACCGCCGGCAACGACCTGGCAATCGGCGCCGACACCGACCTGGCAGCCGGCGCCGGTGACGCCGCGGGAGTCGACGTCGAACCACCCGACGCCGACGCTGACCAACAAGCCGTCCGGGACCCTGTCGCCGTCCACCGTTTCGGGCGGCTCGCTATCCCCTTTGGCTGCCCTACCGGCGGCCGAGGTGACCGGAACCTATCGGGTGATCGCCAGCTACGGTGACTCGTTCATCGGCGAGGTGCTGATCACCAATTCCACGAGTACGGGTCGACACTGGACGGTCGAGCTCCGGTTCCCCGCCAACGTGGGCAGACTGCGGGCGTTCTGGGTAGAGTCCGCTCGGCAACCGGCCATGGATCGGTCCACGACCGGTTACACCTTCACCAGCGCGGTGTCAATTTCCGGTCGATCCTCGGTGCCGCTGCGATTCCATTTCGACCGGACCAAGGCCTCGGATGCTCCGCCGAGTTGCACGGTGAACGGCATGGCCTGCTCGACCGGGTCGGCCCACTAGCTGACCAGAACGGCCGTTCCGAGCCGGGCGGCTTGGGTGGACCGGACCGGCCGGGGCAGTGCGATTCCGACCGAGCCGACGGGGCACGCGCATCCCGGAGCGGGTGTGAAGGCGGGCGCCGCCGGGAGTCAGCTCACTACTTCGATCTTGAAAAGGTTGAGCTGGCCGAACAGATCCGGCTCAACATTGCGTACCTTTTCGGAGTGGCCGAAGTTGTTCTGGCCAAAGCGCAGCGGGATCACCGGCATATCGTTGGCGAGGATCTCCTCGGCGGCCTGGTACTTCTTGATCGCCGCATCCTGGTTCGGTGCCTGCACGCCCTCCCGGACCAGTCGGTCGAAGTCCGGGTTGCTGTAGCCGTAGTAATTGGACGAGCCGGTGGTGGTGTAGAGCGGCCCCAGGTAGTTCTCCATCGACGGGTACTCCATCGACCAGCCCATCCGGAACATGCCGACCGGCTTCTTCTCCGCAACCTTGGTCAGCAGGTCGGCGAACTTCGGCTCGGTGGTGGCGACGCACTCCACACCCAGGTTGGTTTGAGTTGGTTGCAGGTGGCATCCACCCAGTCCTTGTTTCCGTCGTCGCCGTTGTACGAGATCTGCAGCTTGGGCGGGCCGCCGGTCGCGACGTACTGTGCCTTGGCCTTGACCGGGTCGAACTGGCAGGCCTCGCCGCAGGTGTCTGGGCGGGCGCCGGCCACCACCGGGGACACGAACGAGCGGGCCGAGGTTTGTGAGCCCCGGAAGATGCTCTCGATGATCTGGTCCCGGTCGATGGCCATGGAGATCGCCTTGCGTACTTCGGCTTTGGTGAAATCCGCCTGGAAGGTCGGGAAGGCCTGGCTGAGGTTCTCGGTTGGGATCGTCCGCATCACATCGGTGTTGCCGGACAGCAGGTCGGCGTACTCGGCCGTCAACTGTTGGGGTTTGTCGCGGATGGTGGAAAACTTTTGCCTCGAACGAGTGAAGGCGGCTTTCGATCAACGTGCGGCTGAACAGTCGTACGGGATATCGGAGGAAGACCTGACGCCGGTGCCGTGGCACACCACACCCTCACCCGTTGGCCCGTGCCCTGCTCACCGGGACAACGTACGGTGCTAGGGTGCGGCAACTGACATCCTCTCCTTCCTGACGGGAGGGGATTCCCTGGGTCGCCCCAGGGGTTTCCTGTTTCACCGCCGGCAGCCCCGTCCGGGAGGACTCCCGTTGAGGTCTTATACCGGCCCCACAGGCGGGCACCGCCAGCCCGGCGGCCAAAATGTTCCGCGCCGCTTTTGCGTCCCGGTCGTGGGTGGTACCGCATCGGCAGGTCCACGATCGCGCGTTCAGCGGCATCTGCTCGGCCAGCATCCCGCAGGCCGGGCAGACCTTGGAGGACGGATACCAACGGTCGACCGTGATCAGCTCACGGCCGTACCAGTCGGCTTTGTACGCAAACGGTTCGGCCATCTTCGCCAGGGTGAGTCGGTCGTCACGCCACCGGAACGCGCTGGTGGTGTACTCCGCCGACCTCCGGGACTTTTTTCTACTCTTGAAGGTGGGGTAGCGGGCACGCTTGGCGAAGAAGTTCGTGAACGCGGCTTGCAGGTGCCGAAGCGCCTGCTGCAACGGCACGGAGGCAACGTCGTTGAGGTAGGCCAGCGTGGCCAACGCCAGGTTGTAGACCTTCCGGACGCAGCCGAACGTACGTGCGAGCGCAGCGGCTTGCGCATCGGTCGGATGGAAGCGATACCTGAACGTCCGCTTCACCGTCCTCGACCCGACTCACATATTAGGACATTTGTTCGCAAACCCTGGGGGCGGCCTGCGGGTAGGCGCCCATCGGCCGTGGCGGCGGATCGGCTTTCCCTGCCCTGCCCTGCTCCGCAGGGGTTCCGTTTCCTCCCCCGCCTGAAGCCGGGAGTATCCACGAAAGGAACCCGATGACCAACGCGGTCGTACACCTCGCCGCTCAGCCCCGGATTGACACCGTCGCCACCGGATTTCCCGCAGACGTTCAACGACTGCGTAGTGACTATGCCGGAGTTGCCTGGATCGGTGATCGTCCGGATCTGGAGCGCGGCATCATGGGCCCGGACTACGGACGGCGCCGGGTCGACTGCCGGCTCTTTCTGCCGGACACCCACTGGTACGACCTGGACGCGCTCGCGGACGTCGAGTTGCAGGTCAACGGCGGTCTACTGCAGGTCGCTGGCACCTCGCAGGGCACCCAGGGCCTGGTCGGCTCCCTCGCCGAGCCGGTTGTTGAGTTCTTCGAGCACCCGGAGGGGCTCGACGGCGTCGGACTCTGCCTCTGGCTACGCGGGGATATCTGGTCCAACGTCGGTCTGTCCTATCGGGTGACGGTGCTCTGCGACCCAGCGGCTGTGCTCCGGTTGGACACGACAAAGGACTCAGCGGCCGCCGACGACGGCTAGGACCGGTCAGCTCAGGGTCGGTCCGAACAATCCGCCCACCCGCCAAGCAGCCAAGCCCACCCGGCCCGTTGATCATGAGGTTATCTCGTCGGGAAGCGTTTTCCGCGACGATAACGTCATGATCAACGGGCTGGGTGGGCTGGGTGGGCTGGGTGGGCGGTGGGCTGGGTGGGCTGGGTGGGTGGATTAGGGATCCGGCCGCCATAGTTGCGCAAGAGTGGGCAGCCTTTGCGATCCGACTTGCAAGGTCTTGCAGAAGATTTCCGCAAGGACTAGCGTGCGGACGAATCAGCGACCAGAGGAAGGCCGTCGATGAAACGTCTGCCGATACCGCATACCGCCCTGCTCGCGTTCGTCTCCCTGCTCACGCTCTCGCTTGCCGGCGTACCCCTTGCCGTGCATCAGCCCAATGCGTCCGCTTCCGGCCGCGCCACCGACCTCGACCCGCTCACCACCGCCAGCGCCGCTCAGTGGATGGCCGAACCGTCAGCCGATGTGCTGCTCAAGGCCGCCGGCCGGGCAGGCCGTGCGGAGCAGTTCTACTTCGTCCTGCCCGACCGCTTCGCCAACGGCGACCCCCGCAACGATCACGGCGGGCTGACCGGAGACCGGCTGAGCACCGGGTTTGACCCGACCGACAAGGGCTTTTACCACGGCGGCGACCTCAAAGGGGTGATGGAGAAGCTCGACTACATCCAGGGTCTGGGCACCACCGCCATCTGGCTCGCTCCGGTCTTCAAGAACCGTCCAGTGCAGGGCGCCGGCTCGGACGTTTCGGCCGGCTACCACGGTTACTGGATCACCGACTTCACCCAGGTCGACCCGCACTTCGGAAGCAACGCGGACCTGAAGAACCTGGTCAAACTCGCCCACCAGCGAGGCATCAAGATCTATCTGGACGTCATCGTGAACCATACCGCTGACGTCATCAGCTATGCCGAGAACAAGTACTCATACCTGGACAAGACCACCGCCCCGTACCGTGACGCGCCGGGCCGGGCGTTTGAGGACCGTAGCTACGCCGACGGCACGCGCGCCTTCCCAAAGGTCAACCGCAACTCCTTCCCGTACACCCCGACCTTCGCCACCCCGGCCGACGCGCAGGTCAAGGTCCCCGCGTGGCTCAACGACCCGACCATGTACCACAACCGGGGCGACTCCACCTTCGCCGGTGAGAACAGCGAGTACGGCGACTTCTTCGGCCTCGACGACCTCTGGACCGAACGCCCGGAGGTGGTCCAGGGCATGACCAAGATCTATGCGGACTGGATCGCCGCCACCGGTGTCGACGGCTTCCGGCTGGACACCGTCAAGCACGTCAACCTCGACTTCTGGCCGCAGTTCAACCAGGGCATCAAAAAGGCCGCCGAGCGAGCCGGCAAGCGGGACTTCTTCATGTTCGGTGAGGTCTACAGCGCCGACCCGGAGATCACCTCGACCTACCTGCGGCGCGGTGGCCTGCCGGCCACGCTGGACTTCGCCTTCCAGGAGGCCGCGCGCGGCTACACCGCCGCCGACGGCTCGGCCCGGGCGCTCGCCGAGGTGTACGCCCGGGACGACCTCTACGGGACCCGCGACACCGGCGCCAGCCGGTTGCCCACCTTCCTCGGCAACCACGACATGGGCCGGATCGGCTCGTTCATCGCCAACGGACCCACCGACCCGGCCAGCCACCTGCGCCGCGATCAGCTCGCCCATGAGCTGATGTTCCTCACCCGGGGCCAGCCGGTGGTCTACTCCGGCGACGAGCAGGGCTTCACCGGATCGGGCGGCGACAAGGACGCCCGGCAGGACATGTTCGCCTCGCAGGTGCCCGAATACCTCGCCGACGACCTGCTCGGCACCGACCGCACCCACGCGGTCGACCAGTACGACCCGACCCACCCGCTCTACCGGACCATCGCCGAGCTGGGCGCGCTGCGTAAGGCGCACCCCGCCCTGGCCGACGGCATCCAGATAACCCGGTACGCGTCCGACGGCGCCGGCGTCTTCGCCTTCTCCCGGATCGACCCGACCAACCGGACCGAGTACGTCGTGGCGGTCAACAACAGCAGCACCGCGCAACCGGTCCAGGTCGGGACCTGGTCGGCCCGGGCCGCGTTTACCGGAATCTACGGCGGCACCGGCACGGGCACGGCCAACGCCGCCGCCGACGGCAAACTGGCACTCACCGTGCCGCCGCTGGCCGCCGTCGTCTACCGGGCCGGCACGCCGATCCCGCAACCGGTCAGCAAGCCGACCATCCGGATCACCGACCCGGCGCCGAACGCCACCGTCGCGACCCGGGCCGCGATCACCGCCCAGGTCACCGGTGACCCGCTGGCCACTGTCGCCGTCGCCGCCCGGGTGGCCGGCGGGAAGTGGACGCTGCTCGGCGGCGCCGACCGGGCGCCGTACACCGTCCACCATGACCTGACCGGCCTGGCGGCCAACACCCGAATCGAGTACAAGGCGGTGGTGGGCGACAGCAAGGGGCGGACCGCCAGCACCAGGTCCACCGCCACGGTCGGCACCCCGGCCCAGACCGCATCCCGGGACTGGGCGATCGTGCACTACCAGCGCCCGGCCGGCGGGTACGCCGACTGGGGCCTCTACACCTGGGGCGACATCGATCCGTCGTACCAGACGAACTGGCCGACCGGGCAGTCGTTCGTCGGCGAGGACTCCTTTGGCCGGTTCGCCTGGGTGAAACTCACGCCCGGCGCGAGGTCGGTCGGCTTCCTGGTGGTCGACTCCGCCGGCAACAAGGACGTGGCCGCCGACCGTACCATCGACGTGACCCAGACCGGCGAGGTCTGGGTCAAGCAGGGCGACCCTGCCAGCTATCCCACCCGCCAGGCGGCCACCGGCGAACCGGACCCGCCCGCCGACGAAACCACCGCGGTGCTGCACTACCGCCGGGCCGGCGGCGACTACACCGGCTGGGGGCTGCACGTCTGGGACGGTGCGGCCAACCCGACCGACTGGTCCGCGCCACTGCGACCGGCCGGTCGGGACGCCTTCGGACTGATTTTCCGGGTGCCGCTCGCCGCCGGCGCCACCGGGCTGAGCTACCTCGTGCACGCCGGTGACAGCAAGGATCTCCCCGACGATCAGCGCCTCGACTTCACCACCGCCGGACGTGAAGCCTGGCTGCTCGCCGCAACCCCCGGTCGACTGCTCCCGACCAGCACCAGCATCGGGCGCGACCTCGACCTCAGCAAAGAGCGGGCCCAGTGGATCGACCGTTCCACCATCGCCTGGGAAAGCGGACCGACCGATGGAAAACGGTACGACCTCGTCTCCGCGCCGGCTGGTGGGCTCACCATCGTCGACGGCGAACTCGTCGGCACGTACCACTCAGTGCCGTTGCGGGCACAGCGCAACGGGCTCACCGAGGCCCAGCGGACGAGGTTCCCGCAACTCTGGGCCTATAACGCCCTCAGCCTCGACAAAAGCGATCTCGCCAAAACCAAGGACTTGCTGCGCGGCCAACTCGCGGTGACCGAGCGGGACCACGAGGGGAACCTGCTCGGCCGCCACCGGAGTACAGATCCCGGGTGCGCTCGACGATCTCTACCCGGCGGCGACCGGCGCCCAGCTCGGTGCCACCTTCAGTGGCGGCCGACCAGCGCTCGTCCGTCTGGGCCCCCACGGCCCGCAACGTCTCACTGCAGCTCTTCGACACCCCGCAGGCGAACCCCCGGACCATCGCGATGGGGCGCGACGACCGTACCGGGATCTGGTCGGTCCGTGGCGAGAAGAACTGGACCGGGCGCTACTACCGCTACCAGGTCGAGGCCTGGCAACCGGCGACGCAACGAATGGCCACCGCCTCGGTGACCGATCCGTACTCGGTGGCGCTCGCGGCCAACTCGACGCACAGTCAGATCATCGACCTCGCCGACCCGACCCTGGCGCCGCCCGGGTGGGCGAAGCTGGCCAAGCCGGCGGCGCTGCCGCCGACCCGCGCGCAGATCCAGGAGCTCTCGGTGCGGGACTTCTCCATCGCTGATTCGAGTGTGTCGGCCGGGAAACGCGGCACCTACCTGGCCTTCACCGACCCGGCGACCACCGGAATGCGGCACCTGAGAGCGCTCGGCGAAGCCGGAGTGACCCACCTGCACCTGCTGCCGGTCTTCGACTTCGCCACCATTCCCGAGCGCCGGGCCGACCAGAAGCAGCCGGCCTGCGACCTGGCCGCGCTGCCAACGGACTCCGACCGGCAGCAGGACTGCGTCGCCGCCGTTGCCGACACCGATGGCTACAACTGGGGGTACGACCCGCTGCACTACACCGTGCCCGAGGGTGGTTACGCCGTCGACCCGGTCGGAGCGCGACGGACGACCGAGTTCCGGCAGATGGTCGCCGGGGTGAACCAGGCCGGGCTGCGGGTGGTGCTGGACGTGGTCTACAACCACACCTCGGCCGCCGGCGTCGACCCGAAGGCGGTCCTCGACCAGATCGTGCCCGGCTACTACCACCGACTGCTCGACGATGGCGCCGTCGCCACCTCCACCTGCTGCGCGAACACCGCGCCGGAACACGCGATGATGGGCAAACTGGTGATCGACTCGATCGTCACCTGGGCCAGGGCGTACAAGGTGGACGGGTTCCGCTTCGACCTGATGGGCCACCACCCGAAGGCGAACATCCTGGCCGTACGCGCCGCGCTGGACAAGCTCACTGTGGCCCGGGACGGGGTGGACGGCAAATCGATCCTGCTCTACGGCGAGGGCTGGAACTTCGGCGAGGTGGCCGACAACGCCCGGTTCACCCAGGCCACCCAGGCCAACCTGGCCGGCACCGGGATCGGCACCTTCAACGACCGGCTCCGTGACGCGGTCCGTGGCGGTGGACCGTTCGACGCCAACCCCCGCCTGCAGGGCTTCGCCTCCGGGCTCTTCACCGACCCGAACGGTGACCCGGTCAACGGCTCAGCCGACCAGCAGCGCGAGCGGCTGCTGCACGCCCAGGACCTGATCAAGGTCGGGTTGACCGGCAACCTCGCCGGCTACCGCTTTGTCGACTCCACGGGCAGGCCGATGACCGGCGCACAGGTTGATTACAACGGGGCTCCGGCCGGCTACACCGCCGCACCGGCGGAGGCGATCACCTACGTCGACGCGCACGACAACGAGATCCTGTACGACGCGCTGGCGTACAAGCTGCCCACCGGCACGTCCGCGACCGACCGGGCCCGGATGCAGGTGCTCGCCCTCTCCACCATGCTGATGAGCCAGGGGACCGGCTTCGTCACCGCCGGTTCGGAACGGCTGCGCTCCAAGTCGCTGGACCGAAACTCCTACAACTCCGGCGACTGGTTCAATCAGATCCGCTGGGACTGCGCTACCGGCAACGGGTTCGGTGCGGGGCTGCCGCCAGCGGCGGACAACCGCGACAAGTGGCCGTACGCCAAGCCACTGCTGGCCGATCCGGCGCTGGTGCCGGACTGTGCGGCGATCAACCTGACCGACGCCCGGTACGCCGAGCTGTTGCGGATCCGCGCCTCGTCGCCGGTCTTCGGACTGAGCACCGCCGACCAGGTGCAGCAGCGCCTCTCGTTCCCGCTCTCCGGTGCCGGTGAGACGCCCGGCGTGCTGACCATGAACCTGGACGGCAAGGGACTGGACAAGAGCTACAAGTCGATCACCGTGGTCTTCAACGCCACCCCGACGGTGGCAAAGCAGACGGTGACCGGGCTGCGCGGCGCGAACGTCGCACTGCACCCGGTGCTGCACAACTCCGCCGACCCGGTGCTGCGTACTGCCTCCTTCGACCGGAGCAGCGGCACCTTCACGGTGCCACCACGCAGCGTCGCCGTCTTCGTCGAACTGTAGAGCGGTAAAGCAGGGGCCCTGGTTATCGGATCGCCGATTGCCAGGGCCCCTGCTCAACCACGGTGGCAACCTGCGGCTGAGCAGCGGGTACCGGCCGGCCCGTACCCCCAGCCGCAGCCCCATTCAACCCGTACGCGCTTCTCGGACTGATTCTCGGGATCGCGGTGCTTCCGCCGTTGGGCATCTACCGGGTTTCGTCCGCAGTGCTTCGGCCTTCAGTCCGTGAAGCGGACTCTCCCGCGTGGCGGGGCAGAGATAGCCGATCCGCCGTCAAGGCGGACCAGCGTGCAGACGGAGTCAAACGGGTCGGTTCTGTTTCTCGATGTACTGGCGCAGCTCCGATAGTGGCGCGCCGCCGACGGAGCCGGCGAAGTAGGAGCCGGACCAGAGGCCGGCATCCCGCCGGAAGTGGCGGCGGAGCTCGGGGAAGTCGCGGCGTAGGTAGCGGGATGACACGCCTTTGAGGGAGTTGGCCAGTTTCGACAGCGTCACCTTGGGCGGGAAGTTCACCGGCAGGTGGAGGTGCTGGTGTGAACCGGGTAGCCGGTGGCGACTAGAACAAGTGTACGATGTGGAACGTGCGGGCGGACACGGGCCGGCGGTACCGGCTGTACCCCATGCAGGTGCAGGCGCAGCGCCTGACCGCGTGGGGGCACACCTGCCGCTGGCTGTACAACACCGCCCTGGAGCAGCGCCAGTTCGCCTGGCAGCAGCGTAAGGTCACGCTCGGGGTGACCGCCCAGTGGGGCTTCTTGACGCAGGCACGTAAGGAACTGGACTGGGTGGCCGACCTGCCGGCACAATCCGGGCAGCAGGTGTTACGTCAACTGGATCAGGCATACCGCAACTGGTGGAACCCGGAGTACCCTGCCGGGGCACCGACACGCAAGCGTAGGTCGGCGCGGCTGTCAGTCCCGTTCCCGGGCCAGGCGATTGTGGTGCGGCGGGTCAACCGCCGGTGGGGTGCGGTCAGCCTGCCCAAGATCGGTGAGGTCAGGTTCCGCTGGTCACGTCCGTTGGGCGGTGCGGTCCGCAACGCCGTGGTGTCCTTCGACGGCGTCGCCTGGCATATCGGGTTCGGTATTCACGCCGGCATCAAAACGCCTAAGACGCATGCCCGGCCCGGCAGCATCGTGGGTGTCGACCGTGGGGTGAAGGTCGCGTTGGCGATGTCCGATGGGCGGATGTGGAACCGTGCCTTCACCAGGCCCGGCCAGGAGCGGCATCTGGCCGGGCTGAAGTCGAAAGCCGGCCGGACCGAGGCGAAGATCCGTAACCGGCGCCGTGACTTCGTGGCGTGGGCGGCGGACCGGCTCTGCGCCCAGCACGCGGTCGTCAAGCTGGAACGTCTCACCATCTCGGCGATGACCGCCACCGCGAAGGGCACCGTCGCCGAGCCCGGCGTCAACGTGCGGCAGAAGGCCGGACTGAACCGGGCGATCCTCGACAAGGGCTGGGGCCTGTTCGAGCAAGCCCTGGCCAACCGTGCACGCACCACCGGCACCCGAATCGCGCACGTGCCGGCCGCGTTCAGCTCCCAGCGGTGTAGCCACTGCGGGCACACCGATCGGAACAACCGCGAAAGCCAAGCGAGGTTCCGGTGCGGGTCCTGCGGACACCGGGCCAACGCTGACGTGAACGCGGCGATCAACATCAGGTACGCCGCCGAGGCGGCGCCCCCACACACCGGGCGGGCAGTCCGGGACAGGAACCACAAGGCGTCCTGTCGACCACCCACCCAGCGCCAGCAACGCACGGCGCTGGAAACGGGAATCCCCCGCCCTTAGGCGGGAGAGGATGTCAATTTGGCAATAAGGCGAAGCAGCAGATCGCATGAACCTTCGGTGGGCCAGGCGCCTGAGGCTCGGATATTCGGCCAGGGACACCAAGCAACCCGATCACCATCCAGAGCCCCTTCGGACCTTCTCAAACACGCTTGTAGGCCGGCGATACGGCAATGCCCGCCCCGACGGTCAGGTCGGGGCGGGCAACCGCTGTGGTCGTGGCGGGCCGGATCAGAGCGAGGTCAGGCCAACCGGAGCCGGGCCCTGATCCGGTTAGACGAAGGGATCGTCGTCGGCGGCGCACCGGGTGGACGGCGACGGCAGTGCGCCGGTGAAGAGGTACTCCCGCTTCACCCGCTCACCGCAGGTGCTCGGCACGTACATTCCGGTGTGACCGGCACCCTCGACAGTGAACAGGTGCCCCCGGGCCAGCTGCGCGGTGGCGTCGCGGGCACCGTGCCACGGCGTCTGCGGGTCGTACCGGTTGTTCACCACCAGGATAGGGGCGGACGTCCACCGGTTCCACGGGCCCAGGTAGCGGTCCTTGTTCAGGGCTGGCCAGGCGGCGCAGGGCATGTAGTCGAAGACACCGATCGGGCCGAAATAGGGGACCCGTCGCTCCTCGGTCGCGGCCAGCCGACTGTAGATCGCGGTGTTGCGGGGCACGATGCTGTCCGCGCAGTTGGTGGCATAGAACGCCTCGTCGCTGTTACTCAGATACTCCTCGGCGGGTTGCGGCTGGGCGGCGATGCGGGCGCGAACGGACGTGGAGGCTGCCGCGCTCCGTGGGGCGGAATACAGCTCCTGGAGTTGGCTGGCGAGCCCCACCCACCAGGCCGGCCGGGAGAGGTCGTCGTTCACGGTGCTGACGATGTCGGTGTAGGTCCAGGTCTCGCCGTCGAGCACGAGCGGTTGCTGCCGCGCCCGGGTGGTCAGTTCGGCGAACTTCACCCTCGGGTCACCGCCGGCCGCGAATGCGCACCGCGCCGGACCGGCCGCCGCGCATCCGGTCAGGAACTGGTCGAAGGTGTCCGCGATTCCCCGAGGTACGTCCTGGCGGGTGTCGATCGGTTTGGTGCGGCCGTCCGTGCCGTGGCCGGTGGCGTTGCCGATGAAGTCCAGCGCCCCGTCGAGGACGAGTGCGCGCACCTTGTTCGGGAAGAGGTTGGCGTAGGTCGCCCCGACGTAGGTGCCGTACGACAGCCCGAGGTAGCTCAGCTTGTCGTCGCCGACCACCTGGCGGAGCTGGTCGAGGTCACGGGCGGTATCGGCGGTGGACAGGTGGTCCAGTAGGTCACCATTGCGTTGGCGGCACCGCCGGCCGAGGTCCTCTGCCGCCGCGTAGAAATCTCTCTCCTGCACGACGCCAACCGGGAACGCCGGGATCGCGTCGAAGAAGTCCTCCTGCTGTTGCTCGGAGGCGAAGCACCGGACCGCGGTGCTCCGGCCGACCCCGCGAGTGTCCCAGGAGACCAGATCGAACCGGGCCCGTAGCTCAGGAGAGAAGAGCCAGTCCCAGTGCCCACGGGCCCGCAGTCGCTCCACCCCGGAGACCCCGGGGCCGCCGAAGTTGACGAACAGCGAACCGATCCGACGCGCCGGGTTGGTGGCCGGCTGACGGATCAGCGCGAGGCTGATCTGCTGTCCACGCGGCCGGTTGTAGTCCAGCGGCACGGCCACCGATGCGCACTGGTATCCGTCTTCGCAGTTTGCCCACTTGATGGTGGGGGAGGTGGTGCTGCTCGGTGCTGCCTCGGCCGGCCCGTGGATGACCAGGGTCGGTGTTACCGCCAGCAGCATTGTGGCGATCAGGAGTCGCGTTCGTCTCCGCATGATTCCCCGCCTCATTCTGACGATCTGTTCTCAATAGAGACGCCGGATCGACGGGGCAGGTTGCAGACGGGCGGCGAGAAATTTTTGGCGCGGAGGCACCCGGACCGGGTGCCTCCGCGCGGGCCCGCTGTTCAGCGTCGGGGCGGGTCCGCCCGCTCAGCCGGGCAGCCGGGGTCCCGCCTCGCGCTGCGTGGCCAGCCAGGTCTCCACCTCATCGGACCGACGGGGCAGGCCCGCCGAGAGGTTGACCGCGCCGGTCGCGGTGATCAGCACGTCGTCCTCAATCCGGATGCCGATGCCGCGCAGCTCGTCGGGGACCAGGTCGTCCTCTGGCTGGAAGTAGAGACCGGGCTCGACGGTCAGCACATAGCCCTCGCCCAGCGTGCCGTCCCGGTAGTGCTCCTTGCGGGCCTGCGCGCAGTCGTGCACGTCGATGCCGAGCATGTGGCCGAAGCCATGCAGCGTCCACCGCCGGTAGAGCATCGACTGCTCGTCCATCGCCTCGTCCACGCTCACCGGCAGCAGCCCCAGGTCGTGCAGCCCCTCGGCCAGCACCCGCATGCAGGTGCGGTGCACATCCTTGAAGGCGACGCCGGGCTTGATGAAGTCGATGCCGGCCTGCTGCGAGGCGTACACGATGTCATAGACCTGGCGCTGCAGCGCGGTGAAGGTCCCGGTGACCGGCAGCACCCGGGTCACGTCGGCGGTGTAGAGGTGTCGGTTCTCCACGCCCATGTCCATCAGCAGCAACTCGCCCGGCCGGATGGTGCCGTTGTTACGCACCCAGTGCAGGATCGTGGCATGCTCGCCGGCCCCGACGATCGAGCCGTACCCCACGTCGTTGCCATCGTGCCGGGCCCGTAACGCGAAGATGCCCTCCATCAGCCGTTCGGAGACGGCCCGGTCGGCCGGGAGCACCCGGGCCACGTCCTCAAAGCCGCGTACGGTCGCGTCGATCGCATCCCGGAGTTGGGCGATCTCCCACTCGTCCTTGACCAGCTTCAGTTCGGCGAGCACCGCGGCCAACTCCTGGTCCCGGCCGATCGGCGCCGGAGCGTCGTGCTCCCCGTCGGTCGTGGCCGGTGCCGACTCGTACGGGCGTACCGCCGTGTCGACCACCGGATCCATCCCGCGCAGCACCCGGGTCCGGCCCGGCGCGCAATCGGCGAGGGCGGTCGTCAGCTCGGCCAGCGGTGCGGTCTCCACGCCGAGCTCGGCCGACTTCTCGGCCAGGCTCTGCCGGTGGCCCACCCACAGCTCGCCGTCCCGGCTGCGGAAGAACTCGTCGGACTGCCGGGACGCCCGGGACTGGGTGTAGAGCACCGCGTCGTGACCGGACCCGTTCGGGCGCAGCAGCAGTACGCTGTTCGGATCGTGATCCCCGGTCAGGTAGGCGAAGTCGCTGCCGGGCCGGAACGGGTAGTTGGTGTCGTTCGACCGGACCTTCTCCGGGCCGGTGGGGATCACCAGCGTCTCGTTGGCGAAAGCCGCGGACAGCGCCGAGCGCCGTTTGGCGTAGTTGGGGACCTCCGGTCGCGGGCCGACCGGCAGGGTGGGCTCCCGCCAGCCATCGCGCATAAAGGCGAGAAACTTCTCGGGGAAGTCCGGGTCGTGTGATTCGGTGCGTGTCGGCTCCGCCGTACCCTCGGTCCGCCCGTCAGCCATGATCCGCTCCTCCCTCGCAGCCCTTTTCGCTGACCGTACCGCCTGTTGGCGGGGTTGATGTGACCGGAGGGGCGGCGGTGCCGGCACGCTCGGGACGTACCCGTGGAAAGATGACCGCCATGTGCGGACTTCTGGCCTTTTTCAGCGCGCACGGCGATGCCGGCGCGTACCGCGACGCGATTGCCGGCGCGTTGGAATGCCTGCACCATCGAGGGCCGGACGAGACCGGGGTGGAGGTGATCCAATCGTCGAATGACATGGCCTCCGACGGCCAGTCCGATGCGATCTTCGGCCACAAGCGGTTGGCGATCATCGACGTGGCGCTCAGCCACGAGCCGCTGCCCTACGCCAACGGCCGTTACCTGCTGACCTTCAACGGAGAGATCTACAACTACATCGAGCTGCGCGAGGAGTTGATCCGGGACTTCGGCGCCCAGTTCGCCACCCAGGGCGACGGTGAAGTGATCGTCGCGGGCTACCACTACTGGGGCGAGCAGGTGCTCAACCGGCTGCGGGGGATGTTCGCCTTCGTGATCTGGGACCGGCAGGAACGGCGGGCGTTCGGCGCCCGGGACTATTTCGGCATCAAACCACTGCACTACCTGGAGACCTCCGACGGGGTCTACCTGGCCTCGGAGAAGAAGGCGTTGCTGCCATTCGCGCCGGCCGCGCGGGCCGGTGACGCGGGGGTGCACACCGCCAACCTGTCGCATTACCTGACCCTGCAGTACGTCCCCGAACCCGGCACCCTGCACCGGGGTATCAACCGGATCGGCTCGGGGGAGTACCTCACCTGGACGCCGGGCGGACAGATCGACGTGCGGCGTTGGTACCGGCCGGTCTTCCGGCCCACCCCGGTCGACGACCCGGGCAAGCTCTACGACCGGATCCGTGAGACGCTGCGGGAGAGCGTCCGAATGCACATGCGGTCTGACGTGCCAGTGGGTTCGTTCCTTTCCAGCGGCATCGACTCGACCGCGGTGGTCGCGCTGGCCCGGGAGTTCAACCCGAACATCCTGACCTTCACCGTCGGCTACGACGTGCCCGGTTACTCCGAGATCGACGTGGCCCAGGAATCGGCCCGGTACCTTGAGGTCACCACGATTCCGACCAAGATCGGGCCGCAGGACATGATGGAGGCCCTGCCGCGGATCGTCTGGCACCTGGACGATCCGGTCGCCGATCCGGCCCTGGTACCGCTCTACTTCGTCGCCAAAAAGGCGGCCGAGCACGTCACCGTGGTGCTCTCCGGCGAGGGCGCCGACGAATTCTTCGGCGGCTACACCATCTACCGGGAGCCGCTGTCGCTCGGCGCGGTCAACAGTCTGCCCGACACCATGCAGAAGGGCCTGCGGGCGGTCTCCAAGGCCATCCCGCAGGGCGTGAAGGGTAAGAGCTTCCTGGAGCGTGGCACCACCCCGATCGAGGAGCGCTACTACGGAAACGCCCGGATGTTCACCGAGGAGGAGAAGCAGAAGCTGCTGCGTCGCTACGACCCCTCGGTGCGCTACACCGATGTCACCGCGCCGGTCTACGCCGAGTGCACCGAACTCGACGACGTGACCAAAATGCAGTACATCGATCTCTATACCTGGCTGCGCGGGGACATCCTGGTCAAGGCCGACCGGATCTCCATGGCGCATTCACTGGAGGTCCGGGTGCCGTTCCTGGACAAGGAGGTGTTCGACGTGGCGGCCACCATACCGGTGGATCTGAAACTGCCCCCACGCTCTGACGCCACCAAGTACGCCATGCGGCAGGCGCTGCAGACCGTGGTGCCGCCGGCCATCGTCAACCGGCGCAAGCTGGGCTTCCCGACCCCGACCCGGGTCTGGCTGCGCGGCGAGATGTACGAGTGGGCCCGGCACATCTTCGCCACCTCCGGGGCCGGGGAGTTGCTCGACCTGTCGTACGCGATGCGGCTGCTCGACGAGCACAAGCGGGAGGAGGCCGACCACTCCCGCAAGGTCTGGACGGTGCTGATCTTCTGCATCTGGCACGCGATCTTTGTGGAGCGCTCGCTCGACCCCGGTATCCAGCGCAACCAGTCGGCGCTGCTCACCAAGCCGGTGGTCGGCTCGATGGTCTCCTGACCGTACCCGGGTCCGCGGATCCGGGTACGCGATCAACCGGCTAACCGGTGACGGGCCCGGCGCGAAACGCGCGCCGGGCCCGACCCCCGTCCGATGGCCCTAGGGCTTACGGGCTGGTGCAGGTCACCGTGGGCGCGTTGTTCGTGGCGCCGGAACTACCGGTGAACCCGAAGGTGGTGCTGGCGTTCGGGCCGAGGTTGCCGTTGTACGCCTCGTTCTTGACCGTCACGGCAGACCCGCTCTGGGTGTGTACGCCGCTCCACAGGCTGCCAATGGTCTGGCCGTTCGCCCAGGTCCATTTGGCGGTCCAGCCGTTGAAGGTCGAGCTGCCCCGGTTAGTGATGGTGACCTCTGCCTGGAAGCCGCCGGCCCAGGAGTTGACCAGCGTGTAGCTGGCCGCGCAGGTGCCACCGCCCGCCGGTGGCGTGGTGGTCGGTGGTGCCGTGGTCGGTGGTGCGGTGGTCGGTGGTGCCGTGGTCGGTGGTGCGGTGGTCGGCGGCGGAGTACCGCCCCCACGGCCGAGGCCGGTGACCTGACCGTTACCGCCGTCGAAGACCACGTCGGAGCAGCCGAAGAAGTTCTCCTGGCTGTCCGAACGCACCCACCGGGAGTAGATGATGTGCTGACCGCTCTTACCGGATGGCAGCCGACCGCTGAAGTAGTAGTGACCGTCGTTGGTGCCCACCGAACCGTTCTGCGGCGGGTTGGTCACGGTCAGGAACGGCTGGT
The DNA here is from genome assembly GCA_963750055.1 of uncultured Actinomycetota bacterium. Taxonomy (GTDB): domain Bacteria; phylum Actinomycetota; class Actinomycetes; order Mycobacteriales; family Micromonosporaceae; genus CAVVPI01. The sequence goes on along the minus strand of CAVVPI010000013.1, from coordinate 30,030 downwards.
CCTCCAGGTCGTTCCAGGCCAGTGCCCGGGTCGGGCTCCACGTGTTCTTCGTCACGTAGAAGTAGAAGGTACCCGGGTGGTGGGCCCAGTTGCTGTACTTGAAGTTGAAGTTGGCGCCGGCCGTCAGATGGGTCAGCGGCCAGTCGGTGCGGGCCAGGTTGTAGCCACTGAAGCTGGTGTTGCCGCCGCTGCAGAGCTGACCGTCAGGGATGAAGCCCGTGGTACGGCCGTTCGCGTCGGAGCGCAACACGCTGAACCAGTTGTAGAGCGAGTTGGCCCCACTCTGCGCGACGGCGGCGGAGCACGCCGGGTTGATCGGCTTGATCTCCCCCGTCTCGCTGCGTCCGTCCAGCCAGCAGAGGTAGGTACGGGCGCCGGGCGTCATTGCCGCGCCGTGGGCGAGGGCCGGGCTGGGGCTCACCACCGACACGAGGCCGGCGGTGAGCATGGCCGCGGCGGAGAGCACCGCAGCTCTGCGTAGAAATTTCACCGAGTTCTCCTTACTGGGACCAGTGCCGCAGACGGGTGGGATTCCCGCGGGCGACCTGCGAGCGACCTGTGAGTGACCCGCGTGCTGCGGGCGGCCGCATCCGATGGCTGATCGCGGTGTCGCGCGCTGCGTCGCCGGGTAGAGATCGGCGCCCCGGTAACTGGTTTCCGATATCCAGAGGCGGGCAGGCGAAGACACGGCGTACGTCCGATCGCGGACGATGCCTCTCGTGTGGCCCAATACCGGCACCCGGCAACAGCGCGTCAGCCCCCGCGCTGTCTCGGTATCTGCAATTGCAGCACGGTCTCCGGCCCGCGGCAATAGGTAACCTTCACTGGGCTGCCGCCCGGTGTCGTGAACACCGAACGGCGCCCCGTTCCGCAGTGGCGGACCGCCGGGCGGTCAGTAGCGCTCGGCCAGGTGCTCCCGGCCCGGCGGTGGGTCGTACGGCTCAGGCCAGAATTCGGTGATCCGGGCGATCAACCCGTCGGTGTCGAGGTCGAAGAAGGTCAGCGCGGGCAGTTCGGACCCATCCAGTGTCACCCGGATCCAGGTCGCGGCCCGACTCTCCTCTCCTATCACCCGTTGCACCGTCAGGTGCCAGTCACCAGGGTATTCGGCGTTGAAGCGTACGAATGTCTCACGCCCGTGCAACCGCTGCCGTGGCTGCGGCAGGTCATAGACCACGTCGGTGGCGAGTAGCTGCCCGAAGATCGCCCAGTCGCGTGCCTCACAGGCGGTCCAGTACGCCATCGCCGTGTCTCGTGCTTTTGTCATGGCGCGCACTGTGCCAGCCGGATGTGACGGAACCTGTCGTCGGCGCGGCATGCTGTCAGGCAGTCAGGTTCGAAGGGGAGGACGGATGGCGTACGCGGTGGTGCTCGGGGAGGCGCTGATCGACCTCCTGGACGGGCGATGCGACGGTGAGCCGGTCTACCGGCAGGCGGTCGGTGGAGCGCCGCTCAATGTGGCCGTCGGCGCGGCCCGGCTCGGCGTCGAGGTGGAGTTCGTCGGGTCGCTTGGCGATGACGTACTGGCGGCTCGGATCCGGGAGTTCCTGACCGCTGCCGGAGTCGGCCAGCGGGGAGTGGTGCAGGTCGTGGCGCCGACCGCGCTCGGCGTGGCCACCTTCGACGGGGCTGAGCCCGACTTCCGGTTCTACGGCGAACCGGTCTCCTACGGGCTGCTTGCCCCGGCCACGCTCGACGTACCCCTGATCGAGCAGTCGGCGGTGCTCTACTGCGGGTCGATCGCGTTGCTCTGCCCGCCGGTGCTGGCCGCCGCCCGGCGGGCCTGGTCGCTCGCCACCGGCCTGCGCGTCTTCGACCCCAACGTACGGCCCCGGCTGCTCGCCGATTCCGCCGCGCGGGCCGAACTGAGTTCGGTGGTGGCCGAGTTCGCAGCCGGCGCCGACCTGGTGAAGCTCAGCGCCGCCGACGCCGGGCTGCTCTACGACGGGGCGTCCGCCGAGGAGACGGCGCGGCGGCTACGGGCTCTCGGGGCCGGCGCGGTCGTGGTCACCTGTAGCGCGGCCGGTGCGCTGGTGGCGGCCGGACCAGGCGAGCCGGTACGGGTACCGGCACCGGTGGTCCGGGCGGTCGACGCCACCGGCGCCGGTGACTCGGTGATGGGCGCGCTGATCGCCGATCTGCTGGCCGACGGCGTCCCAGCGGATCTCGTCGGTTGGGCGGATCGGGTCAGGTACGCCCTGAGGGTCGCTGGCCTGGTCTGCGAATCGCCGGGCGGGGCCGTCTCGATGCCCACCCGGGCCCAGGTCGCTGCCCGATTCATCGACTGACCCGCGAGTCTCGGTCGTCCTCCCGCCGCACCGCCGCCATTAGACGCTGGGTGAGTTTCTTCCGCTGCCGTACGTTCACGATTGCCCAGATTAGGCGGCGAGTACGGTGGCGTGTCGGCCGTGACGGCACGACCGGACACCGGTAGGCACGAGAACGGGTGAGAGCGATGGGCCTGGCTTCGGTCGATGCGCTGGCATTACGGATGACAAGTTTGCTGCTCGGGACCGGGCACGGTGGCGCTGAGCGCCCGAAGGGCGTGGCCGGGGTGGTGGAGTGGTTCGGCGCCATGCAGGCGCAGGACCACGCCAGCGGGATGTGGTCGCTCGGCGCTCGCCTGCCCAGCCTCACGACGGCCGATGTGCACGCGGCGCTGGAGCGCCGCGAGGCGCTGCGGACCTGGCCGATGCGGGGCACGGTGCACCTGGTGCCGCCGCGGGACGCGCACTGGATGCTCGAGTTGATGGGTGTCCGGCGCGCTGGCCGGGCCGGCCGCCCGGCGGGCGCACGCTCGGTCTCACCGAGCCGACGCCGACCGGGCCGGCGACGTACTTGGCGCGGCGCTCGACCGGCGGCGGTCGCCTGACCCGCGCGCGAGTGCCTGGCCGCGCTGGGCGCCGCCGGGCATCGACAGCCGCCGGCCAGCTCGGCTACCACCTGCTCTGGTACGCCAGCCAGCGCGGCGTCACCTGCATCGCCCCGCACCGTGCGCAACGAGCAGACCTTCGTGCTGCTCGACGAGTGGGTGCCCGACCCGCACCGGCCGGACCGCGACGAGGCGCTGGCGACGATCGCGCTGCGCTACTTCCGCAGCCACGGCCCGGCGACCCGGCAGGACTTCGCCGGTTGGACCGGACTGACCGCCGCTGACGCCGAGCGGGGCATCGCCGCAGCCGGAGACGAACTCGCCACGGTCGAGGTCGAGGGAGAGGACTGATCGTCGACCCGGCGCTGCTCGACGCGTACCCCGGCGCCGGTCCGGCGGCGAGCGGCTGCTCGCCCTGCCCGGTTTCGACGAGTACCTGCTCGGCTTCAAGGACCGGTCGCTGATGCTCGACCGCGGCACAAACAGGCGTGGTCCCTGGCGGCAACGGAATGTTCCGGGCGACCATCGTGCGTGGCGGCCGGGTGATCGGGACCTGGAAGCGGACAGTGGGTCGGAACCAGCTTGCGGTGGACGTGTGGCCGCTGCTCCCGGTCAGTGCCGCCGACCGGGCACGGATCGAGGACGCGCTCACCCCGTACGCGCGGTTCGTCGGACAGCCGTTGCACGTCCGGTGGTCCTGACCCGCCCGGTTCCCGGCTGTTCCTGGTCCGTCGTCAGGTGGTGTCGCCGGCCAGTTCGGCGTAGCCGCGCAGGACGGCCGGCAGGGCCGCCGCCCCGAACGGCGCCTGAGTCGCCACCCGCTCCGGTGGTACGTGATCGGCGTGCCCGTCGCGGATCAGCCAGGCCAGCGCGACCAGCTCCTCGTGCTGGGCGTGGACCCGGTCGGCGTCAACCACCGCGCCGTGCCCCGGCACCACCACCGTGCTTGGCGTGGCGAGCCCGAGAAGCGCGGCCACCGTCTCCGGCCACTCCAGCGGGTACGACTCGGTGAAGTCGGGCGGCGCGCCTTCCTCGATCAGATCCCCGACGATCAGCACGTCGGCATCGGGCACCTGGACCACCAGGTCGCCGGCGGTGTGCCCACGCCCGAGGTGACGCAGCACCACCGGTCGGCCGCCGAGGTCGAGGGTGGTTGCCGAGTGCACCGGGTGGGTGGGGGCGAGGATCGCGATGCCGGCCAACTCCTCGGCGAGCGCCGGTTCGGGTAGCCGCATCTCGTCGTACGCCTGCCGGCGCACCGTCTCGGCTTCCTCGCGCAGCAGCGTCGCGGTCACCTCGTGGGCGTACACCGGTCGGGGTGGGTCGGCGGCGAGGGTGGCGTTGCCGAAGCAGTGGTCGAAGTGGTGATGGGTGTTGACGATGCTCCATGAGTGTGGGGTGACCAGCCGGGCCGCCGATGCCAGTTCGGTCGCCTGCGCAGGCGTGGATAGGGTGTCCACCAGCAGCGCCGCATCGTCGCCGACCACCAGGGTCGCGTTGACGTCGAGCATCGGTTGCCGAAGCACGTAGACCCGGTCGGCGACCTCGGTGAAGACGATGCTCATGGTGACCGGAACGCTCGTTCCAGGAAGCGGTGCCGGTCGACCAGGACTCGCTCGACCTGCCCTTCGGCGACGATGGTCGATCCGTCGGTCACCTTCACCTCGAAGACCAGTCGGTGGTTGGCCACCTTTGCCAGGTGGGCCTGGGCGACGACGGTACGACCGATCGGGGTGGGCGCCCGGTGTTCCAGCTCCACCCGCAGCCCCACGGTGGTCATGCCGGACGGGAGGTGGCGGGTGGTGGCGACGACGGTGGCCGCTTCGGCGAGCGCGAGCATCCGGGGCGTGCCGAGCACCGGCACGTCGCCGGAGCCGAGCGCCTGGGCGGTGTCGGCGTCGGTGACGGTCAGCTCCACCCGGGCGGTCAGCCCGGTTGGGATCGCGTATTCCGGCTGTGGCTCCATGGGATCAGCGTAGGCGGTTGGGGGCGGCGCGACCATGAGCGTTCGGGTCCTCGCCGGGGGGAATCCGCAGTCGGTGGCCGCACCGGGCGGGCGACGTCGACGCAGCCCCGGCCCGGCTCGGTTCGTTGGTCGAAGCGATGGACCTGACCGTATCGAACCGGGAGTTGCTGTGCCTCAACTCAAGCAAGTGATCGTCAGTCTCGTGGCCATTCTGGTCGTGCTGGCCCTGTCCGGGATAGCGGCGGTCGGCGCCGGGCGAGCCGACGACGACCGCGTGCGGCTGCTCGTCGGCTCCGGTACGCCGACGATGGAGGGCGCCGATGGTGCCTTCCGCTACGACGACGACCTGGTGCCCGAGGATGCCGCGTTGGCGTTGCTGTCAGTTTCCGGAGCGGGCAGCACCCGGACCGTGCTGAGGGTGAGTGGGCTGCTCGCCGCGCGGACCTATGGGGCGCACCTGCACGTCAACTCCTGCGCGACGGATCCGGCGACGGCCGGCCCGCATTATCAGCAGGTGCCCGACCCGCAACAGCCATCGGTCGACCCGGCCTACGTGAACCCGACCAACGAGGTCTGGCTCGATCTGCACACCAATGGTGACGGCGGGGCGGTCAGCTTCGCAAGCAATCCGTGGATGTATCACGACCTGCCCGGATCGCTGGTGCTGCACGCTGAGGCCACCCGTACCGCGCCCGGCGAGGCCGGTATGGCCGGCCCCCGCATCGCCTGTCTGTCCCTGCGTACCTTCACCGTTACCTCGCCACCGCCACCCGCCGGAGTCGATCATGAGGTTATCGGTAGGGGGGAGCGCTCTCTGGCCCGATAACCTCATGATCAACCGCTGCGGGGTCGGGGGTTACGGGGGCGGGGGTTACGGGGCCTGGCGGGCCGCGCGGGCCCGGGCGGTGAGTTCGGCGGCCATCGCCCAGGCCTCGTGCAGCTCACGGTCCCGTGCGTCCGCGCCGGCGCCGGCCGCGATGTCGACGTGCACGGTCGCCAGCCGCAGCAACCGCTGCAGCGGACCCTGCACCACCCGGACACTCTGGATCCGCGCGTACGGCACGACGACGACCACTCGGGTGAGCAGGCCGTGCCGCGCTGCGAAGACGGTGTCGCCCAGACCGGCGCCGAACACCGGCTGGGCCAGCGGATGCAGCCATCGAGCGCGGCTGGGAGGCGGGGTGAGCGGTCCCGGGATCTCGACGCCGGGCAGTACCTCGGTCATGATCATCCGAGCGGTGGCCAGGTCTCCGACCGGCAGTAGACGGTCCGACTGACCACGGCCGTCCTGGTGCTGGCCGGAGTAGCCGGCAATCTGCAACCGCAGCCGTACCCACCCGCCCTTGAGACGCCACAGCAGCGGCCAGGTCACGCTGACCGTCTGCAGTCGGTCCAGCGGCACCGTCTGGGCCCGGGTCTCCAGCAGTCCGTGCTGTACCCGCAATGCGGCCTCGTCCCGGGCGAGCTTGAAATCCCAGTCGTCGAGCACCCGTCGGATCGGCTGTAACAGCACACCGGCCATCGCGGTCAGCGTGCTGGCCACCGCGATGAACGACCAGGAATCCTCGGTGAGGAACTGGACCAGCACGAACGCCACGCCGATCGGCAGCAGGAAAGCCTGCGGGGTGAGGAGCTGACTGATCAGCAGGTCCCGGTTGGCGACCCTGTGCAGTTGTCTCGGCCGGACCGGCAGCATGATCGGCTCGACGATATCGGGGACCGCCAAGGCGACGGCGTCTGTGCTGACTCGTGGGGCCCGACCGGCCAGGCTGAGTAGCCGATCGCGCAGCGCGGCCGCCTCGGAGGCCCCGATGAACGCCAGCGGTGCTTCCGTCTTGCCGCCGCCCACCACCTCCAACCGGAGCTCGGCCAGGCCGGTGAGTTGGGCCAGCAACGGGCGGACCACCTCGACCGACTGCAGTCGCTCCAGCGGGATTGCCCGGGTCCGCCGCCAGAGCAGCCCCTCGTGGATGCGTAGCTCCCGACCGACCAGGTGATAGCCGGTGTTGAACCAACTGATCACCGAGAGCGCGAAGGCGCCGATCAGCAGCACCGCCACCAGCAGTGCGAACCAGCCGAGCCCGATCTTGCCAGAGTCGACCAGGAGAGCGCCGCGACGATCACCACCAGGGACTTGGCGCCGTGCAGGAACGGGCTCAACGGGTGTAGGCGTTGCTTCGGCTCGGCCAACGCTGATTCGTTCACCGGCACGCCCGTAGGTCGCGGCGGCCGGAGCTCGCGGTACGCCCGATCCGGATCATAACCCCTCCGCCCGGTCTTCACCGAGGGCGGTGAGCCGGTCGCGCAGCCGGGACGCCTCGGCCGGGTGAAGCCCCGGCACCCGGGCGTCGCTCGCCGCGGCGGCGGTGTGCAACTGCACGGTGGCCAGGTCGAAGATCCGTTCCAGTGGGCCGGCGGTGACATCGACGAACTGCATCCGGGCGTACGGCACGATCGACAGTCGCCGGACCAGCAGACCGTGCCGGACCAGCAGATCGTTGTCCCGTTCGGCGTAGCCCCAGGCGCGTACCGCCCGGACGATCACCGTGCCCCGCCACAGGGTCAGCAGGACCGCAGCGGCGAGGCCCAGCCCGAAGAGCCAGTGCGTGGTCAACGCCAGGCCGACGGCGAGGCAGGCGCAGAGCACGATCATCGTGCCGCCCAGACGGATCAGCTCGACCCAGATCAGATCGCGGGAGACCGGCTGCCACCGTACGGTGTCCGGCCAGGGCTCCAGTGGGCTGATCGGGCCGAGCCGCGCCGGGTCGTGGGCTCGTACCGGGCCGCCGGTCGGCTCCGGTACGGCACCTTGGTTCACGGTGTCGCCTCGCTGCGTTTGGTCACCTGTCGAGCGTAGGGGATGGCTCCATCGGGTCCACCTCACGCAGGAAGCCGCGCGCGCCGAGGAAATCGCCGAGGGTCTGCCGATGCTCGGCACAGGCCAACCAGGTTTTGCGCCGGTCGACGTCGTGCAGTCGGGGATTGTTCCACCGCAGTGCCCACTCGGCCGGCGCCCGGCACCCTTTGGCGGAGCAGACCGGGGTGGCGAAGGTCGGAAGGCTGTCGGTCATCCCGGCGAGTCTACGAGGGCGGCATGACGGAGCTGGGCCCGGCTCGCGGCTGGGAGCTGCTGTTCAGATCGCCGGGCGGCCACGGGGGGAGCCGCCCGGCGACGGCTGCATCGTACACATGGAAAACCCCTCCGTGTCCAGCCGGACGGGCGTTTCCGGGTCCCGGTGTGTCGAGTCGGGATGCGGTCGGATCAATCCGGGTTCTCCCCACCCGGCCGTTCGCCGGGACATGCGAGGCTTGGTGCGGCAGCACTCGCCGCCCAATTTGATCGAGACCATGCTGTGGAGGACCGGTGGCCCAGCCGACCACACCCGACGCCCCGACGCCGCCCGGTGGCGAGTATCGCCACGGGCACCACCCCGGCGGAGGACGCCACCCTGCTCGAACGCGCGATGTTCGAGGTCAAGCGGGTGATCGTCGGTCAGGACCGGATGGTCGAGCGGATGTTCGTCGCCCTGTTGGCGCGCGGGCACTGCCTGCTGGAAGGGGTGCCCGGGGTGGCCAAGACGCTTGCGGTGGAAACCCTCGCCCAGGTGGTCGGCGGCACCTTTGCCCGGGTCCAGTTCACCCCGGACCTGGTTCCGGCGGACATCATCGGCACCCGGATCTACCGGCAGTCGAGCGAGAAGTTCGACGTCGAACTGGGGCCGGTGTTCGTCAACTTCCTGCTCGCCGACGAGATCAACCGGGCTCCCGCCAAGGTGCAGTCCGCCCTGCTGGAGGTGATGGCGGAGCAGCAGGTATCGATCGGCGGGCAGACCCACCGGGTGCCCAACCCGTTCCTCGTCATGGCCACCCAGAACCCGATCGAGCAGGAGGGCGTCTACCCCCTGCCGGAGGCGCAGCGGGACCGGTTCCTGATGAAGATCCTGGTGGGGTACCCCACCGACGCCGAGGAGCGTGAGATCGTCTACCGGATGGGAGTCAGCCCGCCGGAGCCGATGCCGGTGTTCACCCCGATCGAGCTGGTCGCCCTGCAACGCAAGGCCGACCAGGTGTTCGTGCACAACGCGCTGGTCGACTACACCGTACGGTTGGTGCTCGCCACCCGGACCCCGGCCGAGCACGGCATGCCGGATGTGGCCCAACTGATCCAGTACGGTGCCAGCCCGCGCGCCTCGCTCGGCATCGTGCGGGCCACCCGTGCGCTGGCGTTGCTGCGCGGCCGGGACTACGCGCTGCCGCAGGACGTTCAGGACATCGCACCGGACATCCTGCGCCACCGGCTGGTGCTCAGCTACGACGCCCTGGCCGACGACGTGCCGGCCGATCACATCGTCGACCGGGTGATGTCCAGCATCCCGTTGCCCTCGGTCGCTTCTCGGCAGAGTGCCATGCCGGCGCCGACCGACCGCGCCGGTTCCGGCCTGGCCCGGACAGCGGCCGTGATCCTGCGGTTCAACCGCGCTCGCCGGCCGGGGCGGACCGGCGACCGGTCGACCCGCATGCCGACTCGGCCCGAGCCGAGGCCGTGCTGTCCCGGCTGCAACTGCTGGTCACCCGGAAGCTGGACGGGCTGCTCCAGGGCGACTACCTCGGCCTGCTGCCAGGTCCGGGCAGCGAGGCGGGGGAGTCCCGGGAATACCGCCCCGGCGATGACGTGCGGCGGATGGACTGGCCGGTGACCGCCCGGACCACGGTGCCGTACGTCCGACGGACGGTCGCCGACCGGGAACTGGAGACCTGGCTGGCGGTCGACCTGTCGGCCAGTCTTGACTTCGGCACCGGGCGCTGGCTCAAGCGCGACCTGGTGGTCGCGGCCGCCGCGGCCGTCGCGCACCTGACCGTACGCGGCGGCAACCGGATCGGTGCCGTGGTGGGCAGCGGTGGAGCCGTCACCGGCCGGACCGCGGCAGCCGGCCCGATCCGTTCGGATCGGCTGACCGAAGCGGCGGATCCATGCTGCGCCTGCCAGCCCGGCCCGGACGTAAGGAGGCGCAGGGGTTGCTCCGCGCTATCGCCCGCACGCCCGTGCGGCCCGGCCGCACCGACCTCGGCGCGCTGGTGGATCTGCTCAACCGGCCACCCCGCCGACGCGGCGTCGCTGTGGTGATCTCCGATTTCCTGTCTCCGCCTGAGCAGTGGGGACGGTCGGTACGCAAGCTCGCTGTCCGGCACGACGTGCTCGCCATCGAGGTGGTCGACCCGCGTGAGCTGGAGCTGCCCGACGTCGGAGTGCTCGCGCTGGTCGACCCGGAGACCGGCGAGTTGCACGAGGTGCAGACCGCCGATCCGCGGCTGCGCCGCCGCTACGCCGAGGCGGCCTCGGCCCAGCGAGCCGCGATCGCCGACGCAGCTGCGCGTCGCCGGCGCGGCGCATCTGCGGCTGCGTACCGACTCCGACTGGCTGCTGGACATGGTGCGGTTCGTCGCGGCGCGGCGGCAGGCCCGTACCCGGGGGACGACTCAGGATGATCCGGTTTCTGCAACCGTGGTGGCTGCTGGTGCTGCTGCCGGTGCTCGCCGTCGCCGGTGCCTACGTCTGGCGGCAGCTGCACCGTCAGTCGTACGCCATCCGGTTCACCAACGTGGACCTGCTGCGCACGCTCGCCCCGAAGGGTCTGGGCTGGCGCCGGCACGTGCCGGCGCCGCGCCTTCCTGCTCAGCCTGATGGTGCTGGCCACGGCGACTGGCACGGCCGTCGGTGGACACCCGAGGAGCCGCTGGAGCGGGCCACCGTCATGCTCGCCATCGACGTGTCGCTGTCGATGCAGGCCGACGACGTCGCGCCGACCCGGCTGGAGGCGGCCCAGGAGGCGGCCAAGCAGTTCGTCGCCGAGCTGCCGCGAGAGCTACAACCTCGGGCTGGTCTCGTTCGCCAAGTCGGCGAACGTGCTGGTGCCGCCGACAAAGGATCGGTGGCGGTGACCCAGGCCATCGACGGCCTGGTGCTGGCCGAGGCGACGGCGACCGGGGAGGCGGTCTTCACCTGCCTGGAGGCGATCCGGATGGTGCCCGCCGACGGCGCCGCCGGGATCCCGCCGGCCCGGATCGTGCTGCTCTCCGACGGGTACCGCACCTCGGGCCGCTCGGTCGAGGAGGCCGGCGCGGCGGCGCAGGCGGCCAATGTGCCGGTCTCCACGATCGCCTTCGGCACCGACGACGGCAAGGTCGAATCGGCGGCCAGATGCAGCGGGTGCCGGTCGACCGGCCGTCGCTCGCCGCAGCTCGCCGAGACCACCGAGGGCTACTTCTACGAGGCGGCCTCGGTCAGCGAGCTGAAGCAGGTCTACCAGGACATGGGCAGCTCGATCGGGTTCCGCACCGAGCCGCGGGAGATCACCCAGTGGTACGCCGGCGATCGCGTTGCTGCTCGCGCTCTGCGCGCGGCGGCCTGAGTCTGTTGTGGACCTCCCGCCTGCTGTGACGCTGATCCGCGCGCCACGGGCCGCCGGGGAGATCCAACCGGCGGTCAGTGGCTGCCGCTGGCCAACACGAAGAGCACGGCGACCCAGACGGCGGCGAGGGTGAAGCCCAGGGGGCGACGTAGCGGCTCATGGCGGCTCTCCGGTGGCGGCTGGTGCGGTCGGCCGGCCGATGGCGGGCCGGTCGGACCGGGGGACAGGCGGGGCGCGCGCGAAGTCGTGACCGGGCTGCTCGCGGCCCGTCGAGCATCGACCGAACCGGTCACGGCCGCCGCTAGCTCGGCAGAGCCGGGGATTGCGGGGTGTGGCAGGGAGCGGAGCTGGGTCAGCTCAGGCGACTGAGTCGTGGCTCAGCGGGGCTGACGGTCGGCCCGGCCACGACTGGGAGGATCGCTATCTCGCACAGCGATCACCTCCCCTGGTCGGCCGGGCACCCAAACGCGAGCCATCCGTACACCTAGGCGGGTGATCGTCGTACAGCGGGCCCGTCGAGCGTAACCGGCGCACGGTCGCGCGGCGGCGGCGCGCACCGGATCGAGATCCGGTCAAGACTGACCCCCGCGTTAGCGCTTACCTGCCGGTAACGCCTAGTCTCCATCGCGCACCGTCCGCCAGTTCATGAGGAGGGAGACCGTGGCCCGAACAGTGCTGGTGACCGGCGGAAACCGGGGATCGGGCTGGCCATCGCGCAGGCCTTCGCCAAGCAGGGCGACCGGGTGGCGGTGACCCACCGCAGCGGGGACCGCGCCGGCGGATCTGCTTCGGGGTCCGCTGCGACGTCACCGACTCCGCAGCGGTCGACGCCGCGTTCACCGCGGTCGAGGCCGAGCTCGGGCCGGTCGAGGTGCTGGTGGCCAACGCCGGGATCACCGACGACACGCTGCTGATGCGGATGTCCGAGGAGCAGTTCACCGGTGTGATCGACACCAACCTGACCGGCGCGTTCCGGTGCGCCAAGCGGGCCGCCGACCGAAGATGCTGCGGGCCCGCTGGGGCCGGATGATCTTCATCTCCTCGGTGGTCGGCCTCTACGGCAGCCCCGGCCAGGTCAACTACGCGGCCAGCAAGGCCGGCCTGGTCGGCGTGGCCAGGTCGATCACCCGCGAGCTGGGCGGCCGCAACATCACCGCCAACGTGGTCGCGCCGGGCTTCATCGACACCGACATGACCGCTGCGCTGCCCGAGGAGCGCAAGGCGGAATACCGCAAGGCGATCCCGGCCGGCCGGATCGCCGACGCCCGACGAGGTCGCCGGCGGTGGTCACCTGGCTGGCCAGCGACGCCGCCGGGTACATCACCGGCGCGGTCATCCCCGTCGACGGCGGCCTCGGCATGGGGCACTGAGCGGCCGGAGCCACCGAGACCACTGCGAATGACGGAGGAACTGCACGTGTCTGGATTGCTGGCCGGCAAGCGGCTGCTCGTCACCGGCGTCATCACTGACCAGTCGATCGCTTTCTCGGTGGCGAAGCTCGCCCAGGAGAACGGCGCGACGGTCGTGCTCACCGGTTTCGGCCGGCTCTCGCTGGTCGAGCGGATCGCCAAGCGGCTGCCCGAGCCCGCACCGGTGATCGAGCTGGATGTCACCAACCCGGAGCATCTGGCCGGTCTCGCCGACCGGGTCCGCGAGCACGTCGACGGACTCGACGGGGTGGTGCACTCGGTCGGCTTCGCGCCGGCGAGCTGCCTCGGTGGCGGGTTCCTGGACGCGCCGTGGGAGGACGTCGCCACCGCGGTGCACGTCTCGACGTACTCCTACAAGTCGCTGGCCATGGCAGCCCTGCCGCTGATGGCCGCCGGGCGGCGCGGTGGTCGGACTCACCTTCGACGCCACCAAGGCCTGGCCGGTCTATGACTGGATGGGCGTGGCCAAGGCCGGGCTCGAGTCCGCCTCCCGCTACCTGGCGCTGCACCTCGGGCCGAAGGGGATCCGGAGCAACCTGGTTTCGGCCGGGCCGCTGCGCACCATGGCGGCCAAGTCGATCCCCGGCTTCGAGCAGTTCGAGGACGCCTGGGCGCAGCGGGCCCCGCTGGGCTGGGCGTTGACCGACCAGGAGCCGGCCGCGCGGGCCTGTCTGGCGCTGCTGTCGGACTGGTTCCCGGCCACCACCGGCGAGATCGTGCACGTCGACGGCGGCTACCACGCCCTCGGCGCCTGAGGACGCGAGGATGGGCCCCCTGCCTGGCCGTTTCGGGCGGCGTAGGGGCCCTTCCTGATCTGCGCGGCGTGACCAGGGAGAATGGCCGCATGGCGTACGACGCAGTTCTGCTGGTCTCGTTCGGCGGGCCGGAACGGCCCGAGGACGTGCTGCCGTTCCTGGCCAACGTGACCCGCGGTCGGGGGGTGCCGCCCGAACGGCTGGCTGAGGTAGCCGAGCACTATCAGCACTTCGGTGGTGTCTCGCCGATCAACCAGCAGTGCCGTGACCTGCTGGACGCGATCCGGACCGATTTCGCCGCGTACGGACTTGACCTGCCGGTCTACTGGGGCAACCGTAACTGGCACCCGATGCTCGCCGACACGGTCGCGCAGATGCGCGACGACGGGGTCCGATCCGCGCTCGCCTTCGTGACCAGTGCCTATGGTGGCTACTCCTCCTGTCGGCAGTATCTGGAAGACATCGCTGCCGCGCGGGCCGCAGTCGGTCCGGACGCGCCGGTCATCGACAAACTGCGCCAGTACTGGGACCACCCGGGGTTCGTCGAGCCGCACGCCGACGCGGTGCGGGCCGCGCTGGCCACCGCTCGACCCGGCTCGCCGGGACAGCACCCGGTTGGTCTTCGTCGCCCACTCGATCCCGGTCTCGATGGCGAAGGCCGCGGGGCCGACCGGCGGCCGGTACGAGGCCCAGCTCCAGGAGACCGCCCGGTTGGTGGCCGCGACGGCCGCGCCGGAACTGCCGTACGACCTGGTGTGGCAGAGCCGTTCCGGACCGCCGCAGGTGCCCTGGCTGGAGCCGGACATCAACGACCACCTGCGGACGCTGCCGGCCGACGGAGTCACCTCGGTGGTCGTCAGCCCGATCGGCTTCGTCTCCGACCATCTGGAGGTGGTCTGGGACCTTGACGCTGAGGCCGCGGCCACCGCGAAGGACCTTGGCTTGGACTTTGCCCGGGCCGGCACGCCCGGCACCGATCCGAGGTACGTCGCCATGGTGCGCGAACTGGTCGTCGAGCGGATGTCACCGCCGGACGCCGCACCCCGGCGACGGCTGGGTACGCTCCCGCTCTGGGACACCTGCACGTCCGGGTGCTGCACACCACCGCGGCGGGCCTGACCCGATTCCATTTCAGGAGCCGGGCCGACCTCGTGGCTCAGGAGCCTGACCGACCCCCACCTCAGGAGAAGCAAGCATGAGCGAGCGCAAGCCGATCAAGAGCTGGCTCACCGATATGGACGGTGTTTTGGTGCACGAGGGCCGGCCGGTGCCGGGAGCCCCCGAGTTCATGAACCGGCTCCGCGCCTCCGGCAAGTCGTTCCTGGTGCTCACCAACAACTCGATCTACACACCTCGGGATCTTCAGGCCCGGCTGACCCGGATGGGCTTCGAGGTGCCCGAGCACGCCATCTGGACGGCGGCGCTGGCCACCGCCCAGTTCCTGGCCGACCAGCGGCCGAACGGTACGGCGTACGTCATCGGCGAGTCGGGCCTGACCACCGCCATGCACGCGGTCGGCTATGTGCTCACCGACTACGCACCCGACTACGTGGTGCTGGGGGAGACCCGGACGTACAGCTTTGAGGCGATCACCAAGGCGGTCCGGTTGATCGACGACGGGGCCCGGTTCATCTGCACCAACCCCGATCCGACCGGGCCGTCGACCGAGGGCGCCCTGCCGGCAGCCGGTTCGGTCGCCGCCATGATCTCAAAGGCGACCGGGGTGGAGCCGTATTTTGTCGGCAAGCCGAACCCGATGATGATGCGCTCCGCGTTGAACACGATCGACGCGCACTCGGAGAGTACCGCGATGATCGGGGACCGGATGGACACCGACATCCTCTGCGGTCTGGAGGCTGGCCTGCAGACGGTGCTGGTGCTGACCGGGATCAGCAGCCGGGCTGACACGGAACGGTACCCGTATCGACCGTCCCGGATCGTGAACTCGGTCGCCGACCTGATCGACGAGATCTAACTGCTTCCTGTGCGCTCCGACACGTTGTGCAGCGCCTCGGCGGTGGCCCCATTGGTCCAGCCGGCGAGGCGACTGTTCTTACCGAGCCCGCTGCGCCCGGCGAAGGTGTTGACCCGAGCGGCTTCAGCGTGGTCGCCCTGGGGGCGGCCTGGTTCGCCACCGACCGTAGTTTCGCCCGCCGCCGGTTACGTTCCTTGATCCGATCCGACTCGGCGGTCAGTAGACCACCGAGGCCGATGCCGTGATGCACGCCGTCGGAATCGGTCAACACCTCGGTGTAGCCGTTTCCGTTCCGGCCTCGGTTTGGGCGTGGATCTGCTGGATCGGCGGTGGCTGAAGCGGGCGCCAGCGGCGCGTTTCAGGGCGCCAGCGGCGCGTTGCAGGCAGCGACCAACGCCCGCCGGCAGGCCACGGTGAGCGGCCGGAGCGCGGCGTCGCGCTGCTGCGCCTCGTAGCCGTTGACGGCTCCGCCCGGTGCGGCGTGCTCGGCCAGCGCCAGCACCTGGTCGAGCACGCTGGCCCGGGCGAAGAGCCGACGGGACCGCGGATCGAAACCCGGCGGTAGGTCGATGCCACTGTCCGGGCGGCGCAGGGCGGCCAGCGCGCCGGCCAACTCAGGTCGCCACTGGGCGACGTCAAGCCGGGTCAGGGCCGCTGTCGCCTCGGCCAGTGCGGTGGAAAGTTCCGCTTCCGCCTCAGCCGCACCAGGCGCGGTCAGCGACGCGGCCGGCGAGTTTTCCGGTAGCGGGTAGACCCGCCACAGCACCGTTTCGAAGGTCACCCCGGAGCCGGAGGTGTGGCTGCGGACCTCGGGGATGAGGCCGAGACCACGGGCCACGACCGCCTCACCGGTGATCAGGGCGGTGCCGGCAAAGGCTCCCGGGCCGGGCAGCCCACGCGGATCCCCGGGGGCGGGCAGCACCAGTTTGATCTCGTCGGGGGTGAGCCGGGAGAAGGTCGGCAGCGCCTCGCGCAGGGGTATGTCGGTCCAGGCGCCGGGTGCGTCGGCGACCAGATGCTCCTCGTCACCGGCAACCTGGTCAGCTACTTCGTCGTACGGCACCAGGCCAGCACGCCATGCGCGGACCCAGGCCACGAACCGGCTCGACCGGCGCGCCGCGAGGGTCGTTGCGCCCATTGCGGGGGACATGCAGGAAAGGGTACGTGCTTGTTGCGACCCTGTCTCGGGTGCGGACCAGGCCGGCGGATGCCGTCCCGGGCGGCGACGTGGCGCATCAGGTTCCGCTGGTGCGTCGATGCCCGACGTGCCGGTCGGGTCGGTGTTGCGGTCGGCGGGTCGTCGTGGCTGGTCGGCGGCCTCGGGTTACCGTCGCCGGTCATGCGGAGGATGTATGGCGATGATGTGCTCGCCGGTAACTGGCGGCGGCGCAGAACGGTACCTGAGGTGGACGCCGAGCCGGACCTTGTCGTGGAGGACGCCGACTCGGGGTTCTGTGGAGCGGTGGTGGGGTTCGAGTCCGGCGCAGTGGTGCTCGAGGACCGGCACGGCCGGCGTCGCAACTTCCCGTTGTTGCCGGCGGCCTTCTTGCTGGACGGCGAGCCGGTGACGCTGCGCCGACCGCCACCGTCCCGGCCACGATCCGCCCGCGGCACGGACCGCCTCCGGTTCAGTGGCGGTCGCCGGAGTGCGGGCGCAGGTGGCGAAGGCGAGCCGGATCTGGGTCGAGGGGGTTCACGACGCCGCACTGGTGGAGCGGATCTGGGGTGACGACCTGCGGATCGAGGGTGTGGTGGTGGAGCCGCTGGACGGGATCGACGAGCTCGGTGCGCAGGTCCGCGAGTTCGGTCCCGGTGCGGATCGGCGGCTGGGTGTCCTGGTCGATCATCTTGTCCCAGGCTCGAAGGAAAGCCGGATCGTGGCGACGATCACCTCGCCGTACGTGCTGGTCACGGGTCATCCGTATGTGGATGTCTGGCAGGCGGTGAAGCCGGCCGCGCTGGGGATCCGGGCGTGGCCGGTGGTGCCGCCGGGGCGGCCCTGGAAGGAGGGCGTCTGCGCGGCGCTCGGGGTGACCGAGCCGGCCGAGATGTGGCGGCACATCCTGTCCCGGGTGAACACCTTCCAGGATGTGGAGACGCCGTTGATCAACGCGGTCGAGCGGTTGATCGACTTCGTGACCGGCCCGGCGTGATCCGTGTGATCAGGGACGGCTGGGCGTGACGTGCCGGTGACACGCGCGAGTTGCTCCCTGATCACGCGGATCATGTGGGTGGGTGGGCAGGGGTGGTCAGGCCAGTCGGTCGGGGTGACGGGTGAAGATGAAGGTGGCGATGTCGAGCGCCTCGACCGCCCCGTCCGGTCCCCGGCGGACGGTCAGGATCTCCCCGGCGTTACTGCCCGACCGGCATTGCCACCGGTCGTCGGCGTCTGCACCGAAGCGCCAAGGGGCGACGCCGTCGGCCGGCAGTCGGGTGAGCACCAACTCGCTTACGGTGACGTCCCAGGCCGCCTCGTACTCCCGGCCCATCCACCACCAGCGGCCGGTCAGCTCGACGACCTCCGGGGGCGGCGGCGCGGTCGCCGCTCGCCAGGGCCGGACGGCTGCGGGTTCCAGGTCGAGCACTGTGCCTAGTACCTGCCGGCTGAGGGCACCGATCGAGCCGGTCCGGAAGCCGTAGGCGTTGGCGAAGGCGACCACGCCGGTACGCGACGGACGGTGCACCGTCAGGGCCGCGACATAGCCGGGCATGGAGCCACCGTGACCGACGTACACCCGGTCGCCGCTGCGGTACAGCTCCAGCCCGAGCCCGTGCCCGCCGGTCCACGAGTCCAGGTCGCTGATCATCACCGGTACGCACATCTCAGTGAGCGTCTCCGCTGCGAGGACGCCGGGCGCCGGGTTGGCCAGGAACGCCGCCCATCTGGCCAGGTCGCTGAGGGTGGACCAGAGTTGCCCGGCGGGCGCCATCGCCCCGGTGTCGGTTCGTGGCTCCTCGCGCAACGTCCCGTGCCAGGGATGTACGACATAGCCGCGGGCGAAGGGCTCCTCCGGCTGGTATGTGGTCCGGGGCAGGTCCAGCGGGCCGAGCAGTCGGGTCCGGAGAAGTTGCCACCAGGATTCGCCGGTGACCCGCTCCAGCACCGCGCCGAGCAGGCCGTATGCCAGGTTCGAGTAGTGGTAGGTGTGGTGTGGCGGGTGGGCGAGTTTTTCCGAGGTGAGCCCGGCCAGGAGCGTGCCCAGGTCGACCCCGGTGCTCCGCTCCCACCATCCGTCGCTGTCTGGCTCACGTTGCAGACCCGCGGCATGGCCGAGGAGCTGCCGCAACGTCACCCTGCCGACCGGGGTGTCGGGCAGGTGGCGTTCCAGCGGATCGTCCAGGTTGAGGCGTCCCTGGTCCCGCTGTTGCAGGACCAGGATGGCGGTCATCGTTTTGGTGATCGAACCGATCCGGTACTGGATCTCTTCGGCTGTCGCCGGCTGATTCGTCCCGCTGGCTGCGGGATGCGCGCCGGCGGCCGACACGTGGACCAGTGTGCTGTCCCGGACCACTCCGGTGACGAGCGCGGGCACCTGTCCGGCGGTCTGTGCGTCGGCGATGAGGCCATCGAGTCGTCGGGCGGTCTCTGGCAGCAGGGGGTGGCAGCCATCGGGTCTCTTCTCAAGGTCGCGCTCTACCGAAGAAACGGGTTGATTCTGACATAAAGATCTTATGATCTTAATAGGGACGTCGGGCAATGTTGCTCGCGCTCGTGACTATTGCCGTTGGTCTGTACGTGCATGGCCGTGACAGGATCGAAATGTGGAACCGCTCCTGTGGATCGTATTGGGCGTCGTGCTGGTCGTTGCGGAGATCTTCACGACAACGCTCTTCCTTCTCATGTTCGGGATCGGGGCTTTCGTGGCGGCCGGTGCGGGCGCACTGGGCGCGCCGTTGGCCGCTCAGGTGTTGATCTTCACGGTGGTGTCGGCGTTGACCCTGGCGGTCGCCCGGCCGGCTATCGAGCGGCATCGCCGTTCCACGGCGGAGCATGGGGGTCAACCCTTTGGGATCGAAGCGATCGCCGGTGCCAGTGCCCTGGTCTTGGAGCGGGTCGACAGCGACAGTGGCCTGGTCAAGATCGACGGTGAGTTGTGGACAGCCCGTCCCTACGACGCCACCCAGGCGTTCGCCCCTGGCGATCGGGTGCGGGTGATTGAGGTCAAGGGCGCGATTGCCCTGGTCTGGCGGGATGAAACCTTCCCAGGTGAGCTACCGAGCTGAAAAGGTGAATGATATGGAAGCGGGAACTGTCGTCGCGGCGCTGTTTGGCGCTGTGGCGCTGATTATGGTGATCACCTTGATTCGAGCCGTGCGGATCGTGCCACAGCAGCGCGAGGACGTGGTGGAGCGGCTCGGTAAGTACAAGCGCACTCTGCAGCCCGGGCTCAACCTGTTGGTTCCGTTCGTTGACGCGGTGCGGACCAAGGTCGACATGCGGGAACAGGTGGTCAGTTTCCCGCCGCAACCCGTGATCACCTCGGACAACCTGGTTGTGTCGATTGACACTGTCCTCTACTTCAAGGTGATCAACGCTGCGCAGGCCACCTATGAGATCTCCAACTTCCTCCAGGCGATCGAGCAGTTGACGGTTACCACGCTGCGCAACGTCATCGGCTCCCTCGATCTGGAGCGGGCGTTGACCAGCCGCGAGGAGATCAACCGGCACCTCTCCGGGGTGCTTGACGAGACGACCGGACGATGGGGCATCAAGGTCACCCGGGTCGAGATCAAGGCTATCGAGCCGCCGCCGAGCATCCGCGACTCGATGGAGAAGCAGATGCGCGCCGAGCGGGACCGCCGAGCCGCGATCCTCAATGCCGAGGGGCACAAGCAGTCGCAGATCCTCTCCGCCGAGGGTGAGAAGCAGGCCGCTGTGCTGCGCGCCGATGGTGATCGGCAGGCCCGCATCCTGCAGGCTGAGGGTCAGGCCAAGGCGATTCGTACCGTCTTCGACGCCATCCACCAGGCCAACCCGAGTCAGAAGGTCCTCGCCTACCAGTACCTCCAGGCTCTGCCGCAGATCGCCAACGGGCAGGCGAACAAGGTCTGGATCATCCCGACCGAGTTGACCAAGGCCCTTGAAGGGCTGGGTGGTGCGCTCGGTGGCCTGAGTCAGATGGTTGGCGACGTACCCGCACCGCAGGCCGAGGGTGACGCGAACGCCGTCGAGCACGAGGCTGCCGAGGCCGCACGGGCCGCTGCGGCAGCCGCACAGGAGGTCAACAACCAGGTACGCGTCGCGGAGGCGCAGGTCACGTCGAGGTCTGAGCCGCAGGGGCTGCCGGCACCCGAGCCGATCTCACCGGCCAGTCTGCTCACCGAATCGGAGGCTCGCGAGCGCGGCTGAACGGCGCGTTGATCGATCCGACCGGTCCGCCGAGCCGTCTCGGAGCCACCAGCGGCAACTGCGGCCAAATGTGAGCGATATTCGCGAAGCGTCGGTGGGGCGCCCCGGTAACTGACACCATCGCATTTGACGACGGGTGGTGACGGGGAGCCGGGGCGTCGAACCGGTCCGCCCCGCCCACCCGCTCGACAAGTGGAGCGAGGTGACGCAATGGCTCATTCCGCCAGACGCAGGCGACCAATCAGCGAGATCTCGTGGGTCGTGCCCACGGCGGAAGAAAAGGCCGTCCGACGACGCAATGGCGGGTTCGCCCTGTTGCCGTTCACGGTCGAGAGCGCGTCGAGCGGGCCTGCCACGGATGCCACCTGGGCCTGGTCGCTGCGCCGGTTCGCCAGGGGCGCTGTCTGGCTGCTGCCCGGCTTTTCCATCGTGTACGGCTGCGTGACACTCGCCGGAGGCGGATCAGCTCCGTACTACACCAACGGCGGAGTGTTGTACCTGATCGGCTGGGTCGGCGCGACCTGGCTCGGCCTGCTCGCGGTGATGGCGCTGACCAGCCTGCTGGCGGCTGCGCGCAGCCGGCGCTCCGCCACCGCCGGACTACTGGTCGGGGTAGCCGGGATAATGCTGCTGCTGCCCTTCGCCGGACTGCCCGCCGGCGCCACCGTCTTCGGGACGCAGGCCCGTACGCTCGCCCTGGTCGGCAGCGTCGTCTACAGCCTCGGCTGGTTGCTGACCGGATGGTCGTTGCTGCGTTCCGGGGTGTTCAGCTACGCCGACGGGGTCCTGCTGATGGTGGCCGCGCCGTTGCTCGGGATCGGCGGGCTGCTGATCGGGGCGCTGCAGACTTTGGGGGCCTTCTTCGCGTTGGCCGCCGGGATCGGAGTGGCATGGCGAGCCGGTCGGTTGGTGCCGCCGGTTGGTCGGCCGACCACGCTGCGGACCGCCGCTGCCGGTGTGGTCGGCGCGAGCGTCGCCGCCGTCGGGCGGGCTGCGGTGACCAAACCGGCCGCGCCCTGACCTCCGACTCCGCCAGTGCCCGCGGGGTGCAGCGCCCACTGCTCAGGTGAACGATCGTCGGTCGGGGCCGGCCGGTCGCTGAGCCGATCTGTCAACGCGAGAGAATCTGCGGCGTGTCCGTCCAACAGATCACTGACCCCGACGACGAGCGGATCGCCGACTACCGGGCGCTCACCGATGTCGAACTGCGTACCCGATGGGAGCCGCCGCGCGGCCTGTTCATCGCCGAGGGTGAGCTTGTTCTGCGCCGAGCGTTGCGAGCCGGCTACCCGCCGCGTTCCTTTCTGATCGACGCCAAGCGGGTCGACCAGTTCGGTGATCTGAACACCGGGGCGGCGCCGATCTATGCCGCCGCACCGGACGTACTGGAGAAGGCGACCGGATTCCACGTACACCGGGGGGTGCTTGCCTCATTTCATCGTCGTGAGCTGCCCACACCGGCCGAGATCCTCGCCTCGTCCCGGCGGGTGGTCATCCTGGAAGACGTCAACAACCACACTAACCTGGGGGCGATATTCCGGGGTGCGGCGGCGCTCGGTATCGATGCCGTGCTGCTCACCCCCGCCTGCGCGGATCCGCTGTACCGGCGCAGCGTGCGGGTCAGCATGGGTGAGGTGTTCGCCGTGCCGTACGCCCGGTTGGAGCCTTGGCCGGACGGGCTTGATCTGGTCCGCGAAGCCGGGTTCGCGGTGTTGGCGTTGACCCCGGCGCCGGACGCGTTGCCCATTCAACGGCTGGATGCGGCCCGGCGCAGGCGGGCGGCCCTGTTGTTCGGGGCGGAGGGGCCGGGGCTGTCCGGTCCGGCGTTGCGGGCCAGCGATGTTCAGGTGGCGATCCCGATGCGCCGAGGCGTCGACTCGCTGAACGTTGCCGCTGCGGCTGCCGTCGCCTTCTGGGAGCTGGGCCGCGACGACGATCCGAGCTGACCGGGCGCTAGGCGATGGCGTCGAGCGCCTTGGCGTAGCGGACCGGCACGAAGTGCGGGCCGCCCGGGGAGAAGACGTCGGATTTGTCTACCGTGCTCCACGCCTCAGATGGAACGGCCGGTACCAGTGCCCGCACCACCGGCGCGTCCCGCCACTCTGCCAACCCCACCAGCAGGCTGAGCGCGACCAGCGACTCCTCCACCTCGCCCACGCACTCGAAGGGCTTGTGCGCGTCGATGCCGAGTAGTTCGAGGTAACCGGGTACCTGGGCCGAGTCGGCCAGCAGGTCGGCGCCGAAGATCCGCACCAGCCGCTCGCGCGCCATGAACGGTGCCAGCGCGAGGAAGACAAAACGGCATTTCGGGCAATCAGCACACCAGCGGGCGCTGGCATCGCGTAGCCGGAAAGCGGCATTGCAACTGGTCACCACGTCGTCGTAGCGGGCGAACTGGGCGAAGAGTCGGGCGATGTGCAGCTCCGAGAGCGGGCGTAGCAGTGAAAAGTACGGCTCGACCAGTCCGGCGTGCCCGGTCAGCGCGGCCCGCAGCAGCCCTTCGGCTTCCGCCCCCTTGGACCACTGGTGATTGACCTCGTGATCGTTCCAGATCAGGTTCGGGTCGGACGCGGACCGCTCGTTGGACATCACCACCGGTCCCAGCTGATGCAGCACGGCGGTGGCGACCGCGATCAGCGAGTTGATCGCGGTGACCGGAATGTGTCCGTTGCGCGCGCCCGCCGCGTTGAGCTCGAACAGGGCCGGGTCGATCCGCCGACGGGCGGCGAGCGGGGCCAGCCCGGAAGCCTGGTTGACCGCGACGATCACCGGATTGGGGTTGACCGAGAAGGGCACCGGATCGAAGCCGGCCCGACGCAGTGCCTCCAGGCTGACGATCGAGTCCTTGCCGCCGCCGACCGCGCTCAACGGGCGTGCGGCAGAGTTGTCCAGTGCGGCCGGCGTGGGCGCCGTACCGACCGGCACGGTCGGGACCAGTTCCAGCACGTACGGCAGATCGTTACGGTAGGCGTACTCGGCCAGGCCCTTGGTGTAGACCGCGCTCACCAGGGCGACGGCGGCCTCGCCCAGTGGCGCCGGCAGGACCAGGCGCGGCGGCGCGGCGGTCTTGTAATAGCTCACCCCGGCGACCAGGTGCAGCAGTTCCAGCACTCGACGGAAGGCGTCGAGGGCGACGTCAGATGGCGGCGTCGGCGGCACCGGGAAGGTGATCACCTCGGTGAACCGCAGTTCGCCGTCTGGCCCGGTCAGGGCGTACTCGAACGACGCCTTGCCGGTGGCCAGGTTGATCGAGTGGGACGGAAAGGAGAAGGTATCCATCTGCCGCAGTCCTCCGTTGAGCACACGCCATCCTAGACGAGTGGTTGCGAACTGCTGGGCAGTCGGGCTACACCGAGCGCCTCCGGTCGGCGCCACCCTGCTTGAACGGGTCATCCCCCGGCCCGGCTCAGCTGGCCGAAGCGGCAGTTCGGCTTGGTCGGATCGGGCGGGCCCGGCGGTGGGAAGGGCCCGCGAGGGACGGGGTGCGATGCCGGTCGTCGGCCAGCAAGATCATCTTGGTTGTCGATCCAGCATACGATCAGCGCAACGGCTGACGTGCAGGGAGGTTGATCGATGACCGGACAGAGTCTTCGCCGTCGCCCCGAGAACCGTACCGCCTCGACCCACGGGTTGGTCCGGCTGCTCGCGCATACCGACCCGGTCGCCATGGTCGGCATCGCCCTGTCGCTGACCCTGTCCGTAGCTCTCGATCTGACCGGGGCCGCGACCGGCGTGGAGTCGCTGCTGGCCGGTCTGATGGGCACCACGATCTCATTGCTCCTCGACTCGCTGGCCAGGGCCGAACGTCGTTTCCACCTGCGCACCCTGATGGAGGGGGCGCCGTGGCTCGCCTCGGCCATCGTCCCGCTCGTGGTGGGCACCCGGGAGGCCATCGAGAACTATCCAGACACCCGGGTGGCGGTCGAGGCGCGGCGCCGCTACCAGCGCATCACCGTTGAGACGGAGCAGTTGCGGCTGGGCCGGATCATCCGGCCGGGCACCGACTACCAGGACCTGATGGGCGCCACCCGGGACTGCGTGTCCCGACTGGACGCGACGTCCAACGTGATGCCCCGGGCCAGCGGGGAGCTGAGTTGGTGGAGCAGTGACATCGGCCGCCACTACTGGGCGGTCAATCTGGACGCGATCGCTCGGGGCGTACAGATTACCCGGATATTCGCCTATGTCACGATGACAGATCAACTGCAGGCGCTGATCGACGAGCAAAGCCAGGCCGGCGTACGCGTCGGTCTGTTGCCCTGGGGCACCGTCGACAGAAGCCTGCACCTGAACCTGGTCATCTGGGACGGTACGAGTTCCTGGGAGGGACGGATGAGCGCCCACGGCGAGATCAGTGAGAATCACTTTTCGGTCCACCCCGTGGATCTCGACCGGCTGGTCAACGCGTTCGAGACCTGTAAGAACGTCGCGAGATTTCTAGACTGACCGGGTACCCGACCACGATGATGGGCTGAGTATGAACCTTGCCGCTATCCTGCTGGTTACGGTGGTGGTGTGGGCGATCAGCCTGATCCGGTCCGTGCGGATGAGAGCCTTCGTTTACAGTCTCCCGCTGCCGATGACCCTCGCGCTGGCGACGACCGAGTTCAGTGTGGATGGCGCACAGGTGCTCGGGGTGGTGGGTCTCAACCTGTTCTTCCTCACCGTCACCGTCCTGTACCACCAGTTGGGCTGGCCCATTGCCGTTTCGGACGTGCTCGGTATCGCGGTCTACGTGGCCACGAGTGCGCTGCTTCTGGTGGCCGCGCCGGTCCCGTTCGTCCCGGCACTGATCGGCACGCTCGTCCTGTGGGGGGCGGTGATACTGGTGCTGCGCCGTCGTCGCGTCGTGCCGTCGCCGGTCGACGCGACCCAGGACGGCCTGCCGGCCCTGGCCAAGTTGCTGGTGATCTTCGTGGGCGCGATCCTGACGGTGCTCTTCGGCCAACTGCTGCAAGGCATGGTGGTGACGTTTCCGTACTCCGGAGTGCTGGTCGCCATCGAGACGCGGCGGAACCTCGTCGAGTTCAGTCGCCACTTCTCGCGGAACAGTCTGGCCCTGGTCGCGTTCATGGCCGGTTACTACCTGCTGCAAAACAACCAGGAGGTGGTGGCGCTGGCCGGCGCCTGGGCGACCTTCGCGGTCACCGCATTCCTGCTGCACCTGCCCAGGTTGCGGACCATCCGCCGGGGTGCATCGGCAGCGAGCCGGACCGGCGCCCCGGACAGTCCGCCGGACCGGTTGCCGGCCGAGCCGACGGCGAAGAACCGCGGTCAGGCCGGCCCACCCGCGAGAACCAGCCAGCGGACCGTGCCCGGCGTGCGCAGCGGGTTCCGCGACCGGCCCGATCCCGCTGCGGGTGACCTTCCCCTGGTGCCACGCAGGGCGCTGGATGGGCGGGACCGACCCTAACTAACACACCGTGCGATTCGCTCCAGCTCCGCCAGGGGCATCGCGTATTCCGGCCAGTCGAGGCCATCCACCGTCGCGGCGGCCTGCCGGCTCACCCCGTCGACCGCCCCGCCCTCGGTCACCATCGCGGTGAGCACCCGGTGCGACCAGGTCGGGCGGAGCAGCTCGACCCACTCTCCGCAGTCGGGTCGGAGCACCGCCAGCGCGGCGACCAGCGCGGCGGCGGCCCAGTTGGAGGTGCCGCCGATGAGCAGCGCGTCGCAGTCGACCACACAGTGAATCTGGTCGCCCCGCTCGATCACCGAGGCGACCAGACTGGCCGGGAGTACACCCATGCCGAGCTCATTGCCGCCGTCGCCGATCCCGATCCGGAACCATCGCCCCGCGCCGTAGAGCCGGTGCAGCGGGGCGGTGTGTCCGCTGATGTCCAGGGCCCGCATGTTGCGGGGACGCCCGTCGACGCCTGGGCCGACCCGCTCGCAGGCGATCAGGTGCGAAACCCCGGCGTAGCCGGGCAGCACCTGCCGTTCCCACTCGTCGTATCCGACGACCGGCGCGATGTCGAGGGGCGTGTCGAGCCCGGCGGCCCGGATCGCGGCTGCCGCGACCGGCGCGCACGCCTCGTCGGTGACCAGCCGGACGGAACCGCCCAGGAGCTGGATCGCGGCGGCGAGTTGCACCGCGCCGAGTGGACCGTCGGTCTCCGCGGCTGGTGGCCGCGCGGCGGGGATGAAGAACCCGGTCAGAATGGCAACGTCGAGCGCGGAGGTCGTACTGAGTGAGCGGGCGGCACGGTAGAGCGAGCCGGTGGTGTGCGCGGCGAGTGTCGCGCTGCCGCGGCCGACTTCGCGGGCGGCCACGGATTCCAAGGCCGTGATGGCCTCGATCGGGGTCATGGGGCGCCTCCGGCCTGGAACGAATCCTGCGGGGAGGGGGTTGACAGCAGCTCCCGATTTTATGGGCAGGCGTAGTCAGCTATCCCTATATATGATGTTCCGTGTGAAGCTTTCAGGCTGGGCGCGCGGCAGGGCGTGACCTATCAGACCGCGTGGCGGTGGGTGATGGACGGCAGGATGCCCGTCCCTGTCCGTCAGGCGCCGTCTGGTACGTGGATCGTGGAGGAGGCCGCGGCCGCGGCCGGCCGCGTGGTCGCTTACTGCCGGGTCTCCTCTAGTGAGCAGAAGAGCGGCCTGGACCGCCAGACCGTACGGGTCGTGGAGGGGGCGAACGCCCAGGGCCTGGCTGTGGCGGAGATCGTGTCCGTGATCGGTTCTGGCCTGGATGGCAAGCGCGGCGAGCTGCACCGCGTCCTCGCCGGCCCGGCCGTGGCCGTGATCGTGGTCGAGCATAAGGATCGGCTGGCCCGGTTCGGTGTGGAGCATCTGCAAGCCGCACTCGCCGCGGCGGGGCGCCGTCTGGTGATCCTCGACCCGGGAGAGTCCACGGACAACCTGGTCAAGGACATGGCCGACGTGCTGACGTCGATGTGTGCCCGGCTGTACGGGCAGCGGGCGGCGAAGAACCGCGCCGCTCGTGCTCTGGCCGCCGCGACCGGCGAGGAACCGTTGGTGTGAAGAAGTTCGAGCCGCGTCCCGGTTTCGTGGTGCAGGCGTTCCGTTTCGCGCTGGACCCGAACGCCGCGCAGGAGCAGCGGCTGCGGTCGCACTGTGGTGCGGCTCGCGCTGCCTACAACTGGGCTGTCGGTTGGGTGATGGCGTCGTGGTGGCAGCGGAAGGCGGAGGAGTCGTACGGCATGCCCGAAGAGGAACTGACACCGTGGCGGGCGTGGTCGCTGCCGACGTTGCGGAAGGTGTTCAACGAGGTCAAGAAGACCGACCCGCGTTTCGCCGGCTGGTGGGAGGAGAACTCCAAGGAGGCGTACAACACGGGCCTTGCGAACGCGGCGGCGGCGTTCGACAACTACGCCAAGTCCAAGCGCGGGCAGCGTAAGGGCAAGCGGGTGGGCATGCCCCGGCGAAGTCCAAGCACAAGGCCCGGCTGGCGTGCCGGTTCACTACCGGCGCCATGCGGGTGGAGCCGGACCGGCGGCACGTGACGCTGCCCCGGCTCGGGACGATCCGCACTCACGAGTCCACCCGCAAGCTGGAGCGCCGTGTGGCGAACGGCACCGCCCGCATCCTGTCGGCCACGGTCAGGTTCGAGCGGGGCCGGTGGTTCGTCTCCTTCCAGGTCGAGATCCAGCGTGCCGCCGACCGCGCTGCGGCGCGCCCGGAGGTGGTAGCGGGTGTGGACCTGGGCGTGAAGTGCCTCGCGGTGATCGCCGACAGCCAGGGCGAGGTGCGGTTCGTGCCGAACCCGGCGCACTACGACGGCGCGCTCAAGCAACTCAAACGGCTCTCCCGCCGGGTCTCCCGCCGTCAGGGGCCGGACCGGCGCACCGGACAGCAGCCGTCCAGGCGGTGGCTCGCCGCGAACGCCGAGCGTAACCGCGTGCACCACCGGGTAGCGAATCTGCGCGCTGACGCCCTGCACAAGCTCACCACCGGCATCACCGCCGAGTACGGCACCGTCGTGGTCGAAGACCTCAACGTGGCCGGCATGCTCCGCAACCGGCGCCTGGCCCGCAAGATCGCCGACGCCGGGTTCGGTGAGATCCGCCGTCAGATCGCCTACAAGACCGGCTGGGCCGGCGGCACCCACGTGGTCGCCGACCGCTGGTACCCGTCTTCCAAAACCTGCTCGAACTGCCGCGCGGTGAAAGCCAAGCTGCCGCTGCACGTCCGAGTCTTCGCCTGCGACGCCTGCGACCTGGTCATCGACCGGGACGCCAACGCAGCCCGCAACCTCGCCGCCCTCGCGGCGGCAGTAACGACGGGTACCGGAGTGGCCGGAGACCCGGGCGCGCAAGCGCCGAACCCGCGTGGAGCCGACCGAAGACCCGCACCACCACCCGCAGCCGCAAGGCCACGGGTGGGCGGGCAGGTGGCGCAACCCTGCCACACCAACGGCAGCAGGAAACGCGAGACCGTCATCAGGACACCGCAGCGCAACCCGCGCTCCGGTGACACCGTTACGGACCTTTCCAGCCGAAAGGCTGGGATTGCTGATATCCGACTACCGAATCAGTAACGGTATGGCGGGCGCGCACCTGCCGGCCGAATCGGCTGGACCCCAGCGCCGGTACCGGCGCCGCGACACCGCGTCGCCTTGACCAGGACGAATGCCGGTGGGCCGGGGAGGTGGCGGCCGGCGACGCGGGGCCACGCGGAGCCGGCGTCATCGGCGAGGATGGGGGATCGAGCGGAGCACCCGCAGTGCGCCGGCCCCGGCGAGGTAGCCCAGCAGGGCGGTGGTGGGCAGCCCGGCCGGCTCGGGTGCGGTCGGCGGCGCCTGGCTGTTGCCGAGCAGGCCGAGGATCACCGCGGCGTAGCCGGCGAGAGTGAGCAGGGCCCGCGGTGCTGGTCGGGCCAGTCCCCTGGCCAGCGCGGCCGGCAACCAACCCGGTCGGTCACCTGGCTGATCCGCCCGGCGTGCTTTTCGCAGTTCGAATCGTCCGAAGACCGCGACCAGGACCGCCAGGATCAGTGCCAACGTGATCAGCCAGGGCACGCGCCAGAACAGCCAGGCCAGTGAGCCGACCGGTGGGGTGGGCAGCCGGTGTACCGCGTCCAGCGCGCCGATCAGCAGCACCACGGCCACCATGTGCCACAGGAAGATGGTCAGGACCACCGCGTTCATCGCGACCACGACCAGCCACGCTCGGGGCCGTCGCAGCCAGCGCTCGCCCGGGCCGCGCAGCGCCAGCGCCAGTCCGAGCTGAAAGGCCGCGGTGGCGAGCAGGGCCAGGGTGGGCGGTGAGGCGTTGTTCAACCGTTCGCCGGGTAGGTTGATCATGCTC